>JANYFR010000027.1 GCA_025362585.1 Acidimicrobiales bacterium | reverse complement strand
CTCCGGTACGACGGGCGGAAATGGCGGTTCGACCAAGACCACAGGCAGCTTCCCGTACACCGTCACGAACACGGGCGGCGCCGGTGGCCTTAATACTGGCGGGATTGATGGCGGGCCTGGAGGTGGCACCGGTGGCGCCGGTGGCGACGGTGGTGCCGGTGGTGGCGGGCAGAGCGGCGGCGGCGGAGGCGGCGGTGGTTACGCGTCCGGTGGCGGAGGCGGCGGCGGGAAGAGCGGTGTCCCCGGTGGCGGTGGCGGTGGCTCGGGCTACACCGGGGGAGCGACAGGCTTCACCGTGTCGGTGACCTCGATAGGAACTGGTAGTGGGACGCAAGGCGGGGGTGGTGCAGCGGGCAGCGCCGGGAGTGACGGGTACGCCACGTTTAGCTTCTAGGGCTTCTCGGAGGACAGCCGTTGAAGCGTGCCAGGTCAATTCTCATGCAGTTCTGAACGCCCCGTCCACCGCCGCGTTGAGGTCCGCATCCGACAGGTGCAGGTAGCGCGTGGTGGTGGCGATGTTGGAGTGGCCCATCAGCCGCTACGTGGATGTCCTCGCCGCGTCGGATGAGCGATGTCGCGTTGGTGGGGCGCCAGCGGTGGGGGGCGACCTGAGATCCCCGCCTCAACGCCGGCCTTGCGCACGAGGTTGTGGATGGTGGGGCGACCGAAGCGACCGCTCGCGCCGTGGTTGAGCGGATTGACGAAGAAGAACGGCGACGCCGGGAGCGTCGAGCGCACGCCGTGGAGGTAGCTGATGTTCTGCCGCTGAACTACGCGCGCGCAGGCGTCCATCGTACCTTCAACGTCGTCTGCGCCCGAGTGTCCTTGGGCTGCGCGGGTGGTAGTACGACGCCGCACGAGGGGCTGACACCATTTCCTGACCGAACTTGCGAGGCCATACTGAGTCTTTGTTTGGGGGAGGTCCATGCGCTCAATTCTGGTCGTGTTGCGGGCCGAACTGCTACGTCGTAAGGCCTCGTGGCTCGCACTTTCTCTTCTTGTCACGTTGATCGGCGGGACGGTCTTGGCTGGCGCGTCGACGGCGCAGAGGACTTCCTCGGCGTTTTCCAGTTTCATACAACGTTACGGGTACGACGCTGAGATATTCTCCTCGTCAGACCTCTCCAAGGGATTCCTCAAACTCCCGTACGTGACGAAGGTGACGACGACTCCCTACTACGGGAACGGCAACGGCACAACGCGTGGACAGTTCATTCCCAATCAGTATCTCAATGTCCAAGGTCTTCCAATGTCGCATCGAGATACCACCATCAAACTCTTGTCCGGTCACTATCCAGTGGGTGTGCACGACGCCCTTGTCGGCTTCTCGATGCAACAGCAGTTCGGGCTCACGATCGGATCGACGGTTTCCGTCCCGCTCTACGCGAAGAGCCAGCGACCCGAGTGGCTGGTCAGCAACAGTTATTTCGCTCCTCACGGTCCCGTAGTGCAGTTTCGCGTCGTGGGCGTTGAGGCGAGCCAAGGTGACTTCCCCTCCAGCACGCCGAGTTACTCCCTCTTCACTAGTCATTCATTTGGCCAGACGATCGGTCGAACCGTCGTGCGCCTCTCGATCGAACAAATTCGGCTCCGTCACGGAGAGAACGACATGCCGGCTTTTCAGCCGTACATCAGAAACCACCAGGGTCGAGGATTCGTGTACGTCCAGAATCTCGACACGTCACTGGCCTCGGTCAGCCAATCGATTCAACCGCAGGCCACGGGGTGGTGGTTCTTTGTCCTCTTCGCGGTCCTGGCCGGACTGGCTCTGATTGGTCAGGCATTGTCGCGACAGAGCCTCGTGGAGCGAGAGTCGTATCCGACACTCGCCGCTCTGGGGCTGCGTCCTCGTCAACTATGGGGGCTCGGAGTGATGCGGGCCGGAGCCATTGGACTATTTGGAGCGATCGGAAGTGTGTTACTGGCATATTCGCTCTCAGACTTGACGCCCGTGGGAGAAGCGAGGGCGGCGTCCTCGCGCTTGGGATTAATCTTCAGCCCCGTGTTGTTCGGAGTCGGCGCACTGATCGTGGTGACCACGGTCGTCGCGTTGGCCGTCGTGCCGTCGTGGCGGGCGGCGCAAAATCGAAGAGGTCAGAATCGGCACGACGTGCCGGCGAGCCACGTCGTCACCGCCGCGACGGTCGTGGCCCGGGCGGGCGCGCCGGCAAGCATGGTGGTCGGAGTACGAAACGCGCTCGATCGAGGAAGAGGACGCACCAGCGTTCCGGTGGTCACGGCGCTCGTCGGAGCCACCGTGGCCGTGGTCGCTTTAGTGGCGACCTCCGTGTTCGGCGCCAGCTTGACCCACCTTGTCACGACGCCGTCGCTCTACGGTCAGAACTGGCAATTGGACTTGGGCAATTTGACCGGGGCGCAGGTGAAGACGGCCCTGGCCACGATGACGCCCGACGCCGAGGTGAAGAAGATCACGTACGGATTCTCCGGGAAGTACATCGACGTCGGATCCGTTGCGGTACAGGGCGTGTTCGTCGACGTCGCCAAGGGCCCGATGGCGTTCTCGCTTGTCAACGGTCACCCGCCACACGGTCAATCCCAGATCGCTCTCGGTTCGACGACGATGTCCCAGGCCAAGTTGCACGTGGGCTCGAACGTCGTCGTGTCACTCACCAACAAGAGCGGCAAGACCTACCGAGGTGACTTCCGGGTAGTCGGCACCGTGGTACTACCGACGACCATGAGCACGGGTGGGCTCGGCGTCGGCGCGGTCCTTCCCTTTCGCGCGGCGTTGCATCTCGCGTGCACGGGAAGCCCCAGTCAGTCCACGTGCGAACAGAAGTTGCTCAAGTCGGTCGCGGGTTGGGGAATGGCCGTGAGTATCGCGCCGGGGGCGTCGGGAGACGCCGCGTTACGTCGGCTGCAGCACGAATTCTCGCGTTTCGTGAACGTCCTGACGGTGCCGGTCAACTTGGTCAACTTCGGTCAGGCGGTCGACTTCCCACTCCTGCTCGGCGTGACCCTGGCCCTCTTCGGTGCCGCGACCCTGGCGCACCTTCTCTTCGTCAGCGTCGCGCGCCGTCGCCGTCAAGTCGCACTGCTGAAAGTGCTCGGATTCGTCCGACGTCAAGTGCTGGTGGCGACGTGCTGGCAGGCCTTGACGGTGATCGCCGTGGGTCTCGTGATCGGTGTTCCCCTGGGTATCGGCATTGGAAGGACTGTGTGGCGTCTCTTTGCCTCACACCTCGGGGCCGTGCCCGTCGCCGTAATCCCAGCCGCACTGATCCTCGTCGTATGTTGCGTCATCACCCTGGGCGGTGTCGCGCTGGCCGTGGGTCCCGCTCTCCTCGCCGCTCGAATTCGTCCCGCCGAAGCGCTGCGAGAGGACTAGCGCGTCGCGACGGCCCGACAGATTGCTGTCGTAGAGGTTGATACCCCTGCGAGGACCATCCCTCCACTCGGGCGTCGATGGTACGTTCTGTTCGTGACTATCCGGGTGGTCTTGGCCGAGGACAACGCGCTCTTACGTGAGGGAATCACCCGACTCATCAGCAGTGACGAGGAGTTCGAACTCGTCGGCGTCGGCTGTGACTATCCCGAGTTGATCGAACTCATCACGACCCTCGAGCCCGACGTCGTCGTGACGGACATTCGGATGCCACCGACCGGCACCGACGAGGGTATTCGCGCCGCGGCGTGGCTCCGGGAGAACCGCCCGAAGGTCGGTGTCGTCGTGCTCAGTCAGTACACTGCGCCGGCGTACGCGCTGGCGCTACTCGAAGACGGGTCGTCGGGCCGCGCCTATCTGCTCAAGGAACGCGTGGCCGGCGCCAGCGAACTGTCGCGCGCGATTCGCGTGGTCGCCGACGGCGGCTCGGTGATCGATCCGCTCGTCGTCGATGAACTGGTGAAGGCGAGGTCGCATCGACCGAAGAGCGACCTCGATTGGTTGACGCCGCGCGAGACCGAGATACTGAGCGAGATGGCGCAGGGCAAGTCCAACGGCGCGATCGCGAAGAGTCTCGGCGTCTCCGAGCGCGCCGTTGAAAAGCATTCGAACTCCATATTCGCGAAGTTCGGCCTATCCGAAGAGCACGATCTAAATCGACGGGTGAAGGCCGTACTCGTTTACCTGGGTGAGAGTTCGGGAGGCTAACCACACCCCCCTCGTGGAAGGCACCTCACTACCATCGCGAGGGCCTAAGTGGGATACTTTAGCCATGGAAGAGCCCCTCTCGGTCATCGTCGTAGACGACCAAACGCCATTTCGGATGGCCGCGCGCGCCGTTATTCGCCGCTCCGAGGGCTTTTCGCTCGCGGGCGAGGCGGAGAACGGCGTGAAGGCCCTCGAGCTCGCGAACGAGCTGCACCCGGACGTCGTGCTGATGGACATCAACATGCCCGAGATGGGCGGCATCGAAGCGACGCGTCGCATCGTGTCCGATCTCCCGGACACGTTCGTCATCCTCTGCTCGACCTACGACATCAGTGACCTGCCCCCGGATGCGCCGGCCAGCGGTGCCCGGGCCTACGTGCACAAGGAGCAACTCGGCGCGACGACGCTGCGACGTCTTTGGGATCAGCGCAACGAGGTCGCGTTCGCGACCTGAGTTAGTCCTACGACGGTAGCGGCAACGATCCGCGGATCGCGGTGCCGTGTCCGATCTCGGACTCCCATCGAACGGCGCCGCCGATAGCGCCGAGTCGGTCCATCATGTTGACGTAGCCGTGGCCGCGCTGCGCCGTTCGCACGTCGAAGCCGGGACCGTCGTCACGCACTTCGAAGAGCAGGCTGCCCGACTCCTCCCACACCCGCACGACCACGTGCGAGGACGCGGCGTGCTTGCCGGCATTCTGAAGCGCCTCGAGGCAGCAGAAGTAGACGGCCGCTTCGACGTCGCCGCCGTAGCGACCGATGCCCGCAGTGATCAACTCGATGTCGAGCGGTGAGCGGTTCACGACCGCCTTCAACGCTTCGCCCAGTCCGCTGTCGACGAGAAGCGGCGGATAGATGCCGTGGGCGAGTTCGCGGAGTTCGCGAATGGTCTCTTGCACCGCCTCGCCGAGTTCGTCGAGCATCTGCGCGGCCATCTCGGGATCCTCGGCGACCACGTCCTTCGTCAGTCGTAGGTTCACCGCTAAGGCGACGAGGTGCTGTTGGGCGCCGTCGTGTAGGTTTCGCTCGACGCGTCGACGTTCGGCGTCGCCACTGGCCACGACGCGCGCTCGCGACGCGCGCAACTCGTCGGCTTGGCGCCGCAGTTCGTCCATCGAACTTTGCAGCGCCGTGTCGAGCTGCGCATTGTGCAGGGCCAGTCCGACTTGTCGCGCGAGGTCGGCCAGCACGCGGTCGTCCTCTTCACGAAAGGCCACTGCGCCCTCGACTTTCGAGACCACGATGATGCCGAGGAGTTCACCGGCGTGGCTGATGGGCGCCACGCGCAACGGTCCCACCATTTCGCTCGTCGCGATCGACGGCAACCACACTGATGCCCAGGCGTTTCCCGAGACTCCGGCACGCGAGATCACTTGTCGCTCGTCGCGGGTGACGTTCAGTGACCTCGTCGGTCGGTCCGGGACCGATACCACGAGGTCCAACACCTCACCGTTGCCGGTGAAGATCTCGGCCGACGCGAGGTTCAATGTCTTGCGGAGCGATTCGACGAGTTGCAGCAACAACTCGTCCATCGGGATCGCTCGGGTCATGCGGGTGCCGAACGAGCGAACTACCTCGTCAGGAGCCTCGCGGGCCCCGTAGGTGAAGCTGGTGGCGATGCGCGAGAACCGACCCCGGAGCGCTAAGTGGGCGACTGCCGCGACGGCCGCTGCGGCCATCGCCCACCACAGGAGATTGCGGTCAGCGTGCGTGGCGGGCGCCTTGTCGAATCCGCGCACCGCGACCAGGTACGCCCCGGCCACGATCGCGACCGTGCCCAACGTGGTGATCAGGTGCACGAGGACTCGGTCGGCGTGCGACGCGGCGTTCGAGGCTCCGGCGGCGAGTCCGAGCGGCACCAGGCACGAGACCGCGAGGAGCAATGGGCCGACGTGGACGGGCCAGTCGACCAACGAGTGCAACGTCACGAGGACGACGACGAAGGTGAGCGACAGCGCCGACCCGGCGACGAGCGATTGAATCAGTTGACGCGAACGGGCCGAGGCGTCGACGTAGCGGCCGCGCAGGGCCGGCAACGCCGAACCAATCGCCACGCACCAACCAAGGGCGAGGGGCCACGGCGTCAGGGCCTTCGATCCGGCGGCGTAGTACGCGCACAGCGCGACGGCGACGCCGTACCACGCGAGGACGCCGAGTTGACGGCCCTTGGTCTTGAGCACTCCGTCGGGCAAGGCGAGCACGACGTTCACCACGACCGCCATCGTGAGGAGCGCGAGCACGTCGGCGACTCGCCGGGTCGCGTTGTCGACGCCGACCCCGTGACGGTCACCGACGCGCATCACGAGTATCACCAGTCCGCCGCCCAGGGCGACCAACGAACAGTTGAAGCCGAGACGGGGTGTTCGTCCCACGAGCACGACGCCGGCGAGCGCCCAGCAGGCGACCGCGGCGGCGCTCGCGCTCCAGAGAGCGACATGGGCCGCGTGGGGCGCGTCAACGAGCGCGACCGCTGCCGCCACGACGCTGAGGATCGCGACGCCGAAACAGCCCACGCGCTCTCGCGAGGACGTCGATCGGCGGGCCGTCGACAATCCTGCGGTTCGCACCGTGCTCACGTCACGCGTGCTCAGAGCGTGCCGATCGCCGTCACGGCGTCGTTGCCGTCACCCGCTGCGTCGTCACCGACGATGCGACCGTCGCGCATCCGCAGCACCGTATCGGCGGCGTTGGCGACGTGTGCGTCGTGCGTCACGAGCATGATCGTCTGTCCGGCCGCGTGGAGTCGGCTGAGCAACTCGATGACCTCTTGTCCTCCGACGGAGTCCAGCGCTCCAGTCGGCTCGTCCGCCAAGAGGAGCGTGGGCTCGTTCGCGAGCGCTCGCGCGATAGCGAGGCGCTGGCGCTGACCGCCCGAGAGAACACCCGGCATCTCTGAGGACTTGTCGGCGATGCCGAGGAGGTCGAGCAGGTCACGGGCGCGCGACTCGGCCGCCTTGCGGTTTCGTCCCGCGATGATCGCCGGAAGCGCCACGTTCTCGAGCACGCTCATGGCTTCGAGGAGGTTGAAGAACTGGAAGACGATGCCGATGTGCTTGCGTCGGATCATCGCGTGATCGTCCTCTGATCCTTCGGACATCGACTCGCCGGCGACAACGATCGAACCTTCGTCCACCTCTTCGAGTCCGGCGACGAGATTGAGCAACGTCGACTTGCCGCAGCCCGACGGTCCCATCAAGGCGATGAAGGTGCCTCGTTCGACCGTGAGGTCGACGCCGCGTAGGGCCCGCACCGGTGCGAGCTCGGCCTCGAAGGTCTTTCGCACGCCGCGCACTTCGAGCGCGGGTAACGACGACGCCTCGCGTGGGCTCGCGTCGGATTCGGTGGTGGTCATGGTGCGTCTCCTTCACTGGATGAACTGAAACTTGCTTCTTCGCGCACGAGCGCGAGAATCTTGTACGAGACGACGGGTGTATCGCGTCCCTTCACGAGTTGGGCGTCGAGGACGACGGTCTCAACGTCGAGCGAGAGCGCGTTCTTGGTCGGCTCCGAAATCACCGTCTCGCCGGCCGACGCGAACTGCTGCAGCCGCTGGGTCAGGTTGACCGTATCGCCGACGAGCGTGTACTCGAGTCGCTCTTCGGAGCCCAGGAGCGCGGCGGCGACTTCGCCGGTCGAGAGTCCGATGCCGAGTCCGAAGGCCGGCAACCCCTCCGTTTCCCAGGTGACGTTGATCTCGTTCTGCAGGGCGTGCATGCTGGCCGCGGCGACGACCGCTCGATCGGCGTGATCGTCACTCGGCACCGGGGCCCCGAAGACCGCCATCACCGCGTCGCCGACGAATTGCATGACCGTTCCCCCTTCCCCAATAATGGCCCGATTCATCGCGGCGCGATGGGTGTTGAGCTGTCCCGCCAATTCACTCGGGTCCGCGTGCTCGGCGATCGTCGAATACGAACGGATGTCGCTCATGATGACCGTCACGTTGAGCCGCTCAGTCTCCCCGATCCGACGGCCCTCGCGGCGGAGCTTCTCGGCGATACCACCCGGCAACAGTCGCGAGAGGGTCTCGCCCTGCTCCTCGCGGTCGACGATCGCGCGGTGGAGATTGCGCAGTCGATGCAGCGCGCCCTGGTGGCCGGCGCTCACCTCGGCGGCCAGCTTCCGGAACAGGTCCTCGACCTGGGCGTCGATCGCCTCGGGTGTCGTTCGCCTCGCCGCGGCGATCGCCTTTATCGGCTTGCCCTCCGCGACGAAGGCGAGGAGTGACTCCTCAGCGCCCGAGAGTTCGCTGTCCGACGCCACCGGTCGCATCAACGACTCGACGATCGAGGGGTCGAGGGCGGTGCCGCCGGTCGCGACCATCCGGATCGCCCCGATGAGCTGGTCGCCCTGGGCGAGGTTGTCCTTCAGCAGGTAGCCGTAGCCCGCCGAACCTTCGGCGAGCAGGGCGACCGCGTACTCGGGGTCGTCGTACTGCGAGAGGATCACGATCCCGGTGCCGGGGTGGCGCTTGCGCACCTCCTTGGCGGCGTCGATGCCCTCGCGATTGAACGACGGCGGCATGCGGATGTCGGTGACGAGCACGTTGGGGGCGGTCGCGGTGGCCCCGGCGACGGTCTCGTCGTAGTCCGAACCGACGCCCACGATTCGTAGGTCGCTCTGGCGATCGATCAGTGCGCGCACGCCCTCGCGAACGAGCAGATTGTCGTCGGCGAGAAAGACGGTGATGGTCGTAGTGTCGTCGACGCCGGGCTCACTCATGATGTCCAAATTGTCGGTCTTGGCTGCGTTCTTCAAAAGGGGGTAGACCTCACGTTTTGAGGGGGTGTTAGGCCCCCATCACGCAGTGCGGTACCACTATTTACTGACATTGACTCAATCGCGACGATGGTCTCATGAGATACCAGAGTTCCGTCACTTCACTGTCATGGATTCCCTCCGAAGCAGTTCAGGGTGGAACCCGCTTGCCGTTCGACGTCGGAATGGCGCACTACGACCAGGCGCCACCGGATGAGATCGACGACCTCGACACGCTTCGCACCGCGGACCGATTCCGCTTCGCTAACCGACTCGCGGCGTCGATCCAGGTGAACGCCGGCGGCGAGATCATCGGGGCGAGCTACACCGGCGCCGGCATGATCGGTTCGACGACCGTCAAGCTCGGACCCGTGAGCAAGGTCTTCGAGGCCGTCGCGTTGCCCGACATCAAGATGAAGCCGGTCTACGGCGATGGCTGGGTCCGTTTCACCCAGACCGCCGGCGGACGCACGGGGATGCCCGCGCCGCGTCGCGTGCGACGCGCGCCCTTCGTGCAGTGGCAGGCCCCGTTGGCGTGGACGACGCTGTCGTTGACGATGTACACCAACGGCGAGTCCAAGGGGGCGCTCGTGGGCGCGAGTCGCTTCCCGCGCCACTGGGTCTACGACGACCACGGTCAACTGAGCGCCAAGTCCGGGCTCATCGACTTCAATGACTGGTACCGCAAGTCCTTCGGCAAGGAGACCCCGTGGGGTCACCAGGACTCCGACGCCTTCGTGACCACGGTCGAGACGGCTCTTGAACGCAACCTCTCGCACAAGCTCATGAAGGGCGCCGCCAAACCTAAGATTAGGAAAGTGAAGCGTGGAACGGTGCTGGTCACGCAGGGCGACCGGAGTTCGGCTGTGTTCTTGATCCTGGACGGCGTCTTGCGCGTCGAAGTGGACGGCGAGCGCATGGCCGAATACGGTCCCGGCGCGATGCTCGGCGAGCGCGCGCACCTAGAGGGCGGGAAGCGAACGTCGTCGCTCGTGGCGGTCACCGACTGTCGCGTGGCCTCCGTGCCAGCCGAATCGTTCGATCGCGACTCACTCCAGGAACTCTCAACCGGACACCGCCGAGAAGAATCGAACGCGGGCTAACCGCGTGCGGGTCACCTTCCTCGGCGTCCGAGGTTCAACACCCGCACCGGGCGAGAAGTTCGTTCGCTACGGCGGCCACACGTCGTGCGTCGCGATCGCCCACGACGGAGAAGCACCATCGCTGCTCTTAGACGCCGGTACGGGGATCCGTCGAACCAGTGCGCTGATGAATGGCGAACCGTTCCGCGGTTCGATTCTTCTCACCCACCTCCATTGGGACCACGTGCACGGCCTCCCGTTTTGTGACGCCTCCGATCGCACGGACTCGCGCGTGACGCTCTTCGTGCCCGACCAGCTCGACGGCTCCGTGCCGCTCGAGGTCCTGTCGCGGGGAATGTCGCCGCCGCACTTCCCGGTGCGGGCCGATGAACTGCGTGGCGACTGGTCCTTCGAGTCGCTTACCGCGTCGACCCTCGAGGTCGAAGGTTTCCGGATCCTCGTTGAGGAGATCCCGCATAAGGGAGGTCTCACCTACGGCTTTCGCGTCAGTGACGCCACGGGGACCGTCGTGTACGTGCCGGACCATTGCCCCACCGCCTTCAGCGACGGCCCGGACGGTTTGGGTGAGTACCACGAAAGCGCGATGTCGTTGTGCCAGGACGCGGAGGTGCTCATCCACGATGCGCAACTACGACGCGAGGAGTTGGCCGCCGAGGCGCACTTTGGTCACGCCGCAGTGGAGTACGCCGTGGAGTTGGCGCGTCGCGCGAACGTGAAGCGGGTCGTGCCGTTCCATCACAAACAAAGTCGCACCGACGATGAGCTCGACGCGATGGCGCGGCAATTCGACGGAGATCACGTCACGTTCGCAACGCAGCAGACCGTGATCGAACTGTGAGCCGATCGGGCACATCGTTGGACGTCGTTGTTGTCGGATCGGGACCGAACGGTTTGGCCGCGGCGCTGACGCTGGCTCGCGCCGGTCTCTCCGTCGAGGTCTTCGAGGGTGCGTCGAGTCCGGGTGGGGGCTGTCGTACCGAGGAGTTGACGCTGCCCGGTTTCCACCATGACGTGTGCTCGACGATTCAATCGATGGTGACGATCTCTCCTTTCTTTCGCACGTTCCCCGACGTCCGTGACGCGGTGACGATGTTGAAGCCAGCGGTCGCCCTGGCCCATCCCTTGGACGGCGGACGCGCGGCGGCGGTCGAGGGATCCGTGGCAGAGACCGCGGCGTCACTGGGCGCCGACGCGGCGACGTACCGAAGGCTTTTCGCGCCACTGGTCAACAACGCCGAGTCCCTCGCGATATCGGTCCTCGCGCCCCTGCGGTCGCTACCGCGAAGTCCGCTCACCATGGCACGGTTCGGACTCAACGGACTGCCGAGCGCCACACACCTGTCGAAGCGGTTCTCAACGCCCGAGGCCCAAGCCCTGATCGCGGGACTCTGTTCGCACGCGATGCTGCCGCTCGACGCCACGGTCACCGCGGCCTTCGGACTGTTCCTGAACGTGACCGCCCACGAGGGTGGATGGCCCGTCGTCCAAGGCGGCAGCGCCGAGCTGATCAACGCGTTCGTGACCGCGCTCAACAACGAGGGCGTGACATTGCACGTCGGCCGCCCGATCCACCAACTCGCGGACCTGCCGCGTTCGCGCGCGACGCTCTTCGATACGTCGGTCGACGGACTCGTGGACATCGCCGGTGAACGACTCAGCGGACGATTCAAGTCCGGGGTCGCGAAGTTCCAGCGAGGACCCGGCGTCTTCAAGGTCGATTGGGCACTTTCGGGACCGGTGCCGTGGACGGCGGAGCCCTGTCGACGCGCGGCGACCGTGCACGTGGGGGGATCGTTCGATGAGGTCGCTGCGTCGGAGAAGGAGGTGTCGCTGGGCCGCCACCCTGACGCGCCCTTTTGCATCGTGGTCCAGGCGAGCGTCGCCGATGTCACGCGCGCGCCGGGCGGTCAACAGACGTTGTGGGCGTACTGTCACGTACCGAACGCTTCGGACGTCGACATGACCGAACGCATCGAGAGCCAGATTGAGCGGTTTGCTCCCGGTTTTCGCGACCTGATACTCGCACGCGCGTCGACGTCGACTGCCGACGGCGAACGCCACAATCCGAACTACCTGGGCGGCGACATCACCGGCGGCGCCGGCACGCTGCGCCAGACACTCTTTCGGCCCACGGTTCGATGGAATTCGTACCGGACGGGAACGCCGGGGCTCTATCTGTGCTCGGCGTCGACGCCACCGGGCGGTGGAGTCCACGGCATGTGCGGCTACGGTGCCGCTCGCACGGTTCTGTCGGACCTCGGTGTTCGCACGACCGCCACGCGAGCGAAATAGTTCGCGCTACTCTGAACGCAGAACCAGGCCGGCCGGCGTGGTGGCGGCGCTGCGACCGGGCCACGCGGAGGCGATGACGGCGATGGCGAGCGTGCCGAATCCTACGAGGATGACGGCGGTCGCGGGCACGGTCGGTTGCGGCACGGCGTTGATGTCGCGGGCGAAGAGCGTCCAGAGCTCTCGACCCATCAAGATGCCGAGGGGAATGCCGATGACCGCGCCGAAGAATCCGTCGATGGTCGCCTGCCACGCCACCGCCGCGGCGATCATTCGTCTCGTAAACCCCAGCGTCTTCATGACGGCGAGGTCGCGACGGCGCCGTCGTACCGACGCGATCAGAGTGAGCGACAAGCCGACCACGGCAGCCGAGGCGAGTCCCGTGGCGAGCAAAACCGGGGTGGCGCCAATCGAGCGGTAGTCGACGATCTGCGCCGGACGCTGGACGCCGAGCACCGTGACCAAGTTGCCGAAGGCGCGCGGATCCTTGTTGAAAATCACGTTGGCCTCGTGGGCGAGCGCTTCGAGGTTTCGTTTGGCGGCGGCCGGGCTCACGCCCCGGCGCGTTCGAATGAACACAAGTCCGGGACCGTTGAGATTGGGATCTTTGTGCGCGATCGCTTGTGCGAAGCGACGCGGTTCAACACCGACAGGAATCAGCGCGCCCGTTCCCATTGACGTGTGCTCGGCGACGGCCGTAGCGAAGCCCACGGCGGGGAACGTGGCCGTACCCACGATTTTCATGGGCGTCGGTGGAATGTAAATGGGCGCATTCGACTTAGCGCCGTAGCCGATGAGCACCGTCTGACCAACCTTCTTGTGTAGGAGAGCGAGCGTCTGATTTCCGAGGACGATCTCGTGGTTGTTGCGTAGTCCGTGGCCCGAAAGAATCGGGGGCACGACTTGGGCGTGCGCCGATACCAACAAAACCGGCACAGTTAATCCGTCGATGGTCAAATCCGTGTAGTCGGCGCCGCTCCATTTTGCGACGTCTGGGTCATGATTCAGTGCACGAAGCATGGCCGGCGGAACGCTGATACTCGGATTCAACAAGTAGTTCCAATTCCAGCCGTAGAGGGCCGGGCGCGAGATTAGCGTGTGGAGCCCGCTGGAGAAGGTGAGCGTCGTGGTCATGAGCGTGACTGCCAGCACCGCGCCGACGAGAATCGAACGCACCGGTACTTCCCCTCGTCCGCGCGGTGATTCAAGGGCAAAGTGTGCTCCAATCGTTGGCACGAGTGGAAATCCCAGCAGTTGGAGTCGGCGTACCGTCACCGAGCGGCGAGGGCCGACGGACGTGGCCGCTCTGAGGCGTTGGGGTGAATTCGCGAGCGCGATGAGGACCGATGAACCTCCGAGCACCGTCAGAAGGATGAACGCGCCGAGTCCGAGCACCGTCCAGTCCCACGCGAGACCCCCATCGGGGTAGACCGCGCGCACCGGGCCGAGCGGGGCGAGCGGCGAGAGCGCCACGGCGACGATCACCGCCAGAGCGACGCCGACGGTGACGGACCCAACAACACCGATCATGCTCTCGGCGAACGTGTCCGAGTGGCTGGCGCCCAACGACTGCAGAATCCGGCGCTCGTCGTTGCCCTGTCGTAGATGTCGTGAAAGCGCCTGGACCGACAGGATCAGGCACACGAGCGCAGCGATGACGCCGAAAGCGCCAAGCGCTACCGACTCCGGTTTCACCGCGAGTTCGACGGTTGACGTGACGATCGACGCCACGTGAAACTCATTCGTGTAGTGCGGAGGAAGCAATCGCACCAATTGCGCTTCGACCTGGGCGAGACCCTGGTCTCCGTGGCGCAATTGAATTGCGTAGGAAACGGGATTCTGCCAATTGACATCGATCGTCGCGGCCCGCTGGGTCATCGCCGGAGTCAAGAACGCGAATCCGTACGCTCGGTCGACGTCGTCTTGGACGATCTCACTATTCATCGCAACGATGGCGGTAATCCTGGCGAGCACCGTCCAGACGGGCTTTACCTTCGACGTGCCGAACCCCGGCAAATTCTCCTGACGAGGTGCGTAGAAGCCGATCGGCACCGTTTCCCCCACGTGGACGTCCCAAAGGCGCGCCGCGCCCGGTGTTACCTCGATCTGGTTGAGGCTCTTGGGGTTGGACTGACGTCCCTGCAGTACTGACAGCCGGTCCTCTTTGGCGAGGTAGCCGTCGAGGCTTCCGGCGATGATGACGCTGTTGACCAGGCTGAGACGAGGTGCGCCCGATGCAGTGAGGATCACTGCGGCGCCACTCTCCAACGACCGCACCGCCTTGAAGTCGGACAGTCGAGCGATTGCCGGCGCGAGCGTCGGTGAACCGAATCCGCCGTTCGATTGCCCGTAAACAAACATCGTCAGCGTCGAGGGGTGCGTACTCGCGAGAAACGTGGGGTAGGAAGACTGCGTTCGACGAGCCGCGGCGACCGACGCCATGGCGAGGCCGCCAGTGAGACCGATGAGCAACACCACGCTCAGGTACGAAGTAACCCGTCGTGCGAAGGTCGCGCGGAATCGGTACCACGCGAACTCGTACGTATAACTATTCATCAGTGGCCCGAATCCCCCGCGGTCGACAACTATCCATTTTCGCCATCGTCCTCGCCGATTGCCAGAAAGTTGACCGCACGAAGTCGTGGGGTGTTAGTACCACCCCATCGGAATTGCCGCACTGACTCCGCGCCGCGCACTCGCCATAAGGTACCTCCGTGACGATGTGCGGCGATGACGGAGTGATCGGTGGCCCCTGAGGTCGAGTGCATCGTTCGAACCGAGAATCTCACGAAGCCAGAGCGAGCATCAAAATCGTTGTCCTGCCTGCAATTTAATGGTTTCTTTGACCTCATCGCAGAAAGTTGTGTCCCGAAACTCGGAAAAAGAGTGGCTACCTAAGTAGAGGGCGAAATTATTGCTCCTCTGTTAAGGAGCACCATGAAATTGCCCTTTGACACCGTAACCGTGAAGTTCGCGGCGGCCGGCCCCGCAGAACCCGTCCTGGATGACGAGACTCGAGCGCAGAAGTTGGAGGAGAACGTTACTGAACTGTTCTCCGTTCCGCTCTTCGCGCTGCGCGGCGGCATCAAGGACTCGATCACGGTGAAGGTGGCCGGCGACGTGAAGGGGCTCCGCGAGTTCACGGTGGTCAAAGTCACCAACCTGATTGCAACCACCTGGGAAGTGGGCAGCAATCACGGCGTCAGCTTCCGAGCCGACCGAATCGAGTTGGCGAAAGTCACCTCCTAATGACCCGGCTCCTCATCCTTCTCGTCATCGTTGTGTTGATCCAATATGTCGTGGTCTGGGCACTGACCCACTACGGATTCATCTTGCTCGGTGCGTGTAGTTGGTGGATGCGGAGCTTGTGGAGTGGACACCGCCAGCGGCCCAGTTCGCCGCCGGTCTCGTCGAACGAACTCGATCAGTGGGCGTCGCCATCGTGATCGGCGCCCAGACGGTCGCTAGTCTGGGCGCCGCAGCAGACCGAATCCTCCAGACCTGCGGCACGGTCATCGTGCACCGGACCTCGGTGCCTGACGCCATTGTGGCACTTGCTGGAACGGTTCAAGTCTGGGAGGACTCCCAGTCCGTTGACGGACTCGGCATTCGTCAGGCGACGAGCGGTCGACTTCGGCTGCAGTATCGAGTGCCCCCCGACCTCTTGAGATCGTTGCGACCACGTAGTTGGAAAGGGCCCGCGTGTATCGGTTCTGCGCAGACGTGCGACACGACACGCGTCCCAGCCTCTCCTCCACATCGGGCTCGGTCACTCTGCAGATCGAACACTCACTCACGGGGTTGCATGCTTCCCGATGGGTCGTGCAGGCCCGACGCGGGATCGATCTCGCGCCAGAACTGCTGACGTCTTGTTTCGT
>JANYFR010000064.1 GCA_025362585.1 Acidimicrobiales bacterium | reverse complement strand
CTGGATTCGATGGTTCGTGGATGGCGTTGTCGGGCAAGGTGGCGAGTTCTGGCACCCAACGTCTGACGTAGGTTCCTTGAGGATCAAAACGCTTGCCCTGGGCAACCGGGTTGAAGACGCGGAAGTAGGGCGCCGCGTCAGTGCCAGTTCCCGCCACCCACTGCCAGCCGTGCTGATTGGAGGCCAAGTCGCCGTCGACGAGGTGCTCCATAAACCACTGGGCTCCTCGTCGCCAATCCAGATGCAGATCCTTGACCAAAAAACTGGCCACGATCATTCGGACCCGATTGTGCATCCAACCTTCGGAAAGTAATTGGCGCATGCCCGCATCGACAATCGGGAATCCGGTTCGGCCGTAGGACCATGCTTCGAAGCGAGCGTCGGCCGCCTCGCCACTGTCGACAACGAAATCCCGCCATTCGGTTCGAAAGGGTGCCCAAGCGGAGTCGGGCCGGTGCGAAAGCACGTCGGCATAGAAGTCACGCCAGCAGAGCTCCGTCTCGTACCGACGATGGGCAGGATTCGTTGGGTCGAGGCGACTTAACACCTGACGAGGATGCAGGCACCCGAACTTCAAATAGGGCGAGAGGCGCGAGGTGCCGTCGACGTCCGGTCTATCTCTGAGCTCATCGTAGCGATTTACAAAATGGTCGAGGAACTGCTCCAACTGTCGATGAGCAGCATCCTCACCTGGACGAGGGAGTGAGGCGGCGACCACGGGCGGCGTCATCAGATCCTCGCTGGGCAATCGTGGTACCTCGATGTCCGCCAGACGGGGAGGTCCAATCGGTGCATCCCAGCCGTGGGCCAGCCAGGCCTTAAAAAATGGAGTGAACACCTGATAGGGCTTGTCTGCTCGGTTCAATATCTCACCCGGCGCAACCGCGTAGGGCGATCCCGATCGATGGAGTTGAACACCCCGCAAGGCGAGTAATTTCGCTACCGTCGCGTCGCGTCTGGCTCCGTAGGGACCAAAATCCTCCGCGCACCACACCGCGCGAGCACCGGCTTCGCTGGCAACTTGGGGCACAACTTGTGATGGGTCGCCGGACCGGATCACGAGCCGGCCGCCGAGTGAACGGTTCAGCTCCGCGAGGCAGCCGAACAGGAATGTCAAACGATTGTCCCCGGCTCCTTTCGTCAAATGCGGATCCCACACGAACAGGGGAACGATTGATTCGTGGGCGCTGAGCGCTTCAACGAGAGCAGGATTATCTCCGAGGCGAAGATCTCGTCGAAACCACACCAGGCCGACGCCACCGCCCTCCGGGAGCGATCCCTGGCCGTCATCATCACCGCCAGATGAAGTCATACCTGTTCGAGGCTTCATTCCCGCCGCGCCAACTCGTTGACCGTCCGACGAGTCGGGAGTAGCTTCGTGCACGGCAAGCACTGCTCCCTTCGAGGACGCCAATCAACGCTGAGCCCGCCGCCGACACGCGACGCCCATTCGATCCGGTCGGTCAATCGAGATTGTAGACGCCGAGTGAAGGACTCCGACGTCGATCACGAACGGCCGTTCGCGAGGACGAGACCAATTGAGAATCTCCGCTGCCGTTGGACTCATGAATGCGCCCCACTATGCATTCGCAAGCATCCGTGGCCGCACCGGGTGCCCCTGGAATGGTGGTCGACTTCGACCTTGTCGTCGTTTTCAATGGCCAGCGTGAGCGAGGTTGCTGACGGACCGACCACTTCGATTGTGTCTCAACTAGACAGTCTCGGCTAGGACAGTTCGAATCGCGACGCTTAAGAACGACGCCGCGCTTGACGCCGTGTCGTTCGATTGTGGTGCCTGCCAATCGCGTCGCCACGTCTGGGGTTAATCCAATCGTGTCGTCGTCGGCATTCCCCGCAACAGTCACCAGTGATGGTCCCCGTAGGTTTGCTGGGACCACGGAGGTCTCGTTCGATTGAAGTGGAGTCAAAGGATGCTGGATCTGAAAATACGTGCTGGATTCGCAAAAATGGTTGGGGGCGCCGTAGCCAGGCCTGACGCGCAATGGAAGGATGTCGAATCAACCGCATCACCTTGATCTCATCCGATAGGAGAGGAGCGCCATCGATCAACGGAGGCGCTTGGCTTGATTTCGCTCCTCGCTAGAGTTTGGGAGATGCTGCGAGGGATCCCTTTCTCCTATTCTTGGTTCGCGACAAACAACTCGACGAATGACGTGAGGATGAGTGGTCGTGGCGTCTGAGTTCCAACCGGGTCCTCTCGCTCTGGTCGGTTCAGGTGAGTATTTGCCGCAAATGGTGGAGATCGAACGTTCTCTTTTGGCCGGTCGGCCGCCACGGTACGTGCAGTTGGCGACCGCCGCGGTGCCGGACGGACCGGCGGTGGTCGATCGGTGGCATCGCCTTGGTAGAGCCCAGGCTGAGCGCCTCGGTGTTGAGTCCATTGTCGTCGACGTCCAAGACCGCAGTCAGGCCAACGACGCGGTGCTGGCAGATCAGATCGCCGGGGCGGGACTCATTTACTTGTCCGGGGGCCATCCCTCATTTCTCGCCGACACTCTTCGCGACAGTCTCGTCTGGGAGGCCATCGAGTCGGCCTGGCGTTCAGGGTCGGCATTAGCCGGTTGTAGCGCGGGCGCGATGGCCCTGACGTCGTGGGTGCCTTCACTACGTCACCCTCGCGAAGGAGGTACGCAGGGTCTGGGACTCCTGCCCCACATTCGGGTACTTCCCCATTTCGATGCCTTCGCGGCCAGGATTCCCGACCTCTTGACTCGTTTCATACTTCCTCATGAAGAGGCAGTCACGGTCATTGGTATTGATGAGGACACCGCCCTGGTCGGTGGCCCAGGCGAGTGGACGGTTGAGGGCCGGCAGTCCGCTTGGGTGTTGACGAACTCGGGACGAGAGCAGTTCGCCACCGGTTCGAAGATCACGACACCGCTGGTGAGTGGCGATTAAGACCCGACAACGATTGGTTGACGGACCAACGTCGTTCGGCAGAGACAGTGGTGCGTCTGCGCACGGAGGGCGAAGGACCGTGGTGCGATGTGCCTCAAGTGCGCGTCAACCCGACATTGCGCACCATCAAGGAAGGTCACTCGAAACCTCTTGGATTGATGCGATCTGGTCGAGAATGCCAGCGTCGTCGTGTCATGTACTTCGGTTGTATTCCGGCTTGGCGGGAATCTTCTCAGCCCCGTGATATTGAGACGAATAATCGGTGAGGGTCAAATCCAGAGACGCCTCATTACACCGCCTCTGCGGCTAACCGGGGACGAACGAACTCTTCTCGCGTACCAGCTCGACGACACGAGTGTTCACGACGTTGGGAGCCCGTGCACCCACTGTTGGATTGAGTGTGCTCTCGCTCTCGGGTGCCGTCAGGCGACGAGCTCACTGGCACAGAATTTGCACTTCGTGGCGGCCACTGGCAGCCCGGCGGAGAGACAGTTTGGGCAGGCCTTGGAGGGCGCCGCCTCGCCGAACACGGAGGTGCCACGGCGTTGCATGTACGAGCGATACGGCACGACGATGGCGAAGTAGATGACGGCCATGAACGTAATGAAGTAGACGATTCCCGAGATGAACGCCCCTAGGTTTATTCGCTGACCGCTGACTGTCCACCCCAACCCCTGCCCGGTGGAGCCGCCGCCGGCGGCGGCGTTGACGAGCGGGGTGATGATGTTGTCGGTGAACGCCTTGATGAGCGTGCTGAATGCCAGCGCGACGACCAACCCCACCGCGATCACTATCAGTTCGCCCTGCATTAGGAAACTCTTGAAGCCCTTCATGCCCGTCCCCCCTCTTCGAACGGTCGCAACCATTGCGTCCGTCGACCCCTCCGAACTCGTGATGCTCGTGTGAGGCGCCAATGGCACGCCACCAAACTCGAGACCATGTAGGTGCGACGAATCTGGACCAGTCTTATCAAAATCTTCCGGTAAATTCAACGACCTTTCAGGCTGCTACGGTTACCTGTCCGTCGGTGTCGCTTTCGCGGTGCCCTCGTCTTCATCTCCCGATCTCGACGATGAAGACTTCTCGATACGTTGGGAAAGGATCTGTGACTCGAAGTTCGTCTGGTCGCCCCCGCTGGCGCACGACTTTCGTGTCCATGCTCGCGGTCGTTCCCATGGTCTTGGGGGCTCTCGGCCCCACGACGGCCCTGGCGAGCCAAGCCATCTCACCGACCCCGGCGCCCACGGTTCTCGAGAGCGGACACTGTCCGTGGGTCGCCCAGTCGTTGCACCACGCCGCCAGCCCCAGCGCCCTCAGTAATGAAGTCCTCTCCCAGATGACGCTCGCCCAGAAGGCGGCGTTCGTCGTGTTACGCAAGCGCCCACCACTGCAAAACGAGAACATCGGTGTCCCGTCACTCTGTATTCCTCCCCTCTCAATGTCCGACGGCCCGAGCGGTCTCGCTAACGGCCTGCAGGGAGTGACGCAGTTCCCATCGCCGATTGCGGTCGCCGCCACGTGGAACCCGAGGATCGCGCGTGCCGTCGGGGTGGCGATTGCCGAGGAGGCCCGTACGAAGGGAATTTCCGCCGTTCAGGCGACCGAGATGAACCTCGCGCGTGTTCCTCAAAGTGGACGAATCTTCGAGACCTACGGTGAGGACCCGTACCTCGCCAGCATTCTCGGGGTGGCGAACATCCTGGGTATCCAGTCGCGCGGCATCATGGACAACGCCAAGCACTACAGCGCCTACACCCAAGAGACCGCGCGCGTGCGGCTCAACCAGTTGGTCTCGCCGCGAGCGCTGGCTGAGCTCTATAACGTGCCCTTTCGCTCGGCCGTCCAACAGGCCCACGTCGCTTCGCTGATGTGCTCTTACGGCAAGCTCAATGGTGTCAACACCTGTTCGAGCCCTGCGCTCTACCAGACATTGCGCAGCTGGGGCTTCTCGGGCTTCGTCCGTTCCGATATGCAGGCCGTTCCCAACGTGGCGCTGGCTTTTCGAGCGGGGATCTCAGTGATCAAACCCGCCTTGCCGTCCACCGTCGAGCACCTCGTGAGGACGAAGTTCCTCGCACTCAGTGATCTCAATCGGGCCGTGCACGCTGTGCTGACCCAGATGTTTCGCTTCGGGCTCATCGCCCACCCCCTCACGGGATCGCTCTACGCGAAGGCCGTGACGCCAGCCCACGCCCTCGTGGCCCTGCACACCGCTGAAAACAGCATCGTGTTGTTAAAGAACGCCGGGTCGATCCTGCCACTTGGAAAGAACGTCACGTCGGTCGCGGTCATTGGCGACACCGCCGGCCAGCGGCCTCTGGTCGCGGGCGGCGGGAGCTCGGCAGTCGTCGCGCCCTACGTGATCACCCCGCTGTCGGCCCTGCGCGCGGTTTTCGGTCGCCGGGTCCACGTGACCTACAAGCCCGGCGGCCCCCCGGGACTCGAACTCGATCGACTGGGCGACGTCGATATCGTCGGGGGCACACCACTGAGCCTCGTGACGCCGATCAACGGCCGACCCGAACCCGGCAAGGCTGACGTGCTGATCGTCGACAGTCCGAACGTCACCCCCGCGCTCGCGACGGCGACGTCCCCGGGTACGAGTGAAGGGTGGATGAAGTGGTCGGCCGTGGTGAGGGCGGTGAAGACCGGAACCTACGAACTCTCGTTCCAGCAAGTCGGCGATACGTGGTTGTACCTTAACGGCCACGAGATCCTCTCGTCGCCCGGCCTGCACATCCGCTCGGACATTGCGACGACGGTCTCACTGGTTGCCGGTCGCCGCTACGAATTCTCCGCCGCCTGGTTCGCGGTGCGGGGCCACCGGGCGCCCCAGTTCGGCATCCAGGACGTGACACCGCAGATCAACGCCGCGGTCGCCGCAGCGCGCCGGTCCCAGGTGGCCATTGTCTTCGCCGGGGACTACAACCAGGAGGGCACCGACCGCGCCAACCTCAACCTGCCCGGTGTCGGTAACGCCCTCATCTCGGCGGTCGCCGCGGTCAATCCCCACACGATCGTCGTGCTCAACACCGGTGGCGCAGTGTACATGCCGTGGCTCAGCCACGTCGCCGCGGTGCTCGAGGCGTGGTACCCGGGTCAGGAGGACGGCACCGCGATCGCGGCGGTCTTGACTGGTCGGGTGAATCCGTCGGGTCGACTCCCCATTACGTTTCCGACGGATAGAGCATCGACCCCCCTTGCGGTGACCAGCCAGTTCCCGGGCGTCAACGGCGTCGTCAACTTCAGCACGGGACTGAACATCGGCTACCGCTGGTACCAGACGAACCGAGTGACGCCACTCTTCCCCTTCGGCTTCGGACTCGGCTACTCCAGCTTCTCGCTGTCCGATCTCAAGGTCACCAAATCCGTCGCCGGCGTCGTCGTCCACGTCACGGTGGCCAACGTCGGCCCACGCCTCGGGGCCGACGTGGTGCAGGTTTACGTGCACTATCCGAGCGGCGCCGGTGAACCCCCCGAACAACTCCGCACGTTTGCCCGGGTGCGCCTGGCGCCGTCGGCGAACACGCGCGTGTCCGTGACCATCCCGTGGTCCGGCTTTCAGACCTACCGAAACAGTGCTTTGACGACCTTGGCCGGTCGCTACGGCATCGACGTCGGCCACTCATCGGTGGATCTCTCACTTCACGCCAGCGTGAGTCTGCCCTAGCAACGGTTCGTGGTGACGAGGTCGACTGGCACGTTGACTGCTGCAGTGCCGTTCTAAGAAAACGCTTCCTCGCCTCCGTCTTCGATTGATTTGTCCGCGACGTCCAGTTCGGGGCACGTTACGCCCCAGTAGCGAAGAGGTTTCTTATCTTGTTTCGACGCGGGGCCAGCGCCACGGCGTCGCGCGCCGTAGGATTCGTCGCATCAACGAGCCGGAGAGGCGGTGACGTGAGCGACGATCTTGTGGATGCAGTTGCGGCGACTCGCGAAGGACCATCATCGCGACCGCCGATCGCCGTGGTGCCGCTGAAGGGTCTCCCACTCGTCGCCGTCATCCTCGCCTTTGTCGTCGTGTCGGTGGTCGCCAACTGGAAGTGGGGCCTCGTCTTTTGTCACGTGGTCGGCGGAGGGCTCTGGACCGGCATCGACCTCTTCGTCGGATTCGTGATCGGCCCGATTCTCGGACGACTCTCGATTCCGGCGCGCGCCGAGTTCTCCGCCAAGTTCATGCCCGCGATGGTGATCATCATGCCGACGGTCGTGACCATGACCCTCGCCACCGGATTTCAGGTGGCGCGGTTGCTCGGGAACCTCTCCACCACGAGTCCCAACCATGCCTGGCTGATCGTGTCGTTCTGCGTCGTTGGCGTCATGGCCGTCGTCGCACTGGGCATCCTCGAGCCGGCGAATATCGCCGTCCTGTTCGAGATGAATAGATCGGTACCGAACGGTGCGCGGATTCAACGTCTGATGAACCGGTTCATCTACACCGCGGGCATCACGGGCCTCATGCAGATCGCGACGCTGGTGATTATGACGAGGGTGGCCTCACGATGAGCGTCGAGGCGACCCACGGAGCCGACGCGCCGGACCGTCCGTTCCCCCCAATCGCGTGGCTGAGTACGTTGGCCCTCGCGTGCGTGGTCGTTGGCGGCATCCTGCTCGCCTCCTACGCCCCGCGTCGAGCGCCACTCGGCGCCTCGGTCCTGCTCTTGAGCGCGGGCGCGGCGCTGCTGCTGAGCGCTGTTGTCCTACTCGCTCGCTTACCGGACTTCGCGTGGGGGACCTTCTTCAAGGTCTTTAAGTGGGAGCTGCTCGCCTACATCGTGGTCGCGGGCATGATTGAGTTGGCCTTCGTTCGCGATCACGTGCGCGGTTCGTCGCTCGTGATTGTGTCGCTGAGCCTCCTCGTCTTCACTCTGTGCGTGCCGACCACGGCCGCCTTCACGGTCGCTCGGTACGCCGAGCCCGAGTAGCGAAAACGTCGACAGTGATCAGTGCGCCGGATCGCGGGGCAGTCCGAGCACGCGCTCGCCAATGATGTTGCGCTGCACCGCCGCGGTGCCGCCACCGATCGTGAGGGCCTGCGCGTAGAGGAATCCGTACGACCAGGTCGCGCCCTCCGCGCCCGCGACGCCGCCGGGACCACGTTGGGCGAGCATGCCGGCCGCGCCAGCGAGGCGGTGGGCGAGCGTCATTACCTCTTGGCCGTGGTCGTCGGCCAGGGCCTTGCGCAGGCTCGCCTCAGGTCCCGGTTCGCGTCCGGCCAGTGCCGCCGAGACGAGCCGGAGGCGCAGCAGTCGCAATATCTCGCCGTGTGACCAGCACTTGACAAGTTCATCGCGCTCGAGCGCCGTGTGCGCGACGTGACGCTCGCGCACGAGGGCGACCAGGTCGTTCGCCGTCGGCCCACGTCCCCAGAGCACGCCTTCGCCCGACAGCGAGACCCGTTCGTTGCCGAGGGTGACCTTCGCGAGGCGCCACCCGTCACTAACTTCGCCAATGAGGTAGTCGATCGGGAGGCGCACGTCGTCGAAGAAGACCTCGTTAAAGGCGTGGTCGCCCGTTAAGTCAACAATCGGTCGGATCGTGAGCCCGAGGGCGCGCATCGGACAGACGAAGTAACTGATACCCCGCTGGAGCGACCCCTCGCTCGAGGTTCGCGCGAGGAGGATGCCCCACGATGCCATGTGGGCGTAACTCGTCCAGACCTTCTGTCCGGAGATGACCCACTCATCACCGTCACGTCGCGCCGTGGTCGTCAGTGACGCGAGGTCGCTGCCCGCGCCGGGCTCGCTGAAGAGTTGACACCAGAACTCCTCGCCGCTCAAGAGTCCGGGCATCCAGCGCTCCTGTTGCTCAACGGTGCCGGCGTAGAGAATCGTCGGGCCGGCCCAGCCGATGCCAATTGGGTTAATCGGTCGTTGCACGCCCGCGCGACAGAGTTCGTCGTCGATCAAGAGTTGGTAGTCGACGTCGGCCCCGCGTCCCCAAGGAGGGGGAAGGTTCGGGGCGACGAGACCGGCCCCCGCCAGTTCCCGGCCGCTCGGCGCCGGATGGCGCTCGAGCCACGCGCGCAGATCGAGTCGGCGGGGGTCGTCTTGTCGCGCGCCGGCGTCGTTGACCGCTACGGTCATCGGGGCGAGGAGGCCCCGGCCCTCGCCGTCGTGGTCGGACCGCGCGACCGTCGAACTCTCCATGGATACCCCCGCTACCAAGGTAGCGCCGGCGTAGGCGCGGGTGCCGGGCGCTCGCGCCACTCGTCAATCGTCGCTGTCCCTGATTGCCACCGACTCGCGACCAGATTCAGGGTGCCCCGACGACTCGTTCGAGAACGACGGCGATCGCCCGAGTCAGATCACAGGCGCGTCCGTAGGTCCCCAGCAGGGCACCGGCTCGGCCGTGCAGGTGCGCGGCGAGGGCCGCCGCTTCGAGCGAACCATGACCCCGCGCGATTGTCGCCCCGATGAGCCCTCCGAGCACGTCGCCCGTTCCGGCGGTCGCCAGCGCGGCCGTGCCCGATCGGACAATCCGCAGGTGTCCCTCGGGACTAGCGATGACCGTGGTCGGGCCCTTCAGGAGCACCACGCACCCGCTCTCGCGCGCGAGTTCGCGCACGGCGTCGAAGCGGCGAACGGGCATCGCACGCCCGGTGAGGCGGACGAACTCGCCGGCGTGCGGTGTCAACACCCAACGACTCGCCGCCGTCGCCGACACCGGCCAGATCGAGCGGTCGAGTCCGTCGGCGTCCAGCACGACCGGTACGGCGACGTCGTGCAGTCGCGGGAGCAGCCACGCGGCGGCGCCGTCGCCGAGTCCCGGACCGGCGACGACACTGCGACAGCGCTGGTCGAAAGCGCCCTCTCCCGCGTGCACCATCTCAGGCGGCCAGTCGGCCAGACCCGCGAGGTCGCCTCGGCCAGTGAGGCGCACCATCGACGCACCGCCCGCCAGCGCGCCACGCACGCACAACTCGGCGGCCCCGGGCATGAGGGGCGAACCGGCCAGGACGTGAAGGGCGTGTGACCACTTGTGGTCGTCGAAGCGTCGGATGACCATCGTGGCGAGGTCGCGGTCCTCCATCAGGCCGTCGTCGAACGTACTGACAATGCCGAGACCCGCGAAGCGGAGTTCTCCAATCAGTGTCGCGGAAGGACCATCGACGTGCGCGGGCTTCAGTGCCCCGATCGCGAGGGTCACGTCCGCGCCGAGGGGCGACCCGAGGATCGCACCGGTGTCGGCGTCCACCCCCGAGGGCAGGTCGAGGGCGAGCACCAGGGTGCCCGGGGCGACCGTGGGCGCCTCGTACGGTCTCGAACATCCCAACCCGAAGGCCGCGTCAATCACCAGGTGGTAGCCAGCGAGTGTCGTCGGCTGATGCTCCACGTCAAAGACCGTCACCCGGGCACCCCGGGTCACCAGCCACGACGCCGCGACCCGACCATCGGCCCCGTTGA
Source organism: Acidimicrobiales bacterium (assembly GCA_025362585.1). Lineage (GTDB taxonomy): Bacteria > Actinomycetota > Acidimicrobiia > Acidimicrobiales > RAAP-2 > RAAP-2. The sequence goes on along the minus strand of JANYFR010000064.1, from coordinate 51,751 downwards.
GTCCCGGCCCCACGACCACCGCCACGCGTGCGCCGTAGCACGAGCCGAGCATGCGCTTCGCTTCGAGGGCGACGGCCGTGCCCGCGGCCGCGACCAGTGCGTCGCTGCCGCGCGACGCGACCGCCGCGGCGTCGGCGACGCGCATCGCGGCGCTACCGAGCAGCGGAATCATTGGCGCACCGGGTCGAGCCCGAACCACTGAACCGTCACGGTTTAGGCGAGGGGCTCCGCCACCACGGCGGTGCCGTAGGCGAGGATCTCCTGGAAAGTGCCCGCCAGTTCATTCGAGTCGTAGCGCATGGCCACCACTGCGGTGGCGCCCGCTTCGGCGGCGGCGGCGCCGAGGCGGCTCAGCGCTTCGGCCCTCGACTCCTGGAGTTGCTTGGTCAGACCCCGCAGTTCGCCGCCACCGATTGCCTTCAACGTGGCACCTATCTGGGCGCCGACGTTGCGCGTACGCACGGTCAGGCCATTCACTTCTCCGATGACGCGGGTGATCTTGTAGCCGGGTAGGTCGTTCATGGTGGATATCAACATTGGGGCTCCTTGTCCTCTGAGGCCAACTCTAAGTCCCTCGCTCCGAGCACGCTCCTCTAGAAGAAGATGGCGCAGAGGTCGTAGATCTCGCGCGGAACCTGTCGACGGCCCTCACAGACTGCGGCCAGGGGCGCCAGCACGACGCCGTCGTCTCGCACGACGGGAATCATGCCGAACTTGCCCGCGACGACCGCTTCGTAGGCGCCCGCCCCGACGCGGGTCGCCCAAATTCGGTCGTGGGCGGTCGGACTGCCGCCGCGTTGCAGGTGCCCTAAGACAGTGGTGCGTACTTCGAAGTCACCGCTCTCTTCAATCTGGGTGGCCACGAACTGTCCGACGCCCCGCGTCGCGAGTCGCACGCCACCGACGCCCTCACTCGCCAGCTCCGAAGACTCGACGCCGCCGAGCGTCGAGAGGTTGACTCCTTCGGCGACGACGACCACCGAGAAGGCGAGTCCGGCCCGACGACGCTTATCGAGGTGACGCACGATCTCATCCATCGTGACGGGGAACTCGGGAATGACGATCATGTCGGCGCCGCCCGCGAGCCCACCCATGGCCGCCACCCACCCAGTTGAGCGCCCCATTGTCTCGACCACCATGACCCGGTGGTGCGATGCCGCGGTGGTGTAGAGACGGTCGAGCGACTCGGCCACGATGCTGATTGCCGTGTCAAACCCGATGCAGTAATCGGTCACTTGGAGGTCGTTGTCGAGGGTCTTGGGCACGCCGACGATGGGCGCACCGCGGTCGGCGAGCCAAGTGGAGATCCGCTGGGTGCCGTCGCCCCCGATCGCCACCAGAGCGTCGAGATGCTCGCCGATTGCCTGCAGGACCCTATCGCGACCACCGGCCGGTTGATCGAGGTTGTAGCGAGCGGTACCCAGGAGCGTCCCGCCCTGGGCGATCACGCCGCGCAGACTCTCTTCGCCGAGCGTCGAGCCGGCGAAGTCGAGGGCCAGGCCCGCCCATCCATTGGCGATGCCGATGATCTCGTGGCCGTCGCGAATCGCCATCTCGCCGATCGCGCGGATCGCGGCGTTCAAACCGGGGGCGTCGCCTCCTGCGGTCAGGACTCCGATTCGCATGGCTCTCCTCCGCAATTTGCAACCAGTCTAGAACGGGGCTGACCGCACTCTCGTTGGTTCAGTGAGCGAGGACCTCTTGTCGACGTATCTCGCGAGCGCTGAAGAGCGCAGTGATGGAGAAGCTCAGTGCGAGCGCGACGAGGACGCCGAGGTCGGCGAAGGCCCAGCCGCCCGACTTGCCGCCGAGGCCGAATGGCTTGAGGAGGTAGCCCTGCCACGTCAACCACGAGGCGTACCCGTTAGTCACGAGCCCCCACCCGACGAACGTCGCCAGGACCGTCGCCACGAAGGGCACTGGCCGCACGTCGCCGTATCGACCGGTAGTCGAATAGAGGTCCGCGTCGACGTAGTTCTCTCGCCGAAGCACGAGGTCGCCGAGAAACACGCCGCACCACGCCGCGATCAACACGCCGACCGTGGTAAGGAAACCCTGGAACTGGATGAGGAAACTATTCGCGTTGGCGAAGACGATATAGACGGTGCCGACCAGCATGATGACGCCGTCCACCGCGGCCGCGGCAAAGCGGGGGATCCGCACCCCGGCCGACAGCATCGAGAGCCCCGAGGAGTAGATGTCGAGCACCGCGCCACCGACCAGACCGAGTATGGCGGTCACCGCGAAAGGCACGAGAAACCATGACGGCAGGAGGTTCGCGAGGGCGCCGACCGGGTTGGCTCCGATCGCGGATCGCAGCGAAGGTGACGATCCGGCGAGGAGCAGTCCGAAGACGAAGAGCAGGATGGGCGCGACCGCGCCACCGAGGGTCGTCCACCACATGACGCCTTTGGTGGAGGCGTTGCGCGGGAGGTAGCGCGAGTAGTCGGCCGCGGTGTTCACCCAGCCAAGACCGAATCCGGTGACGAGCAACAGAAATCCTCCCACGAGACTCGCCAAGCCGCCCGCGGGCAGGTGCGACGCGACGTGCCACTGGACGTGGTTCAGCGTGAGGGCCATGAAGACGACCGTGAGCAGGGCCGTGACGAATGTGATGTAGCGCTGCAGCCTCATGATCAAGTCGAATCCCATGACGCCACCCGCGATAATCAGTGCGGCGACGACCAGTGTCGCCACGAGTTTGACGGCCGTGCCGCCGCCCCAGCCGAGGCGCTGGACGACGGTTGACGTGGCCAAGACGGCGGTCACCGTCAGCACCGTCTCCCACCCGACGCAGAGCAGCCAAGAGAAGGTCGACGGCAAGCGATTGCCGCGGATTCCGTACGCCGCTCGACTGAGAATCATGGTGGGAGCCGAGCCGCGTTTGCCCGCAGTCGCGATCACGCCGCACAACCAGAAACTCGCGACAATGCCGAGGACGCCAACGGCGAGCGCCTGCCAGAACGAAATTGTCGAAGCCAGGATGTACGCACCGAAGCCGATGCCGAAGACTGAGACGTTCGCGCCGAACCAGGGCCAGAACAGCCCGCGCGGTCGACCCCTGCGCTCGTGCGCGGCGATGACGTTGATGCCGTTCTCCTCGACGCGCAGCGTGGCCACGCTGCCGGTCTCCCCCAGTGCGAAACGTTCGTCGATCACGTTGCCTCCTCGGGGGCACGATGCACCACCTTCGGCGATTTTAGGTCGGCGCAGCGCGAATGTCACCATGCGGCCTACATCGCGCTTCGAGACCACCATTAATCCTGTCGGTAGGGTACTTCCGTGAGTACTTCGCCGCGTCTGTTCTGTCTCGACACGGTGATGATCGACGTCGTCGTTTCCGTGCGGTCGCTGCCCGCGAGCGGTGCTGACGTACTCGCGTCCGGCCAGTTGCTCGCGACCGGTGGAGGCTACAACGCCATGAGCGCTGCGGCGCGCCAGGGCCTGCCGGCGGTCTACACCGGGCGATTAGGCACCGGACCACTCAGCTCCCTCGCCCTGGCCTCCTTCGAGCGGGACGGCATTACTGCGCCGATTACCGCGAATCGCGAAATCGACAATGGATTCTGCGTCGTGTTCGTTGAGGCCATGGGGGAGCGCACGTTCGTCACCGCCCGCGGCGCCGAGGCGACGCTGCGCTCTAGCGATCTCGACGACCTCGACGTTGGTAGTGGCGACGTGGTGCTGGTGTCGGGATACAACGTCCTGTACGCCGACAGCGCGTCCTTCGTGCTCGAGTGGCTGGGCGCACTTCCAACGTCGACGATCGTGGCGTTCGACCCCAGCAACCGCGTACTGGACATAGCGAGAGCCCATCTCGACGCCGCGATGTCGCGCTGCGATTGGCTTGTCTGCAATGCAGTCGAGGCTTCGCTGATGTCGGGCGCGGGCACCATCGCGGGGGCCGCGACAATACTCGCGGAGCAAACGCAACGAGGCAACGTGATCGTGCGCCACGGAGCCACTGGCTGCACCGTGATCGAACGGGGCAGTCGACCCGTTGCCGTGAAGGGTTTCAGTACGACCGTTGTGGACACCAACGGAGCTGGCGACGTCCACAGCGGGGTCTTCTTCGCCGAGCTCAGTCACGGAACGAGCGTCGTCGCGTCGGCCCTTCGTGCCAACGCCGCCGCGGCGCTGTCGATCGCTCACCTCGGTCCGGGCCACGGCCCCAGCCGCGAGGTCGTCACGCAGTTCATGGCGACGTAAGTCGTTGGCCGACGTGGAGGTGTTCTAGCGTGGCCATCGTTAGGAGGCTCCGTGAACTGTCACGAACCGTTTGAAATGCGCCGGAGCAACGGGGACATCGAGCACTCGCGGCCTCTTGCCGCCGAGGACGTGGCGACGCCGGGCCGTGGGCGTCGCTCGCCGTTAGAACAGCAGTGATGCAACGAGTGCGTACGCCCGACCGGCGATTCGAGGACCTGGCGGACTTCGCGTTTGCACCGCACTACGTCGAAGTCGCCGATCCAACGGGTGGCGACGCGTTGCGCATGGCGTACCTCGACGAAGGGCCGGCGGGCGGCGACGTCGTGGTGCTGCTGCACGGTGAACCGACGTGGTCCTACCTCTATCGCTTCATGATCCCCGGTCTGGTCGAAGGAGGGCGTCGGGTGATCGCTCCGGACTTGATCGGCTTTGGTCGCTCCGACAAGCCGAACGATCGACGGGAGTACACCTACGCCCGACACGTCGAGTGGGTGAGACAACTCCTCTTCGACCACCTCGACCTGGTCGACGTCACTCTCTTCGCGCAGGACTGGGGTTCGCTCATTGGGCTGCGCCTCGTCGCTGAGCACCCCGGTCGATTTGCGCGTGTTGCGATTGGCAATGGCGGTCTGCCGACGGGTGACGAACGAATGAACGAGCCGTTTCGCGCGTGGCAGCAGTTCAGCCAAACCACCCCTGAACTACACGTCGGGGCCATTGTCTCGGGAGGTTGCACCGAGCGCTTGGGCCCTGAGGTTGTCGATGCCTACGACGCACCGTTTCCCGACGAGACGTTCAAAGAGGGGGCCCGCCAGTTCCCGGTGCTGGTGCCGACCGCACCCGACGACCCGGCGCACGACGCGAACGCCGCCGCGTGGCGAGTGCTCGCTACCTGGACCAAACCCTTTCTCTGCTGTTACTCCGATGGTGACGCGATCACGAGGGGCGTGGACGCCAAGTTCCTGAGTGTTGTCCCCGGTGCGCACGGCCAGCCTCACGTCACTATCGAAGGAGCGGGTCACTTCTTGCAAGAGCAGAAGGGGCCAGAACTTTCGGAGGTCGTCAACCGCTTCATGCAACCTTAGAGATACTTTTCGCCGAGTTCCTCGCTCCACGGGCGCGCAGTTCGCCGCGCGGAACGCTCCAACGGAAGACCGGCTCAATGTCCAGCACGGGCGTTCCGTCGATGCCGTCGGGGCCCCGCACACTGAACCAGCCTTCGCTCAGTTCGTCAATGGCGGCGGTCGTGATAGCCGCTTCGGACGGTCCTTGTTGCGCTAACCGAAGACGCCGACGTCGGGCCACTGTGCGTTGGCGCGGACGACGGTGCCACGGTCCCGGCGGAACGTCCTCGGCCCAATCGGCGAAGAAGACAATCTCGACGTGCGAGAAGTCCACGAGTCCGCGGAGGGAATCACTCGGGACGTCGTTGGCCAGTTCCACGGTACTCACGACGTCGTCCCAACTGTCGTCGAGCGCCTCGCAGCGTTCATTGCGAATGTAGGCGACCGGTCGAACGCTGTAATACACGTGGCCAATCTACCGACGTCGCCTTGATAGACCGCAGACGTGCGTGGCCGAAATGCTACGAACCGAGCGGACGGTGAGCGGTAACGTGGGACGTCCGTCGAAGGGTGACACTGATGGCAGAACTGACCTTTACGTACGGGACGATGGCGGCCGGGAAGTCGACCCTCGCGCTTCAGCTGTGCTGGCAACTTCGTCAGGGGCGCAGTGACGTCGCTCTGTGGACGTTCGGTGACCGTAGCGCCGACGGAATGGTCACGAGTCGCATTGGCATCGAGGCGAAGGCCGAAGCCGTGACTCCGGGCGCGAACCTCGCCCCCCAGGTGCGTGGGCTGGTGGATCAAGGGGTCCGGATCCTCGTGATCGACGAGGTCCAGTTCGCCAGCGCCGACCAGGTTGACGCGTTGGCCCGAGCGGTCGACGACGAAGGCATCGACGTGCACGCCTTTGGTCTCTCGGCGGACTTTCTTCTCAACATCTTTCCGGGCTCGGCCCGCCTTTTTGCGATCGCCGACGTGTCCCACGAACTGCCGCTCACCTCGACGTGCTGGTGCGGGGGGCGCGGCCGTTGCAACGCTCGCGTCGTTGATGGCGTGGTGGCGCGCGAAGGTGACCAGTACTTTACCGGCGACGTCCACGAGGGTGTGACCCACTACCAGGTGCTCTGTCGCCCGCACTACCGCCTCGGACAACTGGGTCCGACGTCGGGAGCGAGGCCAGTGCCCGGAGCCATTTGACGGTCACTCGATTGGGCCACCGGTTGGCCGATACTGGGGGAGTGCAGAACGGCGAGCCAGGTGCCATGGTGGTGCCCCGCAGCGACGCGCGCGCTCTCGTCAACCGCTTCGCAGTCTTCTCCGAGTGCCCCCACTGTGGATCGGACCTCAGTCCCGAACACGCCCACTTTCGGTGTCTGACGTGCGGCTGGCGCGACAGTTGTTGCGATTAAATCGCATCTTTTGGCGACCTCAACAGTTCCTTAACTTTTCACCGGGATAGTCCTTGCGGGTCACCTTCTGTTTACCTTCGCTCCGTAGGTTCCATAGAGGCGGAGCGTTCGATTGTTGGACGGACATGTCGACCGGGAATCACTTTCTTGAGGAGAACAGTTCAGAATGAAGAATCTATACCGATCGCTCGTAGCGGCGCTGCTGGCCTTGACCGGTCTACTCAGCGTCACCGCCCTGTCCGCCACGGCCAGCACAGTGACCAAGACCGTCACCTGCTACAAGTTGGTGAACAACAAGGTGCATACGGTGAAGTTCCACAACGCTAAGGGCGTGTGCGGCAAGGGCTACTCCAAACACAAGCCCACGCCGAAGCCACCCAAGCCTATTGGCAACCTTCAAGGTACCGGCAAGTCGGGCGACATCGACCTCGTCGTCCCGGGCTCGTCGTCGCTGGCGATCAACGGTTCCTCCTTTGACGCGCCAATGGTGGGGGTCACGACCAGCGGTTCGACGGCCTTCTCGGCCGGCGGCAAGGTCGCTTTCAGCTCGTATCCGGCCGCCGGATCGGGCACCGGTCGCACGGCCATTGTCAACGGCAGCATCAACATCGGGTTCTCCGACCAGCCCATGACGCCCGGGTCGGGCACTCTGCCGTCGGGGGCAACGGAGTCGAACTTCGTACAGGTTCCGTACATTCTCGGTGGCGCGGTCGTCGCGTACAACCTGGGCTCGGGGCTCGACCACGTGAAGTTGACGTCGAACGAAGTCGCGAAGATCTACGACGGCCAGATCACTGAGTGGTCGAACCCCGCGATCGTCGCGACTAACGGTGGCACGAGTACGGCCACCGGCAAGGCGCTGCATGCCCTCTACAGGAGTGGTGCATCCAAGAACACCATCAAGGTCATTTACCGAGGGGCCAGCTCGGGTACGACCTTCGCCTTCACCGACTGGCTGAACAACTCGGGCGGCTCCTCGCACAAGGTGAGTGGCAGCGTGATGGAGGGCAGCGGCAACGCGTGGGGCGCGTCCAACATCCTCGCCGCCGCCAACAACGCCGCAATGGCGACCGACGTCAACGCGAACCCCGGTTCGATCGGGTACGTCGAGTACAGCTACCTGCTGATCCCCGGCAACGCGGCGATTCAGACCGCCGACCTCCAGGACCGCAACGGTCAGTGGCTCGTCCCGACGCTCGCCAACATCGGCAACGCCGGTGCCGCTGCCGGTACCAACATCGCGCCCGACAACTTCTCAATCGTGAACGAGCCGGGCAGCAACGTGTGGCCACTCGCGACCTACAGCTGGGCCTTAGTGGCGAAGAACCAGCCCAATGAGGCGACCGGTGAGGCCGTGGTGAAGTACCTCGACTGGGAGACCCATTACGCCCAAGGCGCCCTGGCCTCGGCGGAGGGCTACGTACCGTTGCCTGCCGCGGTCGCCGCGTACGCGCGCAGTCAGCTACAAGGCGTGAAATTCAACGGCACCGTGCTGTTGACGCAATCTTCCTAAGTAGGGTCAGACCATGGCGGATCGGGGAGCGGACGACGGGGTCGATTTCACTGACCTCCTTCCCCCTGATTTGCAACGACAAGCCGAGGTAGTGGCGGAGTTCAATTCCGTCACCACTTCTCGCACGTGGTATCACTACCTGTTGATCGTGGCGAGCCTCGTGTTCGCCGCGGTGAGCGTGGGCTTCGTCGGGACAATCCTCTGGAACTCACTGCCCGAGTGGGCGCACCACTCGAGGACCTTGCTCGGCGGCAGAGGCTGGCAGGCGCCAATCGGACCTTTCGGTGGCCTCGCGATGATCGTGGGCACCCTCGAGACCTCGCTGATCGCGTTGGCTCTCGCCGTCGTGATCGGCATCGGTACCTCAATCTCAATCGTCTTTCTCATACCGAGACGATTCCGCAACATCGTTGCGACGCTGGTGGAACTGCTCGCCGCCGTTCCGAGCATTGTGTACGGACTCTGGGGCTTCCTGGTACTCGCTCCGTGGATGCTCACCACCGTCAATCCGTGGCTCAACAGTTGGCCCTTCGCCAAGGCCATCTTCGGCAATCCGGGTCAGGAGTTCGGCACGTCACTCCTGCTGGCCTCCATCGTGCTCGCGGTCATGATCCTGCCCACGTTCGTGGCGATCAGCCGCGAGGTCATTGCGGTGGTGCCCCAGGACCTCATCGAGGCGAGTCTTTCGCTGGGGGCGACGCGCTGGCAGGTTATCCGCGAGGTCGTCCTGCCCACGGCGAGGGTCGGTCTCTTCGGCGCCACGTTCCTCGCCCTCGCCCGAGCGACCGGCGAGACCGTGGCGGTCGCCCTCGTCGCTGGGGGAGTTGCCAATGTGCAGTTCCACTTGTTGTATCCGGGCACGTCGATCGCGGCGTGGATTGCCACTCAGTTCGGTGAGTCCTCGAGCACCGAAATTTCGGCGCTGATGGCGCTGGGCGTCATCTTGATGATCATCAATTTCGGCCTCTCACTGATCAGTCGCGGGCTCGTGAACCGCCAGCGCAAAATACTGGCGGTCGTATGAGCGACTTGGTGGACCTCCAATCACCACACGAAATCGGTCACGAGATGCGCGACGAGATCCGACGCATCTCGGACCATCTACGTCGACGTCGCCAGGTACGCTCGACCATCATGGTGGCGCTGTGCGGCGTCGCCCTCGCGGTCACTGCTGTGCCGCTGCTGCTGCTGCTCTTCGAGCTCTTCCATCGGGGCCTTCCGGTGGTTTTGCACACGGGTTTCTACACCCAACTGCCCCAGACGCCCAGCCTGGTAGCCCCGAACGTGACGGGCGGCGTGTCGAACGCCATCATCGGCAGCATCGTACTCTCCGCCTACGCCGCGGTCATGGCAATTCCCGTGGGCGTTCTCGCGGGGGTCTACCTCGCCGAATCGGACTCGAAGTTGGCGACGATGCTGCGGATCATTGCTCAGACCATGGCGGGGGCGCCCTCGATCCTGATGGGCCTCTTCGCCTTTTCGTTCGTCGTACGAGCCCTGCACATCGGATTCTCGGCGATTGCCGGATCGTTCGCCCTCGCGGTACTGATGCTGCCGGTCATCGTGATCTCCTCGGAGATTGCCGTGCGCGGGGTGCCCAACACGCTTCGCGAGGCCGGTCTCGCGCTCGGAGCCAAGCCGCACAAGGTCTCGATGAGGATCGTCCTACCCGCCGCGGTGACGGGCATTGTGACCGGGATCATCCTGGCGGTGTCGCGGGCCATAGGTGAGACCGCGCCAGTGCTTCTGGTCATCGGCGGCGGCTACATTAATTCGTGGAAACCTTTGAATCCGGTGTCGGCCCTACCGTTGTCGATTTACGAAAACGCCAAGTCGCAGTGGCCCAGTCTGCGCACGCAAGTGTGGGGCATTGCCTTGGTGTTGGTGGTATTCGTCTTCATTTTGAGTTTGAGTGCCCGCATATGGGCGTCGAGAAAGCAACGGGCAAGGTAACCAATGGATCAGGAATTTATGGCGAAGGTCAAAATGGAAGTCGTGGATAAAAGCACAGCACCGGCACGCAGCGTGATTGCGATGCAACTGAAGGACGTCGCGGTCTCGTTTCACGGACGCACCGCGGTGCGCGACTGCACCTTCGACATCGCGAAGAATCGAGTCACGAGCCTCATTGGGCCATCGGGCTCGGGTAAGACCACGTTGCTGCGGGCGCTCAATCGCCTGCACGACTTGACCCCCGGCGCCAAGGTCGCCGGTCAAATCCTGCTCGACGGCGTGGACATCTACCGCGGTGATCTCACCGTGACTGAACTACGCACACGCGTGGGCATGGTGTTCCAGCGTCCGAACCCGTTCCCCACGATGTCGATCTACGACAACGCGATCTCGGGACTGCGCTTCAACGGCGTGAAGAAGAAGTCGATTCTCGACGAGGCCGCCGAGTCGTCTCTGCGATCGGCCGCACTCTGGGACAGTGTGGAGAGTCGTCTGAAGGTCGCCGCGTCCAACCTTTCCGGTGGTGAGCAGCAGCGCCTCTGTATTGCCCGGGCGCTGGCAATGGACCCTGAAGTGATTTTGATGGACGAGCCGACCTCTGCGCTGGACCCGATAGCGACACTGCGAATCGAGGAGTTGATGACGTCGCTGAAGCAGCGCGTCACGGTCGTCATCGTGACCCACAACATGCAGCAGGCGGCCCGGATCTCGGACGACTGCGCCTTCTTGTTGATGGGCGAGGACCGAGCGGGCGAGCTCATTGAGTTCGACACCACCGAGAAGATCTTCAACAATCCCATCGACCCTCGCACCCTCGACTACACCCTCGGCCGATTCGGCTGATCCGCACTCAGCCGAGCGTGACAAACTGCCCGGAGTAGAGAACGGGAGCTTAGATGGCGAACGAATTATGGCAGGAGTCGGCTTCGCGGCTGGCCGAATTGATCCGCCGTGGGGTGACGACGTCGCGCGAGGTCATCGAAGCGCACCTCTCACGTATCGATGCCGTCAACGACGCCGTGAACGCCGTCGTGGAGATTCGCCCCGACGAGGTGCGCCGCGAGGCCGACGCCGCCGACGCGCTGCAACGCGCCGGTCAGGCGCGAGGTCCGCTCCACGGCGTGCCTTTCACGATCAAGACCAATATTGACGTGGCCGGCTACGCCACGACCGAAGGCTGCGTGGCCCTGAAGGACTTCGTGGCGCACTCGGACGCTCCGACAGTCGAGCGGATGCGCGGTGCCGGCGCGGTGGTGCTCGCGCGAACGAACATGCCCGACTTGGGCCTGCGCGTGAATACGGAGTCGTCGCTCTACGGTGCCACGCATAATCCCTGGATGCACGGACGCACGGCGGGAGGTTCGTCGGGCGGCGAGGCCGCCGCGATCGCGTCGGGTATGAGCCCGATCGGACTCGGCAACGACATCGGGGGGTCGCTGCGCAACCCGGCCTACGCCTGCGGAATCGCTTCGATCAAGCCTTCACGGGGGCGTGTGCCGCAGGGCAACCCCAGCGCGACCCAGGAGATGACGTTCAACTCACAGGTGATGCTCGCCGAAGGTCCGCTCGCGCGCCACGTCGCCGACCTTCGCCTAGGACTCGAAGTCCTCATGGGCGCCCATGAGTTGGATCCATTCTCCGTCGACGTCGCCCTGCGCGGACGGCCGGTCCCCAAGCGCGTGGCGCTCGTGGCGACGCCCATGGGCGGTGAGACTGACGCCGACGTCGCCAACGGCGTGCGTGCCGCCGGCCGGGCGCTCGAGGATGCCGGCTACGAGGTCGTCGAGATCGAGCCGCCGATGCTCTTCGAGTCCTACGTTGGTTGGGCCGAGCTGATGACCGCGAACTTTCAAGTCTACGGTCCGGCCTTGATGGGCGTCATGGGCGACGGCGGACGACGATTCGTCGAATTGGCGAGCGCGGACTTCCCTGCGGCGACGCCCGAATCGCTCGAGATGATGCACGAGAGTCGCCACATGGTGGCGAGAGCGTGGCGTCAGTTCCTCACCACCTACCCCTTGATCGTGGGACCGACGTGGACCCAGCCGCCCTTCGAACACGGTTTCGACATTCGCGACGTCCAGTCGGCGATGAGGGTCGTGGAGAACTTCCGCTTCGTGTTGCCGGCCAACCTCCTGGGACTCCCGGCCGCCTGCGTGCCCACGGGCGTCGCGAACGGCCTGCCGACGGGGGCCCAGATTATCGGCGACATCTTCCGCGACGACCTCTGCCTCGACGCCGCTCAGGTGGTCGAAGACGCGATCGGTGTCATGACCCCCATTGATCCGCGCGCGTAGGTCGTGGTGGCACTCATTCGCCCGATCGCCCGGGGCGACGTGCGGGCGCCGTCGCTTCTGGGCGAGGAGTTGCACACTCCCGAGGTTGAACAGGAGAACGAGAGGGATTGCTACTGGGCCGCGGTGCAAGAGACTCGCGCGGCTCGGCGACGTCCTTGTCGCCGAGTGCAACGGTGACGTGGTCGGCCTCTGCCAGGTGTTTGTCTTTCCTCACTTTCAGCACACCGGCGGGTGGTGCTGCGAAGTCGAGAGCGTGCACGTGCGAAGCGACCTGCGCGGACGCGGTAGCGGCGCCGCGCTGTTGAAGGAGGCACCGGACCTGGCGAATCGTCGTGGGTGCTAGCAAATCCAGTTCACGAGTCGCAACGTCCGCGCCGATGCCCACCGCTTCTTTCGACGACTTGGGTTCGAACAGACCAGTCAGCGCTTCAACAAGCCGTTAGGCGACCACCACCTCGCGTAAGCCACCCTCGTCGACGTCGAACACGAAGCCCCGCACGTCGGTGCTCAACAGGAACGGACTGGCCCGCAGGGTCGCCACGGTGGCCCGCACGTCGACGTCGACGTCGACGTAGGCACCCAGGCGAAACGGTGGTCGTTCGCCGACGGTCGCCTCTAGTTCACGCTGGAGGGTCTCCTCGTCGAAGGATTCGAGGCCGCAGCGAGTGTGGTGGATCACCATGACCGCGCTCGTGCCGAGCAGGCGCTGGCTCAAGAGGAGTGAGCGGACCGCATCGTCGGTCGCGAGCCCGCCGGCGTTTCGAATGAGGTGGGCCTCACCCAGGTCGAGGCCGAGCGCGCCAAAGAGGTCGAGGCGCGAGTCCATGCAGGTCAGAACGGCGAGGTGGCGGCGCGGCGCCGTCGCCAACTCACGGTGGCCGTGTCGCGCGACGTAGTCGCGATTGTGCGCCAGGAGCTTATCGATCACGTTCATCGAAACATCCTAGAAGTCTGTCGGACTCGGACGTGGCTCGGGTGATGGTCGCTACGATCGGAAGGGGAGGTGGCGATGGAAAACACGAGCGAGGTGCACGACGAGTTGCGTCAGCCAGCCCTTGACCTTCGCGGTCTGATCCCCGAGGTGATGAAGGGTTACGCGGCGTTATCGGCTGCGTCGATGGCCCCGGGGGAACTGACGTCAGCGACCAAGGAGCTGCTGGCGATGGTGATCGCGATCACGCGCGAGTGCGACGGCTGCATCGTGGCGCACGCGCGCGGTGCGGCCCGCCGGGGCGTCTCGCGCCAACAGATGGCTGAGGCGATTGGCGTGGCCGTGCTGATGAACGGGGGGCCCGGTACGGTGTGGGGTCCTCGGGCCCTGCGGTCTTTCGACGAGGCCGTCGCGGCGGAGGCATCCTAGAAGCTGTAGTCGAGACGCTTGATCCCGTTCACGAAGTTCGACGCGAGTTGCGAGGGCGCGCCGGTCGCGTGGATGGCGGGGGTCTTGTCGAGCAGTTCGCGCCACATGACGGTGATTTCGCGGCGCGCGAGGTGCGCCCCGAGGCAGAAGTGGGGACCGGGCGCGCCGAATCCGTAGTGGTCATTCGGCGAACGTCCGACGTCGAAGACGAGCGGGTCGACAAAGACGTCCTCGTCGCGATTGGCCGAGTTGTAGTACAGCAGGACCTTGTCATTGGCTTTCAACTCAACGCCCGAGAGCGTGTAGTCCTCGGCGAGAGTACGCCGCATCCAGATCACCGGCGAGGCCCATCGCACGATCTCGTCGGTCGCGGTCTTCGAGAGACCCCCGAAATCGGCCACGAGGCGCGCTCTCTGCTCGGGGAACTCGCTCAGCGCGTGCAGGCTGTGGGCCAGCGCTGTTCGGGTCGTCTCGTTGCCGGCGGTCACGAGCAGGACGAAAAATGACGCGAGCTCCTGCTGGGTCAACTTCTCCGACTCAATCTCAGCGTTGACGAGCGCGCTCGTAATGTCGTCGATCGGCTCGTCCAATCGGTACTTGCCGAGCTCTTCCATGATGCCCGTGAGCGTGGCGCCGGCCTCGAGCACGGCGACGACGGGGTCCGTACCCTCGCCGATTATTTCGGGATCGCCCATAGAGAGGATCACGTTCGAGCATCGCAACACGGTCTCGTACTCGCTTGGCGGCACGCCCATCATGTCGCAGATGATCACCAGGGGCAGGGGAGCGGCGATGTCGCGAACGAAGTCGCCCGAACCGTGGTGGCGCGCTCGGTCGAGCACGGCGGCGGCGACTCGCTCTATGGACTCCTCGACCCCGCGGACGTTGCGAGGATTGAAGGCGTTTGAGACAATGCGGCGCAGACGCGCGTGCTTGGGGTTGTCCGTCGAGATCATCCCCGAGAAGTACTCGACCATCTCGGGCGGAAGGTCAAATTGGGAGACCGCGCCGGGGCCCGAGAGAAAGATCTCGGGGTGGCGAGAGGCCTCCGCAATGTCGCGGTGGCGGGTCAGGGCGTAGTTGCCGTTGCCCGGAGGAAAGATCAGGGCCAGACTCCCTTCGAGAATCGAATCCTCGAAGTGGGCGATGGGGCGATCGCGTCGCAGCGTCGCAAAGGCCGCTTCGCGTTCGCCCCACGGGCGCTTCCAAAACTCCAGATCCGAGAGGTCTATCTCGTCGACGCGCCAGTCAACTTTTGGCTCCATCGGAGCCATCGTAGTGAAAGGAAATTCCCGGTCACGGCATTCGATTCTTACGGCAGACTGGAGTCATGGAAGAACTGACCGACCAGGAGCGCTCCAGTCGTCTGAAGGCCCTGAACGCCCTGCTCGACCTCATGCGTCCTTCAGTGCAGGCCGATGGGGGAGACCTCGTACTGATTCGCGCGGACGTGGCCACCGGGGTCGTCGAGGTGCAGCTCCAGGGCGCCTGTTCGAGCTGCGCGATCTCCTCCGACACTCTCCAGGGCGGCGTCACGAGGATCCTGATGGACCGCCTGAAGTGGGTCACGGAAGTGCTCGGCGGGGTCGATGACTCCATCGACCCCGAGGATTCGATGTCCCTCGGTGTCGGGGGCTACGTGCCCCGTTACCGCCAACTCTGAACCGAGTGCGGTTCCCCACGCCAACGGGCCACAGCCCTCGATTGATGACCACGGTATCCTCGCCCGACGTGGGCTGACCGACCCCATGAGAGGTAGGCAGCCGGAGCACTGGTCTTGGCCGATCATCGGCGAGCCACGATCCCTCTGGGGAGCCCTGGTTGTCTCGGTAGGGAGATGCCCCGGGGACTCCGCCGCCACCTCGACCGTGACGATCTTTCGAACCAGTCCAATCGCGAGGACGGCGCCGTCGCGACGGCCCAGGGGGGTCCGCGCTGGCATCGCTGCCCCGATTGACCCATTTCGCGAGGCCCTACCGGCACGATGAGTCCGGTCACGTCCGCACCCGGCCCCGCTACTATTTAGTTAGGTGAACTAATGGAAATAACGACTACTACCGAGACCGCCGCCCGATTGCGTCGAGCCATCACGCGAATGAACCGGCGACTGCGCCACTCCGCCCTGGGCGGCATCTCGCCGGCGCAGGCCTCGATGCTCGCCTCGGTCGAATCACTCCACAATCCTTCGCTCGGCGACCTCGCCTCGGCCGAACAGATTCAGCCGCCGTCAGTAACGCGGCTCGTGCGCACGATGGAACAGGCCGGCCTCATCAAATGCGTGGCCGATCCCGACGACCGCCGCTGTACGAGAGTGCAGATCACGAAATTGGGTCGCCAAGAGGTTGAGCAGATCCGAAAACGCAAGACCGAATTCCTCGAACGCAAGCTCCAGTCGCTCTCATCAGGTGACCGTCAGAGGGCCGAGGAACTGGTTCGTTTCCTTGAACTGCTGTTGGAGACGGAGTGAACGCGGCGCTCAAGATCTCTTCGAGGACCTTTGCCGCGTTGAAGGTGCGAAACTTCCGGCTGTACTTCATTGGACAGTTGATATCAGTGTCGGGCACGTGGATGCAGTCGGTCGCCCAGGGCTGGCTGGTCCTCCAGTTGACTGGCTCGTCGGTCGACCTCGGCATCGCGGTGGCCCTCCAGTACCTGCCCATCCTGCTCGCCGGCTCCTACGGCGGTCTCGTCGCCGACCGCCACGAGAAGCGGCGCATCCTCTACTTCACGCAGATCGCCGCGGGCCTCTTGGCGCTGCTGCTCGGGGTGCTCGTCACGACCAATCACGTTCGCCCCATGACGGTCTACGTGATTGCGTTCGGACTCGGCCTCGTGAACCTCTTCGACGTACCGGCCCGCCAGGCCTTCGTCCAAGAGATGGTGGGGCGCGACCTCATCGCCAATGCTGTGAGCCTCAACAGCGTGTTGATGAACGCCGGACGGGTCATCGGGCCCGGCATCGCCGCGGCGTTTATCGCCCTCATCGGCACCGCCGGGTCGTTTTACGTCAACGCCGTCTCGTACCTGGCGGTGCTGGTCGCGCTCGCCATGATGCGCCGGGCCGACTTCGTGCCGATGAGGACCGTGACCCGTGAGCGCGGCCAACTTCGTTTGGGTCTGCGTTACGTGTGGAACACGCCGCAGTTACGCAACGTCATTGCGGCGGTCGCCGTCGTGGGGACCTTCGCCTTCAACTTCACGGTGACGTTGCCGCTGCTCGCGCGCACGACCTTTCACGAGCGCACGGCGGCGCACTACGGCATTTTGATGGGTGCGATGGGGATCGGCGCCATCATTGGAGGGCTCTTCATCGCGCACCGTTCACGTCCGACGCCCAAGTTGTTAGCCGTCCTCGCGCTGGGCTTCGGAGGCTTTATGACGCTCGTCGCACTCGCGCCGTCGATCACCCTCGCGGAGTTGGCAATGGTCCCCACCGGAGCCTTCTCGATTGCCTTCCTGTCGAGCGCCAACGCCACTCTGCAGTTGAACTCGAGTGAGCAAATGCGTGGGAGGGTCATGAGCCTCTACGCGACCGCCTTCCTCGGCACCACGCCGATCGGCGCGCCGCTCATCGGTCTGATCGTCGCGGGGGCGAACCCGCGCATTGGCATCCTCGTGGGCGCGACGCTGACGTTCTTGACTGGCACCATGTTGGTGGTCCAACTGCGCCACCGTGGCGGTGAATTGGCGCTCTCGACGGCCTAGGCCGGGGCGGTCTGCACCTTGGGCTCCTTCGGCAGCCCCAGGGCCCGCTCGCCAATGATATTGCGCTGGATCTCGGCGGTGCCCCCCCAGATTGTTTCGGAGCGCGAAAAGAAGAACGAGCCCTGTAGCTCCGAGACCGGATAGTCAGCGCGGCCCCTTCGCAGACCGGGCTCGGCGGCCTCATTGGTGGCGTTGCCGGTGAGAATCTGAGCCTCCATGCCGAGCACGTCGAGCGCCAACTCCAATGTCGCGCGGTGAGCCTCGGACCAGAACATCTTGTTGCAGGCGCCGAGCAACGCGGTGTTGTGCGTGCCGTTGAGCGAGTCGGTCAGGGAACGGTAGCCGTTGATCTCCATTATCTTCACGCGCTCCCAGGCCCTCACCAGTTGGTCGCGCACCAGGGGATCACTGTTCTTGTGCAAACGGTTCGCCTCGTGCACGATCTGCTCCCACTCCTTCAAGAATCGTCGATAGCCGGTCGTCGATGACGAACCGCGCTCGAAGCCGAGGGTGGTCATAGCGACTTTCCAGCCGTTGTTGACGCCACCAACGGCGTTACCCTTCGCGCAGCGGGCGTTGGTGAAGAAGACCTCGTTGAAGTCTCCCGAACCGTCGACCTGGATGATTGGTCGCACTTCAACTCCGGGTTGGTGCATTGGCACGAGCAGGTAACTGATGCCGGCGTGTTGGGGGGCGAGAGGATCGGTGCGGACCATCAAGAAGACGTAGTCGGCGTGTTGGGCTTGGCTGGTCCACACCTTCTGGCCATTGATAACCCATTCATCGCCGTCGAGGACCGCGGTCGTCTTCAGGCTCGCCAGGTCCGAACCCGAGTCGGGCTCGGAGAATCCTTGGCACCACGCAATCTTTCCCTGCAGAATGCCCGGAATGAACTCCTTCTTCTGCTCTTCGGTGCCCCACTGAAGAATCGTCGGTCCGACGAGCGTGTCACCAAAGAAGTCCGCACGCATGGGCGCACCAGCCTTGGCGAACTCCTCGTTGAGCACGACCTGCTGGAGCAGCGTGAGGCCCTTGCCGCCGTACTCGACGGGCCACCCGGCGCAGATCCACCCACCCGCGAACAGCTTCTCATTCCAACTGTCATTGAAGGCCCGACGCTCGGCCGCCGTCATCGTAAATCCCGGCGCGAACCAGCCTGCGGGCAGGTTCTCCTCAAGCCAGCCACGAATGTCGGCGCGGAACGTTTCGGCTTCTGCAGGGTAGGTGAGATCCATAGGAGGCACTGTAGCCAACGTCCGAGTGACGTCCATCGGTCATTTGTGCGACCTCGCCACTTGGGGGAGACTAGGGAACTTCGCCTGAACCGAAAGTTGACCCGTGACCCGCACCCTGCGCCAGACCATTGATGAGACGAAGGCGTCCTGGGCCCGTTCCCAGGCCATCACGCTTCCTCCGCACATCGCGGCGCGAGCGGCCGAGCCGGGCAAACATCGCGTAGCCTTCCTGATCTACCGGGGCAACCCCCAGTGCGGCGGCCAGGGCGTGTACACCAGGCACCTCACGAGAGAGCTCGTGGCGCTCGGCCACAGCGTCGAGGTCTTCTCGGGGCCCCCGTGGCCCGAGATCGACGAGGGTGTGGGCTTCACCCCGGTGCGCGGTCTCGACCTCTATCGCGATCCGGACCCCTTCCGGATTCCGGCGCCCTCGGAGTTCACGTCGGCGGCCGACGTCGCCGAATTCGCCGTCATGATGAGCGGCGGATTTGGCGAACCACTCGCATTTTCGATGCGCGTCGCCACCATCCTCGCCCAACGGCGACAGGACTTCGACATCATCCACGACAACCAGTGCATGGGACCAGGCATCCTGCGCCTGCACCGTGAGGGGTGGCCCCTGCTCGAGACGCTCCATCACCCCATCACCGTCGATCGCTCGATCGCACTGGACCACGCCGAAACCGCGTGGAAGCGCTACAGCACGCGGCGGTGGTTCGGTTTCTTGCGCACGCAGGTGCGCGTCGTCAAGCAACTGCCCGCCGTCCTCACGGTCTCACACAACTCCAAGACCGACATCAACGCACAGATGGGCGTGGCCCTCGAGCGGCTCACGGTGGTGCCGGTCGGGGTGGACGCCACCGTCTTCAAGCCCTACGCCGACGTGGTGAAGGTGAGCGGTCGCCTGATGGTCACGACCAGCAGCGACGTGCCAATGAAGGGTCTCGTGCCGCTGCTCGAGGCGATTGCCAAGCTGCGCACCGAGCGCGACATTGACCTGGTGGTGATTGGTCGGCCCCGGCCCAATGGTCGCGTGGCCCAGACCATGGACCGCCTCGGACTCAATGACATCGTGACGACGATCACGGGCGTGAGTGACGAAGAGCTGGCGCGCCTGTACGGCGAAGCCGAGGTCGCCGTGGTCCCGAGCCTCTACGAGGGTTTCTCCCTCCCCGCCATCGAGGCAATGAGCTGCGGGGTACCGGTCGTGGCGACCACTGGGGGTGCGTTGCCCGAGGTCGTAGGGGTGAGCGACGAGACCGGACTGCTCGTCGAGCCGAACAATCCCGAGGCTCTCGTCGACGCCATTCGACGACTGCTCGACGACGAGGCGTTGCGTGAGCGACTCGGCGCCGCGGGACGTCAACGCGTCATCGAACGCTTCACGTGGCAGGTGACCGCGCGGGGCACGGCCGCCTGCTACGACGCAATCCTGCGCGCCCAACCGTTGCCCGAATCGATGGACTTCGACTGATGCTGACGGCCGATTACGATCTCCTGGGGCTCGAGCGCGGTGACACGATTCTCGACCTCGGTTGCGGATTTGGACGCCACGCCTTCGAGGCGGCGCGTCGCGGTGCCGACGTCGTCGCGCTCGACGCCGGTCGCGACGAGGTCGAGGGCGTTGCCGCGATGTTCGAGGCAATGCTCGAGGCCGGCGAACTGGTCGAGGGGACCCGCCACACCGTGGCGGTGCAGGGCGACGCCCTCCACCTGCCGTTTCCCGACGGAGCCTTCGACCGCGTCATCTGTTCCGAGGTCCTCGAGCACATTTCCGAGGACGTCGCGGCCATGGGCGAGCTCGCCCGCGTCCTGCGTCCCGGGGGCACCATGGCGGTCACCGTGCCGCGTTTCGGGCCCGAACTGATCAACTGGGCGCTGTCCGACGAGTACCACAACGTGCCCGGCGGCCACATCCGCATCTATCGTCGCTCGGTCCTCGAAGAGCGGCTCGCTTCAGTGGGACTGCGCGTCACTGGGCACCGTTACGCACACGGTCTGCACAGCCCCTACTGGTGGCTGAAGTGTCTCGTTGGTACCACCAACGAGAGCCACTGGCTCGTGAAGAAGTATCACGAACTGCTGGTCTGGGACATCGTCAAGGGACCGCGCACGACCCGCTACGCCGAACGAATTCTCGCACCGCTCATGGGGAAGTCCATCATCATCTACCTCACGAAATCACCCGCGTGAGTTCAACGACGGCCACGCTCGGTGGCGTGCCGGGCTTACTCAGTGGCGAGGAGATCGCCGCGACGGCGGCCCATCTCGCGTCGCTCCAGATTCGTAGTGGACAGATCCCCTGGTTTCCCGGTGGGCACTGCGACCCCTGGAACCACGTGGAAGCGGCCATGGCTCTCACCGTGACGGGCTACGCCGCCGAGGCCCGGGCCGCCTATCGGTGGCTGGCCCAGAATCAGTTGGGTGACGGCAGTTGGTTCAACTACTACCTCGAGCATCGCGTGAAAGACGCTCGCCTCGACACCAACGTCTGCGCCTACGTGGCGACCGGTCTCTACCACTACGTCCTCGCGACGAACGACCTCGACTTCGCCGTGGAGCTGTGGCCGAGCGTCGAGCGGGCCATTGAGTTTGTCTTGCGATGGCAGCTCGACGACGGCACCATCCGTTGGTCGCTCGACGCACTGGGCCGTCCGGAAAGCTACGCGCTGCTGACCGGCTCGGCGTCGATCTTTCACTCGCTCTGCAGCGCCGTCGCGCTCGGAGAACGACTGGACCAGGCTCGGCCCTCGTGGGAGCTGGCGGCCGGACGGCTCGGCCACGCCGTTGCGCACCATCCCGGGGCCTTCGCCCCGAAGAACGAGTTCGCCATGGACTGGTACTACCCGATCTTCTCGGGTGCGTTACGCGGCGTGCCCGGCGAGAAGCGTATCGAGGACGGTTGGGAGCGCCACGTCATGGACGGCTACGGCGTGCGCTGTGTTTCGACGAACGACTGGGTGACCGCCGCCGAGACGGCCGAGTGCGTCCTGGCCCTCGACGCGCTCGGGCAGACCAGTCGCGCGCTCGACCTCTTCAGCTACACCCGTCGTCACCGACGTGACGACGGAGCCTACTGGACCGGCATTAGCTACCCCGAGGAGTTGACCTTTCCGGGCCTCGAGACGACGTCGTACACCGCGGCGGCCATCATCCTCGCGGCCGACGCGCTGACGTCATCGTCCTCGGCATCGGGACTCTTTCGCCACGACGCCCTGCCGCGCCCGGTCGACCTCGCCGAACCCGGCTGCCCGCTCGCTCGCTTGACGTAACCCACGGGCGGCGTTGCCGTCGAGAGCGTTCGTACTCTTTGGAGCGCCGGTCCGTAGTCGTCACCGGCCCGACCGGGTCGGCCCGTCGGGGTCTACGTCCCCACGCGACGCAGTATCCGTAGCGAGCCGGTCGCTTCTTCGTCAACGAAGCGACCGCTGTCGAGCGCCGCGCGGTAGATCTCGTAGGGCGGACGCCCGCCGTCCGCCTCGTTGACGAACACGTCGTGAATCATGAGGAGTCCGCCGACGACGACCTTGGGGGTCCACGATTCGTAGTCGGCCCAGGCGACCTCGACGCCGTGACCGCCGTCGACGAAGAGCAGATCGAGTGGCTGGGCGAAGTGGGCCGCCACGACCTGGGACGGTCCCACGAGCCCGAGGACGGTCGATTCGAGTCCGGCCTCGGCAATGGTGCGCTGCCACGTGGGCAGCGTGTTTAGCCGTCCGTCAACCGGGTCCACCAGGGTGGCGTCGAAGTGCTCCCAGCCATCCTGGTTCTCCTCGCTGCCGCGGTGATGGTCGAGAGAGTAGAGGACCGTCGTCGACGGCTCGGCGGCGGCGCCGAGGTACACGGCTGACTTGCCACACCAGGCGCCCACTTCGAGCCACGTCGCCCCGGGGACGCTGTTCGCGTGCGCACGCGCCGCGTAGTGCAGGGCAAGTCCCTCATCACGGGGCATGAAGCCCTTCACTCTGTCGGCGATGTCGAGTAGTTCTGTGGTTCGACTCAACCGAAAGCCAACGATCCGAGAGTCCAGAGGCCGAGCCCGGCGAAGATTAGTCCGCCGACCAGCCGGATTCTCTTGAGCGGCACGACCCGCTGGAGCGCCTGTCCGCCGTAGGCGCCAATGAACGAGACGACGATCATCGCGGCGGACGAGGCGAGAAAGACCTCCAGGGGCTGATGGAGCTTCACTTCAAAGTTCGCGGCTTGGATCTGGGTCAGGTCGCCGAACTCCCCGACGAAGATCACGGCGAAGGCCGTAGTAATTTCGCGAAGTCGGGTGCCCGCCTTTTCGGGCTCGGCCTCCTCTGCACCCCGCTCCTCCTCCTCTTCCTCGGAGACGAACAGTAGGTAGGCGGCGCCACCCAGGAAGAGCAGCCCGACGATGAGATCCTTCCAGGTAGCTGGAAAGAGGGTGAGGAGGCTGCCGGCCCCTACGGCGAGCGCCATCTGGACGACGAAGGCCATTGACGATCCGATAACGATCATGGCGGGACGGGCCCGCGTACTCATGATGACCATCGCGATGAACGATTTGTCGGGTAGCTCCAGCACGAACATCAGGGCAAAGATGCCCACGTAGGCGCCGACGCTCACGGCGTCCTAGAACTGCTCGCGCATGGTCGAGGCGAAGGTAATCCCGACCCGCATCCGTTCGATCAACTGCTCGATCAGTCTCTGCTCACCACCGAGCGAGTGCGCGCGGTGGAACGCCTCGACCTCGTCAGCGAAGGCGGCGTCGTTCACGAACGTGGGCAGACCTTGCGCGATGTAGGAGAGGGTGTTGAGGGGGAATCGCTTGAGCACCTCGTCCCAGCGACCGGTGACGTAACGCCAGACGGCCGGGCCGGTCGTGGCATTCGTGCTCAGACTGCCGATGATGCTCGACGCGTCCTGATTGCGGAACTCGCTGAAGGCCCGCTCCGCGGCGTCGAGCGCGACGCGCTCTTCGCTGAATCCCCGCAGACTGTACTGATAGCGCTGCACGACCTGGGGGCTCGGCGCGTGACGGTAGCGCTCGAGGAACTCCTCGTAGTCACCGGGCCGGTCCTGGTGCGCGACGACACTGAGGATCGCGTACGCGAGGTCCCCGTCGAGGGTATTGGCCTCAAAGCGTCGTACCGCTTCGAGGCGAATCGACTCGTCGAGACCGATCGTGCCGAGTGTCGCCAGCACGATCGCTCGCAACTGCGGTGTCAGCTCGCTCTCACCGGGTGCGGCCTCCCACCCGAGGCGCGTGAACTGTGGACCGAAGAGCGAGCGCACCGTCGCGGCGAGGCGTCCGCGCTGATCGTCGTCGAGCGCCCGATGGACGAAGTTGACCGCCGACGCGACGGTACCCCACGTGGTGGGCTCGTCACCCTCCCCGAGGCTCTTCGCGATGTTGTAGAACTCGTCCCAGGTGATCTGGCTCGAGTAGAGCAGCGCCCAACTGTCGGAGAGGACGGTCGCGCGTTCAATCGGTTCGAGCTCGTTGATTTGTTGCGTGATCTGGTTCAGGCCCTCGCCGACGTAGCGAGTTCGGTAGTAGCCCGAACCGCCGGCGTTGACGACAGTCGGATCGACGCTGCCTACTTGCACGACGCCGTCGTCGAGGAGGTGACTCGTGACCGCGCCGTCAGTCAACGAACGGGTCATGACCGGAACCTTCCACGAAGTGCCAATGGCGCTCTCGCCGCGCGACGCGCCGTAGGCGAACGGCCTTTGGCTCAACGAACCGTCATCGAGCGTGACGAGGGGGAAACCACCTTGGTAGATCCAGGTGTCCATGATGTCGCGCACCGGTGCGTCCGAGACGTCGTCGAGGGCGTCCCACAGGTCCGTCGTGTGCGTATTCGCGTAGCTGTGCTTGACGAGGTAGTGGCGGATCCCATCGCGGAACGTCTCGGGCCCGATGTACTGCTCCAGCATGCGAAGGACCGCCGCGCCCTTTTCGTAAGTCAGGGGATCGAACATGCCGCGGGTGTCCTCTGGTGAGATCACTTCGTACTCAATCGGACGCGTTGCGTGCAGGCCGTCGATCGCGAAGGCCACGTCGCGCTCACTCGCGAAGGTGACCCACGCTTGCCACTGGGGGCGAAAGGCGTCCTGACAGAGCACCTCCATGAAGCTCGCGAAGGCCTCGTTGAGCCAGATGCCCTCCCACCACTCCATGGTGACGAGGTCGCCGAACCACATGTGCGCGATCTCGTGGGCAACGACCTTGGCGACGCGCTTCATCTCTGAGAGAGAGGCCGTCGCGGGGTCGACGAGGAGGTCCGACGTGCGGTAGGTGATGCAACCGAGGTTCTCCATCGCCCCCTGGGCGAAGTCGGGGATCGCGACCATGTCCAGTTTCTCCCCGGGGTAGGGAATGTCGAAGTACTCAGTAAAGAATCGCAACGCGAACGCCCCGGCTTCGAGGGCGTGGGCGGTCAAGTGGCCGTTGCCGACGGGACAGACAATGCGCAACGGCACTCCATCGACGTCGAGGGCCGCCGTCTCCTCGAACGGTCCAACGATGAAGGCGACGAGGTAGGTAGACATTTTCATGGTCGGAGAGAAGCTGACGGTGCGCTGCCCGTTGCCGAGGTCGGTGTCGGAGGTGACCGGCGAATTGGAGTAGGCGGCGAGATGGCTCGGCACCGTGAGATTCACCTGGTACGTCGCCTTGAACGCCGGTTCATCCCAACAGGGGAAGGCGCGTCGGGCGTCGGTATTCTCGAACTGCGTCGTGGCGATGGTGTGCTTGGTACCCGCGGTGTCAGTAAACGTTGAACGGTAGAAGCCGTGGAGCTGGTCGTTCAAGATGCCCGTGAAGGCGATCTCGACGACGGCCGGACCGACGGGCAACTTGTCGTCGAAGGAGAATGAGGCCGTCTCGAACTCCTCGTCAACATTGAGCTCTACCGAGCGATAGCCGGTGCCCGCGGCGGTGACCGTGGCGGCGCCGAGCACGAGTTCGATCGAATTAAGCGTGAGTTGGGCGACCGCGTCCACGATTTCGACGTCAATCTCGACCCGACCGGCGAAGGTGGCCGCCTCCAGGTCGGGGGTGATGAAGATCCGGTACGCGGAAGGGACCACGTTTCGGTCGAGGCGGTAGGGGTTGGAGGACAATGGCATAGGAAGCAACCTTAGGGCCAAAAGTTCTACGCTCGCTAAGTGACAAATACCCCCACGTCCGTCTCCCTTCGCGTGAAGCCCGGTCCCAATCGGCTTGCGGTGACGGGCATTGGCAATGCGATGTTGGACATCATCACCCGCGACTCTCAAGAGGTCTACCGCCAGCTCGGACTGGTGAAGGCGGCCATGACCCTGATTGAAGAGCACCAGCTCGAGACCTACTACAGCGCGATGGGTCCGACGATCCAGATGTCGGGAGGCTCCGTCGCGAACTCCATCGCGGGCGTCGCGGCGCTCGGCGGGACCTGCGGCTACATCGGCAAGGTCGCCAATGACGACTTCG
This sequence comes from Acidimicrobiales bacterium, assembly GCA_025362585.1. Classification (GTDB taxonomy): domain Bacteria; phylum Actinomycetota; class Acidimicrobiia; order Acidimicrobiales; family RAAP-2; genus RAAP-2. The sequence continues at coordinate 25,559 of JANYFR010000064.1, read as the reverse complement.
GGCAATGCTTCACCCACGACCTCCAGACCATGGGTGTTGAACTCGACCTGGCAATCGCGGGCGAGGGCGAAGGCGCGACCGGGCGTTGTCACGTCTTCATCACCGACGACGCGCAACGCACTATGGCGACGTACCTTGGCGCGTCAAACCAGCTGCGGGTAACGGACATCAACGAAACACTGATTGCCCGCTCGGAGATCACCTACGTCGAGGGCTACCTCTTCGATCTCCCGCCGGCGAAAGAGGCGATCCGCAAAGTGGTCAATTTCGCGCACGAACATGACTCGATGGTCGCACTCTCGTTGTCGGACATGTTCTGCGTCGAGCGCCATCGTCGTGACTTTCTCGATCTCGTAACTCAGGACGTCGACGTGCTGCTCGCCAATGAGACCGAAATCTGCTCGCTGTTCAACGTCGCGTCACTCGATGCGGCCTTCGGTGCGATTGAGGAGTTGGGGATACTGGCAGTCGTTACTCGAGGACCTAGGGGAGCTGACGTCGCGACGGTGTCAGGTATCGTCAGCGTTCCCGCCCGGGAGGTCGATAACGTGGTCGATCAGAACGGCGCGGGCGACATGTTCGCCTCCGGTTTCCTCTACGGTCTCGCGCTCGGCGCGGACCCCGTGGAGGCGGCTGAACTCGGTTCGCTCTGTGCGGGTGAGATCATTGCGCACCTCGGCGCACGCCCCGAGAGTGACCTCGAGGAACTGGCAATCGAAGCCGGACTACTTTAGTGGAGAGGCGCAACCAAGTCACCCTCGCCTAGCGGGAGTGAGCGCCATCGGTAGCAGGAGTGCGCGCCCTACGCGTACGACGAAAGTCGACGATATTCGACGACGACACGGCGGTGGCGAGTCATCGCACGGATCGAAAACGTCACCGAAGCGAGGTATGGTCAGCGAGCTAGGACGAGAGGCGCCGCTCAGAACACGACACCACTCGGTGACTTCACGATGAAGAGTAGGTCAGCGGCCGCGAACGCCTGAGGCGTGGCTGGGAAAACCCTTCGGTAGGATGGCCTCGTGCAGTCGAAGTACTTGAACCGCCGAGCCTTCGGCCTCCATCTCGCCCTTGCCATCTGGATTGCTCTGTGCGCGAGTGCCGCGTGGTGGCAGGTGGGACGCGCGATCGAGGGCAGTTCCCTCAGTTACTTCTACGCCATTGAGTGGCCAGTTTTTGGCATTTTCGGTGTCCTCGGTTGGTACGCCTTACTGAACCTAGAGAAGGTCACCGAGCACGATGAGCAGGCGCGCCGAGAGTACGAGGCGCGAAAGCGCGCCGAGGCGCGCGAAGCGCGCGTCGCGAGCGTCGAGTCCGAAGATCCACTACTCGCCGCGTACAACGACCACCTCGCTACCATCGCCACTGCGCCAAAGAAGAGACTCTGGGGACATTGATGGCCGACACGTTCTGGCGTTACCGGCTCATGTCATTCGTCACGGGTACGACGCTGCTGATACTCTTCGCGACCCTTTCGTTACAGTCCCTCGATCACGCACTGTGGCAGCACCTGAAGATCTTTCGCGAGGTCCTCGGCGTCGGGCACGGCGTGGTGCTCTATCCGATCTACTTGATCATGTGCTTTCAGTTGGTGCTGAAGTTTCGACTTGACGTCTGGTACCTCCTCGTCATGCTCCTGGCCGGTTTCGTGCCGGGTCTCGCCTTCTACCTCGAGCACCGGATGCGTCTGAAACTCTTTCCAGGCGGGTTCGAACACCCGTGAGTAGCCCCTGGCTCGATCGCCGGGTCATCGCTTACGCCCACCAGGGCGGCTCGTTCGAGGCACCATCCTCGACGCTGGCGGCGATCGATCGCGCACTCGCCCACGGAGCCAGCGCGATTGAACTCGACGTCCACGCGACGAAGGATCGCCGTCTGGTCGTGTCGCACGACGAAACGGTTGATCGCACGACGAACCACTCCGGCGAGATTGCCGCGTGGACGTTGGGTGAACTTCGTGAGATGGACAACGCCTACTGGTGGATTGCTGGCGAGGCGGTCACCCCGGGCAGGGTCGACCACGAGTACGTCCATCGCGGAAAGTCCCCGGCCGATCGGCGCTTCGGTATTGCCACTCTCGAGGAAGTGGCGACCGAGTTCCCAGGTGTTCTCTTGAACCTGGACATCAAGCGCTCCGACCCGGACGTCGAACCCTACGAAAGATTGCTCGCCGACGAATTACAGCGCCTGGAGCTCGGGCGTTCGGTCATCGTCGCGTCATTTCTCGACGCAGCCATCCAAGAGTTCCGTCGAGTCGCCCCGGGCGTGGCGACCTCGGCCGCGACGGGCGAGGCGGCGGCATTCTTCTTCTCGCTCGGCGAAGATGCACCGGTCGTCGCGCCCGTCTGCGCCTTCCAGGTCCCGGCCAGTTTTGGGGATATCACGGTCGTCGATGAACGTTTCGTGTTGGCGGCGCACGCGGCCAACGTTGCGGTGCACGTGTGGACCATCAACGACGTGGACGAGATGGGACGATTGATCGATCTCGGCGTCGACGGCATCATCAGCGACACGCCGACGCCGCTCGCCGCCCTCTTGAGGAACCGTAACTGCGCGTGGGACGGGAACCTGTAGCGCAAACGGCCTTAACCGCGACCGCAGTTCGGCTTCTTACCGTGGTTAGCCTTCTTCTTTGCGCGCAGCTTGCGCTTCACCGTCCGCTTTGACATAAGTGACAATGTTAGTGGGTGCGGGGCCGATCTAGCCAAACGAGGGGACTTTCGTGGACGACCAAGTAAACGAACGCGGTCGACTCGTCCTCGTCGCCACGCCCCTCGGGAACCTGGGTGATATCTCGCGCCGAGCACTCGAACTGCTCACTGACGCTGACCTCGTCTACTGCGAGGACACGCGCCGATCGAGCACCCTATTTAGCGCCAACGCCATTGCGGTGCGGGGTCGACTCCGGTCGTTGCACGAGCACAACGAAGTTGCCTTAAGTGAGGAGATTATCGGCCAGATTTCGTTGGGCCAGGTCATTGTGCTGGTCAGTGATGCCGGCACCCCCGCCATCAGCGACCCGGGCGAACGTCTCGTCGCCGCGGTCGTCGCGGCCGGGCTCGAGGTGACCACGGCACCCGGACCGTCGGCGGTCGTCGCGGCGCTCTCGATCAGTGGCCTGTCGACTGAGCGGTTCTGTATGGAGGGATTCCTGCCCCGCAAGGTCGGCGAACGCGATCGCCTGTACGCGCAGTGGGTAGTCGAGCCGCGCACCACTGTCTTCTACGAATCGCCCCAGCGCCTGGTGACGACGTTGCGCGAGATGTCCGAGATCTTCCCCAACCGTCGGGTGGTGGTGGCGCGAGAGTTGACCAAGCTCCACGAGGAGGTGCTGCGCGGAACCGTCGTCGAGGTCGCTGCGACACTCGCGCAGCGTGAGGTCATTGGCGAGGTCGTGGTCGTGCTCGAGGGCGCGCCCTGCGCGCCACCAATTGACGATGAACTCGTGCGCCTCGCCCTCGTCGAACAACTGACGCGGGGCCTTTCGACGCGAGACGCGGTCTCCTTCGTCGAGTCCTCGCTCGGCGTCGCGCACCGCGTGGTGTACCGGCTCGCCCTTGAGCTACGGGCGGGCCAACGCCAGTGACTCGGTAGCCTTGATTGATGGGTCGCTTCTACGTCACCACGCCGATTTACTACGTCAACGACGCCCCCCACGTCGGGCACGCCTACACCACGGTCAACGCCGACGCCGTCGCCCGCTGGCATCGCCTCATTGGCGACGAGACGAAATTCCTTACCGGTACCGACGAGCACGGCCAGAAGGTGGCCGACGCCGCCGCGAAGCACGAGATGAGCCCCCGGGCGTGGACCGACCAAACGTCGGCCCGATTTCGTGAGGCGTGGGACGCTCTCAACATCAGTTACGACGACTTCATCCGCACCACCGAGCCGCGCCACTTCGAGAGCGTGCAGAAGTTCCTCACCGCCATCTACGAGAACGGCTATATCTACAAGGACGTCTACAAGGGCCTCTACTGCGTGAGCTGTGAGGACTACTACACGCTCGAGTCGAGCGTGCACGGCAACTGCCCGATTCACGAACGGGCGCTCGTCGAGATGGAAGAGGAGAACTGGTTCTTCAAGCTAAGCGCTTTCGAGGACCGACTGATCGAGTACTACACGACCAACCCGAATTTCGTGACCCCCGAGACGAAGCGCAATGAGGCGTACTCGTTCATCAAGGGGGGTCTTCGCGATATCTCGATTACCCGCACGTCGATCTCGTGGGGCATCCCCGTGCCCTGGGACGAGAAGCACGTCTTCTACGTCTGGTACGACGCGCTCATCAACTACCTCACCGCCATTGGCTACGGCCGCGACGACGACGAGGTCGCGCGGTGGTGGCCACACTCGCACCACCTCATTGGCAAGGAGATCATCCGGTTCCACTGTGTGTGGTGGCCGGCGATGTGCATGGCCGCCGGTCTCGAGCCACCGAGTCACGTGCAGGTCCACGGGTGGCTCCTGGTGGGTGGCCAAAAGCTCTCCAAGACAATGGCCGCCGAGGGTGAAGTGCGCCTCACCGACATTGCGCCGGTGACCCTCACCAACGAGTTCGGCGTTGACCCGGTGCGCTACTACCTCTTGCGCGAGACCTCGCTCGGCAACGACGGGGAGTTCTCTCACGAGGGCATCACGCAGCGCTACAACACGGATCTCGCGAACAACTTGGGTAATCTGGTGGCCCGCGTGACGACAGTCGTCAGCTCCAAATGCGCTGGCGTCGGCCCGGCGCCTCAGGCGAACTCCGTGCTGCGCATTGAGGCGGAGGCGGCGATTGCCCGGGCCGCCGAGGCGTGGAACCGGTTCTCACCCCAGGGCGCGCTCGAGGCGACCTGGACTCTCATTGGCGCGACGAACGCCTACCTCGAGCGTCACGCGCCCTGGAAGATGGAACCCGGTCCCGACGTCGACGCCGTCCTCGGCGACGCCCTCGAAGCGATCCGCCTCGTCGCTATCCTCTCGACGCCCGCGATGCCGGAGGTCTGTGAGGAGATTTGGCGTCGCGTCGGGCTCGCCGGCTCACCGAGTGGCCAGACGTATCCGCAGAGCGTCGTCTGGGGCCAGTACTGCGCCGACGGCCCCGTCGAACGCGGCGAACCACTCTTTCCACGTATCGTGAAGAGACCATGAGCCACTGGACCGACGCGCACTGTCACTTGCAGGACCGGTTTCTCTCGCAAGACGACCGAGTTGTCGACGACGCCCGTGAGACGCTGGCGCGCGCCTACGAGGGCGGCGTCGACCGCGTCATCGTGATCGGCACCGACCTCGCGACGTCGCGCGAAGCCCTTGCGATGACCGCACTCTCGGGCCCCGTCGAGATCTACGCCACCGTGGGCCAACACCCCCACGACGCCCTCAGCGACCTCGAACCGGTATCGGCGTTGGCCCGCGAGGGCCACCCGAGGTTGGTCGGCATTGGCGAGTGCGGTCTCGACTACTACTACGAGCACTCGCCGCGCTCGTCGCAGCGTGCGGCCTTCGCCACCCAAATCGCCCTCGCCCAGGAGCTGGACCTGGCCCTCGTCATCCACGCGCGCGACGCCTTCGACGATCTGCTCGACGTGTTGGCGAGCGAGGGCGTACCCTCGCGCACGGTGGTGCACTGCTTCACTGGCGACGCGAACGAGGTGGTTCGTTGTCTCGAGATCGGTTGCGACATCTCGGTCTCGGGGGTCGTGACCTTCAAGAACGCGCAGTCGTTGCGCGACGCCGTTCGACTCGTGCCGCTTGATCGCCTCCACGTCGAGACCGACAGCCCCTATCTCGCACCGGTGCCATACCGGGGCAAGACCAACGAGCCGGCCTTCGTGACGGTGGTGGGCGAGTACGTCGCCGAACTGCGCGGGGAGAGTTTCACGGCGGTACGCGAGGCGACCAGGGCCAATACGGCCCGTCTGTTCGGACTGCAACCGTAAAAACCTATCGTGGTCAGGTAGATCAGTGGCAGGGTTCCCGCGAGTTGCCGTAGGACTCGTCCTCTCCTAGCGTTGAGGGTCGCGGCGTGGCCATGGAGCTGCGAGGTTCGGGTGGAGGGTGGAGATCTGAGGGCATTATCCCAAGGGGCGCCGGTGCGCTCCTGGTTCCGTCTGAGAGTGGTCGCCACACTGGCACTCTCAATGGTGCTCGTCACGCCCCTCGACGTCGGCGCCCTCTCCGCGCACGCACCGCGCCACGTGCCGAGGCTCGTCGGACTCTCGCGGGAACGGGTCTTCGCCATCATGAGGGCCGACCAGCTGTACTTCTCGACGACCGGACCGGGCAGCGCGACGGGCCACTGGCTCGAGGTGACGGCCCAGTCGCCCGCGCCGGGGACGGTCGTTGCCTGGCACGCCCTGGTGCACTTGACGGTCACGACCCGGTCCCCGCGCGGCCCCCGACCAGTCCCGCGCCTGACCGGACTCTCCCGGGCACGAACGTTCCTCGCGATGAAGCGCGCCGGCCTGTACTTTTCGACCCGGGGACCAGGAAGTCTGACTGAAACTTGGGTCGTGGTCCTGCACCAGTTACCGGCCCCGGGCACGCGGGTGGCCTGGCACGCGACGGTCGAACTTACGGTGGGCACCCATCGTGCCCGCCCGCCAGTGAAGAGGGTGCGCCCCGAATCCGACCCCACGACGACGGTGCACCATCCGACGACCACCGTGGTGCGTCGCACGACCACGACCACCACCACGGCCGTCGCCACGACGACCGTACCCGTCCCCACGACTACCAGTCCCGGTACGACGACGACGTCAACGAATTCGACGACGACCGCTCCGGGGGCGACGACCACCCTCCATCCGACCACCACCACCGTCCATCCGACGACCACCACCACCCCCAAGGCCAAGATCAGGGCGAAGCGCTTCCGCGTTGGTGTCGCGACCTGGTACGAGTACTTCCCCGGTCGATGTGCCACGTGGTACCTCCCGTTCGGGACCCGCGTGGTGGTGCGCGATCTGGCGACCGGCCGGTCAATCACGTGCGTGGTCACCGACCGTGAGGTCGCGCGGGGCAGTCGGGTGGTCGACCTTTCGAGGGAGCAGTTCGCGCAGCTCGCGCCACTGTGGCGCGGCGTCGTCGACGTCGAAGTCTCCTGGTGACCCACACCCGCACCGAACTCTCGGCCCTCCTCGACGAACACGGGCTGCGACCGTCGCGAGCCCTCGGTCAGAACTTTGTCGTCGATCCGAATACCGTGCGACGCATTGCGCGTCTCGCGGGCGTGGGCGGGGGTGACCTGGTACTCGAAATCGGAGCGGGGCTCGGTTCACTCACCCTCGCCCTGTGCGAGACCGGTGCGGAGGTCCACGCGATGGAAATCGACCGCTACCTCCTCGGAGCACTGCGATCAGTCGTCGAGCCGCGTGGCGTCACGGTTCATCACGGCGACGCGCTCAGCGCGGACTACGACCAGATCCTTGGTGGTCGCCGGGCCGTCGTCGTGGCCAACTTGCCCTACAACGTCGCCACGCCCCTCGTGCTCCACCTGCTCGAGGCGCAGCCGCTGATCCGTCGGATGCTCGTCATGGTCCAAAAGGAGGTTGGTGAGCGATTCGCCGCGGGGGCCGGCGACGACGCCTACGGCGCCGCGTCACTGCGGGTGCAGTACTTCGCCGACGCGAAGGTCGTCGGCAAGGTCGGCCCCTCGGTCTTCTTGCCTCGACCCTCTGTCGACTCCGCGCTCGTGGCGATCGTCCGTCGCGACCAGGTAAGAATCGACCCCATCGTGGTGAGCGAGGCCGCCCTCTTCGAAGTCATCCGCACGTCGTTCGGCCAGCGTCGCAAGATGCTGCGTCGCTCGCTCGGCGCTTGGGCGACCGAGGGCGTCTTCGAGCGGGCCGGTGTCCTCGAGACGCGTCGGCCCGAGGAGCTGACCATTGAGGAGTTCGCGCGACTGGCCTCGGCGCGATGATCACGCTGGGGGCCCCCGCCAAGCTCACGTGGACCCTCGAGATCACTGGTCGTCGCGACGCCGGGCTGCACGAACTGCGCTGCGAAATGACGACCCTCTCGTTGCACGACCGCCTGGTGATCGACGAGTCGGCGGACTACCTCAAAGTCTTCAGCCCGTTCGTCGCGCCCGTGCTCGCGGACGAGGCGAATCTGGTCGCTCGGGCCCTTCGCGTCGTGCAACGCCGTGCCGGCGTCACGATTGAGAAGCGGATTCCCGTGGGGGGAGGCCTCGGCGGTGGCAGCGCCGACGCCGCGGCGATTCTGCGCTGGGCCGGCGGTGTCGCCGACGAGGTCGCCCTCGCCCTCGGGAGCGACGTGCCGTTTTGCCAACGGGGCGGTCGGGCCCTCGTCGAGGGATGCGGGGAGCGACTGACGCCGCTCGACTTCCAGGCGCGTGACGTCACGTTGTTCATGACCGAGTTCGCGGTCTCAACGGCGAACTGTTACCGGGCCTACGACGAGCTGCGCGACGGCGGCTGGTCGCCGGGGGGTCTCAATCACCTGGAGGAGCCGGCGGGGGTCGTGGAGCCGCGGCTCAGGGCGTCGCTCGCGTGGCTGCGCGCTGAGTACGGCGACGACGTGCAACTGGCCGGATCGGGCTCGACGATGTTTCTCGGTCGCCACCTCGCGCCCGAGGCCCCACGGCGCGTCGAGGGTCCCGCGGGCCCAATCCAGGTTCTGCAGACCACCACGACGCCGACCTAGGCGTTCGCGCGAGCTATTTACCGGCGGCGCGACGCTGAAAACGGGTTCGCTTCAGCATCTTCTTGTGCTTCTTCTTGCGCATGCGCTTGCGGCGCTTCTTGATTAGTGATCCCATGGCTCCGACGACCTTACTAGATATCCCGGGACCCCTCTTTGGGGGCCCGACTCGAAATCGGGGTCCGGTCGCCTTAGGACTGTTCGTCGACACGTGCGATGGTGAGTGCCTGGCGTGGACAACCGCGTACTGCGTAGCGGGCCGATTCGAGAGCCGCGCCGTCGGCGAGTGGCGTCGGGGTCCCGAGAATGATCGGGTAGCCCCACTCATCGATCTTGACGAGTTCGGGGGCCAACTCGTGGCAGTGCCCGAATCCGTCACAGAGGATCGGGTTGACTTTCAGGACGAATCCGCCGACCTTTCGCCTCACTCCCACACCATCTCCTCTTCACGCTCCAGCGCCGGAATGGGCACGTAGTGCCGGGTCGAGCCGCTGCCGACGCAGGGTGCGCCGAGCATGTGGTGGTTGAGGTCGGTCGCGAAGACCTCCAGCGCCGACTTGATCAGCCGGGTCACGCCGTCTGGATGGCGACAGGCACCCCGGCCCTCAATCACTCCGCAGCGTTCGACGAGTCGCGCCAGGACGGCCCGGGGGTCGCGCGACCCGTAGGCCAGTTCGCGCAGGTCCTCGGCGAGCGCCGGCAGGCCGAAGGCGCACGGCCCGCACTGGCGAGCGCTCTCGTTGGCCATCCACCGGGCGATCCGATGGGTCTCGACGAGACCGCAGGCGCTCTTCGGGATCACGACGAGAATACCCGCGCCGACGGTCGCCCCGAGGGCCCCGAGGGCCTGATTGGTGTAGGGGGTGTCGAGGTGGTCACCGCTCAACCACGCTCCGCCGTAGCCGCCGGTGAGAACGGCCTGGGGGTCGGGGTCGGCGCCGCCCGCTACGAGAATTGAGCGCAATGACGCACCGAGTGGTACCTCGAGGACGGTGGGACGCGTGATCGCACCGGACAGTGACACGAGGGTGCTGCCCGGACTCTCGGCGGTACCGAGTGCGCGAAACCAGTCGGCCCCGAACCGGCCGATCAGTCCCACGTTGGCGCAGGTCTCGGCGTTGTCCACGAGTGCCGGACCGTTGTCGATTCGCAGAATATGCGGCCGGTCGGGCCGGTACTGGGGAAGCGACTCGTGGTTGTTGAGCCAGTGCACCAGGGCCGACTCCTCGCCCGCGACGTAGCGCCACGGCGGGGCGTGGAGTTCGAGTTTCGGTCCACGGCGGCCGCGCCGCGAGCGCTCGTGGATTGCGCGTTGGACGTGATGCACGACCTTCGGATTGTCGCGCGCCACGCAGATGGCGATGTTCTTCGCCCCGATCGCGGCCGCCAGGAACTCGGCGCCGTCGAGGACGAGGTGGGGGTTGGACGACAGCAACGTCTGGTCCTTGTGCGCGGCCGGTTCCCCCTCCATGGCGTTCACCACCATGAACTTGTGGTGACTGCGCTGGTTGGCGATCAGTTGGACCTTTCGGTACGTGGGGAAGGCCGCGCCGCCGCGTCCCGTCAGTCCCGCCGCCTCAAGTTGCTCGACCAGTGTGCCGGGCCGCTCGGTCATCGAAAAGGCCTCCTCGTGCTGTTCGAGCGTGAGGGGACGACCGCTCGCGCCGTGGAGCACGCGCGGCAGAGTGGTGGCGGCAATCACCGGCGCCCCCGTCGTGCGTCATCGGGGGGAGTGGTGGGCGACGAAGGCCGGACCCCGCGGCGGGGCGTTGTCGCCGGGTCGTTGCCCGACGCCCGGGGCGGGCGAGTGGCACGGTCGATCGGCGCGAGCGGTGACAGCGCGGTGCGGCCCGCGGCCCGGGTGGGGCGCCCCAGGTAACGCCAGAACGCGCTAGCGACCACGACGAGCGAGCAGACGACGACGATGACGAGCCCGAAGCTGCGGCGGCTGTCGGTACCGACGAGGATCCCGTGGACCACCGCGGTCGCCAAGGCCAACCAACTGAACCAGTGGATGAACCGCCAGGTCCCGTTCGCGATACGTGCCTTCAAGAGGCTCGAGATCCACACGGCGAGAATGAGGTCAAACGCCACGGTGCCCAGCGTGACCGGCAGGCGCTTGTAGGCCGACGTCATCGGCACCAACGCCGAGGTCCAGCCGGTCGAGACGAAACTGTCGATCACGGTGGTGGTGATGTGGATAACGAGGAACATGATGGCAATGATCGACACCGAACGGTGCAGTTCATTCAGTTCGAAGCGACCGATGTACGTTCCGCCGATTCGGTTGGCGACGAAGGTCCCGAGCGACGCCACGAGCGTGAAGAGGATTAGGGCGACGAATCCCGTGGCGCGGGTCGTGTACCAGAGATACGGTGAAGTCAGGGCAATCATGGGGAGATCTCTCCTTCTGCTGGCCACCCACCTACGAACTCAACCGTACCGTCGAAACGGATCAGGCGTGCCGACCAACCGGCCTGGGCAATGAAGTAGCCGGCGTCGTCGTCCCAGAGCAGCGCGGCGGTGGCGAAGGCGTTGGCGAGCACGCAGTCGCTCGCTGAGACGGTGGCGGTGACGTAGGGGCCCCGCGCGTACGAGCCGGTGCGCGGATCGATGATGTGGTTGACGACCTCAGTGCCCGCGCGCCACGTCCTCGAGCGAGTGGAGGACGTGGCGATGCCGCCGTGGCCGAAGCTGACTCTTGGCACGTCGGGGCCCACGTCGAGTGAGTCACTGACGCCGATTACCCAGGGACCGAGGGGTCCCGAACCGCGCACGGCGACGTCGCCACCAAGCTCCACGACCACGCCATCGCCGTGGCGCCATACCTCGTCGGCGACGATGTCGACGACGAGGGCCTTCGCACTGGCCCCGAGGTCGATCTGACAGTGGGGGGCGAGGCTGAGCGTGTGGTTGGCGGCGTCGAGCGTGATGGCGTCGAGACCGGGCGCGGGCACGGGCACCCCAACAACAGTGTCGGTGCGGGTGACCAGTTCGTCGTAGTCGCGGTCGTAACCGAGGGCCACCAGGGCCGGCAGCACCGTGGGGTCACAGAGCCCCCCCGTCGCCTCACCGGCGCGGATCGCTGCGTCGATCGCCCGTTCGAGGGTCGCGCTGACGGCGACGGTCTGGCCGCCCATGGCATTCAGGCGTGAGATCTCGGAGTCTCGACGGAATCGATTGCACGCGGCGTCCACCTTGTTAATCCAGTGCCAGAGCCGCTCTTCGGCGAAGGCCATGCTGCTCTCGTGCTGGGTATGTAGTGAACCACTCAGGCCCCAGATTTGGAAGTTCATTCTCGACGCTCATTCCCGACCGTAGTGCCCGAGGGGCCGGCCGAGTTGACGGCGGGGTCCGAAGGTGGGCAAGGTATTGATAGCGGCCGCGTCCACCGCGGCCAGGTCGGCAACGGTCGATGGCGGTTGGACGGCGCCGGGCGTCGACCCCGGGAGGCCCCGGGGCGTCACACGGAGACTGCGCTGTTGAGGGGTGTGGCGAGGCAACGTCATGGTGGGAGATCCTTTCCCTCGAAATGTCACCCGGGCACCTAAGGAGCCATCAGCGGTGCCGTAAGAAAATTGACAGAAGGTGACTACAACCCGACGGGCGCCTCGGTGGGGGCGATCGGCATGGTGATCGTGAAGCGTGCCCCCTTAAGTACGGGGTCGCGGTCAACCTCGACGGTACCCTGCAGTTCGGCCACCACTTGGGCGACGATTGAGAGACCGAGACCCGACCCGGGCAGGGCGCGTGCCGTTGGTGAACGCCAGAACCGGTCAAAGACGAACGGCAAGTCCTGGTCGTTGATTCCCGGTCCGCTGTCACTCACCGAAATGGCGCCCTTGCTCGACGCCACAACGATCTGCCCGCCGCTCGGGGTGAACTTCACCGCGTTGGTCAAGAGATTCGAGATGGCGCGCACCAGTCGGTCGTGTCGGCCGAGCACGGTTGACGGCTGCACGTGCGCCTCGAGAGCGATGTCCTTGATCCGGGCGTACGTTCGCGCCGTGTCCACGCACTCGTCCACGCACTCGTCGAGTCGTAGTGATTCAATGGCGCCCTCGCTGCGCTCGCCCCGGGCGAGCTCGCCAAGGTCGGCCACGAGCGCCGCGAGCTCGTCAACCTGGGTGACCATGTCGCCCGTGAGCTGGCTCAGGTCCTCCGGGTTCAGCTCGCGGGCGCGTGTGAGGACTTGGGCGTTGGTGCGCAACGACGTCAGGGGAGTGCGAAGTTCGTGACTGGCGTCGACGACGAGCTGGCGTTGGAGGGTCTGGCTCGCTTCAACGGTGCTGAGCAGTCTGTTAAAGACGCGGCGCAGGCGACCAAGTTCGTCGGCCTCGCCCTCGACGAGCCGGTAGGCCATGTCGTTCGTCTCCGCGACGGTCTCGATCTCGTTGGTGACCTCTTCAAGGGGGCGCAGGGCCGCGCGTGCGAGGAAGAGGCCGAGGCCGAGGGCCAGGAGGAGCCCGCCCACCGCCACCAGGAGCAGCGTCCGCACGAGATTGCGCAACTCCGTGATCTGTCCGGTGATGTTGATGATGAACAGTTCCGCCGTGGTGGTCTTGGTGGTGTACACGCCGTTAGTCGACGTGATGTCCGTGCCCTTGGGAAGGGGGACGACCAACTCCCGGTAGGTGTGGCCTTTAAAAGTGAAGTCGCGCAGCACCTGATCGCTCTGGCCCTTCGCGACGGCGCGGATTGCGGCGTCGACCGGTACCGCCGACGAGGGTACTGTCTGACCCGAAGGGAGAACCAGTACCACGTAGGCACCGATTTGCGTCTCGTCGTTGCCGCCCTTGGGAGTGTTCTGCGAAGCCTGAGAGAGGAGGGAGACGTCGACCGAGTGCAAGAGCGCCGAGCGAGTGGTGATGAACGAGGCCAGGCAGGCGAGCATGACGGCGATGGTCGCGGCGGCGACCGTCGCGGTGATGACCCGGGTGCGAAACGTCACGTCGTGCGAAGGGCGTAACCCACGCCGCGCACCGTCTGGATGAGACGGGACTCGCCACTCTCTTCGAGTTTGCGACGCAGATAGCCGATGTACACGGCCAGCGAATTCGTGCCGGAGTCGAAGTTGTAGCCCCAGACGAGGTCGAGAATCTGATCGCGAGTGAGCACCTGACGAGGGTGCTGCAGAAAGAGCTCGAGGAGGTCGAACTCAATCTTGGTCAACTCGACACTACGTCCGCCTCGGTGCACCTCTCGAGTTTGGGGACTCAACGTCAGGTCCTCGAAGCGCAGGACCGAGCCATCCCCGTCGCCCACGTTGTGCCGGCGAAGGAGTGCGCGCAGACGGGCGAGCAGTTCGGCGAGGTCGAACGGTTTCACCAGGTAGTCGTCGGCACCCACGTCGAGACCGGCGACGCGGTCGTTCACCGCGTCTCGCGCGGTGAGCATCAGAATGGGCGTGGTGTCGCCGGAGCGGCGGATTCGTCGACAGATTTCGAGGCCGTCAATGTCGGGCAGCTGCAGGTCGAGAACAATGGCGTCGGGGGCGCGCAGCTGGATCGACTTCAGAGCGCTGACGCCGTCATCGAAGAGTTCCACGTCGTAGTTCTCCATTCGGAGCGCTCGCCCGAGTGCGGTGCGAATCGCGGCGTCATCGTCGACGATCGCGATGTAGGAGTTCGGGGAGGGGGCGGTGGTCACGGCGCGGCTTTCTACGGGCGAGGCATCAGGCTCTAGTGTTGCTGATTGGTATAAGTCATCCTCACTCATTCATTAAGAATCACCGAAGATTGTCAGCGTACCGTTTTTGGCGGGTAGTTCAATTGGCAGAACGACGGACTTTGAATCCGTAGGTTGGAGGTTCGAGCCCTCCCCCGCCAGCGAGTCAGCGAAGGACGGGACAGTGTGGCGAGAATCGACGTCGTAGCGTCCCTGCATCGAGCTCGTGCTCGCCGGCTGAACGACTCGACCGACAGGCAAGTTTCTGGCAGCCCGTTGCTCCTACGCGTAGGGGAGAGTCGTGAGAATTGAGTGCAGTCGTCAAGTTCCAACGGAGACCGTCGATTGTGAGGCGAGTCGTCCGGTTAGTTGATGATCGCTTGTTCGGTCGTGTGATCGAAGAAGTGGCAACGTTCCACGAAGACTCGCAGGCGCACTGATTCTCCTCGGGTGACTCTGGAGCGCGGATCGATACGGGCCACGCCTTCACCCCCTGCGTCGATCAACGCCGGCGCGTCGTCGTCTTCATCGTGGCTCCCGCGCTCAACGTGCGCGCGAGTGGCGTCAGTAGTGAAGTGCACCAATAGCTCCGAGCCGAGCTCCTCGACCAACTCGACGTCGACCGTGAGGCTGGTGTCGTCAATTGAGTCCGAGAGCGGTAAGTCCTCGGGGCGCAAACCTATGACGACTTCGCGGCCACGATACCGAGAGAGACCGGGACGCAGGGCCAGTGCGTGATCGCTCAGGGCGATGCGCTGCGACCCCAGAAGGAGCGTTCGACCGTCATCGCTGAGTGATGAGCGGTAGAGATTCATCGCGGGCGAACCAATGAATGACGCTACAAAGAGATTGCAGGGCTCGTGGTAGAGCACTCGGGGCTGGTCGCACTGCTGGAGTCGGCCCTCGCGCATGACGGCGACGCGGTCGCCCATGGTCATGGCTTCGGTCTGGTCGTGGGTCACGTAGAGCGTGGCGACACCGATGCGGCGCTGGATGCGGCTCACTTCGGTGCGCATTTGCACGCGCAACTTTGCGTCAAGGTTCGAGAGCGGTTCGTCCATCAAGAAGACGGCCGGTTCGCGTACGATGGCTCGCCCCATCGCCACGCGCTGGCGCTGGCCACCTGAGAGTTGCGCGGGCTTGCGATTCAGCCACTCGTTGAGGCCCAGAATGGTGGCCGCCTTCTTGACCCTCTCCGCGATCTCGGTTTTACTCATTTTGCGCAGCTCGAGCGAGAAGCCGATGTTTTGCGCCACCGTCATGTGGGGATACAGAGCGTAGTTCTGGAACACCATCGCGATATCGCGTTGTTTGGACGTCAAGTTATTGACCAACTGCTCACCAAAGAGAAGTTCGCCCGACGTGATGTCTTCGAGACCGGCAACCATTCGAAGTCCGGTGGTTTTGCCGCAACCGGACGGACCGACCATGACCATCAACTCGCCCTCGGCAATGTCGAGCGACAAGTCGTGAACGGCGTGGTAGCCGTTGGGGTAGATCTTGTTGATTCCGCGCAGCGAAATCGCGGTCACGATGAACTCTTCGTCACGGCGATACGGTTCTCAATTCGACTTGAATAATCTCTCGAACTTTGGACAGTCGTTGGGTAAAAATGGCCATCGGCGCTCCTAGCGCCGGCTGTCTCCTTGAGACCGACGACCGACGGGCATTTGTCCCTCGATCGCCGGAGGGCAAGGAGGTGGTCGGCACCCCGTACGCCACCGATTTCGTCGCAAGGCTCGTTGCTTCTTGAATGAGCGAGACTCACACGGTTTCCCCTTGCAGTCGCGGCAGCGGCGGCTGTTGCGTGGCATCACTATAGCGAGGGGGATTGTCGTTCAGAATCCAGATCCGCCACGCGGAACTGTTCGAGTCGACGTCACTGACCATCTCAGAAATGTACCTACGAAGTCGGTCCGCGCCAACGTCCACGCACGTCTCATTCGCAAGTTCCCATCGTGGGTTCACTGGCTAGCGGACCTTGCCTCGACCGGCGACACGAAGCTCGCCCTCGACGGTCGTGCCTCGGTACGTGGTGACGACGTCAAAGAGGTTGAAGACGGGACATACGTGGCTCGGGATGATCTGCAAGGTATCGCCAATGCGCAATGGGTGTCCGGCGTCACGATCGATGGTGCCCACGCCATGCTCCTCGGTGATGAACTCCATCGTCAGATCCGGTCGTCCCACGACGTGCAGCCATCCCGATCGACCGACACCGTCGGACGTGAAGCACTTTGTTCCCGCGTCAATGACGAAGCGATCGGGGCTCGGACGTCCCACGACGGTCGCGAGGATCGTGGCCGCGCACTGCTCAAGGGTGGCCACGCCGAGATTGACCATCGCCGTGTCGTTGCAGATGTAGGTTCCGGGCCGCACCTCGGTGACGCCGGGCTCGAGAGACTCCATGCGCGCTGAGGGCGTTGAACCAACGCTGATCTCGGTGATCTCGAGTCCGTCAGCTTGGCACGACGCGCGGGTCATCACTAGGTCCTGGATCTCGCGCGCCACTACCTGGTCGCGTGTCGCGAGTGGTGCGGCGTAGGCGTGGCCAGCGTGGGTGAGCAGACCCGTGACGGCGATGCCAGTCAGCGTCGAGAGGCGTCGAGCGAGGAGGCGCGCTTCGTCGCCCGGGGACACCCCCATGCGGTGATGTCCGGTGTCGACTTCGAGGTAGACCTCGACGTCTCGCCGTTGCTCGCGTCCGACACGAGCAATGCCCTCGCCCACCTCGAAGGAGTCCAGGCTCACCAGAATCCGTGCCCGTTCCCGCAAGGCCCGTAGACGTTCGAGTTTCTCGGTCCCCCAGAGGGGGTAGGCGACGAGAATATCGTCGATACCGCTGTCGGCCATGACCTCGGCCTCGCCCAGTTTCGCCACGGTAATACCGGCCGCGCCGGCCGACAGTTGCATGTGGGCGAATTCGGGGATCTTGTGCGTTTTGGTGTGGGGACGGAGTCGCACGTGGTGCTCGCGGGCGACCGAGGCCATCTCGTCGACGTTGCGTTCCAGTCGGTCGAGGTCTACCACCAGACGCGGAGTGTCGAGTTCGAAGAGGTTCATGGCTTCAGCAACGCCTTAATGGGTTTATCGGCACCGTTCATGAGGGACGTGAAAACCGCGGCACCGTCAGCGAAGTCGAATGTCGTCGACCAGTTCAGTTGCAATGAGGGAGCGATGTCGAGTGCGAGGCGAAACTCCTCATCGGTGTAGGCGAAGGCTCCCCTCACGCGCTTCTCGAAACGCACGAGGTGTGCGGCATCGATGTTCGCGTCGGTCGCGGTGAGACCGAGCCATACCGCGATACCTCCCGGGCGAATGCACTCAATGGAGGATCGACGGGTGACGTCGACGCCGACGGCCTCAAAGACCACGTCGTATTCCCCTCCGAGAGCAACGTCGACGGTATCGGCGCCGAGCGTGCTGGCGAACCCCCGACGCTCTTCGGAGAGGTCGCAGGCGTCGACCCCACTCGCTCCGAAGTGGCGCGCCACCTCGATGCACGCCAGCCCAATGGGCCCGCAGCCAATGACACCGACCCGCCCTCCGACGGGACGTCCGGCCACATTCCACGCGTGGACCGCGTTGGCGATTGGTTCCACCAGGGCTGCACGGTCCCAGCTCAACTCGACGGGAAGGTCGTGGATGAGGTGATGCGGAACGACGACGCGCTCGGCGTGGCCGCCCGGTCGATGTATGCCGAGGAACTCCCGGCGACGACACAGATTCGTCTCTCCTCGCCGACAGCTGTCGCACTCGGCGCAGGTCACTAAGGGATTGACCACCACTCGGCGACCATCGTCCGTCGTTCCGACGAACTCGTGGCCCATGATCAGTGGAGGCGTGCGAAGGCCGGGCTGGGAGATTCCGTGGAGTTCGCTGCCACAAATGCCGGTGCGAGCGACGTGAACGATCACTTCACTCTCGCCGGCGACGACCTCTCGCTCGTCGCGGACTTCCACGGTATTCAATTCGACAAAAACCAGTGCTCTCATGAACTCTCCTCCATCGTCGAGTGTACGAACGCTGCGAGGGGCCCGGGCCGCGACGCCACCATCTCGAAACTCCCGCCACCGTTGCGCTGGGCAGAACTTTTTCGATTCTTCAGAAAATTGGGGGACACGCAGTAGGTATTGGACTATCTATCCGTGCGCAACGTGGCTAGTTTTAGCAGTGGGCTAGTTTGTGAGAAATCATCACGGTTAAGGGGAGAAAACATGAGTAAGGATTGGTCAGCTCGATCTCGGGCACCACATTTTCGGAACAAGCTCATCGCGAGTTTGACGGTCGCTTCAATGGCCCTGGGCATCGCTGCCGTCCCGCTGTCGGGATCCGCCGGTGCCTCCTCACAGACCAAACTGACATTCTGGTTCTGGGGCGAGAGTGACATCCCCGGCATCACCACGTGGCTGAACCAGCGGGTGGCACTCTACGAGAAGGCCAACCCGAACGTCAAGGTCGCCGTCGTGCCCCAGTCCAACTCGACGATTATTACGAGTTTCTCCTTGGCCGCTCAGGGCAAGACCGGTCCGGACATGGACACTCAGTGGGCGACACTTCCCACCCTGCAGCCCGCGCTGCAGGGTTCGGTGACGCCGATCTCTAACTACGTGCCGGCCAGCGAGACCAAGCACTGGCTCAACGTCAATGAGAACAGTTACAAGGGACAGATCTACGCGATGCCGCTCTACCTCCTGGGCGTGCCCCTCGTGTGGAACAAGCAACTCTTCAAGAAGGCCGGTCTCGACCCCAACAAGGCGCCCACCACGTGGACGGCATTCCTCGCGGACTGCAAGGCCCTCAAGGCCCACGGCATTACCCCCTTCGGCATGGGCAACCAAGATGGCTACTTCGGCGCGTGGATGTTCGCCATCTACGAAAAGCAGCAGCTGAACACAATTTCCCAGTTGTCTCAAGGAGTGGCCACCACTGGTGCGAAGCGCACCGCGTTGTTGAAATCGCTGACCGCAATGTACACGATGTTCCAGGGACTGATCAAGGCCGGCTACGTCAACTCGAACGTGGAGTCGCTCTCGCTCAATCAAGGCTGGCAGCTCTTCCCTCAGAAGAAGGCCGCGATGTCGTTCACGACGGACGGCAATGTGCTCGCCTGGGCGAAGACCCTGGGTGCGCAGAACGTCGGCGTCGGGCGGCCGCCAATCTGGGGTACGGGCAAGTTGGCGAGCACGTATGACGCGACCCAGTCTTCGGACGAGTTCATCACGTCGTGGTCGACCAACAAGGCCGCCACGGCGAAGTTCCTCGCTTTCTTGCACACGCCCGCGAACATGATGGCGCTCTACGCCGAAACCGGGGCGTTCCCCGCCGACGACCGCTTCCCGTTGTCGCGCGTCACGGGTACCCTACCCAAACTGCTCGACGGGCTCGACACGTCAGGTAAGTCGGTGTGGTTGGAGAACTACATTCCGCCCCAGATCGACACCAACGCCGACCTGCCGGCCGGTCAGTTGATCACCTCGGGATCGGGCACGCCCGCTCAGGCGGCGCAGTTGTGGATGCAGCAGATCGAGAAGTGGCAACTCCAGCAGCCGGTGCAATTCCAGTTGTTCAAGAAGCTGGCCTCGGCCTCGTGAGTCGTCACCACTAGGAAAGGTCGTCTGACTCTCCCGTGACCACCTTGACGACGACGTCGGCACCAACGGCGCCGCGCACCTCGCGTGTGCGGCGCCGTCGGGCCTACTGGCCCTACGGCTACATGGCCCCCGTGCTGATGGTCCTTGGTGTCACCTTCGGCTACTCCTTCTACCAGGTGGCGCACTACTCGTTCTATGCGGGGAGCGTCGGCCAGTTGGTGTGGGTGGGCTGGGCGAACTACAAGGAACTGTTCCACGACCCGCAGTTCATCCATTCGATGTTCAACAACTTCAAGTTGCTGTTGACCGTGCCCATCGTCACGACCCTGTCACTGTCGGCCGCGTTGATGATTAACACCACGTTTCGCGGATTGCGGGTCTATCGCGCGATCATCTTCCTGCCCTACATCCTGCCTGCGACGGCCATGGGCCTCTCCTTCTCGTACCTCCTGCAGGGCAACGGCGTCCTCGACTCGCTGCTGACGCATCTGCACCTCTCTTTCCTCATCCACGATTGGCTGGGTTCACCGAGTTGGGTGATGTTCTCAATCGGCGGCGTCATTGTTTGGCAGCAGTTTGGCTTCGGCGTTGTCGTCTTCTCCGCCGCCTTGCTGGCTGTTCCCCAGGAGACCGTCGAGGCCGCGCGCATCGACGGAGCATCGTGGTGGGTCGTGCAGCGGCGCATCCTCATTCCTCAGATTCGCCGCATCATCGAGTTCTTCGTGATCCTCCAGGCGATCATCGTGCTGAGTTCTGTCTTTACGTACGTCTACGTGTTGACCGGGGGCGGCCCCGCCTATTCGTCCAGCGTCATGGAGTTCTACATCTACCAAAACGGATTTGCGAACGGATCGATCGGCATCGCCTCGGCGGGCGCTGTGGTCCTCTTAGGCATCGCGAGCATGTTCATCGCTCTCTACATCTGGAACCGCACGCGTTCTTCTAAGATTACGAAGGTGAGCTGATGTCCCACCTACGGGTCATAGGACGTCACACGCTGCTGGTGGCGCTGGCCATTATCTCGCTCTATCCCGTGTGGTTCATGTTGATCACGGCCCTGAAGTCACCCAGCGAGTACGCACTTCACGCCACGGCGCTGCCCGCGCACCCCAACCTGAACAACTTCTTCGCGGTGATGCACCAATGGCCGATCGCCCACTGGATGCTGAACTCGCTGGTTGCGACGGGCGTGTCGGTGGTGGTCTCCACGGTCATCTCGATGATGGCGGCCTTCGCCATCGTCTTCTCCTCGGCCCACGGCCGTGAAGGGCTGTTTCGCACCAACATCGCGCTCATGGCGATCCCGCCAGTGGCCCTGCTGGTGCCGATGTACATATTGATGGTTCAGGTCAAGCTCATCAATCAGTTGCCCTCCGTGATCTTCGTCTACACCGGACTGTTGATTCCCTTTTCGATCTTCTTCTTCGTCAACTTCTTCCGCGAAATCCCCCTCGAGCTCGTCGAGGCCGCCCACGTCGACGGGGCCCCCCAGCGCCGGATTCTGCGCAGCGTCATCATTCCCCTGTCGGGCGCCTCCACGGTGACCCTCGTGATTGTCAATGCGATCTTCGTGTGGAACGAACTGCTCATCGCCCTGGTCTTTCTCCAAGCCAATGGCAGTCGTACCCTCATGGCGGGCCTCGCCCTCTACCAGGGGCGCTACATCACGAACGAGCCGTTGCTGATGTCGGCGGCCTTCCTCTCGATCCTGCCCCTCGGCGTGCTCTACGTCTTCGGCCAGAGGTTCTTCGTGCGTGGATTGACCGCCGGTATCGGGAAGTAGTGCCGTACCACCACCAGCCAAGGAGAAGTCATGACTCGTCAATCCGGTACCACTAGTGCGGCTCCCGTCCCCGTCGGTGCCTACTCCCAGGCCGTGCGCGTTGGCAACACCGTGTCCGTCGCGGGTCAGGGCGGATTCGACGTCGCCACCGGTCAACTGGTCGGCCCCGGCGTGGTCGAGCAGTGTGTGCAGACCTTCAAGAACATCGAGGCGTGTCTGGCGACCGTGGGCGCCACGATGGACGACGTCATTCGCGTGGACGTGTTCCTGGCGGACGTCGCGCAGTTCGCGCAGATGAATGAGGTGTACGCGTCCATCTTCAACCCTCCGTACCCCACCCGCACGACCTTTGGCGTCGAACTGCCGGCTCCGGGCATGAAGATCGAGATCACCGTTCTCGCCATCGTGGAGTAGTCAACGGTGACGCGCGACATCTACGACGAACTTGGTGTGACGCCGGTTATCAACGCGGCGACGACCCTGACCGCTCTCGGAGGTACCACGCTGCCCGAAGAGGTCGTTGAGGCGATAGTCGCGGCCGGTGCGTCGTGCGTCGACATGTTCGAGCTGCACGACGCCGCCAGTCGTCGACTGGCCCACCTGACGCGTAACGAGGACGCCTACGTGACGTCGGGGTGTGCCGCGGCAATTGTCCTGTGCGTGCTTGCGTCGATCACGAAGGGTCGCCCCGAGACGATCGCGCGCCTCCCCGCCGACGCGACGCTGGAACGTCGTGTGGTGATCCACTGCGCGCACCGGATTCCCTACGAACGGGCCATTCATTTGGCCGGCGGACGCATTGTGCAGATCGGCAACGTCATCCAGACCCTGGAATGGGAACTGGATGCAGCGCTCGACGAGGGCGCGGCCGCGGTGGTGTGGATCGCGGGTTCGCACCTGCCCACGAGCACTCTCTCGCTCGAACACACCGTCTCCCGGGCCCACGACTACGGGGTTCCGGTGATTGTGGACGCCGCCGCCCAATTGCCCCCACTCTCAAATCTCTGGCACTTCACCCGAGATCTCGGGGTCGATGCCGCGCTGTTCAGCGGGGGCAAGGCCCTGCAGGGCCCGCAGGCCAGTGGTCTGATCGTTGGACGTCGCGACTTTCTCGACGCGGCACGAGCCAACGCGTCGCCGCACCAGCGCCTGGCACGCGCTCTGAAGGTCGGCAAAGAGGAGATCGCCGGCCTCGTCGCGGCGCTCGAACGCTACGTGGAACTCGACCACGACGTTCTGTACGGATCGTGGGAAGCGCGCGTCGAACAGTGGCGGCACCAGTTGAGTGGCCTCAATGGGGTGCTCGCCGAGCGCGACCCCTTCAATGAGGCGGGACAACCAGTACCGCGCCTGCGCCTCACGTTCGATTCGCGCCGCGTCGACACGGTGGTGGCCACGTTGTGGAATGACACACCTCGCGTGGCCGTGTACGTTGACGCCCAGCGTCGTATGTACCTGTCGCCCGACGGTGTCACCAGCGACGCCGACGCGCAACTCGTCGCGGTCAGGGTGCGTCGCGCCCTCGCCACGTCTGCAATCAAGGAGTGATCATGTGGAATGAGTACTTTCGGGACAAAGTTGTCGTCATCGGCGGCGGAGCGATGGGCATCGGCGCCGCGTCCTCCGAAGGGTTCGCTCGCGCTGAGGCCATCACGTACATCACCGACGTCGCCGACTCGGTCGGCGAGGAACTGGCGGATCGCCTTCGTGGCGAGGGACTGCGCGTTCATTTCCGGCACTGCGACGTGAGTTCCGAGCGAGAGGTCGAGTCAGTGTTCGACGAAATCAGCGCCACCGCGGGTGTACCCGACGTCGTCCACGCCAACGCCGCTATCGAGTGGGTCAAGGACGTGCGACACACAACCTTTGAGGAATGGCACCGGGTGCTGAGCGTCAATCTCGACGGCCTCTTCCTTTTTGGACGTCGCGCCCTCTTGGGAATGTGTGAGCGCGGATCGGGAGCTATCGTGGTCACCTCGTCGCCGCACGCCACGGCTACCGTTCCCGACGCTGGCGCCTACGCGGCGTCCAAGGGCGCCGCCCACGCCCTCGTGCACGCAATGGCCCTCGAGGGAGCGGCCTACGACGTGCGCGTCAACGGCATTGTGCCCGGCACGATTGATACGCCCATGGTCCGTCGCGAGGCTCAAGCGGCCAAGGATCCAGCGCTGCAGTTGCAGCGCATGGCGGCGACACATCCCTTGGGCCGCCTCGGTCAGTCGGAAGAGGTGGCGAACGTCGCGCTGTTTCTGGCGTCGCCACTGGCGAGTTTCGTGACCGGAGCGCTCTACGCCGTCGACGGTGGCCTCATGGCCGGGCTGCCCTCGGGGCCGCCTCTGAAGTACAACAACGACGAGCTGACGTGAGGATCGCGCGCTACCGGATCGTCGGCGCGAACGTGGCCTATCAGCACCGCGAGACGTCCGCCGTGGTGGAACGCGACGGGGTTACGGCGGGTGTGCTGCGCCTCGAGACCGACGACGGTCTGGTCGGGTGGGGCGAAACGTGCGCGGGGGCCGACCTGGCCTCGGTGATTGACGCGGTCCGCGCCATGATGCCCTTCGTCATTGGGGGTGATCCCTGGACCGGCGAGGCGATGCGTCGCGACCTGTGGCACCGCGGCCTGTGGCAGTTCCGCGAAGGAACGGGCAACTTTGCTTGGGCCGGCATCGACATGGCCATGACGGATATCTGCGCCCAGGCGGCGGGCGTGCCGGTGCACGCCCTGCTCGGTGGCGCGTTGCACGAGTCGCTCAGTTACTTCTGGTACCTCAGTGGTGACAACGACGACGAACTGATCAAGTCTGCGCGAGTGGGTCTCGCACGTGGTTACGACACCTACTACTTGAAGGTGGGGCGCGACTTGGAGGTGGACCTCGCCCGAGTGTTCAAAGTGCGCGACGCGATTGGCAACGCGCGACTTCGCGTCGACGCCAACGCCGCGTGGTCGGTGAGCGAGGCGCGCGAGGCCCTGCGCCGTCTCGAGTCGGTCCATCTTGACTTCGTCGAGCAGCCCGTGCGGGAGGTGCCGCGTGATCTCATGAAGGACCTGCGTCACGTGATCTCGGTGCCGCTGGCGGCCAACGAGGGACTATGGAGCGAGGAGCAGGCGCGCGAGCGGATCGAGGCGCGAGTGGCCGACGTGTACTGCTTCAGTCCCTACTGGGTGGGATCGCTCCGTGGATTTCAGCGGCTGGGATTCCTCGCCCACGAGCACGGAAGTCGGGTCTGCAAGCACACGCACGGTGAATTGGGTATCGCGGCTACCGCGGCGCACCACGTGACGCTGACGTTGCCCTCAGTGGTCGAGGGTCACCAGCAGACTTCGGCCCACATGACCGGCGATATTCTGCGAGGGACCTTGCCCCTCGCGGTAGGACCTCGTTGGGGAGCACCGACCGCTCCGGGTCTGGGCGTTGTCGTCGACGAGGACGCTCTTGGGGCGGCCCGCGAGTCGTTTGAGCGTGATGGGCAGTTCTGGCCGTACCAGTTATCGCCGAGCTGATCATGATGGACGGCGAACGCCACCTCCTTTACAGTGACGACCTCGAGGTCCAGGTCGTCACCACTCTCGGCGCGCGGGTCGCGAGCGTGCTCGATCGCCAGGCGAGGCGCGAGTGGCTGGTCGGACCACGACATCGGGGGGCCGTAGCAAGGTGCAACGAACCACTCTTACCGAGACCGACCACTTCGGCTGGGATGAGATGTGTCCGACGGTCGACGCCTGTGAGGTGATGGGAGTGGCCGTTCGCGACCACGGGGAACTCTGGTGTGGTCCGTGGGAGTGTTACGACGCCTCGCCCACGTCCCTGACGCAAGTCTTCGAGAGTCGAACCTTCGGATACCGCTTGGAACGAGCACTGAAG
>JANYFR010000053.1 GCA_025362585.1 Acidimicrobiales bacterium | reverse complement strand
CGCCGAGTTGACCACGAACGACCCGACCCTCGGTGACGAGACGGCGATGGGCCGCCTCGTCGACGCCGCGATCGTCGTCGACGAGTGCCGCGTCCTGTGGGTGGGCGCGAACGCCGACGCGCCCGACGCCGACGAGATGATTGACGCCGCGCAGTCGGCGGTCATCCCCGGTTTCGTCGACTCCCACACCCACCTGGTCTTCGCCGGGGAACGCTCCGACGAGTTCGAAGCCCGGATGGCCGGGCGACACTACGACGGCGGCGGCATCGCGCGGACGGTCGCGTCCACCCGGGCCGCTTCGAGCGATCAGCTGCGCCTCCTCGCGGAACGCCGGGTTCGCGAGCTGCGCTCGAGTGGCGTGACGACCATCGAGATCAAATCGGGCTACGCGCTCAGCGTCGAGGGCGAGCGCCGGCTGATCGACCTCGCGGCGGCGTTGAGCGACGAGGTCACCTTCCTCGGCGCCCACGTCGTGCCCCAAGAGTTCGCCCACGACCGCGACGGCTACGTGGACCTCGTCACCGGCGCCATGCTCGCGGCCTGCGCCGCGAAGTCGCGCTGGGCCGACGTGTTCTGCGATCGAGGGGCCTTCAGCGTCGACGAGTCGCGCGCGATCCTGCTCGCCGCGCGCGACGCCGGTCTCGAGCTGCGACTGCACGGCAACCAACTGGGCGACACCGGCGGCGTCGCCCTCGCCGTCGAACTCGACGCCGCGAGCGTCGACCACTGCACGTTCGTGCGCGACGACGACGTCGCGGCGCTCGCCGCCTCCGACACCGTGGCGACGCTGCTGCCCGGAGCGGACTTCTCGACCCGATCGGCCTACCCGTCGGCGCGACGGCTCCTCGACGCCGGGGTCGTGGTCGCGCTCGCGACCGACTGCAACCCCGGAACCTCCTACGTCACCAATATGGGACTGGTCGTCGCGCTCGGGGTGCGCGAGATGGGCATGACGGTCGACGAGGCGATCTGGGCGGCAACCCTCGGGGGCGCCCGGGCCCTTCGACGCGACGACATTGGCCAGCTCGGGGTCGGCGCGCGAGCGGACTACGCGGTCCTCGACGCGCCCCGGGCGGCCCACCTGGCCTACCGACCGGGCGCCACGGTGGTACGTCGAACGAATCGAGCGCGGCGCGAAGTACCGACGTAGCGCCAAGGAGTGCCGCGGATCCGCGGGACGACGCGTCGCACCCCGACGCACCTGCCGCACCGCGCCGACGTGGCTCGATGCGGCGTCGCAAGGGGGTAGGGGGTCCCGGGCCGAACCCGTAAAGTGCATCTATGAGCACCCCGTCAGCCCCTCGCGACCTTCCCACGACGTTCGGCGCCCTGCGCGCGTCGTCCTACCAGCCCACATCGGTGCGCGAGGAGATCCGCGTCAACCTCGAACAGCGCCTCGCTGACGGTCTGCCGCTCACCTCGGCGGTGCTCGGCTACGAGGACTCGGTGCTGCCCCAACTAGAGACGGCCCTGCTCGCCGGCCACGACATCATCCTGCTCGGCCAGCGCGGCCAGGCGAAGACCCGCATGATCCGCTCACTCGTGGAGCTGCTCGACGAGTGGCTGCCGATCGTGGAGGGATCCGAGGTGCGCGACGACCCCTTCTCGCCGATCTCGGCTTACGCGATCGACCTCGTCGCCGAACGCGGCGACGACACGCCGATCGCGTGGGTCCACCGCACCCAGCGCTTCGCGGAGAAGCTGGCGTCGCCCGACACGTCGATGGCCGACCTCATTGGCGAGGTCGACCCCATCAAGGTGGCCGGGGGACTGTTCCTCGACGACCCGAGGGCGCTGAGCTACGGACTGGTGCCCAAGTCGAATCGCGGGATCTTCGCCATGAACGAACTGCCCGACCTCGCCGAGCGCATCCAGGTCGGCCTGTTGAACGTCCTCGAGGAGCGCGACGTGCAGATACGCGGCCACCTGGTACGGCTCGACCTCGACGTGCTGGTCGTCGCCACCGCGAACCCCGAGGACTACACCAATCGCGGTCGTCTGATCACTCCCCTCAAGGACCGCTTCGGCAGTCAGATTCGCACGCACTACCCCTACGAACTCACGACCGAGATCGCCATCATCCACCAGGAGGCGAAGCTACCCACGTCGCCGGTCCCCGTGCGGGTGCCGTGGTTCATTGACGACATCGTGGCACGCGTCAGCCACGTCGCGCGCAAGAGCCACGTCATCAGTCAGAGTTCGGGGGTGTCGGTGCGCCTCTCGATCGCCAACTACGAGACGGTCATCGCCAACGCGCTGCGCCGGACTCTGCGCACGCACGACACGTCGGTCGTGCCGAGGGTCAGTGACCTCAGTGCGATGGTCCAGTCGACCCAGGGCAAGATCGAGTTCGACACCATGGACGACGCGGACTCCGACCAGGTCATCGCGGCCCTCGTCGCGTTGGCGGTGCGCCAGTGCTTCTCCGAACACGTCCTGCTCGAAGAGGCCCCCGCGATTGTCGAGGCCTTCAACTCCGAGGCTCTCGTGCACACCGGTGACGATCTGCCCGACCGCGACTATCTCGCGGTCCTCGCGGCCATGCCCGCGCTCGACACGCCGGTGCGGCGCGTCGCCGGTCCGTCGGCGACCGACGGCGAGCTCTCCTCGGCGCTCGAGTTCGTACTCGAGGGGCTGTACCTCACGAAACGCCTGGCCAAGGACGCGTCGGGTGCGAGGGCCCTGTACCGCTCGAGGAACCGGTAGTGCCGGTCCGCTACGGCTTTCGACGATTCGGCGACGACGACGACGCGAACGACCTCGACGTCGAAGAGATGCTGGCGCTGCTCGCCGACGACTTCATGGAGCACGGCGACCTCGACGAGGCAATGGACCGGCTGTTGCGCGAGGGCTTCACGACCAACGACGGTGAGCGCGTCGAGGGACTGCGCGACCTACTCGAGCAGACCCGCGCGCGGCGACGCGAGCTCGAGAGCCAGGCCGACCCCGACGGCGAGCTGCAGCGGTACCGCGACTGGCTCGACCAGATTGAGGCGACCGAGACCAACGAGCTCGACGCACTGCTCGCGGGCGCCGAGGCCTCGAACGACGTTCGTCGCCAGGAGGTCACGCGCGACCTCGTCGAGCAGCGGCGCATGCAGCGCGAACTGATGAGTGACCGGCTGCCCGAACGGCTGGGCAACTACCGCAACTACGAGTTCGTGTCGTCCGAGGCGCGCGAACAGTTCGAGGAGTTGCTCAGTGAGCTCGAGCGTGACGTGCTCGACACCTACTTCGAGCAGAGCAAGGAGTTCATGGGTCGACCCGACCCCGAGGAACTGGCGCGCACGCGTGACATGATGGACGCGCTCTCGACGATGATCGAGCAGGACCGCCGGGGCGAGGAACTCGACCCGAGTTTCGAGAACTTCATGGAGAGGTTCGGTGACTTCTTCCCGGGCGCCGAGACGCTCGAGGACGTCGTGCGCCAGATGGCCGAACGGGCCGCCGCCGCCGAGGCGATGTTCAACTCCCTATCGTCCGAGCAGCAGAGTGAGCTGCGTTCGATGTTCCAAGAGATGATGCAGAACATGGAGTTGAACTTCTCCATGAATCGACTCGTGTCGAACCTGCGCCTGGCGACCCCGGACCTCGACTGGAATCGGGCCCACCGGATGCGGGGCAACAACGGCTCTCCCTTCAATCAGGCCGCCTCGGTCGCCGAGCAGCTCGGCGAACTAAAGGGACTCGAGGAGTTCCTCGGTCGGGCCGGCCCGTCCCAGGGTCTGCCCGAAGTGGACATCGAGTCGGTGCGGCGAAACCTCGGCGACGACGCGGCCCAGCACGTGGCGCGCCTGCAGAAGGCCCTGCGGGCACTGAAGGAGGAGGGCTTCGTCGACCGCCAGGGCCGTCAGTTGCGTTTGACGCCCAAGGGGGTCCGCCAGATTGGCCAGAGTGCGTTGAAGGCCCTCTTCGCCCAGTTGCGCGACTCGCCGACACTCGGCGCGCATCGCGAGGCCACGGTCTCGCGCGGCGGCGACCGGGAGGAGAGCTCGAAGCCTTGGGCGCCGGGCGAGCCGTTTGCCCTGCACCTCGCCAAGACCCTGCGTAACGCGGTGCTGCGTCAGGGGCCGGGCACGCCAGTGAAGCTGCACGCCGACGACTTCGAGGTCGAGGAGTTCGAGTCGACGCGCCGTTCGGCGACGGTCTTCGCCATCGACCTCTCGCTGTCGATGGCCATGCGCAGCAACCTCGTGCCCGCCAAGAAGATGGTCCTCGCGCTGACCTCGCTCATTCGCTCGAAGTTTCCCCGCGACTTCGTCGCGGTGGTGGGCTTCGGCGAGACCGCCCAAGAGCTCAAGATCGAGGACATCCCGGCCCTCGCGATCGACTACGCCTACGGCACCAACCTCCAGCACGCTCTCGCGCTGTCACGTCACCTCATGCGCAACGAGCGCGGGGAGCGCCAGATCGTGGTGGTGACCGACGGCGAGCCCACGGCCCACCTGATGGCCAACGGCGAGCCGTTCTTCTCGTGGCC
Source organism: Acidimicrobiales bacterium (assembly GCA_025362585.1). GTDB lineage: Bacteria > Actinomycetota > Acidimicrobiia > Acidimicrobiales > RAAP-2 > RAAP-2. The sequence continues at coordinate 13,344 of JANYFR010000053.1, read as the reverse complement.
CCCGGTCCAGGAGACGTTGGAAAAGACAATGGCCGAGGTGCTGCGCTGCACCAAGGCCGGCATCACCATCAATACCTTCGCCCTCGACATCGAACGAAGCCAGTTCCCCTTCGTCGAACAGATCGCCCGCGTCAATCGGGGACGACTCTTCTACACCGACGTTGACGATCTCGGCACGTACGCCCTCGACGACTTCGTCAAGCACCGCCGCGCGAGTTGAGCGTTCCGAAAACTAGGTCCATCAGGACTTTTTATATTTCCATTTGCTTTTTGTCAAAAACCCCGCAACAATGACACCGTTGTAATTACAACGGTGGTGAGAACCACTTCGGGGAGGAATGCAACGTGGAAATCGTGGAACTCATGAGTGGCATGGAAGATCGGGGCTGGCAGGCCCGCGCCAACTGCATGGGCGTCGACCCCGACCTCTTCTTTCCCGAGCGCGGCGCCTCGACCCGGGAGGCGAAGGAGGTCTGTCGCGGGTGCGTGGCCCGCGAGGACTGTCTCGAGTACGCGCTCGACAACGGCGAGAAGTTCGGCATCTGGGGCGGGATGAGCGAACGCGAGCGTCGCCGCCTGCGCCGCGCGCGCGCCATCGAGCGCCGCGCGCAGGCCAGCTGACCCGACGAGCTCACGAGCGGCGACGCCCCGGTCACCGTTCGGCCACCCCCGTCACTTTCGGGCCAGTACCTCGGAGTGGACCAGGTTGAAGAATCCGTCAACGTCGCGCGCCCACGCGAGGAAGGCTTCGGCCACTCCGTCGAGCTCCGCTGGGTTCGTGAGTCCCGCCGCCACGCTCTGGCGGGCGAACTCGCTGTGGCGGACCCGGTCGGCCCAGAGTTGACCCCACCACGCGCGGTCCTCGGGCCGATAGAACGTCCAGTTAGAGGTCGAGACCTCGGGCGTCGCGAAACCGGCACGACGGACCCAGGCGGACAGGTGCCGCCCGGCGTTCGCGTCGGCGTGGTTGATCACCGTCAACGCTTGGTAGATCGACATCCACCGGTCGAGGCGCGGGTCGTCGGGGGCCCAGGTGAAACCGCCGTAGTCGCTCTCGCGCACGGCCACGAGTCCTCCCGGGCGCAGCACCCGGCGCATCTCGCCCAGTGCGCCGACCGGGTCGCTCAGGTGTTGGAGCACCTGGTGGGCGTAGACCACGTCGAAACTGTCATCCGCGAAGGCCAGGTCGTAGACGTCACCGACCTCGAAGCGGACGTTGGTTCGATTCGACGCGTCCTTCGCCCCTCGCGCGACGTCGACCACGTCGGGTGAGAGGTCGACGCCCACCACGTCGCCGGTGGTGACCCAGTTCGCGAGGTCGAGGGTGACCGTGCCGGGACCGCAGCCCACGTCGAGGAGCGTGTCGTCGGCTCGCAGGTGCGCCAACACGAAGGCCGCCGAGTTCTTCGCGGTGCGCCACTGGTGGCTGCGCAACACCGATTCGTGGTGTCCGTGGGTGTAGCGATCGGGCACCATGGTGCCAACTATGCCAGAGGACGCGCGACTCCCTTGCGTGGCGCCCGTGGCGTGACGGGGTTGGCGCCTAGAGTCGGCTCTCGATGGTCTGATCGGGGCCGATTCCCAATTCGTCCCACCGATCAACGTCCTCACGATTCAGCACGCTGGCGGGCACGAGGCCGACCAACTCGGCGCGCGCGATCTCGCCGCCTTCCGGGAGCAGCCGTTGCACCTCGTCGTAGACGTCCGAGGGCGCGACGTTCGTAGGATCGATCAGGTTGCAACTGACCTGGGTGAATTCGCCGAGGTCGAAGCCCATGGCGCGCACCGCCGGTTGGCGCACCGCCGAGGCGATCTCGCGCGACTCCTTCACGCTGACGCCGCGTAGCCACAGGTTCCAGGCGACCAGCACGGGACGGGCGCCGACGGCCGTCGCGCCGAGACGCAGCGACGGCACCGAGGGCCCGAAGTCGGGCCCGATGGTGGCGAACGCGTCGCGGCGCACCTCGGGCAGCGTGCGCGTCGTCACGCCGAAGGGACCGTAGAGAAAGGTGGGCACCGCGAACGTCGCGGCGATCCAGCGCGCGGTGTCGTCGCGCATCGCGCGTGCCACCTGGCGCCGATCGCGGTCGAGGGCGACGAACGGAACGACGTCGACGACGCCAAAGCGCGGATGCACGCCGTGATGGGTGCGCAGATCCAGGCGGTCGAAGGCGCCGTGCACGAGTCCGCGCAAGTCCTCGAGGAGCGGTTCGGGCTGGTTGATCAGTGTGAAGACAGAGCGGTGGTGGAAGGCGTCGCTATGGCGGTCGCGCAGCGAGAGCTGGGCGCAGTTCGCCAGTTCATCGAGTAACGCGAGGTCGCGTCCTTCCGAGATGTTGACGACGCACTCGAACACGTTCTCGTGGACGCTCAGTGGGCGTCGGTATTCGAGATGCGACGACGGCGACGTTCGCGCAAGATGCGGCGCCGTTCGCGCTCACTGCGACCACCCCAGATGCCGTGGTCGATGTGGTTGTCGAGCGCGTACTCGAGGCACTGGCTCGCCACCGGACACTGCGCACAGATCCGCTGGGCGATGATGACGCCGACGCCGTCGCGGGGAAAGCAGGTACCTGCGGGGTAGTCACGACACTTGCCGTCTGCCATCCACTCTGTGCCCATCTGCCCTCCTCGGGTGTCCTTCACTGCACAGTAGCGACAGTTTGTGTTGCAATCTCATAACGGTACGCTCAAATGTGCACTTGGCGTTAACTCTCAGGACTCTCACAGACCAGCCGGTCACTGGGTCGCCAATCAGTAGAATGGGCCCCTGCAACATTGAGGTACGCCAAAGGAGCACCGTGAGCCAGGTCCCGACCACTGAGACCACCGAGGTCGTCGACCCCGTCGGTCACGTACAAGTTGTCTACCTCGGCCCGGTGGCCCCCCACTGGGAGTGCCGGATGGTCTTTGGCGACGAGGAGCAGATCCAGGCTTTCGTCGACCGGATCGACGCTCGCCTGCGCTTCCTCCCGCCCCACGACCCCCAGTTCCGGCGCAATCGCGAACGGGTCAACCGCGACGCCGAGCGTGAGAATCTGCTCGTCGAGTGGAACCTCGGGTACGACGAAGAGGTCTAGGCCAGGGGCGAGCTGGTGACGCGCTCGTACCAGTCCGCGGGGTGGTCGAGTTCGTGCACGCTCGGCAGTCCATCGACGCGCAGTAGCGCGTCAAAGACCCGAAGCGTGTACTGCGCCTGCAGCGTTTCGACGAATGCCGCCGCGGCGTCGTGGTGGGCGCCCTGGGTCGAGATGCCAAACAGCGCGGCCGCGGCGTCTTCGCCGCGCGCGTCGCTGCGCCGGTGGCGACGGTGGGCCTCGACGAGGGTCGGACGCGGGCCGAGGATCGATTCGGTGATCTCGCGCGCCGCCGCGTCAAAGAAGGCCAGCAGCACGCTCGCGGCGGCGTTGATCGCCCGCGTGGCGTCGGTCTCGTCGGGCATCTCGATGGCGTCGAGCAGGGACTCGGGGTTGTTCATCAGTTCGTTCAGGTCCTCGGGGTTGACCATCCCCTGGAGGCGCTGCAGTAGATCGCCCTGGGCCGAGGTCGCTTCGCGCACGGCGTCGATGAGGAGGGCGCGCAGCGCGTCGCCGGTGCCGGGCTGGGTGAGCACGAGTGAGGCGAGGAACTCCTGGGCGAGGGCGAAGACGTAGACCTCGTCGCTCTCGAGCGACCAGGACTCGGCGAAGGATTTGAGGTTGTTCACGACGAGGAGACGCTCGTGGTCGAGACGGGGGAGCGGGAGTGCGGCGAGCGACCAGGCCCGCTCGGAGAAGTGGCCCGCGACCGAGCCCATCTGGAAGCCGGCGAAGAGGGGACCGAGGGTCGCGGCCATCTGGGCAATCATCGGATTGTCGGTGGTGTCGACCTCGAGCCCCTGGGTGCTGCCCGCGACGAGCGGCTCCATCAACGGACGCCACTGCGCGAGTGCCGCGGTCGTGAGGGCCGAGCGATTGACGGCGGTGACCGACGCGTCGAGCGAGACGCCGAGCAGGGCGTCGACGTGGCGTCCGACGAGCGGGGCGAGCTCTTCGAGTCGCTGGCGTTCAATGGGCAGGGGATTGGGGTCGCCGTCGGTGCCCCTCGCGATGTTGAGCGCCAGCTGGGTGGCGGTGGTGAACCACGCGTCGGGGCCCTGCTGGCCGAGGAGCGAAAAGATGTCGTTGAACATGCCGCCAAAGGGATTGTCGCTCACGTTCCCAACTTAAAGCGCGCAGCCGAGGGTCATGACGGCGTGGTGGATCGTCGTGTCGCGCACGAAGGTGACCCGGGCACTCGAAAAGGCCGGCGTCAGGTAGAGCTCGGTCAATAACGAATTGAAAGTGTCGGTGTTCTTGCCGTTGAACGCCGTGACGACGTCGCCGTGGCGCAGGCGCCATTGGGCCGGCGTCTTGGGGACGATCCGCTGCACCTGGACCCCACCGCCCTGGGCGGTGACGCCGACGATCCCGAGGCTCGAATGGCAGCCCCGTCCGGTGGCGACGATGGAGGCAACGCGCGCGACGAACTGCGCCGAGTACCACAGGTGGCCCGTAGAGAGCACCGCCACCACCTGGCCCTTCTGGTTGACGGCGATCGCGTCAACGAAGCCGTTGGTGTCGGCGTCCGAGGCCGTGGCGAGGTAGCTGATCACGCCCGTTGCGTTGATGGTGGGGTCCCCGAGGACGGTGTCGGCCCAGGCGAACTGCGGCGACTTCGTCGCTGATTGGAGGATCGGCGAGACCGCGACCACCGACGCCGACGCCGGCATCGGCGCGAACTGCAGCGCCGGGACGCTGATGCCGAGACGCACAATGGTGAAACCCATCACCTGGTCGTGACCGATCCAGTGGACCGGGAAGTTGACGTGTCCGGGAATCGTGCCGCGAATGCGCGCCGTCGCGGGGATCGGCGAGGTCGTCACGGCGAGGTTGTTGGGCAGGACCATCGCGGCGACGGTCGTCACGTGGTGCGGCGTGGTGATCGTCAGATTCACGGTATGGTCGGCGGCGACGCGACTGTTCGCCGGCAGCGCCGCGAGGGTGGTGGCGATGTGGGCGGGCAGCGGGGTCTCGGTGGAACTGGCGTTCTTCGCAATGAGCAGCCCGATCGTGCCGGCGACGAGCGCGATCGCCATCATGACCGCGACCACGCGCGCGGCCCGTGAGTTGATGGACCAGACCGGCGTCGAGGGGAGGGTGTGAAAACTCGGGAGTTCGCTGGGGTGGACCCAGCTCCTCGCCTCTGTGGGCGGCGGCGTCCGGCTTCGTCGGGCACGCCACCATTCGATCGGTCTGCGGCCATTCACTTAGTGAAGGCTAGTTTCCAAGGGGGACCTGGTGACGGTCGCCCTATCATTTCTCTTCATGCCGCTGGACGTTGCGCTCGACATCGGGACCTCCTCATCGCGCCTCGCCACGTCCCAGCGCGGCATCCTGTTCGACGAGCCGACAATGGTGGCGATCGATACCAATTCCGGCTCGGTCGTCGAGGTTGGGCACGGGGCGCTCGACATGGTCGCGCGCACGCCGCGCCACGTCGTCGTCTTTCGACCACTCGCCCAGGGCGCGACGGTCGACTTCGACGTGACGGCCCGGTTAATCGCCGGGCTCTTCGAGCGGGCCGGCATCTCGAAGCTGAGCCGGGCGCGCGTGGTGATGAGCGTGCCCTCTCTGGCGACGTCCATTGAGCGCCGGGCCCTTCGCCAGGCCGCCATTCAGGCCGGCGCGCGCGAGGTCAGTCTCATCGAGGCGCCGATCGCCGCGGCGATCGGCCTCGGCCTTCCCGTGCAGGACCCCGTCGGCTCCGCGGTGGCGCTGCTCGGCGCGGGCGCCTCCGAGGCGGCGGTGATCTCGCTCGGCGGCATTGTCACCGGCAGCGCACGACGCCAGGGCGGCAACGATCTCGACGTCGCGATCGCGACGCTGCTGCGACTGAAGTTGGGAGTCGTCGTGGCGCCCGCGGTGCTCGAGCAACTGAAGATCACGCTGGCCTCGGCGACCGGCGAGAGTCGCGGCCACTCCGAGGTCGTCCTCGCGCGCACCGTCGACCGCGGTGAGATCGTGGAGGTCGACGTCGACGCCGACCTCGTTAACAGCGCCGTGCACGACGTCGTCGTGACGACGGTGCGCATGATCCAGGAGTGTCTCGGTGACGCGCCGCCCGATCTTTCCCAGGACGTCAGCGCCCGGGGACTGACCCTGGTGGGCGGCCACGCACGACTGAGCGACCTGGCCGGACTGGTCGCCACCAGCACCGGTGTCGACGTTCGCGTCGCCGACGAACCGGACGTCGTGGTCATCAAGGGACTACAACTCTGCCTCGAGGAGATGTCCTCGCTCTACGCCCTGTTTCGCAACGCCGACCGCTAGTCGTCCTCGGATCGCAACTGGGTGACCGCCGCTCGAACCTGCCAATCACGATCCTCGCTCGCGCGCGCCAGGGCCTCGTCGATGTCGGGACCTTCGAAGTTCGAGAGTGCGACGATTGCCCGACGACGCACCGGCGCCTTGTCGTCGAGCGCGCGAAGTACGGCGACGCGTCCGCGGTCGTCGCCGATTGCGCCGAGCGCCGCGACCGCGGACTCGCGACAGCGCGCATCGTCGTGCGAGGACGCCACCTGGCTCAGCCGTTCGACGGCGTCGACGTAGAGGTGCTCGGCGAGGGCGAAGGCCACCGCGTCCACGACGAGAGGGTCCGCGTCGTCGAGCAGCTGCACCATAACTCGAAGGACGGACTCGTCAACGTCACCGACGTAGGCCAGTTGGGCGAGGGCCTCACGGCGCACGTCGACGTCGCGGTCCGTCAGCACCTCGAGCCAGTCGGGGCTACCCATCAGCGCCTGGCGCACCGCACCGCGCAGCGCCAGTACCCGGTGGCGCCCGTCGCGTGCGTGGAGGTTCTGGCGAAGGATTCGCTCGAAGTCGGGACCCATCGCGAAGCCCGCGCGCAAGAGGGATTCGTCAATCGTCTCCGCTAGCGTTGGATCATTACTCACGACCCCATCTCAGCACCTGCCCGGGGTCCGGGGCGACTCCGCGCGATCCTCGTCGTACTGGTGGTCGTGCTCGCCGCGGTGATCGGGCTCGGTCGCTGGAATATCTCGCAGTACGCCCTCACGCCCGGACAGGCCACGCCGGTCGCTCCGCTCGTGAAAATCAGCGGCGTGGGCACCGACACGCACCGTGACCGGATAATGCTGACCGACGTCTACCTGCAGAATCTGACCGCGCTGCAGTGGCTGACCCTGCACCTGCAGTCCCACGTCGAGTTCATTCCCGCCGACGCGCTGACCAGTCCGGGCGTGCCGGCCGACGAACTCCTCGCGCAGGGCTACCTCGAGATGAGCGACTCGAAACGGGCGGCGGAGGTCGCCGCGTTCCACGCGCTGGGATGGACGACGCCCACGAGCTTCACTGGCGCCGTCGTCACGTCGGTGAACGTGCCGTCGGCGGCCCGCGCGGCCGGCATCAACGTGGCCGACGAAATCGTGTCGATCAACGGCGTCGCGGTCGACTCGACCTGCTCCTTGATCAAGAAGGTCCACGCGTTGATGCCCGGCACGGTCGTCCACGTGGGCGTCGCGCACGCGAAGATCTCTGCGTCAGGCGTGATCACCATCGGCGTACCGCGGACGCGCACCATCACGACGATGGCCATTCCGAACTACCTGAGTGGGCCCTCGAGCTGCGCGGGCGTCACCGGGCGTAGTCGGTCGTGGTTCGGGGTCGCGGTCAAAGACGGTCTGCACTTCGCCCTTCCCGCGACCGTAAGTATTGACACGAGCAACATTGGCGGTCCGTCGGCGGGACTGGCCATGGCGTTGACGCTCATCGACCAACTCAGTCGCGGATCATTGACCGGCCACCACGTGGTCGCCGCGACGGGCACCATTGACGTCCACGGGTCGGTGGGCGACGTGGGCGGTGTGGCGGAGAAGACGGTCGCGGCGCAACGTGCCGGGGCGACGTACTTCCTCGTTCCCCAGATCGAGGTCGCCACCGCCCGAGCGGCGGCGTCACCGGGACTGAAGGTAATCGGCGTCACCAGCCTCGCCCAGGCGTTGCACGACCTACGAGCCATCGGCGGCGACGCTCCACGGCCCTTCACTACGCCCCACTAAGCCAATGCTGCCTCGCGCCACGCCGTAGTCTTTAAGGAATGGACGAACGCCGAATTCTCTCCACCGCGCGTCAATCGTCCCTCGAGGTCGCGCGCACGAACTTCGCCACTATTCGCAAGGGCGGTCTCGACCCCAACGAAGTTCGCGTGCACCTCGAGGCGGTCGCTCGCGAGATGGGCCACCTCGAGTCACGCATTCGCGAGCTCCAGGACCAGCTGAGCGAGGCCCACCGCCGAGAGGCCAATCCCACCTTTGACGAGGCGACGCTGGCGAGCGCCCTCGGGGCCCAGAGCGCGGCGATCTTGCGCTCGGCCCACGAAGAGGCCGGTCGAGTCACCGCCGAAGCCCAAGAGCGCAGCGCCCAGGTCTTCACCGAGAGCCAGCAGCGTGGCGCCACGCACCTTATCGAGGCCCAGGAGCGCGCCACGGCGTTGATCACCGACGCGGAAAACACTGCCACGCAGATTGACCACGACGCCCGGCTCGCGGCGGAACGGCTCGTGGAGTCGGCGAAGTTGAATGGCGAGGCGCTGGTCGAGCACGCCCGCGAGCAGGGTCGCGCGACCGTCGAGCAGGCGAGCGAGGCTCGCAAGGTGGTGCTGAACGACCTCAGCGTGAAACGTAAAGCGCTCCACCTACAGATCGAACAGTTGCGCGCGGCGCGCGACACCCTCGGCTCGTTCGTGTCGTCCCTGCTCGACCAGGTCGAGACCGTGCTGTCGGGCATCAACAACTCCGACGAGGTCGCGCGCAGCGCGGCGCTCGAAGCCTTGCGACACGTGCAGCCGTCACCCGAGCCAACCGAAGAGGAGCTGCTCGCCGGCACGCCGCTGCGCGCCGTGCCCGAGCTCCAGGTCCACGAACCGGGCGACGCGCCCATGGAGGCAGCGCCCGCGTCGGCACCGGTCGCGGCGCCCGAATCCAAGGTGAGGACTCGCCGAGCGCCTCGCGAGGGCGATGACGTGAGTCCCGAGTCGGGTCTCGAGGACGACACGTCGGGGACCGACGTCGTCAACGAGATATTCGCGCGACTGCGTAAGGCCTCTCTGGAAGAGCGCGGCGCCACGGCGCAGGCGCCTCGTCGCGTCGCACCGGTGTCGCCCGCGAAGCCCTCGAGCGCGATCGGGGAACTCTTCACGCGTCGTGACGCGGCCCTCGACGAGTCGCTCGCGGTCTTGACGAGAAAGGTGAAGCGCGCCCTGCAGGACGATCAGAACATCATGCTCGAGCGCCTGCGCGACGTGAAGGCCATGATTACCACCGAGTTGGAGGACGAACACGACCAACGGGCCCGTTACGCCGACGCGTCGCTCGACGCGCTGATCGACGCCGCCGCCGCGGGTGTCCAGTTCGCCAGTGACGAGGCCGGCGTCGCCCCGACCCAGGTCAGTCGCCCCGCGCTGCAGGACTGCGCCGCCGATCTGGCGGTCACGATCGTGCTGGCGCTGCGCAAGCGCATCCTCGCCGACGGTAGCGGTGACGGACCGGAGCGGGCCAACGCGTCCTACAGGGAGTGGCGTGGTGCGCGCGTCGAGCGCCTCTGCACCGACGCGGCGCGCCGGGCCTTCCACCTCGGCGTCGTCGCCGCCTCCCACGGTCGCTCGATTCGTTTCTTCGCGGCGCCCAACGACGCACCGTGCGACGCGTGCGCGCTCGACGCCGCGTCGGGCGAACGGCCCGCGGGCCAGCCCTTTCCGAGCGGCTCGGCCTACCCGCCCCTGCACGCGGGCTGCGCCTGCGCCGTCGTCGCGGTATAAGAACTGCTCTAGGCTCGCACTGTGCGTAGCCCGACCGACCTACCCCCGCGTCCGCGCCGCCTCGGTCGTCTGTCACGCCGTTTCTGGATTAGTGGCGCCTTCGGCGTCCTGCTGATCGGCTTCCTGTCGCTGCGTAACCTCGCGGTCCTCTGGACCGACCAGATGTGGTTCTCGTCGGTCGGCCTGGGCCGCGTCTTTTCGACGCTGTTGGTGGTGAAGGTCGGCCTCGGGCTCATCTTCGGCGCGGTCTTCTTCTTTATCATGTGGGGCAACCTCCTGCTCACCGACCGTTTCGGGGCGCGCGACCTCTCCTTTGACCCCGAGGACGAGATCGTGCGCCGGTTCCAGAACCTGGTGCGCCCCTACGCCAAGCGCATCTACGCGGCCATCGCGCTGGCGATGGGCATCATCGGCGGACTGAACGCGACCGGCCAGTGGCAGAAGTACCTGCTCTTCGCCAACAATCAGCCCTTTGGCGTGAAGGACCCCCTCTTTCACCGCGACGTCAGCTTCTTCGTCTTCACCCTCCCGTTCGTCTCGTTCGTGGTCACCTGGCTCCTCGTCACGCTCATCGTGGCCCTCGTCGTCACCACCGGCTTTCACTACCTGAACGGCGGCATCCGCGCGACGCGCGTCAGTCCGCGCGTCGCCCCCCGAGTGAAGGCCCACCTCTCGCTCATCGGCGCAGGCATTGCCCTGATGAAGGCCGCGGGCTACGTCATTGCGAAGTTCGAGCTCGTGAACTCGTCCAACGGCTACGTCCAGGGTGCGGGCTACACCGACGTCCACGCCCGGATGCCGGCCCTGACCATTCTCTTCTACCTGTCACTGGCCGCGGCGTTGATCCTGCTCGCGAACGTGCGCCTGCGCGGTTGGTCGCTGCCGGCGGTCGCCGTCGGACTCTGGGTCTTCGTGGCCCTCGTGATTGGCGTGCTCTACCCGACGATCCTCCAGGCCCTGAAGGTCAGCCCCAACCAGGACTCGCTCGAGGCCCCCTACATCCAACGCAACATCGAGAGCACTCGCCAGGCCTACAAGCTCGACAACGTGCTGGTCCACACCTTCGCCGGTTCGACGAACATCTCGAACGCCACGATCAAGGCCGACACCGCGACGCTCAACAACATTCGCCTGTGGGACCCGGCGAGCGACATCGCGTTGGCGACGGTCACGCGCCGCCAGTCCATCCGTTCGTACTACACGTTCTCGACGCTCTCCGTCGATCGGTACTTCATTGACAACAAGCTCACGCCGGTCCTGATCGGCGCGCGCCAACTGAACACGTCGAGCCTGCCGAGCCAGAGCTGGGTCAACCAACACCTGCAGTACACCCACGGCATCGGCGCGGCGGTCGTCGCGGCGAACACCGTCGACGCCAACACCGGCAACCCGGTCTTCGTGGTCTCGAACGTGCCGCCGTCCTCGACGAGCGGTATGCCGGTGCTGACCCAGCCGGCGATCTACTTCGGCATCAACGACCCCGGTTGGGTGGTCGCCAACTCCAAGCAGGCCGAACTCGACTATCAGGTCAACTCGGGGCGCAACGCCGGCCAGCCCGTCGAGACCCACTACGCGAGTACCGGCGGGGTCGCCGTGGGGAGCATCTTCAGCCGTCTGGCCTTCGCGCTGCGCCTCGGCGACTTCAACTTCCTCATCTCGAACCAGATCAACTCCAAGAGCCGGGTCCTCTTCGTGCGCGACGTCGCCGAGATGGTCCAGAAGGCCGCCCCCTTCCTCTCCTTTGACGCCCGCCCCTACGCCGTGATCGCCAACGGCCAACTGCAGTACGTCCTGGACGGCTACACGACGACGGACCAGTTCCCCTACAGCCAGAACGCCTCGGGCCTCAACGCCTCGATGGGGGGACTCCCGGGCAGCTTCAACTACGTGCGCAACTCGGTGAAGGTCGTCGTGAACGCCTACACCGGGGGCATGACGTTCTACGCGGCCGACCCCAACGATCCGATCCTGAAGGCCTACCGCGCGGCGTTCCCGACGATGTTTCACCCCATGAGCGACATGTCCTCGGCGATCCTGTCGCACTTGCGATACCCGACCGATATCTTCTCGGTGCAGGCCGCGACCCTCGGGCGCTACCACATCACCGCGGCCTCGGCCTTCTACAACGCGTCGGACCGCTGGGAGATCTCCCCGACGACCGGCTCGGGCACGCCCAGTCAGTCGCTCAACAAGACCCAGACGACCGACGCGACCGGCGCGGTGACCTCGTCGGCGCTCGCGCCGATGAACCCGATCTACCAGGTCGGCTCGCTACCCCAGACCAACCATCAGCAGCTGCTCGAGTCCGTGGCGTTCGTGCCCGCGGGCAACTCCTCCACGGTCCAGGGCCTCACCGCGTTCATGGTCGCCACGTCCGATTCGACCGACTACGGCCACCTGAACGTGTACGTGACCCCACGCGGGACGTCGGTGACCGGCCCGGTCCAGGCCGACTCCGAGATCCAGCAGAACACCAAGGCGGCCCAGACCATTACCCTGCTCGACCAGCACGGCAGTCTGGTGCTCTTGGGTAACAACCTGATGGTGCCGCTCGATCAGAGCGTCCTCTACATTCGCCCGCTGTACGTGACGAGCACGTCGAACCCGTTGCCCCAGCTGCGCTACGTGATTGCGGTCTTTAATCAGCAGGTCGGCATCGAGCCGACGCTGGCTGGCGCGCTCTCCGACGTGCTCGGCGCGAACATCACGCCGATCAAGAGGACCGGGGGCACCGGCAACAAGACCGGTCAGAGCGCGGCCTTCTACCTCCAACAGGCCTCCGCGGCCTACACCTCCGCGCAGGGCGCCCTCGCGGCGGGCAATCTCGGGGCCTACCAGGCCCAAGTGAACGCAATGAACCGCGATCTCACGCTGGCCCAGACGGCGTTGACGGGCTCGAGCCCGAAGTCGACCACCTCGACAACCTCGACGACCACGACGACGATCAAGAAGAAGGGATAGTTCCCCTTCACCATGTCGCGCGAGCGACGGGTGCGATGAACGAACCCCGCCCTCGGCGTGTTCGACAACCTTTGCGGGTCGATAGCGGAATGACGCGGTGCTGTGACCATCGGACACGGGCAGAACTGATTGACGACGTATATTTAGGCACCTGGACCGTCAGCAGATTCCCGACATCGGACTCTTATCGATCATGCGAGAGGAATCGTCGCTGTCGCCAGTGCACTGAATGCGTTCGGCGGGTCGTCGGGCACTGAACCGTTTTGCAGGGCAATGGGCCGGCACCCTACATCACTCATCGGCGACTGCGATATAATGGTATTTGCATCGCGGGGTGGAGCAGTCTGGTAGCTCGTCGGGCTCATAACCCGAAGGTCGCAAGTTCAAATCTTGCCCCCGCCACCAAGCAAACACCCCCTCTCAACGAGAGGGGGTGTTTGAATTAGCACATACCCGAGCAGTAGCCGCACGAAAGGATGGCTACGAGATCGTCGGGAGTTTTCCGAGCTGCTGGCCGCGTCTGCC
>JANYFR010000016.1 GCA_025362585.1 Acidimicrobiales bacterium | reverse complement strand
TCACGTCGGTAATGTTGAGGCCGTCGAAATCGAGCCAGCCGGACCTCGCGCGCCAGTGGCCGCCCGTCTCGAGCACTTCGAGGATGGCCCGCTGCAGGGTCGTCGCGCGGGGCAGATCGCCTAGGGCGATGCCGGGACGTCGAAAGATGAATTCGAGGGTGTCCCCGTCGTCGTCGACCCAGGCCGGGAGCAACGTGAAACGCCGCTGGAAGCCAATGATGTTGCTGTCGGGCTTGAGGTACATCGCCAGGTGGTCGTCGAGCATCCACGACTGACAGGTGGCGAGCCGTCGCTGCTGAGTGGGCCAGATCGAGCCGAGAAGCGCGCGAGCGTGGTCGAAGGTCGCGTCGAGATCGTCACGGCCGAGACGGGCCCCCTCGGGGATGTGCACGCCGACTGAGGGGTCGCCGTGACGAAAGCCCACGCCGAGTCCCGCAATCTCGTCGGCGCCGAACCAGGGGGACGGCGACAGGGTGCCGACGCCGAGGTTCACCGAGTGAAACTGGAGACTCCCGACGTGCACCAGCTCGCCGCGCAACGTCACGAGCATCCACCACCCGGCGTCGACGCCCGTGGTGCCGTGCTTACGTCGATGGATGTCGGCGTGGCGCCCGAGATCGCCGAGCGTTCGCTCGATTACCGGTTCGGGACATCCCGCGGCGCGCAGGAACTGAGCCGTGTCGGGCGCGCAGAGTGCGAACAGGTAGAAGTACAAGAGTCGTCCACTCGGTCCCTCCTCGAGGTCGGACCAGATGGAGATCGGCGCGTCGACGTCGCCGCGCTGGCGCTCGACGGTCGCGACCAGGGCGGCGAGGAGCGCAACGAAGACGTCGTCTCGTCGAAAGTCGTCCCAGTGCGCCACGATCTCGGCGACCTCGTCGACCTTGAGGCCACGATCGACGAGGGCGGTGCGAAGGGCCGCCGCGCTGAAGTGGCGCAGGCGATCGAGCACCTCGCTCGAAGGGACGTCGAGCGCGTCGCTCATCAAGGTCATCGTCGTGGCGTCGGACATCAGACCGGATCGAGGGGCCGGTAGGCGACGCCCATTGCGGCGAGGCGCTCGAGGTGGATCTCGAGTCGAGGTCGAAAGTCGTCGAGCGTGGTCGCCGTCCCCCAGGCGACCTCGCTGAAGGCGCAGAGACGCGGGAAGGCCATGTAGTCGAGGTGGTCGCGCGTCGCAATGTACTCGCTCCAGAGTTGGGCCTGGGCGCCGAGCACGCGGCGGTGGAACTCGGGCTCGAGGTGCAGGGGAATCACCGAGTAACGGTAGACCTTCTCCCACGTCGTGACGTAGGGCGCCGGCGCCTGGGCGACCGGCTCGTCGGGGGCGGCGCTGTTCAACCAGTCGAGGTAGAGGAACTGCATCGGGGCCATCACCACGTCGAGACCCCGCCGAGCCGCCTCTTCGCCCTTGGAGGGACTGCGCCACGCCATGACCACGGTGTCCTCGGGCACCTCGGCGTCGAGCACCTCGTCCCAGGCCACGACCGGGTGACCGTCAGCGTGCAGCGCCGCGGCCAAACGCGCGCTAAAGAGTCCCTGCAGTTGGCGTGCGTCGACGAAGCCGTGTTCCTCCATCACCCTCTTCGCGGCGTGGCTCGACTCCCACTCGTGCGTCGGGCACTCGTCACCACCAATGTGCACGGGGCTCGACGGAAACAGTCCGGCGACGAAGCGCACCACCTCCTCGGTGAAGTCGAGGGCCGCCGGGGAGACGTTCATTACGTGCGGAGAGATCCCCCAGCGCGTCCAAACTTCGAGAGGCTCGGGTGAATTGCCGAGCTGCGGGTAGGCCGCGAGCACCGCCTGCGCGTGGCCCGGCAGGTCGATCTCGGGCACGATCGTGACGCCCCGCGCACAAGCGTGATCGCGCAGCGCCGCGAGGTCCGTGACGCTGTAGCAGCCGGCGTGGGCCACGTCGTCGTCGAGGCCGTCGTCGTCGTGGCCGAGCGGCGACGAGCGTCGACGCGACCCGACGTCGCTCAGACGTGGCCAGCCCGGCACCTCCACGCGCCAGCCCTGGTCGTCGTTCAGGTGGAGGTGAAGACGATTGAGCCGGTGCGCGCCAAGGAGATCGATCAGGCGCCGCACGGTCGCCACGTCAAAGAAGTGTCGCGCCACGTCGAGATGGACGCCGCGCCAGGCGAAGCGCGGGGCGTCCTCGATGCGTACCCGGGGCACCTCGAACGAGTCGAGAGGACTGCGCGTCGAGGACCAGAGCTGCGCGGGCCCCAGTTGGCGCAGTGTCGTCAGCGCGTAGGCGGCGCCGGCCCGGTCACCCGCTTCGAGAATCGCGGTCTGGTCGACCGCGAGCCGATAGCCCTCGTCGACGCAGTCCTCGACGTGACGTAGCTCAATGTCCCAGGGTCCGTCGCCGTTGATGTCCACCATCCAGCCCACCGCGCGCGCCAGGTCGGTGGCGAACGTCTCGGCGACCGAGCGCCACTCGACGGGGACGCGCAGGCGAATCGGCGACGTCCACGATATCGTTCCCGACGCCGCGGTCAACTCCTGGGGGCGCGGGAGCAGACCGTCCCTCAAGGAACGACCGCGTAGCAGGCCGCGCCGTGGGTCGGCGAAAGTGCGACCATGGCGGGAGTGCTCACCAGACACTGATCCATCGCGAGGGGACAGCGCGGCGCGAAGCGACATCCCGGACCGGGGTTGATGACCTTAGGCGGTTCACCGAGGTCGTCGCCCTCAAAGTCGTTCGGCGCGAGGCGCGGGTCGGGGGCCGACGACATCAGCAGGCGCGTATAGGGGTGCTGGGGATTGGCGATGACCTCATTGGTGCAACCCTCTTCGACGAGGCGCCCGGCGTAGAGCACGAGCATGCGGTCGGCCACGTAGCGCGCGCTGGCGAGGTCGTGGGTGATGTAGAGGATGGAGACGTTCTCGTGGTCGCGCAGATCCTTCATGACATTGAGCAGCCCAATGCGGATTGACACGTCGAGCATCGAGACTGGCTCGTCGGCGAGGATGAGCGACGGGCGCGACGCCAGGGCCTGGGCGAAACCGAGTCGCTGGCGCTGGCCGCCCGAGAGCTCGTGGGGGTAGCGCGCGAGGACCTCCGCACCCGGAGTCAGGCCGACCTTCTCCGCCAGCGCCACGGCCTCGTCGAAGCGCTGGGCGCGCGCGACGTCGGGTCGGTGCAGTTTGAGCGCCCGGAGCAGTCCGTGACCGACGCGCAGGACTGGGTTGATCGAACCGAAGGGATCCTGGAAGACCATTGGCATGGCGCCGCGAATTGCTCGACTGTCGCGCCGGCCGAGCGCCGTGCCCTCGAAGACAATCGTGCCCTTCGTGGGTAAGTAGAGCCCCGCGAGCACGCGCGCAATCGTCGACTTGCCCGAGCCGGACTCACCAACGAGCGCGACGATCTCGGCGGGGGCGACCTCGAAGGAGACGTCGTCGATGGCGTGGAGTTGGCCACGCGCGCGAAAACCCCCGACGCGAAAAAGTCGCGACAGGTCCGTCACGCGCAGGATCGCGTCGCTCACGCCCTCGACTCCGCGACCAAATGACACCGCACGGCGCGATCGCCGTAGTCCACGAGCTCGGGGTGGACGGTGCGGCACTGGTCGTTGGCGAACGAGCAGCGTGCGGCGAAGAGGCACCCCGCCGGCGGGTTCACCAGCGACGGGGGGTTCCCGGCGATGCCGAGCAGGGGCTGGAGCTCACCGCGCAACGACGGAAAGGCCTCCATCAGGCCCTTGGCGTAGGGGTGCTCGGGCCGGTGAAAGACCTCCCCGGTGGGACCGAGTTCGACGATCTCGCCGGCGTACATGACCGCGAGGCGGTCCGAGTGGTGCGCGACGACGCTCATGTCGTGGGTGACGAAGATGACGGCGAAGCCGAGACTCTGGCGTAGCGTCGCCACCTGTTTCATGAGTGATCGCTGCGCCACCACGTCGAGCGCCGAGGTCGGCTCGTCCATGAGGACGAGCTTGGGCTCGAGCAGGAGCGCCATGGCAATGAGCGCGCGCTGGCGCATGCCGCCCGAGAGCTGGAAGGGGTAGCTCTTCAGGTGCACGGCGTCGATGGCGACCATCGCGAGGACCTCGGCCGAACGCTCCTTGATCCGTTCATCGGGCCATTCGGTGTGGGCCCGACAGGCGTCGGCGAGCTGGGCGCCGATCGTGAGGGTCGGGTTGAGGGCGTTCATGGCGCTCTGCATCACGACCGAAATATCGCGCCATCGTCGCGCGCGCAACTCCTCGGGCCGTAGCGACGTGAAGTCCACACCCTCGAAGAGGACCGCGCCCCCGGCCAGTCGCGCGGGGTAGGTGAGCAGCTGGGCAATGGCGAAGAGCAACGTCGACTTGCCACAGCCCGACTCGCCCACCACGGCGAGGAACTCGCCCGGCGCGAGGTCGAACGAGACGTCCTCGACGGCCTGGGCCGGACCGCTCGGCGTCTCGTACTCGACGCGCAGGTCGCGCACCCGCAAGATCGGCTCGCTCATACCCGCGCTCCCTTCACCTTGGTCGCGCGCACCGGACGCAACGCCGGGTTCGCGACTTCGTCGAAGGCGTAGTTGAGCAGGGCCAGGCCACTGCCGAGCACCGCGATGGCGATCCCCGGGGCGAGCGCCCAGAGCGGCAGCCCGGTTTGGAGTGCCTCGTTGTTCTGGGCCCAGTACAGCATCGTGCCCCACGACTCTTCGTTGATGTTCCCGAGCCCCACGAACTGGAGGCCCGACGCCGCGAGCACCGCGTAGAGCGCGGCCCCGAGGAAATTGGCGACGATCAACGAGGTCATCGGCGGGATCAGTTCGACGGCAATCACGTACCAGCTCGACTCGCCCCGGGCCTTGGCGGCGAGCAGGTAGTCGCGATTGCGCAGCGACAGCGCCTGGACCCGCAGCTGACGGGCGCCGTAGGACCAGCCGGTGAAGACCAACACGAAGACCATCAACCAGAAGCCGGCCGACTTCACGTAACCCACAATGACGATGATGAGTGGGAACGTCGGGATGACGAGGACGACGTCGGTGAGAAGTGACAACGTGTCGTCGATCCACCCTCCGAGGTAGGCCGCGGTGATCCCGATGATCACCGAGATCACGGTGGAGATGAAGCCTACGATGAGCGCGATCATGACCGACTGCCGGGTGCCGGCGACCAGCTGGGAGAAGACGTCCTGGCCGAAGCTCGTCGTACCGAGCAGGTGGCTCCACGAGAGCCCCACGCCCGGGGTGTAGATCTCGGCCGCCGGATCGTGCGGGGTGAACCACTTCGGGAAGGCCGTGATGACGAGCAGGACGAAGAGAATGATCGAACCGGCGGCCGCCTTGCGGTCGCGGCGAAGGAAGGCCCCGGCCCGTACGAGGACCGAAAGGATCGCACGGAGGATCCTCACGGGTTACTCCGGGTTCTCGGGTCGAGCAGGGCGGTCGCGATGTCCGCGATGAAGATCGCGATGAGCACGGCGAAGGTGATCAGCAGGAAGAGCGACTGCATGAGCGGGTAGTCCTCGTTGACGACGGCCTGGAGGAGCAGAAAGCCGAGACCGGGGTAGTTGAAGACGTACTCGACGAGTATGGCCCCCGAGATGACGAAGCCGAGCGACATCGCGAATCCCGTCAGGTTGGGCAGCATGGCGTTGCGCCCGGCGTACTGCCACAGGATCCGCCGGGGTTTCAGACCCTTCGCGCGCGCCATCTTCACGTAGTCCTCCGCGACGACGGTGATCATGTTGTTACGCATCGTGAGGATCCAGCCGCCGATCGAGGTGATGAGGATCGTCATCGCGGGCAGGACCGAGTGATAGAGGATGTCGCCAACGAAGCCCCAGGTGAGCGTCGGGGTCGCCGTTTCGGTGTAGCCCCCCAGAATGGGGAACCAGCCGAGAGTGACCGCGAAGAGCCAAATCGAGAGCAGACCAATCCAGAAGTACGGGAAGGCCGAGACGACGATGAACACCGGCGGCAGGACGCCGTCGAGCACGCCCCCCCGTCGCCACGCGGCGACCGCCCCGAGCACGGTGCCGATGAGAAAGCCGAGGATCGTGCTCACCCCGACGAGCCCGA
The DNA here is from genome assembly GCA_025362585.1 of Acidimicrobiales bacterium. Lineage (GTDB taxonomy): Bacteria > Actinomycetota > Acidimicrobiia > Acidimicrobiales > RAAP-2 > RAAP-2. The sequence continues at coordinate 7,693 of JANYFR010000016.1, read as the reverse complement.
GCGACCACGGCAGGGCGTGGCTGATGACCGTCGCGACCGGTTCGGGGAAGTTCAGCAGCGAGATGCCGAGGTTGCCGTGGGCGGTGTTGTTGATGTACGAAAAGTACGCCGACAACAGACTCTCGTGAGTGTTGACGCCAAAAGCCACTTCGAGGGCGTGGATGGCGCTGGGATTGATGTGCCCGTGGAAGCGGGCCATCATCGCCTGCGCCGGATTGCCCGGCATGAGTCGGGGGATGAAGAAGTTCACCGTCAGGGCTGCCCACAGGGCCACGAGCAGAAACCCAATACGGCGAGCTAGAAACCTCATCTCCCCGACTCAGACCAGCGTTCGATTACTTGATCGGCTTCAAGTGCAAGACGACGACGCCCCAGTCGGGCATGTTGTACAGGGCCGGCTGCGCGTACGGGTTCGCCGCACTCGGCCAACCGGTGTACTCCTTCGTGTTGAACTGGAACCAGTCGACCTCTTCGAGGACCGGGATGATCGGCATCTGGGAGACCATCACCGTCTGGAGTTTGTTCATGATCGAGTGCTGGGTCGCCGAGCTCGTCGTCGTGCCGTACTGGTTTAGCAGTGCGTCAACGGCGGGGCTGTTGAAGCGCTCCCAGTTGCTCGCGGCCGACTGACCAATGGGCGCCGAGTTCTTCGAGTACAGCCACTGGCGGAACTCGTAGAACGGCGAGGGACCACCGGTCTCGACGTTGTAGGCCAGTTGGAACTTGCCCGTCAGGTAGTCGGTCGTGAAGTTGGTCGAGGCGACGCCGTCCACGGTCAGCTTGATGCCGACCTTGGCGAGCTGCTGGCTCATCACTTGACAGGCCGCGACCCAGTCCGAGTACCCACCGTTGGTGATCACCGTGAGGGCGAGCTCCTTGCCGTGCCTCTTGAAGATGCCGTTGCTGTCGAGCTTGTAGCCGTCCGCCTGCAACAGTGACTTCGCCTTCGCCGGGTCGTAGCTCTGGCCGGCCGCCGCGACCGCCGCGGGGTTCGACCACCCCTTGTAGGTCGGCGTGACGATGCCGGTGGCGCTCGCCGCCGGCTCGTAGCCGTACTCGCCGATCTTGGAGATCGTCGTGCGGTCGAGGCCGTAACTGATGGCCTGGCGCACGGCGACGTCGTTGAGCGGCGCCGCCGTGAGGTTCGGGAAGAGCGACACGTTGGCAATCGGCGGGAACCAGTAGCCGTTGCCGGCCTTCTTCGCCACGAAGTAGCTCTGGATGTTCGGAATGAACTGGGCGCCGTAGGCCGACTGACCGGTCGCGAGGTACTCGTTGGCCGTGTTGTTCGAGAGGAACGCGGGCATGTTGAGCGTCTTCACGGTGGGCATCCCGGGCTGCCAGTACTTCGGGTTCGCCGTCCACTGGATGTTCTGCGGGGTGCACTTGTTCAGCATGTAGCCCCCGGTCCCGACGGGCTTGGCGATCGGGTCGGTCACTGGGTTCGAGATCTTGCTCCAGAGGTGCTGGGGCACAATCGGCACCTGGTCGGCGACGTAGTAGAAGTACGGGACCGCGGACTTCGAGAATTTCAGCACGACCTGGCTCGAGCCCTTGGCGGTCGCGCTCGCGAGCACCGACCACACGGCGTTCAAGTCGAGGGCCGGGTACTTCTTCAAGAGGTTGAACGTGAAGACGACGTCCGCGGCGGAGAAGGGCTTCCCGTCGGTCCACTTGACGCCGGTACGGATATTGAAGGTCAGCGTCTTGTTGCCGTTGGACCACGCGTAGGAGGTGGCGAGCCAGGGCGTCTCGTGCGCGTTTTTGAGCGCGTTGACGTAGACCAGTGGTTCGTAGATGGTCCCGAACGAGAACATCGAGTCGAAGGCGTTGAACGGAGTGAACGCGCAGGTCCAGAGGGAGCCCTGCTCGTTATCCAGGTTTAGGGGCGTGTCGGCCGTCGTGCCGGCGATCGCTGGCGTGGCTAGGCCCGCGCCGGTCACGAGTGCGAGGAGCGACGCCGCGAGGCCCGCCTTGAACTTTCCCCTCATAATGCAACTCCTCCACTTTGGAACCTTGCGGTTCGTTACATGACTGTCGACGAATCCAGTGACCTTGGAACAGTCCATTCCGGGAGGTGACACTGGGCAACGCGGCGGGCGACCGTGCCATTCGCACGGCGACGCCATCAGCGTCACGCGGTTCGTCCTCCCCCGAGAATTCACCTGTAAGAGAACCTACATCATTCTTCTGGCGCCACTCGCTCGCGCCTACGCGGTGAGCGTCACCTTGGAGAGGCCCGGCGACGTATCAATTGGTCGGCCGCGCACCTCGCCAATGCGCAGTGACAGAACCTGGCCCACGACCACCTGCGCGAGTCCGAGCGCCCAGTTCGCCAGTCGTTCGTCGATGACAATTTCCTCGTCACACGCACACCTTTGACCGGCGCTCGAACGGATCACGACGGTGCGCATCGCGCGCTGGCGACACGACGCGAGGACGCCCTCGGCGATCTCGCCGGTAAGTTCGGCCGTGACAACTAACAAGGCGGTGCTCGACTCGCCGTCGGCCCCGCTCGGACCGTGAAGATAGTCAGCGGCGGAGAAGGCCTCCGCCCGGATCCCGGTGACCTCGCGAACCTTGAGCGCAATCTCTCGAGCGACCGCGTAGCCCACGCCTCGCCCGACGACGGTCAGTCCGCCCGGGGAGTTGAGCAGGCCCGTCGGTAGGGACGCCGCGAGGGCCCAGAGGGCCGTGCGCTCGACGACGTCGGCCAACTCGTCGAGTCCTTCGACGGGCAAACCCTTCAGGGCCGACACCAACTGGGCCAGCGCCTGCCAGGTGGTGGAGAACGTCTTCGACGACGCAATGGCCCGTTCGGGCCCGGCGCCGAGGTCGATCAGGGTCGACGGGCCGAGAGCGAGGGGCGACGACGGGTCGTTGGTGATGATGACCGTGGGACGGCCCTGGTCGCGCCCCTGCTCGAGCACCCGGGCGAGGCCCGGCGTACGTCCCGACTGGGAGATGGCCAACACGCCGGCGCCCTCGAGGCCGATGGCGACGCCGCTCTCGTAGAGCGATGGCGCGGCGAGAGCCACGAGAAGTCCGACCTCCTGGCCGGCGAGGTACTGGAAGAAGGTGGCGGCGTTGTCTGACGATCCGCGCGCCGCCACCACCACGTGGGTGACGTCGCGCCACGAAGCCGCGGCCCGCGTCGCCTGCTCCATGCCGGCGTCGCGGCGACGTCGTAGCAGCCCCGCCTGGGAGAGAATCTCCCCTTCGAAAATGGTCGTCATGGGGCCTCGCGCGATTCGGCCCGTCGAGACGGGCGGTGCAGTACTACGTCGTCAGCGTACCGGTCGGCCCCATCGACCGACGAGCAGTCGAAACTGGCCCACGGGATCGTGACGTCGTTGTGAACGGCCGTGTGCAGTTAGCGCGAACTGCTCAACTCGTGAACAACAGTGCCGCCCCACGAAGGGGAGCGTCATTGTCGTGAATTTTCGTCGGCAGGCCGAGGTCGTCGAACAGTCCCGGGGTGACGCGGCGCGCGTTGCCCCCGCCGAGGTGCACTACCGCGGCGTCGAACTCGTGGGCCAAATCGGCGACGGCGCGGCGCAGGAGCGCGTTCCACGCGGCCTCGTCGTCGCGGCGTGACGGCTCTCCGAGTAACGCGTCGTAGGTCCGCGAAGCGAGCAACACCACGGCACCAACGTCGCGAATCGGCTCAACGCGTCCGTCGACGACGAGGGCGATCCCGAATCCGGTACCCAGGGTCACGACGAACTCGCGACCCGCGCCCTCGGCACACCCGAGGGCGGCGAGCGTCGCGTCATTGACGACGCGAACGTCACGACCACTGGCGTCGCACAGTGCGCGCTGCAGGGCGAAGCCACGCCACTCGCTTTGAACCGTCGGATCGATGTCGGTCGTGATACCGCCAACACGCGCGAGGTTGCCGGGCTCGACCACGACGCCATCGACGAACTCACCCGGAAAACCGACCGCGACCCTCGCCACCCTCGACCGTGCGATGAGGTCGACGAGTTCGCCCACGAGCCTCGTCGGCGGGCACGGGTAGGGCGTTGGCTCTCGGCGATTCTCTCCTATCACCCGTCCGTCACCGTCGACTAGGGCGGACTTGATGTAGGTCGCGCCGACGTCAATGGCGAGAATCGGCTCGAGGAATGTCTCGGTCGCCAATGTCACCAGTGCATCGTAGTGAAGACCGTCGTTGGCGCGAACGCACCCACGACGGTGAGGATCATTCGGTCGCGATGGCGTCGAGCACATTCAACTTGGCCGCGCGCCGTGCCGGCCACGTCGCCGCGACGAGGCCGAGCATCGCCGCGAGGAGCAGAAAGAAGACGAGATTGGCGAAGGGGATGACGAGGTCGACCAATCCCTGCTGGCGTAGCGATTCGGTGAGCGCCACGCCGAGGACGGTGCCGACCACGATCCCAATGATCGCGCCGAAGACCGAGAGGATGACCGCTTCGGAGCGAATCATCGTGCGTACCTGGCGTCGGCGCATCCCGACGGCGCGCAGCAGCCCGATCTCCCGGGTCCGTTCGAAGACCGACAGCATCAGGGTGTTGACGATGCCGATCAGCGCGATGAGGATCGCCAGGGCGAGAAGTGCGTAGACCAGACCGAGCAGTTGATTGACCTGGGCCTGTTGGGTCTGAATGAACTGCGCCCGGGTCTTCACCTTCAGGTTCGGGTACACCTTCAGCACGGACATGACGGCGCGAGTGATCGACGCCGTCGCGCCGGTCGACGTCTTGATCAGCATCGCAATGGGTACGGTGCCGGCCGCGAAGTGCGACCGGAAGAAGGAGCTCCCGGTGACGTAGCTACCAATGAGGGTGTTGGGCTTATAGATCCCACCCACGCGCATCGTGGTCGGACCGGTCGAGGCAAAGGTCACGTGCAGGATCGAGCCCACGTGGAGGTGATCGGCGTTGGCCCGGGACGTGTCGACGAGGATCGAACCGTTGGCGAGCGACGCGCCACCAGCGCCGCTACTCATCCGCAAGATGACCGTCGTCGACAGATCGCTCGGCGCGATCGCCGTCAGGGCTGTGACTGACTTGGCGACTTCGAAGAGACCGCTATACACGTTGGAGACTCGCGAGACGCCCGGCACCGACGCGACCGACACGCTCGCGCCGGGGTTGAAGCCAACGGGTGGACCGCCCGTCGTGCCGTTCGTGACGACGTAGTCCGCCTTAATCGCGTTGTTGATGCCGCTGGTCGCCGACTTCGACAGCGAAGCCCCGAAGATCGCGAACGTGGAGACGAGGGCCAGCCCGACCATCAACGCCGCCGAGGTCTGGGCCGTTCGCCGGGGACTGCGCATCGAATTCTCGCGTCCGAGTCGGCCCGAGATCTTGAAAACTCGGGCGAAGGGACGACCGATCACGCTCGAAATAGGTCGGGCCACGAGCGACGACAGCATGCCCACACCGACGAAGATGCCCACGGCCCCGAGTCCAACGAGCTGGATCTTGGGCGCCGTGAGCCCGACCAACAGCGCCACGATCCCCGCGGCGCCGACGACACTCGCCGTGGTGACGCGCCGGGTGGACGACACCTCGCTCACGCTCTGGTGGTCGCTCACGGCGGCGATCGCGGGTATTCGCACCGCGCGCCGGGCCGGACTGATCGCAGAGACGACGGTGACACCGATGCCGACGAGGAGCGCCGCGCCCACGGTGCCCGACTTGAAGATCAGCGAGCCGGTGGGCAACGTGATCCCGAAGGCCTTCAGCAGCGCCACCAGACCCATGGCCGTCAGGAAGCCGAGTCCGAGGCCGACGAGCGACGCGACGACGCCGAGCAGCAACGCTTCAAGGAGCACCGAGCGAAAGACCTGGCGCCGACTGGCGCCGACCATTCGCAAGAGCGCGAGTTCTCGGGTGCGCTGGCCCACGATGATGGAGAAGGTGTTAAAGATTGTGAAGCCGCCGACGAACAGGGCGATGAAGCCAAAGACCAGTAGCGCGGTCGAGAAGAAGCCCAACGCCTGGTTGATGGTGCTCGCACTTTCGTTGGCGACCGTCTGACCGTTGACGACTTCCAATCCTTGGGGCAGGAGCCGGGCGATCGCCCGCCCGACGGCCGCCTTGTCGGCGCCCGGTTTCGTGATGACTTCGATCGTGTCGTACTGACCGAATTTTAAGAAGAGCTCCTGGGCCGTGGGCAGGTTAAAGGCCGCGATGGTCGCGCCCGCGAGGTTGTCGGCCGTGCCGAAACGCACGATGCCCGAGATGGTGAAGGTCTGAGGGATGCCCGGGAGGAGGACGCCGACGCGGTCGCCGACCCGGAAGTGGTACTTGCGGGCGGTGCCTTCGTCCATGACCACTTGGGTGCCGGTCGTCGGAGCGGCCCCCGACACCAGGTGGAGTGAGGAGAGCTGCTGATCGTGGAAGTACGACATGCCAATGGTGGGCGCGCCGGTCGTCGAGACGGCATTGCCGTTCTTCTGGATGAACTGGGCGTAGCCGTTCACGTAACCGTCGGCGACCTGCACGCCGGGCACGCGACGAACCGCCTCGAGCACCGACGCGGGGAAGGGGTTGCGCACCGGCACGGTGCCGGTCGAGGAGAAGATCACGTGACCGCGAACCTCGTAGTCAATGTTCTGGTAGATCTGGTTAAAGAGGCTCGTAAAGGTGTTGTGGAGGGTGTCGGTCAGCACCAGTGTGCCGGTCGTGAAGGTTACGCCGAGCACGATGGCGAGTCCCGTCAGCGCGAGGCGCAGCTTGTGCGCGAGCAGACCCTTGATCGTGACCCGCCACATCAGCTGCCGAGACGCTTCATCTGTTCGAGCACCGAGTCCTGGGTCGGCTCGGTGATATCGCCCACGACCGCGCCGTCGGCCAGAAAAACGACCCGGTCCGCGTACGCCGCTCCCCTCGCGTCGTGGGTCACCATCACGATCGACTGATTGAATTCGCTGACCGATCGCCCGAGGAATTGCAACAGCTCCGCTGACGAGTTCGAGTCCAGGTTGCCCGTGGGCTCGTCGGCGAAGATCAGTTCGGGCCGACTCACGAGCGCTCGGGCGCAGGCGACGCGCTGCTGCTGGCCACCCGAGAGCTCGGACGGGCGGTGCGAGAGTCGATCGCCCATGTTGAGCTGTCCGACGAGGTACGTGAACCACTCCGGGTCCACTTTCTTACCCGCGAGGTCGAGGGGCAGCGTGATGTTCTCGGCCGCCGTCAGGGTCGGTACGAGGTTGAACGACTGAAAGATGAAGCCGACCCGATCACGGCGCAGCAGGGTCAGTCCCTTGTCGTCGAGCGACCCGATCTCCTGTTCGCCCACGTACGTTCGTCCCGAGGTGGGCACGTCGAGGCCCGCCATGCAGTGCATCAAGGTCGACTTGCCCGAACCCGACGGACCCATCACCGCCGTGAACTGGCCCCGCGCGAACTCGACGTTGACCCCGCACAACGCGCGGACCTCGGCCTCACCAGATCCGTAGCTCTTCACGAGCTCCACCGCACGGGCGGCCGGAGTGAGGGTGCCCGCAACGGCTCCGGCGTACTCGTTGGTGAGCGTCATTGCGGTGCCTCCGTGCTTGGGTGTGGCGGCGCGTCGCCTCGAGGGTCGACGTCACCCGAAACGTTAGTAGTCACCTGCGAGATCGGTTGCGGGACCTACGGCCCTTCTCTCGCCCAAGTGGCGGGTGACCACCCTCGCCATTAGCACGGCTACGACGGCGCGAAGCACGACCTCGACATGG
>JANYFR010000011.1 GCA_025362585.1 Acidimicrobiales bacterium | reverse complement strand
ACGAACACGGTGGCGTTCGGCCAGGCACTTCCATTTTCTGGGCCCAGGTTGAAGATGAGTTGGTGCGGCTGGAGGGATTCGAACCCCCGACCCTCGGTTCCGTAGACCGATGCTCTAATCCGCTGAGCTACAGCCGCATTGTTGCTGGTGTGCCATCCTAGCCGACCGTCATTCCGCGAATCCCGTGGTGGCTCACTACCATGCCTGTATGTCTCGCACATTCAGTGACGATCTGCCCAAGCTGCTCTCCTCGATTCGCGACCCGATGGTGGAGATTCGTCACGATCTGCACGCTCACCCCGAACTGGCCTTCCGAGAGCACTACACCACCGCGGTGATCAGGGACCGGCTCCGCTCGATCGGATGGGATCTGGCCGCATGTCCGACCGAGACCGGTGCCGTCGCCACGTTGCGTGGTGCGAGACCGGGACGACGGGTGATGATTCGCGCGGACATCGACGGCCTGCCGGTCACCGAGGAGGTCGACGTTTCCTTCACGTCTCTCCACGAGGGCGTAATGCACGCGTGCGGCCACGACGTTCATACCGCAGCCCTGCTCGGCGTCGCTGACCTGCTCGCTCGGCGCCGCGACCTCCTCGCCGGCGAGTTCACCCTCATCTTCCAACCGGCCGAGGAGGCGCTCGGCGGTGCTCGGGCCATGATCGCGGGCGGCGTCCTCGACACGAACCCCGTCGACTTCGTGATCGGCGCGCACGTGACCTCCGTCGCTCCCGTCGGCCTTGTCGCCACTCGTCCCGGGATCTTGATGAGCGAGGCGCTGGCGATTGACGTTCATCTCTCCGGTCAGGGTGGTCACGGCGCCATGGCGTCAACCGATGGGAACGTCGTGCTCGCGATCAGTCACCTCGCGCCACGACTCGGCGAGGTCGTCGACGGGCTCCACTTTGACGGCACCAGCTGTGCATGCTCGGCCGGGGTCCTGAGCGCCGGGAACGCCAACAACGTCGTCCCGCGTCACGCGCAACTTCGGGGAACGTTGCGCACGTTCGTGCCCGGTCAGCAAGGCGTCGCGCTCGACCGACTCCGGGCGCTCCTCGCCGAGGTCGATGCCGCGTTCGGCGTCACCTCCACCCTCGAGCTGCACGAGGGCACGCCCGCGGTACACAACGACGTGGAGGTCGTCCAGCGGGTGATGGCGAGCGCCGCGAAGGTGGTCGGTCCAAAGGGCGTCATAACGATCCCCCCGGTTTCGCCCAGTGACGACGTCTCGGAGTTCTTGAACCAGGTACCGGGCTGCTACCTGCTGATCGGGGGCGCCTTGGCGGACGGGACGAGCGGAATGCATCACAGTCCGAATTTTGCGATCGACGACGACGCCTGTCGCGTCATCGCGGGGGTGCTCGCCGCGAGCGCCGTCGACCTCGCTCAGTCGTAGAACAACATGGCCGCGCCGCGCAGCGACGCCTCATTGCCATTGACCACGACCTCGAAGGGCGCGTCGGCGAAGAGATCGACCATCACGCGCCGGGCGTTGCCTCCGGCGAGATGGATTTTCGTGGCGTGGAACTCCTTGGCAAAACCCTCCGCCGCACGACGCAGCAAGAGGCCCCACTGGGTCTCGTCACTCGCTCTCGATCGCTCGCCGACGAGTTGGTCGTAGGTTTTGTCGTCGACGAAGAGCTCGGCCCCCACGTCGCGGACCGGCTGCATCGCGCCGTCGATGGCGAGGGCCATTCCCAGTCCGGTACCGAGGGTCAGCACCAGCTCGGTGCCGACACCGTCGATTGATCCAAGTGCCGCGAGGGTCGCGTCATTGACAACGCGTACGTCTCGGCGCGACGCGTCGCGCAATGCCGCCTGAAGTCCGAAGCCGCGCCACTGCCCGTCGAGCACGGGGTCTTTCTCCGTCGTCACCCCACCCGGTCGCGAAAGATTGCCGGGCGCAATGACGTGACCGTCGCGGAACTCCCCGGGGAAGCCAACGCCGCAGCGCGGGCAGTCACTCGCGAGTATTCGTACGACCAGCATTTCGATGAGACGGGCCGGCGAACACGGGTACGGGGTGGGACGCCGCTTCGGCGCCTCCAGGAGGTCGCCGCCACCGTCGACGTGACAGAACTTCACGTTGGTCGCCCCGATGTCAATCGCGAGCACCACGCCTTCGCCATCAACGACCGATTCACCCATGGGGGAATCGTACCGAGGTCTCACGGCGCCCACGGTGTCGGAGGCGGCGACATCTCCACCAGGGCTGCAGGCGAACGGCGAACATGGGCGACTGTCCGGCGACCACCGTGCCGCTCCCGGCCGGTCGCTGGCGGATCGGCACGAGCGACGAGCCCTCGTGGGCTTGCACCAACTCGGGCAGGTAGTTCACGATCGTGGGATCGGCCAGTCCACCCAGGACGAGCCGCGTGGTGTGATTGTTCACGATCGTGGAAGCGCGCGCTCCCCAGCGTGACGTCAGCTGCGCGAAGTCCTGGACCACGGTCACGAGAGTGACGTCGAGACCACTCACCGTGGCCGCGAGTTGGTCGAGTTCGTCGAGCGAGCCCACCGTGGCCGCCTCGTCGAGCACGACCAGGAGTCGGCGTTGGGCGCCGACGTCGACCAGGCGTTGTTGCTCTTCGAGCACCATGCGCAGTGCCCCACGAAAGAGCGAATCGTAGTGACGCTGCTCGCCTCGCGGGCTACAGAGGTACAGCGTGTTGTTGCCCACGGTCACCGAGCGGACCCGGGCCATCGGTTGGCGAAATCGCCACGGCATCATCATGGTCTCGGCCGTCGTTAACACGCCCTCGAGCGTCTTCACGTCGTAGTCGAGGAAACCTTCGAGGATGGCCCGTTCCTCGGTCCGGCCCGCCGCCTGCACCCAGGGACGCAGGTCGCGCCCTTCGACGACCAAGGCAACGTCGAAGATGTCGCGACCTCGGGCCCGGGCCATCATGAGCAGGGCTGCGATCATCTTGGTCGCGAGCGAGTTCCAGAACTCGACGTCGCCGCGCTCGCTCGGGCCCGTCGTGAGGTCACGGGCGACGCGTAGCGCGTGGCGAAGGGTCGAGACCCCCTCGAGGGGGTTCCAGGTCAGTCCCTCGTCGCGGCCCGGCTCGAGTAACTGCACCTCACCGAGCGTCTTCCGCCAGGCACTGGTCGCGCGCACGACGTCCATCTTCACGCTGGTGACGACGGCCGCGCCCTCCCATCGGAGCAGCGCAGGGATCACCAGAGAGGACGTCTTACCGACCTGGGTCGGCCCGACGATCAGCAGCGAGCTCTTCGGGGCGAGGGCCATTCGGGGACCGATTGCCAGACCGTGCCACGTCCGGCGTCCCAGTACGGGCCGGTCATTCACCACGGCGCGCCCTCATTGCCCCGTCGGTATCGACGAAGCTATCGTCGGTCCGATCGGGCTGCACTCGCACGATCGATCGATGGACGCCGTATCGCACGAGCGCGGTGCCCTTGGGCAGCGCAACGAGGTAGCGCTCCTCGAGGTCGCGGAGCCCGAGCGCGCGCGTTATCTCGCGAGCCTCGTCGGGTGGTTGGCGGAACAGCCACACCGTCTCGCACTCTCGTAGCAGTCCCTGGGCCCGCTCGCGCTGCGCGCTGCCGGCGTCGCCCGCCGACGCGACGTCGCTCCAACGATGCAGGACCAGGACGTGACTGAGACCCCTCGCCCGGGCGAGCTTCCACGATCCCTGGAGCCACCGAAGCGCGTGGGCGTCCGCCAGCAGGGCCCACGCCTCGTCGAGGACGAGATAGCCCAACGCCTCGGAGTTCGCGACGACCTGCTGGGCCGCTGCCACCGCGCTCAACACCGCCACGGAGAACGAGCCCGACGCCCACTGCGCCGAGAGGTCGAGCACGACCAGCCCGCCCGTGAAGGTGAGGGGGTCGCCCGGTCCGTCGAACAGTCCCGCCAAGTCTCCGTGAACGAATCGATAGAGGACGAGCGCCACGGCGCGCTCCGGCGTGGGGATGAGCGTCGTGACGTGGACCTCGAGATGTTGATACAGGGCCCGCAGTACCCGCAGTGGGCGAGAGCCGCTCAGGCTCCGCCAGGCCTCATCGATGACGAAATGCTGGTCGGGGTTCAGGGGCGCGCCCTGCGCGCTCGCGATCAGGACCCGCAGCAAGTCACGACTCTCGAGGTCGTCGTCGGAAAATGGATCGCACCAGCCGTCTCGTCCTAAGGCAATGACCGTGGCGCCGTGGCGCCGTGCCAACTCGCCGTACTCGCCCTTGGGGTCGATCACGACGACCCGACGTCCGCGCTCGAGGGCGCGGTCGAGCATCATCTTGACGACCGTGCTTTTGCCGGCCCCAATCGAGCCGGCGACGATGACGTTGGGATTGGACACCAGTCCCGTCCGGTACGCGTCGAACGGGTCGAGGACAAATGACGATCCTCGCAGTGCCCGACCGAGGCTGCGACCCTCGAGGCTCGTCCCGGCGTCGTGCGCGGGCACGCGAAGGCTCCTCAGGTCGTGCGAGGTGGCCCAGTGGGTCCAGGAGGGGCTCACCGGCCCAGCCCGCACGGCGACTGGTCGGCGAACCACGACGCCTGACGCCCGAGTCCCTGCTCGAACTGCAGCCCAGCGTCGTTCAGAACGCTGCGGACGTTGACCACCCCGGTGCGCAGTTGGTCCGGGTCGGCTGCGCGCACCACGACGAAGACCGCGATCCGCAACAACGAACGACCACCGGCGACGAGTTCCTCGCGCTGGTGGAGTCGAAGCAGCCGCTGACGACTTCGCGCGTTGCGCCGGAATCCGGCGGCCGTCGTCACCGCGTCGTCACTCCCGTCTCGGTGCACGGCACGAGAGACGACGCGGTGGCCGCGGGCTCGAGCGACAACGTCAACGTGAATGACGACGTCCACGAGCGCCGCGGCGAACTGGATCCGTTCCAGCACCGCCCGACCGTCTGACGCGGTGCCCAAGTCTCGTACGCGCAGCACTCGGACGAGTCCGTTCGAGCCCCGCACGTAGCGCCACCGGATAAGTACCTCAGTCGGGTCGAGCGCTTCGGGCCGACCCGACGGCCATTCGACCTCATCAGACGCGACCCAGCCTTCGGGCGCGGTGGCGTCGACCGGGAGCACGAGCCACGTCGTGGCGTGCTCGACGTCGACCGACGTGTGGATCGAAAAATGGCCACCGTGTTCCGCGGCACTCATCGCGTCGGCCAGGCGAGCCAGTCCGTCGGCGCACTCGACGTCGCGTCCCGTCAGGTCCAGGCGGCCCCGATGCACCAAGGTGAGCAGCCGCGACGCCACGCGCAGGCTGCCCGGACCGGAGCGTCGACGCCGGTCGGGCGCCCCGACGCGATTGAGCCAGCGCGGACGGAGCGCGAATTGAAGAATGATGAGAGCCCATTCAGCGACGGTCCGTTGATCGTATGTCGGTATCACGCTCGCCACGAGCAGCAGGCCCGCGACGAACTCAATAAACGATGTCGCCGTCCGGGTCATCCAGTCACCCACGAGTCCAGCACCCACAACGGCGAGGATCGCCTGATGGCGTCGGACACCGAACCACCTCGTCTCGGCGTCCGCGCCACCGAGCTGGAGATACTCACTCATCGAAGTGCCAGCCAACGACCGGTCCCATGTCGTCCTTGTAGTAGGCAACGTGGCCCCCACGGGCGCGAGGCTCACCGATTGGTGGTGGTGGCCGTTCGCCGTCCATGGGGGGCATGGGCGTCTCCCCGCTGCCTCGCCACATCTCGAGACCGAGATCGTCCGGACGCGGTGTCGGACCCGGCACTGGCATCTCGGGAACGAGGTTGCGCGCTACTGTCGCGAGCGGCGACGAAGACGCCCCGGTGACGAGGCGGGTGTAGCGCGATCGCACGCCCTCCAGATTGTGCAGGGCCGACTGCTCGATGAACGGAATCACGCGTAAGAGGAGAAACGGGGAGGCGGTCGCCAACAACAGCGTGACGGCACCGGTGATGATCTGCGTCGCCGAACTACCCATGAGTTCATTGAGACCCAACGAGAGGGTGATCACGATCAATAATTTGCTGGCGGCGACCGCGAGGAACGTCTCGGCGAGGCGCCAACCCAGTCGACGACCCGACGGCAGTACCGAGAGGGGCACGATGACGGGCACCAGCACCAGGAGCAAGGTGAGTACGACGGTTCGCACGATCAGTTCGCACCACAACAGCCACGTGCCGACGACCACGGTCAGTCCGAGAAGGAAGAGGCCGAATCCGGGCGTGGTGATCGTGAGTTCGGTCATTGCCTTGGTGAGGGCGGCCTCGTGCTGGGTTACCGTGGTCGCCGCGGTGCTCGAGAGTTGATTCACCGCCTCCAACACGAGCGACGCCATCGGCCGCGCGAGGGCAATGGCGGCGACGCAGGCCGGCGCGACGCCGAAGTAGAGGCGCCAGAGCGAAGAGCCCTCTCCTCGCTGGAGGGCGTGCAGGGTGCTGACGAGCAGACCGAGCAACAGAATCGCCGGGGCCAGTTTCAACAGGACCGCGAACTCTTGAGACGACGCCCGCACGACAGTCGAGGGCTCACTGGCCGACGTGAGAACGCTGCCGGTCGCCGAGAAGAACCAGTGCACACTGTCGAGCACCCAACTCGTCAACGTGTTAAAGAAACCTCCGAGCGTCGACTTCGCGATCGATTTGATGATGCACGACGCCGGCGAAATGATGCACGACAGGTGACCCATCAGTGAACACTGAGCCCAGTGCGGAAGAAGAAGTTGATCAGGCTCGGCGCGGCGCCAATCAGAATCGCGGCGCCGAGGGACGTGAGAACCGCACGGCGCCCCTGCGCCGACTGATGCATATTCTGGGTGTGGCTCCCGACCGCCCACAGGGCCGCTCCCAGGAGCAGCGCCGCCAGGGCCCCAATAAGTGCCCACGCGGCGATCCCGTTCGTGATCTGCTGCAACGCCGCGCTTCCTGGAAGGTCGGACGTGGAGGGATTGAGGCTGACGTTGGCAAACAACATGGTGACCACACTTTCAACGAGAGAGATCCCAACGGTCGCAACACCCACGCGCGTGACTCCGTCTGCGAGAATGGGTCGGTGATCGTCGCTTCGACCAAAAACGTGGTCTCCCTGTGGCCGGCCTACGCCATCTACCTCGCGGGCGTCGGCGTCCTCGTCTTCGGCGTTCTGGTGGGCGTCCTCGCCAACCGCCGTCGCGGTCATCGAGCGATCGCCCAGCGACTTACCGCCCTGGCGTCGCGGCTCGGCGTCGAGCCTCGTGATGAGAGGGGGAAGGTCGAGGCCGCCCTGAGTCACCTCGAGGAGGCGACCGGCGCGGCGACGACCGCGGTCAGTGCATCCAGTTCCGAGGTCGTACGTCTTCGCGAATCACTCGACGCGTTACCGCTCGGACTCGTGTTGTGTGACGAATCCGGAGGCGTCCTGTTTCGAAATAGGCGGGCTGAGACCCTCATGACGAGCCGCTACGGTGACGCCATTGCGGCCCAGGCGGTCACCGACGTGCTGGCGGACGGCTGGTCCGAAGGCCGGGCGGAACGAACCATCGACATCTACGGCCCTCCGCGACGAACCCTCACCATTCGCGCCTCGGTGATCGACGACGGCCGACGACCGCTCGGCGTGCTCGCCATCATCGAGGACGTCTCGGAACGACGTCGCCTCGAAGACACCCGGCGCGACTTCATCGCGAACGTGTCGCACGAACTGAAGACCCCGATGGGCGCGCTGGGACTTCTCGCCGAGACCCTCCAGTTTGAGCGCGACCCGGTGGTCGCCACGCGACTCGCCGAGCGCATCAACTCCGAAGCGTTCCGCGTGAATCGAATTATCGAAGACCTCCTCGATCTTTCGCGAATCGAGGGCGAGGGATCGCCAACGCGCGAACCCATTCCGATCTCTTTGATCATCGCCGATGCCACGGAGCGCATCCGCACCGCCGCCGAGCAGCACGACGTCAAGATCAACTTCGAAGAGCCCGAGAAGAGCCTCGTGGTCGTCGGCAATCGGCGACAGCTGATCTCGGCGATCCACGCGCTGCTCGAGAATTCCGTCGTCTACTCTCCCCGAGGAGCGGCCGTCCATATCACCGCCTATCGGATTGAGGCCACAGTCGACGGCAACGGCGAGGTGATCGGTCCGTTCGCACGCATCGCCATCCGCGACGAAGGCGTCGGCATCCCGATGAAGGACCTCGAAAGGATCTTCGAGCGCTTCTACCGCGTCGATCCGGGCCGCGCTCGTGAGACCGGCGGCACCGGTCTCGGCCTCAGTATCGTGCGCCACGTCGCCCAGAACCACGGCGGCAACGTCCTGGTGGAGTCTCGTGAAGGAGAGGGATCCACCTTTACCCTCGAACTCCCCATGAACCAGTAATGGCGAAGCAGACCACGCCGGAGAAGAAGGTGCGGGTTCTCGTCGTCGAAGACGAAGAGTCCTTCATCGATGCGCTCACCGTGGGTCTGGGCCGTGAGGGCTTCGCAGTGGAGATTGCCCGAGACGGTCTGCAGGCGTTGGCCGTCGTCGCGAGGGAGTCATTCGACGTCATCCTGCTCGACCTGATGCTGCCCAAGATGTCCGGTCTCGATGTCTGTCGCGCTATTCGTGCTCGAAGCGAAGTGCCGATCATCATTGTGAGTGCGAAGGGCGAAGAGGTCGACATGGTCCTCATGCTCGAGATTGGGGCCGACGACTACGTGACCAAGCCCTATCGACTGCGGGAGCTGGTGGCGCGAATACGCGCCGTGCTGCGCCGACGCGAGAGCCACGAGTTCGTCTACGACTCCGATGAGCAGATTACCCACGGTCCCATCCGGATGGACATCGAAGGGCGACGCTGCTTCGTCGGTGACGAGGAGATCAAGTTGCGCAAGAAGGAGTTCGCGCTTCTTCGGCTGCTACTCGAAAATCCCGGTCGAGTGTTGACCCGCGAGGTCCTGATTGACCGGGTGTGGGGCAACGACTACGTCGGCGACACCAAGACCCTCGACGTGCACATCAAACGGTTACGTTCGCACATTGAGATCGACCCGAAGAGTCCGGTGCACATCACCACCGTTCGTGGCGTCGGCTACCGCTTCGAGACTACGAAGTCCTAGGAAGGATCGTCGCCACGCCGCCCATATACGGCGCGAGGACCTCGGGAAGGTGCACCGAGCCGTCGGCGTGACGGTAGGTCTCAACGAGGGCCGCCCAGATTCGCGCCCACGCGAGGGCCGAACCGTTCACGGTGTGGACCAGTGCCGTGGTGCCGTCATCTTTTCGGTAGCGCACGTTGGCACGTCGGGCCTGGAAGTCCCGGAACCAGCTCACCGACGAGACTTCGAGCCACCGGTCGACGCCCGGACTGAACACGTCGAGGTCAATGGTTCGCGCCGATGAGGTGCCGAGGTCGCCACAGCAGAGGTCGAGGAGCCGGTAGGTGAGTCCGAGGGCCTGGAGCAGGCGTTCGGCGCGACGCAGAATATCGGCGTGGGCCGCTTCGGCCTGGTCGGGCGTGCAGTAGGCGAACAGTTCGACCTTGTCGAATTCGTGAACCCGCAACAGCCCTCGCGTGTCACGCCCCGCGGCCCCGGCCTCGCGACGGAAACAGGCCGTCTGGGCGGTGAGGCGAATTGGGAGGCTCGATTCGTCGAGGATCTGACCGCGGTGCATCGACGTGAGCGGCACCTCGGCCGTCGGGATCGCCCACAGCCCGTCGCGCTCGATCGCGTACATGTCGTCGGCGGACTTGGGCAGGTGACCCGTCGCCATCATCGTCTCGGTGAGCGCAAAACTCGGAGGTCGGATCTCCTCGTACGCGTCACAATGCTGGTCGAGCGCGTAGGAGCCGAGGGCTCGCAACAACCTCGCGCCGTCACCGCGAAAGAGCGGGAACATCGATCCGGCGATCTTCGCGCCGGTCTCGAGGTCGAGGATGCCGAGTTCCAAACCGATATCCCAGTGCGCCACTCGCTGAAACGGCTCGTACGTGGGAAAGGCCCGGCCTTCGTCCATCCCCACCCACCAGCGACGGAGCTCGACGTTGTCCTTCTCGTCGACGCCATCGGGAGCGTCGGGCGATGGCACGTTCGGCAGCGCGAGGAGTTGCGCGCGCAGCAACGTCTCGACGCGCGCGGTCGCTTCGGTCGCCTGGCGCTCTTCCTCGCCCACGACGCGGCTCTTGGCGGCCAACTGTTCGGCCGTCGCGACGTCCTTCTCGCGGCGTGCCTCGCCCACCAGGCGTGACAGGAACTTGACCTCAGCGCGCAGTCGCTCGGCCTCCTGCAACAGACCACGGTGTTGGAGGTCGAGGGCGAGGACGGCGTCCATGGCTCCCGACGACACCCCCCGGCGAGCCATCGCTGCCTTCACGACGTCTGGTTCGCGACGGAGCTGAACGAGATCGATCATGTTCGTCAGCCTACCGAGGAGCGTTGGACGACCCCGTCGTACCGTCTAGGTTCAAGGGTCGTGAGCAACGCAGTCGAGGTCAACCATCTAGCGGTGCGCTACGGCGAGCGACGCGCCGTCGACGACGTGTCGATCAACGTCGACTACGGCGAAGTGGTCTCGTTGCTCGGACCAAATGGCGCCGGCAAGACGACGGTCGTGGAGACGCTGTTGGGCTTTCGATCGCCCCTGACGGGGACCGTGCGACTGCACGGTCTCGATCCACTTCGCGACCACCGCGAAGTGGTCGTGCGCACCGGCGCGCTACTCCAGCGTGGGGGCGTCTGGGCCCCACTGACGCCTCGCCAGGTCCTCACGCTAACGGCCACGTACTACGAGGCTCCTCGCGCAGTCAGTGAACTGCTCACTCTTCTCGACCTCGACGAATGTTCGCGCACGCCGTGGCGCCGACTAAGTGGCGGCGAGCAGCAGCGCACGCTGCTGGCCCTCGCCCTGCTCGGGCGCCCGAGGGTCCTGGTGCTCGACGAGCCCACGACCTCGGTCGACCCCGAGGGTCGCCAGGTGATCCGCGACATCATCGCGTCGGAACGTGAGCGAGGCTGCGCGGTGTTGATCACGACCCACGAGCTGATAGAGGCCGAACGAATGGCCAATCGCCTCGTGATCTTGAACCGCGGTCACGTGATAGCGCAGGGAACCCTCGAGGAGTTGGCGGGCGACCCTGCGATGATCGTCGAGACGTCGGGGTCGGTCGACCCCGCGGCACTCTCGACGTTGCTCGGATGCGCAGTTGTACTCGACGGACCGTTGCGGTTGCGCTGCGCGACGGCCTCGACCCCGGAGCGGATCGCGACCATCGCGGGCCACCTCGCGAACGTCGGACTCTCCATAGTGTCGCTACGAACACGCGCGTCGCTCGAGGAGCGCTACATGGAGCTGCTCGCGGATGAACGAAACGCGACCGGGTCGTGAGGGCGTGGTGGGCCCAGACCCTCGCCGAAGTACGCATGACGGTTCGCCGCGGCGAGACGCTGCTCCTGACCGTGGGCATCCCGGTGCTGCTGCTCGTCTTTTTCTCCGAGGCCCACGTGATCGCGACCCCCGACCGCAGCCGGGTCGACTTCGTGGCGCCGGGCATTCTCGCCCTGTGCGTGCTGTCCACGTCACTAGTGGCCCTGTCGATCGCGACTGGCTTCGAACGGTCGTTCGGCGTCCTGCGACGGTTGCACGTGACGCCGCTTGGTCGGCGACGACTCATTGGCGCCAAAATCGCGGGCGTCGTCGTCACTGAAGTTCTCCAGGTCCTCATCCTCGCCGGGGTCGCACTCCTGTTGCACTGGCACCCGCGCGGTGGGCTCTTCGGCGCCACGGAGGTGGCCGCGGTGCTGCTGCTCGGATCGGCCGGCTGCGCGGGCATTGGTTTGGCGCTCGCCGGCCGTCTGCGCGCCGAGGTCAACCTCGCGGCGACCAACGGCCTCTACCTCGTGCTACTCCTGGTGTCGGGCATCGTCGTGCCACTCACCTCGCTGCCACCTTTCGTTCGTCGCGCCGTCGTCGTCCTACCGACGGGCGCACTTGCCGAAGGTCTCCATCGAGTCCTCGGTCGTGGTGTCGCCGTGACCGGCACCGACTGGCTGGTCCTCGGACTGTGGGCCGTGCTGGCTCCCCTCGCGGCCGCCCGGACCTTCCGATTCGACTAAGCGGCCTTCAGCGCCGCGAGGCCCTTCATCAGCTGCTCCTTCGGAATCGCCCCGGAGTACACCTCGGTGACCACGCCCTCGTCGTTGACGAAGACCGTTTCGGGGATGCCAATGAAGTGAAAGGCCCCACTGGTCAGCGTGAAGGCGGGGTCGACCGCCACCGCGAAGGAGACGCCCGACGACGTGACGAAACGCTGCGCCGGGCCGGGCAGGTCGTTGACGTCGATACCGACAATCTCGATCGAGCCTTGGCGGTGGCGACGTAGGTACGCGGCGACCTTGGGCATTTCGGTCTTGCAGGGCTCGCACCAACTGGCGAAAAAGATGAGGACGCCCGCGTGACCGCTCGTCCAGGGCGACGCCACCGTGCCACCGTTCAGTCCCGCCAACGTGAACTCCTTGACCGACGTACCGACCAGGGCGTTCGCCGGCTGTCCGTTGCTCGCCGTGCCGTTCCCGCTCGTCAGCAACGACACGACGACGATCAAGGCCACGGCGATCACCGTGCCAATCCCGATCGAGACGAACATCATGGGCGACGGGTGCCCGCGCCGGGCCCTAGTGGAATCGGACGAGGACATCGACGGCCATGAGGATGAAGAGCGCGGTGAGGTAGGTGATGGAGAAGTGGAAGAGGCGCATTGCCTCACCGACGTTGGCCCGGTCCGCGCACGCGTGGACGTAGAGGCGCAGTGCGTAGAACGTGAAGAGGGCGCCGAGCACCGTGGCCGACACCGCGTAGATCCACCCGAGGTGGGCGGTGGGGCCGATCAGGACCGTGAGGGCCCACATCAGCACCGAGTACACGAGGATCTCGAGGGTCGTGTGGCGAAGCGACGTCACCACGGGCATCATCGGCACGTTGGCCGCTTCGTAGTCGTCGCGGTAGCGCACCGCGAGGGCCCAGAAGTGGGGCGGCGTCCAGATGAAGATAACGAGGAACAGCAGCACCGGAGTCCAGGTGAGCGTGTTCGTGACGGCCGACCAGCCAATCAGCACCGGCACCGCACCAGCGGCGCCACCGATGACGATGTTCTGACGGCTGCGACGCTTCAACCACAACGTGTAGACCACTACATAAAAGGCGGTCGCGGACATCGCGAGCCACGCCGACATCTGGTTGACCCAGATCGCGAGCACGCCAAAGGCAATCACCTCGAGCGCCACCGCAAAGAGTGTGGCCGCCCTCGGTGACATCATGCCGGTCACCAAAGGCCGCTTCTTCGTGCGCTCCATGATGGCGTCGATGTCGCGGTCGATCACCATGTTCATGGCGTTGGCCCCCCCGGCCGCCAGGGTGCCGCCGGCGAGCGTCGCGACGATCAGCCACAGTCCCGGTATCCCGTTGGCGGCGACCACCATGGTGGGAATCGTCGTCACCAAGAGCAGTTCGATGATGCGCGGCTTGGTCAAGGCGACGTAGCCCCTCAGAACCTGCGCGCGGGTGTGCGGCGCGGTGGCCGAAATCGTCATAGGGGACATCCTACGAGTCCGCGGAGAATCCCTAGGCTGCAGAAGTGCCCGCACCATCTCGACGACGTCTCTCGGGACCGGTCTTTCGTTGGTTCGCCTTCGCGTCCTTCCTCTCGATGATCCTCATCGTGCTGTCCGGTGGCGCGGTACGCCTCACGGGTTCGGGATTGGGCTGTCCGGACTGGCCGACCTGCTTTCACCGCCGCCTGACCGGGTCGTGGAGCATCCATCCCCTGATCGAGTACTCCAATCGCGTCGTCACCGTCGTCCTCGTCTGCGTGACCGCGGCGACCTTCGTCGCCGCTCTGTTGCGCGAAGTGCGTCGGCGCGACCTGGTCGCGCTCTCGGGACTGCTGGTGCTGGGCGTGTTCGCCGACGCCATTCTCGGCGCGTTCGTCGTCTACAGCAAACTCAACCCCTGGCTGGTCTCGTTCCACCTGCTGCTCTCGCTGGCCATGGTGGTCGTCGGCGCCGTCCTCTATCACCGTTCGAAGTACGTCTACGGGCCGGGCGCGCGTAGTGACGTCCGTGATCCCCACTTCCGGCTCATCGCGCGACTGCTCTGGATCCCGTTCGTGGTGCTACTGGCGACCGGCACCATGGCCACGGGATCGGGGCCCCACGCCGGTTCGTCCGTGGGCCAATTGGTCGCGCGCCGACTTCCCTTCGCGTTCTCCTCGGCGGCGTGGGTCCACTCCCTCGCGGCGACGCTCTTCATTGGCCTGGTGACCGGGCTGGTCTTCGCCATTTGGAAGAGCGGCGCGCCCGTCGCGTTGCAGCTCGGGGTACGACGGCTCGTCGTCATCGCGCTTCTTCAAGCGGCTATCGGTGCCACCCAGTACCTCACCCACGTGCCGGCGTGGCTGGTCGAACTCCACATCGCCGGTGCGACGTCGCTCACCATTGGCGTGACCCAATTTCACCTGCGCCAGAGCGCCCACGACCGTGAACCGGGCACTAAAATGGCTGTCGCCTAGAGCATGTGCTGAAATGTGGGCCTTTGGCCCCTAGTTCGGTGGGACCCGGTGCTGTGACACTTGGGGTCAGGCAAAGAGCGATTGGGAGAAACTTATGAGCTGGCTCGGTTCGATTATTCCCCTCGACCATTTAGGTCACTACATCCACTGGCACGTGATTCTCATAAGTGTCGGCAATCTGGTGGTGATCGGCCTGATGGTCGTCACGTTCATCGCCGCACTCCTACTGCCCTTCCCGGGCCGCGGTGGTCGCAAGGCGAGCAAGTGAGTACCACCGAGATCGATCGGCAGTGGACGACGCGCCTGCGCAAGCGTGTCGCCGGCAAGCTGCCCCCGGAGAAACTGCTCCCCGACACGCAGCCCGCGTACGTGTCGTCCTGGATCTACGTCTTTGGCGTCGCGACGTTGGCGGCGCTGATCATCGTCATCGCGACCGGCTGCGTCCTGTCGATTCGTGGCCCCCTGTGGTGGCACCAGTCGTCCATTGGCCACTTCGTGAACTCCCTGCACCTGTGGAGCGTCGAGATCTTCTTCTTCGCAATGGTCATACACCTGTGGGGCAAGTTCTTCATGGGCGCCTGGCGTGGAGGCCGGACCATGACTTGGATGACCGGGTGCGTGACGTTCTTCGCCTCGATCCTCGCCGGGTTCACGGGCTACGTCAGCCAGACCAACTTCGACTCCCAGTGGATCTCCACCCAGGCCAAGGACGGCATCAACGCCACCGGCGGCGGATCGATCTTCAACGTGTTGAACCTCGGTCAGATGCTGATGTGGCACATCGTCCTGCTGCCCCTCGCCGCGATCGCCCTCACGGCCGTGCACGTCCTCTTGGTTCGCGTCAAGGGTGTTGTTCCACCGTACGAAGAGGATTCGGAGATCGTCCAATGAGTAAGAAAGCCTTTCGTCCCGACGTTGACGCCCCCACGTGGCGTGGTGGCCATAGCCCCTACGACATCATCAAGGAGGGCACCATCGCGCTGGTGGTGGTCGGCGTCTTGACCGTCCTCCTCTCGGTCTTCTTCGGTTCACCCGACGAAGCCGCGGTCACGGTCAAGAAGTGGGCCAACGCCAACCCGATCGACTTCGCCACCACGGCGGCGAACGAGTTGAACGGCACCTCGCTGACCGCGGGCTACGGACCGCCGTACAACCACGCCGCGATCGGACAGAAACTGGGACCGCTCTCGCTCGCGAAGTGGGCCGGCGTCCGCATCCCCATCAACCCGGTCAGCGACTTCGTCATCAAGCCACTGGAGTCAATGCCGAGTCAGCCAGTGCTCCAACAGAACCTGGCAATGTGGTCGAGCGCTTCCTCCTCGACGCAATCGGGTTGGGTGACGGACTACGTCAAGGCCGTGCCCAAGATGACGTTCGTCAACGGCCACGTGGTGGTGCCGACCACCAACGCGGGCCCCGTGTCGGTCTTGGTCGACAACCTCACCCAGATGGCCCGATCCGGGGCGCTCGACCAGGCCCTCGTGACCGGGGGCGGTTACTACACCACTGACTACACGAAGCCCCTCCTGTTCCTCGCCGACGGCACCTACCTCGCGGGCCTCGCCGCCAATCAACACCTCACGGGGACCCAGTGGGGCATGATGAACGAGACGGGTCAGTACCCGGGCCAGGCGTGGCTCTGGCTCTACACCTTCTGGTACCAGATTCGTCCCTACAGTGCCAGCACCAACGCCGACGTACTGGTGTGGGGAACGATGATGGCCCTGTCGGCCGTGCTCTTGTTCCTCCCATTGATCCCGGGACTGCGGGCCATTCCGCGCAAGGTCAAGGTCTACCGCCTGATCTGGCGAGAGCACTACCAGCAGTAGTCGATTGGACCGCCACGACGCCGGGCCCGCGCCCGGCGTCGTGGCGTTGCCGGTCTGGACGGACCCGGCCCACTGGCTATCTCCTCGGTTGGACGCCGACGCGAGCCGCGGTGGTGCCGGTGCCGTCAGATCCTGGGAGCGGTTGCGCTGCGCGACATTTGCTCGTGCCTTGTAAACGGGCGGCCGCGATCTTCGAACGAAGGTTGGGCCCAGGGAGAAGTGAAGGAGTGGGACAGAGGTACCGGAGCCACTGTGACAGAACTGTGACAGAACTACCGAGGTCGGGCCGAGTAGTGGGACAGATGTGCCGAGGCCAAAGTGAGACAGAACAGCCGAGTTACTACAGACCGACCGATACGAACGTGGTGGAGACGATGGGGATCGAACCCACGACCTCAGGCTTGCAAAGCCCGCGCTCTACCAACTGAGCTACATCCCCAAGGACGACCATCTTACCAATTCGCTCAGTCCGAGCGGCGTCGTTGTTCCTTGGCGCGCTGGCGGTCGACTCGCAGCAACTGACGTTCGACGTCGGCCCAGTGCAGGGGGGTCTCCTCCACGGCCAGGCCCTGATCCTCGGCGCGCGAAAAGATCGTGAACGACACGGCCCACATTGGCACGTACGCACCGAGCTTGGCGACGAATCCGGCCAGTTGTTGATCCAGCAGTGGCGTCAGGTGCAGCAGCGCGTACTGATGACCGAGGGCCGAATAGAGCGGGTGACGAGAGAAGATCCACACGAATGAGAGGCTCGTCACCACGAGCGACGCGACGAAGACGTAGCCGGCCCTCGCCGTGGGTGAGAGGTGTCGCGTACCCGGAAGTACCGACAACGCCGGCAACCAAAGCAGCACGCCGGCCACGAGCACGCAACACAGGACCAGGTCGCGTCCCGCCGCCGAGTGGGCGCCCCAATCGACCGCCGGCGCGCTGAGGGTGGCAGTGCCGATCACGGTCACGAGGGCCATCGCCGCGCCGGGATGAGCGACCAATCGTGCCACGTAGTCCATGGACGCCGGACGGGTCCACCGGGCCAGCACCGCGGTCGGCAGACTGAGGACGAGGAGGGGCGCGGCGAGCAGCATGATCACGAGTCGTTGGAGCGTCGCGACCGAGATGGACACCGACGCCGCCACGTCGCCGATCGGCCACGCGATCACTGCGGTCAATGACACCAACGCGTAGAGCGCCAATCGACGAAGTCGCGCATCGTGAACGATCCGTCGATGAAGGACGCCCACGGCAACGATCGCGAGCAGTTCGAACACGTGCCAGTGGAACGGCAGCAACGACGTCACGTCGCTACGGCAATTCGCCCCTCCTTGGCCGCGCGCTGCAGCGCCGCAAAGTCCGCAAGATTGCGCTCGCGGTAGGCCGTCGCGAAGGTCGCCAGCGCGCGATCAGCCACGTCGGACTTGCCGAGGTAGCCCGCAATCTCGGCGGCGCGGCCACTGCGCGCGTGCGCGCGAGCGAGGACCCACGCACAGATCCGGCCGTAGGTGACCAGCAGGGACTCGTTGAGGTGTTCGACGTCGATGGACGACTTGTTGTCGTAGAGCTGTCGCACGTAGTAGTGCTGGGACAGCGGGCCGCGCGTCGACGTGTTCCAACCAATAAAGACATCGGGCGTCGCCTGCATCATCCGTTGGCCCCGCACGATACGTTCGCCGGGCGCCACCGAACTGGTTCGACCCAGCGCGACCGCCACGGCGGACGAGGCGGCCTCCTTGACTTGCAGGAAGAAGGGGTCGTGGACGTCGCGTCCGACCAGCAGCACCACGTAGCAGTCGGTGCCGACGGAGCCGACCCCCACGACCTTGCGCGCGGCGTCGACCGGCGTGAACTGGCGTAGCAGTGCTCGACGGTCGTGACTCAGGGTCTCGGCGTAGCCAGTGACGACGGCGTAGAGCTCGTCTCTCGTGAGGTGCCCTTCATCAGTCAGCCGGTCCATGGGCACGAGCAGCGGTGGGTTGGACACGATGTGCAGGCCCCCGTCGTAGGAGACCAGCTTGGCGAACGCCTTCACGGTGTTGGCGCTGCTGGCGCGCAGCACGACGTCGTCGACCTTGCGCAGCGCGCTCTCGGTGAAGAAGCCTCCGAGGGTCGGCATGATCGAGCCAATGTCCAGGGAGGCGTACCAGTTCTCCAGTCGTGTCTGGAGGGCAAATCGGCGAATTGAGGTTCGGTACTTACCGGCGGCATCGAGAGCGATGGACTGCTGTTGGGCGCGACTGTGTCCGAGGTGGTCCGAGGCGACGACGAGTGAGGCCAGCAGTCGTTTAACGTCCCATTCGAATGGCCCGACGTCGGTCTCGTCGAAATCGTTAATGTCAAAGACCTGATGGCGCTCGGGCGACGAGAAGAGGTTGAAGTTCGCCAGGTGGGCGTCGCCACTGATCTGCACTTCCAGTGGACTGCTCGCGCCACGGGCGAGGTCCTCGGCCATCACGAGAGCGGTCCCACGATAGAACGACAGGGGATCGGTGAGCATGCGCTGATAGCGGATGGGCAAGAGCGCCGATACCCGGGACTGACCTTGCCACATCAAGCGCGCGACCGGGTCATAGGTGTCGGGTCGAGGGCTGAGGACACCGAGCGCGCTTCTCGCGCACTGCTCGCGGTACGCCCGTCCACGACGCTTCGCCTCGTCGAGCGTCGGGAGTGACGACACGGCGCTCACGCCGTCAGCGATGCGGAAGAGCTCATGTACTCGCCTCGAAATCTCGGTCCGGCGTTGCTCACGATGAGCAGGCCGAGGATCAGGTCCGCCACCAAAATACATCCGGGAAAGAGGACGCCCGCCGTCGTGAAGGTCTTCAGGGTGAAGAGCGTGATGGCGCAGTTAAGTGAGACCATGAAAAAGACGCGCGACGACTCCGTGGTGGGCGCGATCCAGGACTTGCGAATCGTGGGTAGGGCGGCCACCTGATCGGCGGCGACGAAGGAGATCAGCGCGACCGTTGGCTGATTGATGGAGGCCCAGAAGAGCAGCCCGGCGACCGAGATGACGCCACAGACGGCGTCGAAACCCCCGATCTTCCAGACGCCGAGGGGATGGCGGAACGACGAAAGAACGACGACGCACGGCACCAGACCCAACATCAGGGTCATGAGCGACGCCAGGCCAATGTGCTGTTGGACCTCGAGCACGAACGACAGGACCCCCTCGACACCCCAGAGGCTCCAGGTGACCCGGTTCGGCGACGTGGCGCCCCGCAAGGTGTCGCGGACGTATCCCCACGCGCCGACAATCGAGAGGACCACCGCAAGGTAGACGAAGCGCGGATTGATCATCGCTCAAGTCTGCCCGCAAACGCGCCCGAGGTGATCTGGTGAGTGCGCGCGACGGTCCGGTAGTGTCGGCGATCGTGGACGCACGATCCTTTCTCGATATGTCGCGACTCGGTGATGACACCTGGGGATTCGAGGTGACCGAGCGGCTCATGACCCCCGGCAAGTTCCTCTTCGGGGGATGCGGTCTCGCGTCGGGACTGGTCGCGCTGGAAGAGGCCAGTGGACGCCCGACGATCTGGGCCACGGCCCAGTACCTCTCGTACGCGCCACTCGGCGCGTCCGTGACGGTGACCACCGACCTTGCCGTCGTCGGTGGTCGCGTCACCCAAGCCCGTGCGACGACCTACGCCGAAGGGCGAGAGATCCTCACCGTCAACGCGGCGCTCGGCACCGGCGAACTGAACGCGCCCGATCCGTGGATCACCATGCCCGACGTGCCCGCCCCCGAGGACTGTCCCGCGCGCGTGATGCCCAAGCGATTCGCCGCGTCGATCTTCAACCACCTCGAATCGAGAATCGCGATCGGGCGATCGTTCGATCAGATCGACGGGACACCGGGCTCCCCCGTCTCGGCCCTCTGGTCGCGGGTACCGGGACACTTCGACCCGTCGGCCGCGACGCTCGCTATCTTCGGCGATTACGTCGCGGGTGGTCTCACCCAGCCCCTCGGTCACAACACCATGGGTCGCAGTCTCGATAACACAATCCGCATCGCGACGCTCGAACCGACGGAGTGGGTACTGTGCGAGATCCACATGCACGCCCTCGCTGGCGGCTTCGCCCAGGGAACTGCGTTCATGTGGAGTCGATCGGGAACATTGCTCGCCACCGCCAGCCAATCAATCGCCGCGAAACTCTGGGACGTCGCGGCCCTCTAGGGTCGTCGTGGCGCTGGAGTAGATTGGTACCCCTGCGGGGCTATAGCTCAGTCGGTTAGAGCGCGTCACTGATAATGACGAGGTCGTAAGTTCGATTCTTACTAGCCCCACCACGAGGCATTTGGATGAATGCTGCCCAGCCGTTCGGACAAACGCTCGGACAACTGCCAGTGCACACTCACCTGGTGACGTGGTGCGATTCTTGCTGCAGTAGGACGTTCAGTGCACTGGGAACCTCAGTAGGCCAATAATGAGGTGCAGGAACATCTATGCGCCGAATGGGCAAGTACACGTCACCCTTCAACACGACAGGATCGCATCGAAGGCGGACTCAGACCTCGCCCAATGTCACGATGGTGGGCGTCGCCCCGTTCACCCGAATTGACAGATCGTCGACGCAAACGATGACGTCATCGGTACCAACCTATCTGCACGGACGTCGCCAACAGTGCACCGTGGCGGCTCCATAGGCGCAGATGCTCCTCAGAGGTCGACTGCACGCCTCGAGTACCGAACGCCTCACTGAGGACCTCGTCGTCCCCGACCGAGGCCAACTCGTCTTCGGTCGCGTGGAAGTAGACCGAAAGTGAGAGCGTCGCACTGGGCCGAGGACCGTGGCTCCAAAAGAACGACCTAGGAGCTCGATGATCGGCAAGGAACGCAAGTTGCAGATGATCGATAGTTCGCCCACTCATCTCACGTACCCATCCGGCCGAGTACGTGCTGTCCTGGTTGTGCAGTGGATATCCGACGATCGGGCGGTCACTCATTTGCTGACCGCAAGGCCCCGGAGCCAGTTGCAGCAACTCGAGGGTGGAGGGTTCCGGACCTTCGGGCATCGTGATCTCAATATGCCCATCGGTTTCTCGTCGCTTGGTGAGCACGACGGACGCTACCGCCATAGGGAGATTGTCAACCGTGAGTTCTGATTGCCAGTAGCTCACGGAGCGACCCTCGCCGACCCGTCGCGTCTGGATCACCACGTCACTTCCCGGCTCAATCTTGTTGACGAAGTTGATCGTGATCGCAGAGGGCGTGGCGTCACCATCAGCATCGTCACAAATCGCTCGGAGCGCTACTGCGGTGGTCCAACCACCGAACATCCCGTTCGCGGACTCGTACTTCTGGTCAGCGTGCGCGGTCCAAAGCCTTGGCGCTGAGTGGTGCAACCTGAGTGCGTTATCAAGGTCGCCCAATGTCATCGTCGAATGGTAATTCCTTTCTCGCCGGCCGTCAGCGCGTCAGCACCACGAGCCCCTCGCTGCTTCTCACGGCCGGTGATGACGAGCGCGTTTGCCGGTGAGCGAGTTCGAAAGGGTCGGCGACGGTTCGAATCTGACACTCGAATGGCTCTCGAAAGCCCCTTGTTTCACTGGAGTTCCCATTTGTCCGAAACGCTCACCACACCACGGAGGGATTTGGACAAAGAGGGCCAGACCATTTGAGCTCATCGGAAGTGAGCGGGGTGAGGCCTTGAGCGATGCTCCACGCACGTGAACAAAGGTGCTTCAGTTTGCGTGGCGAAAAGGGAAATCTCCCTCACGGTGATGCCCGATGCCGCGCTCGTGGGACCCAAGCCCGTGCTGATACGACAAGTCGACCCCAGGGTCGGGGCATTCCCGTCACTATGACTCGCACACCGAAGTAGGCGCCACGACTGGAGTTGCGACGACTCGGATCCAGAACTCGCCCACCCGGTGGCAGAGTTCTACTCGACCAGAGGTGCGACTCGACACGACACGGTCCTTCTCCTCTGAGGCGACACTACCCAGTCGAACAGCGACGGGTCGTGTGTAGCATCGGGAGCGTTTCGAACCTCGAGAAGCGGGCCGCCATGACTACACCCAACTCCACCACACCCATATTCGCTTTGGCCGAGAGGATCGTCGAACAGATGGCTGAGAGCGATCCCCTCTTCGCGACCGACGCGGGCATCGTCGGGTACGACCACCTCCTGCCGGACTTTTCGACCGAGCAGCAACGTCGCGACGAAACCCAGGCTGTCGCGAACCTGGAAGAGCTCGCGGCGCTCGCGGTCACCAGCGACGTTGACCGCATCGCCACGGCCGTCATCGGCGAACGTCTCGAGACCATGCTCGACCTCGTGCGCCACGGCGAAATCACCCGTACGTTCTCGGTGATCAGTTCCCCGGTCTCGTCCATCCGTCAGGTTTTCGAGCTCATGGCCGTTCACTCGTCGAAGGACGCCGACGTCGTGCGAGCCCGTCTGACGCAGGTTCGGCCCTCTCTGGAGAGCTGGCGCAGCGCCCTAGGTGACGCCGTCCGGACCAACCAGTTGCCCGCCGTGCGCCACGTCATTGGAGTGGCGGAACAGGCAGCCCGCTACGCCGGTGGGGAGTACGTCGCGCTTGGCGAACGTGTCGCGGCCGCGGCGTCCGTTGACGCGGTCGCCTCGGGTCTGACCGGGGCCGCCCACGACGCCGAGGCGGCCTGCCGCGAACTCGCCGCGTGGCTGCTGAGCGATCTTGCGCCAATCGCCACCACGCACGAGGCGTGCGGCGAGGAGCGCTACCACCGATGGTCGGCCTACTTCTCGGGCGCGACACTCGACCTGCACGAGCTGTACGAATGGGGCTACGGGGACCTGCGTCGCATTCACTCTCGAATGTGGGAGCTCGCGCACCGGATTCTGCCCGGGGCGACGAGCCTCGTCGCCGTGGCCGATTTCCTCGATAACGATTCCGGTCGGGCCGTCGCGGGCACCGAAGAGTTGCTGGCGCGCTTAAGGGCATTCACCGCGACGACAATCAACGAGCTCGACGGTGTCCACTTCGACATCGACGAGCGGATCCGGGTCTGCGACGCTCGGCTCGCCCCCGAAGGGTCGGCCGCGGCGCCGTACTACATCGGGCCGAGCGAGGACCTTTCGAGGCCCGGCACGACGTGGTTCCCGACGATGGGCGCGACCAGTTTCTCGTGGTGGCGATTCGCCTCGACGTGGTACCACGAGTCGGTGCCGGGTCACCACCTGCAGATCGCGACGGCGATGCTCGCCTCGCGGCGCCAGAGCCGGTTCCACCGTCTCGCGGGCAACACCAGTGGCTACGCCGAGGGCTGGGCCCTCTACGCCGAGCGGCTGATGGACGAGCTGGGCTACTTCGCGGACCCCGGCGACGAACTCGGCTACCTCGCGAACCAGGCGCTTCGCGCCGCGCGCGTCGTTGTCGACATTGGCCTGCACTTAGAACTCGACGCGCCCGGGGACATCGGGGTCCTCGGCACGCTCGGCGACTGTTCGAACCGGCGCTGGACTCCCGAGATGGCGGTCGCGCTGTTGGAGGACTGGGCCATCCAGGATCACCCGATGTCGATCTCCGAGGTCGATCGCTACCTCGGAATGCCCGCTCAGGCCATCTCGTACAAGGTCGGCGAGCGGGCGTGGCTGAACGCCCGCCGCGAGGCCGAGGAGCGCCTGGGCGATTCATTCAGCCTGAAGGCGTTCCACGCTCACGCTCTCGCGATGGGTCCACTCGGACTGGACACGTTCTCGACCGAGATGGCGTCGTGGACCGGAACGGCGTAGGTCGCGCCGTCCGCCCTTGCACTGCCAATGGTGCGTTAGCGTCTCTTAGGACCAGCAGAGGATCTCACCATGGCAAATGACCGTACCGCACTGACGAGCGTCGAACGCGAGAAGGCGTCAGTCTTCCATTCGTGGTCGGCCCAGGCGTCTATCAACCCCATGATGGTGAAGGAGGCCCACGGGGTCTACGTCACCGACGAGGACGACAGGACCTACCTCGACTTCTCGTCCCAGCTCGTCAACGTCAATATCGGTCATCAGCATCCCGACGTCGTTCGCGCCATTCAAGACCAGGCCGGTTTGCTCTGCACCATTGCCCCTCAACACGGCTACGTCGCGCGCTACCGAGCGGCCGAGATGATCCTCGACCACTCATTCGAGGGCGCCGCCAAGGTCTTTTTCACTAACGGTGGCACCGAGGCCGTTGAGCACGCCGTGCGCATGGCGCGATTGCACACCGGGCGACCGAAGGTCCTCGCCGCGTACCGCAGCTACCACGGGGCGACGGCCACTTCGATCAACCTGACTGGCGACCCCCGACGCTGGCCGAACGACAGTGGCACCGCGGGCGTGGTCCATTTTTTCGGTCCCTTCCTCTATCGCAGCACCTTCCACGCCACCACCGAAGAGCAGGAGTGCCAACGCGCGCTCGAGAGCCTGGAGAACACCATTCGTTTTGAGGGTCCCACCGCCATCGCCGCGATCATCCTCGAATCGGTGCCCGGCACGGCCGGCATCATGGTCCCGCCGAGGGGCTACCTGAAGGGTGTTCGCGACATCTGCGATCGCTACGGCATCGTGTACATCGCCGACGAAGTGATGTGCGGATTCGGTCGGACCGGTTCGTGGTTCGCTTTCCAACAGCACGACGTCAGGCCCGACCTCGTCGTCTTCGCCAAGGGCATCAACTCGGGCTACGTGCCCCTCGGCGGCGTCATCATCAACGAGGCGATCAGCGCGACGTTCAATGACCGCGTCTACCCGGGTGGGCTCACCTACTCGGGACACCCCCTGGCCTGCGCCGCGGCCGTCGCGACGATCGAAGCCATGGAGCGCCACGGCATGATCGACAATGCCCGGCGCATCGGCGACGAGGTCCTGCGCCCCGAACTCGAGCGCATCGCCGCGACCCAGCGGATCATCGGCGAGGTCCGCGGTCTCGGCGTCTTTTTCGCCCTCGACCTCGTGACGAACCGCGCAACCAAGGAGCCCTTGGCCCCCTACGGCGGCAGCTCTCCGGCGATGGGCGAGATCGTGGCGGCGTGCAAGACCGAGGGACTCCTCATCTTCTCGAACTTCAATCGCGTCCACGTCGTGCCGCCGTGCAACATCACCGAAGAGGAGGCCCGCGAAGGGCTCGCCCGTCTCGAGCGCGCCCTTCGGGTGGCAGATCGCTACTACACCGGTGCGTAGTGTCCGACGAGGATCGCCGGATGCGCGCCGCCTCGTTGACGCGTGAACTGGGCCACGACTTCGTCGCGCGCGACCTCAGTGCCGATCAGCTCGATGAGGTAACCGTTCACCTGAGCGAACTCCTCGACCTCGTCGGCGGTGCCGAACCGCGCCAGCAAAGCATCCCGAGTGAGGGATTCGCGAAATTCAAAGCGGCGATTCCCGAACGCGACCAGGCAATGAGGCATCAGCTCTTCGCCGACTCGATTGTCTCGGGCGCCGCGAATCCGATGGGGCGCGACGGCTCGTTCTGGCGTGAGGGCGACACGGCAGTCATGGATGTCACACTCGGTACGGTCGTCGAGGGTACACCTGGTCGGGCCCACGGCGGGATCGTCGCGGCGCTGCTCGACCAGACGATGGGACTCGTGAACGCCATCCATCACGTTCTGACCTTCAGCGTGCAACTGGACATCTTCTACTTGGAACCGACCCCGGTCAACCAGTCGATCGCCGCTCGGGCTTGGTTGGCGCAGCGAACGGCGCACGCAGTTCATTGAGGCGAAGGTCGAGGCCTCCAGCAAGATCGTCGCCGCCGCCACGGCCCCCTTTATCGAGATCGACCCGAGAAGCTTCCTGCAACGAAATGCCGTACCGGGCACTTGAGCGTGACGTTGCGACGTCGCACCCTTACAACGACCATCGCCGTCGCAACGGCGGCGATCAACCGAGGTGTCAGCGCGGTCCGAAGTAGGTAACTCGTCATTATTATGGTGCCATGCCCGCAATCACCGTAGAGAATCCGCTCGAACTTCCCCAGGTCGTCAAGCCCGCGACGAGCGAGCACCCCCGACGGCTGAAGTCAATCACCACCGCGCCGGGCGGCCTCGAGGGCGAGGGCTTCCCAGTGCGACGCGCCTTCGCTGGCATCGACCTCGCCGACCTCGACCCATTTATCCACCTTGATCAAATGGGCGAGATTGACTACGGCCCGGGTGAACCGAAGGGCACGCCGTGGCATCCGCATCGCGGCTTCGAGACCGTGACCTACATGATGGAGGGTACGTTCCTGCACCAGGACTCCATCGGAGGTGGCGGCACGATTCAAAACGGCGCGACCCAGTGGATGACCGCGGGAGCCGGGATCTTGCACATCGAGCGCCCACCCGACGCGTTGATCGACTCGGGTGGCCTCTTTCACGGCATCCAGTTGTGGGTAAATCTTCCGGCGAAGCTGAAGATGACCACTCCCCGTTACCAAGACATCGAGGCGACGTCCGTCTCGCTGCTGACCAATGAGAACGGCGACGCCATCATTCGGGTGATCGCCGGCGCCCTCGGCGACGCCGCCGGCCCGGGGGTCACCCACACGCCGATCACCATTGTGCACGCGTCACTACTGCCCGGTGGCACGCTGTCACTCCCGTGGAAACCGGAGTACAACGCCCTGACCTACGTGCTGGCGGGCCAGGGTACGGTCGGACTGGACCGTCAACCGATCGGTGAGGGCCAGATGGCCGTACACGTCGACGGTGACTTCATCGTGCTATCGGCCAATGAGCGCCAGGACTCGAGAACCCACGCCCTCGAGGTACTCATCCTCGGGGGCGCGCCGATCCGCGAGCCCGTCGCCGCCTACGGACCGTTCGTCATGAACACCAAAGTGGAGCTCCAGCAGGCATTCGACGACTACCAGGCGGGACGCCTCGGCCAGATTCCCGCGAACCACATTTAGTCGAAGGACGCTTCGCGATGGACGAGAAAGGTACCGGTCGCACGACTGACTAACTTTCCCTCGCTCGAAGAGATCGTCGCTTCGGCGAAGGCAATCTGGCGGGTCAGCCGCACTACCTCACCGCGGATGAGGTAGTGGCCCGCGAGTGCCGCGGGGCGCATCAGCTCCGTCGTCATTTCGATGGTTGCGTGGGTGCGGTCGCGCCCGAGCAGAGCGGCGTTGACCGCAAAGTTCATCGCCGCGTCGAGCAAGACGGAGTGCACCCCGGCCTGCACGGTGCCGTGTGGGTTACAAGCTAGTGGCGCTGGCTCGAACGAGCCGCTCACCCAGCCGAGGTCCTCGCCGTCGACGCCGTACGACTCGAACGCTCCCCCGATCGCGTCGATGATCGCCATACCGCCATTACCGAGCCACCGGTCCATGTTCTTGCGCCCATCGGTCACGCTGGCGACGTTACTCCCACGGCCGTTAGGCTTCGCGCGGTGGGAGCACTCGACCGATCACCAGGGAGACAGCCATGCCAGTAGCGGTCATTGTGGACGCGGTTCGCACGCCGGGGGGCAAGCGCAACGGCAAACTGAAGAACTGGCACGCCGTCGACCTCGCCTCCGAAGCTCTAAAGGCCCTCGCCAGTCGCAATAGCCTCGACCCCGCGTTGATCGACGACGTCATCATGGGCTGCGTCTCCCAGACCGGTGAACAGACGTTCAACGTCGCCCGCAACGCGGTGCTCGCCGCCGGCTGGCCCGAGTCGGTGCCCGCCACCACCATTGACCGCCAGTGCGGCTCGTCCCAGCAGGCCCTGCACTTCGCCGCCCAGGGCGTGATGGCCGGCGCCTACGACATCGTGGTCGCCGCTGGCGTCGAGGCCATGTCGCGCGTCACCATGGGTTCGTCGATCGGCAAGGACTCCGGCTTCCCCTTCGGTCCAAGAGTCATGGCCCGCTACGAGCCGGTCGGTGGACTGAAGAACCAGGGCATCGGTGCCGAGATGATCGCCGACCAGTGGGCCATCACTCGCGAGGACCTGGATGCCTTCTCCGCCGAAAGCCATCGTCGCGCCGCGCGCGCGACCGCCGAGGGACGCTTCGAGCGCGAGATTGTGCCGATCTTCGTGCGCGACGAGAACGGCGAGGCGACCGATGAACTGTTCACGTCCGACGAGGGCATCCGCGCCGACTCCACGGTCGAGACGCTCGCACGTCTGAAGCCCGCCTTCAAAGAGGGTGGCAAGGTGACCGCCGGCAACTCCTCCCAGATCACCGACGGAGCATCGGCGGTTCTCATCATGAGCGAGGAGAAGGCCCGTGAGCTCGGCTACACCCCTCGCGCCAAGTTTCACACCTTCGCCCTCGCCGGCGTCGATCCCGTGACCATGCTGACCGGCCCCATCCCAGCCACCACGAAAGTCCTCGAACGGGCCGGTCTCACGTTGGCGGACATCGACCTCGTAGAGATCAACGAAGCATTTGCGTCAGTAGTCCTTGCCTGGCAGAAAGAGCACCTCGCCGACATGACTAAGGTCAACGTCAACGGTGGCGCCATAGCGTTGGGACATCCCCTCGGGGCTTCGGGCACGAAACTCTGTGCGACGTTGCTGAACGAGCT
This sequence comes from Acidimicrobiales bacterium, assembly GCA_025362585.1. Taxonomy (GTDB): domain Bacteria; phylum Actinomycetota; class Acidimicrobiia; order Acidimicrobiales; family RAAP-2; genus RAAP-2. Next base: position 15,682 of record JANYFR010000011.1, on the reverse strand, counting down.
CGAACGCACCGGTGGTCGCTACGGACTGCTCACGATGTGCGAAGGTGGTGGCCTCGCGAACGCCACCATCATTGAGCGGCTCGGTTGATACACCCCGTCGGCAACCTCACGCGACGCTCCGGGTAGCCAACTCCGTTGGACACTCGACGCAGCGCGACTTCGACTGCGACTGCGACTGCGACTGCGACTGCGACTGCGACGTCTACTTGTACCGGGTCGCCAGGTAGAAACCGGTAAACATCACGACGAGCCCGGCGACGAGATACCACGGGGAGACCGCGCCGGGCAGCACTTGCAGGTAGTTCAAGAGGATGATCAACATTCCGCCGGCCAACAGGTCGACAATCAGCCACCCGTACCAGTGGGGACTGTGCGACTCGCCCGGCGGCTTTCGCGCCGTGACGCGACCGCTCGATTCTGGCGACACGTAACGGCCTACGGTCTTTCGACTGTTGGGCCTAGAGGAGGACTTCGCCATAGGGCTCGATGTTACCTGTGGTGATGCGTGCTACCCCGGCGCCAGGGTGGTCGTCGTGGTTGTCGAGGTTGACGAGGCCTGGCAGACCGAGAGCGCCACCGTTGAGTTGAAGGGCGCTGACGATCCGGGCGGCAGGCTCTGGGCGATGACGTTGCCGAGGTCGCCCGGGGTGCAGAAGGAGGGGTCGGCGGGGGTGAACGCGGCGACCAGCCCTTGGGACTTCAGCGCGGCCCCCGCCCCGGCCTGGCCTCGTCCAACGACGCTCGGCACGACGACCTGACAGTAACCCGACGACGTCACGAGCTGCACCTTGTTGCCCGCCTTGACTGACGCGCCGGCCGAAGGAATCGTGGCCAGAACGAGGCCAGAAGAGACGGTATTCGAGCACTGGGAGGGGGTCGACGGATTGAGCGACAGGTTGAGCATGCCGATCGTTGTGGCGGCCTGCAATTGCGTGTTGCCAGCGAGGTCGGGCAGGTGGAACGGCGCGCCGGCGTTCAAGATGGTGAGCGTCACCCGGTCGCCGGTCTGGCCCTGCGTGCCTCCGACCGGTGACTGCGAGATCACCGTATTGGGAATCGGATTCGTACCGGGTGGACTGGAATTCGTGAATCTCGGCACGAAACTCAAGTGGGCGGTGACCAGCAAGTTCTCCGCGGCACTCAGGGTCATGCCGGTGGTGTCGGGCACGGTGACGGGCGTCGTGGTGTGCCCCAGACTGACCTTCAAGGTCACGGTCTCGCCCTTGTGGATAGTGGCGCCCGCCGACGGGTTGGTGGACAGGACCGTATTCGCTGGCTTATTCGACGACTCCTGTTTCGTGGAGCCGACGACCAAGCCGTCGGCCAACAGGGTCTGTCGGGCGGCCGCTACTGGTTGACCCGTGACATTGGGCATCTGGGTCACCGCATCCTTCCTGGTGAGGAAGTACGCGGCGGCCGCTCCGACCAACAACAGCATCACGACAGTGGCAATGATCGCCGTGAGGTTGTTGCGTCGTCGCCGGACGTCGGTGCGCGGTCCGGTCATCATGGGCACGGCCTGGGTCCGCTCGCCGGGCGCGACCGTCGGATGCGCTCGGGTCGCGTCCGCACCGTAGAACGCGGCGTCGCGAGTGAAGGCCTGGACGGGCTGGCCATCGGTGAAACGAATGAGGTCCGCCCGCATCTCGTCGGCCGACTGATAGCGCTGCGCCGGCGACTTGGCCAACGACTCCATGACGATCGCCTCGAGGTCTCGAGGAATCGATCCGTTGAACTGCGTCGGAGGCTGCACGACGCCGTGGACGTGTTGACTCGACACGGCGACCGGCGAGTCTCCGACGAACGGTGGGCGTCCAGCGAGCATCTCGTAGAGCACGACGCCAAGCGAGTACACGTCGCTTCGTCCGTCGACGGCCGCACCTTCGGCCTGCTCGGGCGAAAAGTACGTGGCGGTGCCCATGACCGAACCTTCTTCGGCGAGGTGATCCTCACTCGAGACCGCCTGCGCGATGCCGAAGTCGGTGACTTTCACCTGGCCGTCACTGGTGATCAGAATGTTGCCGGGCTTCACGTCGCGGTGCACCACGCCGTTGCGGTGGGCGTAGCCGAGCGCGGCGGCGACTGGCGCGATCAACTGGGCCGATCGCGTCGCGGTCAAGGTCCGTGATCCCCGCAGCAGATCGGCCAGCGAGGTGCCGTCGATCAGCTCCATCACGATGAAGTACGTGCCCTCGTCCTCACCCCAGTCGAAGACCGGGACAATATTGGGATGGGAGAGGTTGGCAGCCGCCTGGGCTTCGCGTCGAAATCGCTCGACGAACAGGGGGTCGGCGCTGAGTTCGGCGTCGAGGATCTTGAGCGCCACCGGACGATTCAACAGACGGTCCTGGGCACGGAAGACCGTCGCCATTCCACCACGGGCGATCAGGTGCGTCACCTGATAACGCCCCGAATACAGTCGTTGGTCGGTAACGGGCTCCATACCTTGCTTAGCCTACGCTCTGCAATTGGCGCGTCATGGCGTCAGTGCGCGCATGTCGTCGAGGTTCCCGTCGGCGGTTGGCCGGCCTGCAGCGCCAAAGCACCTTCGACCACGCACTTGGCGACCGGACCGGCGGTCGTCGCGCCCTCTTGTCCGGTGGGCTGGAAGGGCAGTACCACTGCCACGGCGATGGTGGGCGCATTGGCCGGTGCGAAGGCGATCACCCAGTCGTCGGTATTCTTTGCGCCGTTGCCGACCTGAGCGGTCCCGGTCTTGCCCGCGACGTTGTCGACCGCCAGGAATCCTACGCCGGCCAGGGTACCGAACTTCACGACATTTTGCATCAGGGGCACTAGCTGGAGGGACTGGCTCGACGTAAGGGGCGTGAGCCACGTCGTGGGAACGTATCGCTTCACGACCGAACCGTCGGGCGCCGAGATGAAGTCGAGCAGGTGGGGCGACATCATCACGCCACCATTGGCGATTGCCGCTGCGACCAGGGCATTCTGCAACGCGGACGTCCGTACGTTCTTCTGACCGATCGCGGAGTAGGCGAGTCCCGGGATGTCGGTCAGAAATGTCGACGCCGGGGGGAAGTAACTCTTCACGACGCCCGGTAAGTCGAGCGGTGGAATCTGGTTGTAGCCAAAGGCGTTCGCGGTCGCCGAGAGCAACGTGCCACCCAGGTCCAGGCCGAGTAGCGCGTAGCCAATGTCGCACGACACGGGGAGCATTTGGGCGATGTTGCCGCCGCAGACACTTTTACCGAAGTTGAAGAAGTCCACGCCCGACGTCGGAAATCGAACCTTACCCAGTTGAGGGTACGACTTGGTCACGAGATCGGGTCGTCCGATGACCGCGGCCGAAGTGGTGATGACTTTGAAGCTCGAACCCGGTGGAAAGGTCTGCTGGGTCGCAACGAGTCCGAGCGGCGGGAAGCCGTGGGCGTTGTTCTGATTGACCAGTTTCCAGGCCGCCGCGGCCACCGGGAACGAGGGCGACGTGAGGGGCGTGGGATTGTAGGTCGGATTTGAGTACATTGCGAGCACCGCACCGGTTCGCGGATCGAGCACGACCACCGCACCGTCTTGGCCCGCGAGCGCGTTGGCCGCGATGCGCTGTAGCGCTGGCTGCAGAGTCAGCGTGATGCTGTCGGCGGCGCTCGTTGGAGCCAGGACTTGAGCAAAGCTCTGGGGCGCGAGGGGATGAGCACTCAAGTTCCCGTCGTACTGGGCTTCGAGGGCCCAGCTCCCGTAGGACGGACCGGAGAATCCGATCACGCCCGACGTCAGTGAGCCGAGGGGGTACGTGCGACGGTACGGGTAGGACCCGGTCTTCTGCGCCACCGATCGGGCGAGGATGGTGCCATCGCCCCCGATGATCTCACCACGCGGGTACTGGATCGAGGCAGTGCCGAGGCGCGGATTGAGGGCGTTGGTGGCGAGGGCGCCCGCTTTGAAGAACTGGACGTTGGCTGCTTGAACGGCGACGACCGCGAACAGCAGCAGGATGATCGACGCGAGAGTGCCCAGTCGGCGCGACACGAACTATCCCTTCTTCGCGGTCGTCGTCGTGACATGAATCGTCGTTGTACCCAGCACGGTCGTCGTCGTTCCTCGAACGGTCGTGGTGGTCACGGGACGAGCTCCACAAGAAGAGTAATGACAGTACTCAGAGTGAATGTAGTTGGCCCAGTTCTCGGCCGCCATCAACGTAGGTTCGCCGATCGTCGCTCTCAGGGCCTGGCGGTCGGTCGGTCGCAGTTGTGCCGTTTGGTACTGGGTGTCAAATACTTTCACCGGCTGGTACCAGAGCACCCCGTTCGGTTGGCCCTGGAAGATGGCAATGGTCCCGGCATCGTCCGCGAGGTAGTAGGTCGAGTAGGCGTACCAGTGGACCACGGCAAAGCCACCGGCGACGACCGCCGCGAACAGGGCCATTGACAGCCAGACCCGCCAGGTCATTCGACGGTGACGCGACGCCCGTGACGAAGTCGACTGGCCCCGCGGCGCCACCGGCGGCGGATTCGACGTCACGGTGCGCTTGACGGGGACCGCCGCAACGTTCACCTCGTCGAACTCCAACAACACCGCCGAGATATTGTCGCGCCCACCCGCCACTTTCGCCGACGTGACCAGCTGCGTGACCGCCTCGTCGAGGCCGTTGGGGGCGCTGGCGAGACGAGCGATCGTGTCGTTGTCAAGTTCGTTGGAGAGGCCGTCACTACAGAGCAGAATTCGGTCCCCGGGTTCGGCGTGCAGTGACATCACGTCGATCGCAATGGTGTCCTCCACCCCGACGCCTCGCGTCAGCTGGTGTCGACGCGGGTGCACCGCGGCCTCTTCGGGGGTGAGTCGTCCCATACGGACCCACTCCTCAGCGACGCTGTGATCCTCGCTGAGTTGACGAAGCGCTCCGTCGCGCAGTTGGTACGCCCTCGAATCACCCACGTGGACCAGGGTCGGCGACGTGACACCCTCAATGTCGCGAGTCAGACCGACGGCGATGACCGTGGTGCCCATACCGAAGTGAGAGGGATTGTCGTGCGCGTCCTTCAAGACCGCCGAATTGGCTGAATTGATCGCGTTGTGAAGGCCCTCGACCGTAGGACGCTCATCGAATGCGCTACGAATGAAGTCGATGGCAATGGCGGAGGCCACCTCGCCGGCGGCGTGACCGCCCATGCCGTCCGCGACCATCGCCAGCCGATCATCGACGTAGATCGCGTCCTGATTCGATTGACGCACCAATCCAATATCGGTCGCTCCGGCGTAACGCCAACGCGTCAACGAACCACCTCGAACAAGATGCCGCCCACCTGCACGATGTCGCCCCGCACGAGGTGGACGCGTCCCTCGACGAGTTCCTGATTGACGTAGGTGCCGTTAGTCGAGCCAAGGTCTTCGATGCAGAGGTCACCACTATCGTTCGCGACCCGGGCGTGGCGCGAGGACAGGTAGGTGTCGGAGAGATGGAGGTCACAGTCGGGACTTCGACCGATCGTCACTGCGAGATCGACGTCGACGCGCTCCCCGGACCGGTCGAGTGGTTCAATGAACTCGAGAGCGAGCGCCGAACGAGCACTCGGTCGCTGACGACGCACCCGTGGCGTGGCATCGACCGGGCGGGCCTGCACGGCAGCGACTCGCAAAATGCGCGCGAAGAACAAGACCGCGACGACCATTACCAGCACCTGCAGGGGGCGCACGATCGCCGCGTACGTGGACGTCGCGGCCAGAAGTGTCAAGCGAGCTCGATGCGCAGGTGGAGCGTGCCAATCGTGACGTCATCACGCGGCGAGAGCGAGACGGCGTTGATGCGATGGCCGTTCACAAACGTTCCATTGGTCGACTGCAGGTCACGAATCGCCACGCCCTCACTGGTACGCCAGAACTCGGCGTGGCGTCGCGAAACATTACTGTCGTTGATGACGAGTTCGATGTCGGGGCTGCGTCCAACGACCAGTGGGCGATCTCCGATGTTGAAGGTTCGACCGTCACTGAGGATTACCCGGGGTTGACTCTCACCGCCCACAAACTCGGTCTTCACTTCGAGGTTCCCCGCCTTGATGTCGTCGTCGATGAAGATCTCGACCTGGACCGGACCAACGAAGCTGTAGCCCTCGCTCACCGCGTGCTGGCGAACGGTCTCTTCGAGCTCGGTCACCAGCGCCTTCTGGAAACCGTCGAAACGGGCAGCGTCGACCGGCCCGAGCCAAACGCGTACCTGGTTCGCCGAGATCGGTCCTTGACTCGAGAGCCGACGAGTCAAATCAACTTCCCGCACAATGCGCGTGCCAATCTCTATGGGCTGCAGGGCACTTTTAAACGGACGCGAGAACGTCCTCTCAAAGATCCGCTCCAGGCGGTTTTCCACACTTTTCAGAACCATAACAATCCAACTGTACAAGCGGTCGAACCTGCGGATATGGGCAAATGGAAGGCCTCAACAGTTCGACTAATGTTGCAAGGTCTCGGGGCGAGTGGCGAAATTGGCAGACGCGCAGGCTTCAGGTGCCTGTATTCGAAAGGATGTGGGGGTTCAAGTCCCCCCTCGCCCACCATTGTGATGTTTCAGTATTTCTGGGACTAATGAACCCTCAGACTACGTCGTCCTTTCTCGGCTGGTAGTTCTTGTTCGGATTCAGCGTGAAGTGGCGCAGCAGTTCGCCGTCATGGCTGACGACTCGAACGTCCAGATCGGCCATCAACATGATGATGCGCTGTCCGCGGTAGCGACGCCCCACGCTGATGTGATGGAGCATGCGTCGGTTGGCATTCACGCTGTCCGATCATCCCCTCCCGCCAACGGACACCGACCTAGCGTGGTGCCATGCTATTTTCCTCGCGTCAGCTCGCCGACGTCGCACGCATCGCCGATCCGCTCCTTCATCTCCGCGCCCTCTACGCGCGAGTGCCTGGCGTGGCTTTCGGATTGCGCCACGGTGACGAGACCGTCCTCCTGGGCGGTCATGGTGTGGCCGATGCTGCGAGCGAGGGTCCCGTGGATCCGACGTCCACCTCGTTCCGGTGCGCCTCAATCACGAAGACGTTCACCTCGACGCTCATCATGCGCCTCGCTGACCGGGGAAAACTCCGCCTCGACGACACCGTTCGCGGATGGCTCCCGTGGACCGTGTCCGCGGTCGGTGCCGACCTCACAATCCGACACCTGCTCATGCACGCTGGGGGCGTCCTGCGCGATGGTGGGAACGACTGGTCTACATCGCTCTCGAACACCGAGGAGCTGCGCCGCGAGTTCGCACGCGGCGCCAGTTTCACTGAGCCGTCAGTTCACTTCAGATATTCGAATGTGGCGTTCTCGATGCTCGGTGAAATCGCCGAGCAGGCAGGTGGACGCACGTACGGGACACTCCTGCGTCGCGAGGTTTTGACGCCACTGGGTCTCAGCGACACCTATCCCGACCTCGTGCCCGCGGCGCGTCGCAATCTCGCCACCGGCTACCTTCTGGGCCGCCCGAACGAGCCAATAATCGAGGCGGGGCACTTCGCCGCGCGAGCGGTGGCCCCAGCGGCCGGACTCATTTCGACCGTGCCAAATCTGCTCGAGTATCTTGCGGCCCACTTTTCAGGGGACCAGCGCCTGCTGAGCGAATACGCCAAGCGCGAGATGCAGCGCACGCAGTGGCTGCGCGACGAGGAGCCGCACTTCGGCCTTGGTTGGATGTCCTGGCACGTTGACGGGACGAAAATCCTTGGTCACAGCGGGGGATATCCCGGCTTCGTGACGAAGGTTGGCTTCTCGCCGGTCGAGCGACTGGCTGGCGCAGTCCTCACCAATGCGAACTCGCCGCTTGCCGCCGAGGCACTTGACCTGCTCTTCCACTTAGCAGCCCAGGTCAGACGACGTTGGAGTGACGCCGAGGCGTCGACGAAGTGGCACACGCGCGGAACGCTTGCTCCGTTCATCGGTTGCTACCGGATTTGGGGGGATGACCTCCTGGTAGTTCGCATAAATGGCTCCCTCTTCCTCGTCGATCCGAAAGAGCCGTCACCCCTCTCCGTCGCAGCACGACTGGTGCCCAAGGGCAAGAGGCGATTCCTCATCGCCGAGGGTGACGACTTTGGACATCTGGGCGAGATCATCACCTTTGGAGCCGACCGCCAAGGACGAATCGCGACGCTCAAGTACGGTCCATCGCTACTCATCAAAGAGTCGTTGTAGCCGCCGTCGTTCGCACGGTCCCACGCTGGGAACGCGGGTCGGATTCTCGTGGCCCAGCCATCATGACAGCGCCTCGAAGGCGTGGTGTTTGTCGGTTCGTCGCGGCTGGTGTCGCCACCCTTGTGAGGGCTGTAGGTGCATCGATGAAAGAGAGGCGATGACGAGGCGTCCAATGCCATCACGATGAGGGGTACTGGTCTCTCGGTATGTTGGTGAGGCCGACTTCTATCGTGGTCGACTGACGTCGGCGGTTGATGAGACAGACCTCGAGGTCGCATCGCAAACCGTCCAGTCGAATGGGTTCGCATGTAGTCATCACTATGACCAACCCACTCTCCAACGACGATCGAGTGCGTCCGAAAGGGGGTGAGGTAGGTAAAGTTGCGCCGCCGGGGAAGAGAGACCCCCTCGGCCACCCATCGGGGCAATCGTCAAGAGTGCACGTAGTGCAATGGGTCGGGCAGGCCCGGCGCCAGTATCCAGATCACCCGGGCATGGCTCAAAGCGGAGCCGCTTCGCCACGTGTGCGGCACGGTGCCGTCGAACGTTATGCAGTCGCCCGTGGCCAGGCGATACGTGTCCGTGTCCAGAATCAATTCGATCTCACCTTCCACCACGTAGCAGACCTCCGTCGCACACGGCAAGCTGTAGAGCTCGTCGCCTCCCGATCCGTCGGGTCCCACCGCCGTTTCAATGACCGTCAGCTTGCGCTCCTGGGGGGCAGTAAGCAAAGTGTCAACGACGAGTTGACCCGGCAGCGTCGCGTGCGGCCGGTCGGCCGCTCGCATGACGACTGCCTTGGGCGTCGCAAAAATGTCCGCGAGCGGCACGCCGATGGCTTCGCAGATCGTCAGGAGTGACGTGACCGACGGACTCGTGGCTTCCCGCTCCACCCGGGAGAGGAACCCCTTGGTGAGCCCCGAGCGCTCCGCCACGACCGCCAGCGTGAGTTGTCGTGCCTCTCTGGCGTGACGGAGCCGCTCACCAATGGGCAGACGGTGCTGCACGGCTTCTTATTCGAAGGCCTGGCGAAGCTCGCGCTCGCTCTCGGCAATGGCCGGCTCCTCGGACTTCAGGTCGATGCCCCTGGCCAGGATGAGATAGGCAATGCACGTGACGACGAATCCCACGAGGAAGGTGATGTCGGTGTTGTTGAGCTGCTTGGCAATCGGACCGGTGAAGTGAAAGCCGCCGATGTTGGGCACAATCATGAACGGAATCTCCACGATGAAGCCGATCAGGTACGCGAGGAGCCCCCTCGCTCCCCAGCGCCCGTAGATGCCGTCGGGAGAGAAGAGATTCGTGATCGCGTAGTGGCCCCGGCGGACGAAGAAGAAGTCCATCAGGTTCGTCGCCGTCCACGGCACCAGTAGGTAGAGCATCAGCGTCAACGCTGCGAACACGGTGGCCACCGCCGAGGTGGTGATGCTTACGCCGATCAGGTACCACACCAGGCCGAGACCGATGATGGTGAAGATCCGGGCGTTACGAGTCGGCTTCACTTTCCAGAACGAGTCGATCCCCGTCAGCAGGGTCAACATGGCGCCGTACGCGTTCATGCCCATTGTGGCCAGCAGGGCGGCCGCGAGGAAGAACGCCGTGACGCCGCCGAGGTGGTTAAAGATATTGTTGCCAGCAGTTTGGGTACCCACCAGTCCATCGGTCGCACCCAGTCGAATCGCGAGCCACGCGCCGACCGCAATCAACCAGATTGCGGACGAGGACGCGCCAAAGAACACTGACGCAATGACCTTTTTGGAACTCGTGAACCTTGGAAGGTACCTGGAGTAGTCCGACACGTAGACGGAGAACGTGATGTTGTAGGCCGCCGCCGTCGTGAACTGGGCCATAAAGGCAGTCAGGGTGAATCCGTAGTGAGCGGTCGTGGCGTGCCCACCGGCCGCGCCGAAGATGATGCCGAAGGTGAGAATCGTCATCAGCGGCGCCGAGATGTAGAGCAGCGTGCGAAAGGCGCGGTGCACCCAGTCATGACCGAGGATTGCCAGAAGGACCGCGAGCACCGCCGAGAGCGCTGCGATGAAATTCGCATTCCAATGGAACGTACCCGCGAGCCCTTGGGCGAGCAGTACCTGGTCGGACACGTTGAAGGCCATGTACGTAAAGAGGGCGGCGAAGGCGACGATCACGACACCCTTGTAACCGAACTGCGCGCGCGACTGAATAACTTGAGGCAGGCCGAGCTTCGGTCCCTGTGAACCATGGAACGCCATAAAGACGGTGCCAATGTAGATGCCGAGGATCGAGGCGAGAATCGTCCACCACAACGAGAGTCCTAGGGACGGCCCGATGAAGCCAATGGGGATCGAGAAATACTGGAAATTCCCGAGAAACCAGAGCGGAGCCTGGTGCCACAACTTGCCGTGGCGCTCCTTGTCGGGGACCCAGTCGATCGAGCGCACTTCGACGCCCTTGTACTTGATCGGCTCGATTTTGCGAACCGCATCTGCCTCAGTTGCCATGGTTTCCCCCGGTCAATGTTGCACTCGTAGCGACCACGAGTGTCGCATGGCACAACGGTAGTTGTCAATGGGGCAACTTTGCGGATAGTCATCAGGTATTGTCGGGGCCGAAGATCGGATCGAGAGCGGAGGTGGATATGCCAACGGGGCCCGCTGATTCGTTCAAGCAGCCGCGGTTCGCCAACTCTTCGACGTTCGCGCGACTCCCGCGCCTCGACGAGGTCGGTGATGAGGCGAGCGTCATCGTGCTCGGAGTCCCCTTCGATTCGGGCACGTCCTACCGCCCCGGTGCCCGCTTCGGCCCGACGGCGATCCGGCAGGGATCGAAACTCCTTCGCCCCTATCACCCGCCGCTCGACCTTGAACCGTTCAACATCGTGCAGGTCGCCGACGCCGGCGACGTGAGCGTCAACCCGTTCGACATCGTCGAGACGTTGCAGATCGTCGAGGCAGCCGCTGACGAGCACCTCGCCAAGGGACGACGAGTTATCACGCTCGGCGGTGACCACACGATTGCGCTGGCCCTGCTGCGTTCAGTCTCTAAACAACACGGACCGGTCGCCCTCGTGCACTTCGACGCGCATCTCGACACCTGGGACACCTACTTCGGAGCACCCTATACCCACGGCACGCCGTTTCGACGGGCCTTCGAAGAGGGACTACTCGCCGAGGAGTCTTGCATCCACGTCGGCACCCACGGTCCGCTCTACGCGCGAAGTGACCTCGAGGATGACCGGGGCTTCGGCTTCGCGCTCATCAGCGCTGATCGATTCTCAGAGATTGGACCCAGGGCCGTCGGTGAGGAGATCAAACGGCGGGTCGGGACCCGTCCGGTCTACCTCTCAATCGACATCGACGTCCTCGACCCCGGCTTCGCGCCCGGTACGGGCACTCCCGAGGCCGGCGGCCTCTCATCGCGCGAGCTGCTGCAATCGATACGGGCGATGCATGGCGTCAAGCTCGTGGGCGGCGACGTCGTCGAAGTCTCGCCGGCGTACGACCACGCCGAAATCACCTCAATCGCGGCCGCCCACGTCGCCTACGAAATGCTGGCACTGATGGTGGCTCCGTCGACGTGATCTCCGCCCAGCGACACTTGACGAGCGAACGCGAGTCATCCCAATGAGCGCGACGACGAGCGCGGCCGACGAAGTCTTCGAGGCGGCACGGGTGCTCGTCAACGCATTCGCCCGATTCGATCGAGCGGCGTACTTCGCAGCGTTCGACGAGATGGCGAACTTCATCTTCTACAACTCCGACGTGACGTTCAACGATCGCGCCTCGTACGAACGGGCCTGGGACGAGTGGGTCGCCGACGGCTGGCTGGTGTTGCACTGCCGCTCACTGGGTGCGAGCGTGAAAGTGATCAGTGCCACGACGGCAGTCTTCACTCACGAGGTCTTCACGACGCTAGGCCCCGTCGAAGAACCGACGGAACTTCACGAGCGAGAGACCATCGTGTTTTCGAAGAGTGGCTTGAAATGGTTGGCCGTGCACGAGCACCTCTCACCCCATCCCGGGAAGCCGTAGCGCGTTCCCACGGCTTGCGATCCGACGTCAATATCAAACCGTACAGACCCCATCGATGTCGATACCTCCATAGATTCTGGTCCAATTGTCGAGGCGACACCAACGACCGGTCGGTGAGCGTCGATTGCTGCGCCGCGCTCCGTCTCGACCATCGACAGTTTGACGTCGTCGAGGCTTGGCGCTCAACACTGCGTTAGTGGCCACTTCGATTAACTTTCGCTGCGCGACCGCAGCGCCGCCTGGCGCGACGGGGCATAATGCGAAGCATGGCATCGGGAGACGTCGCCAAGCTCTTTGATCGACTCGCCGACTCCTACGACGCGGTCGGTGTTGATCTCTGCCAACCAATCGCGGAGGGCCTCGTGGCGGTGCTCGGTGTACAACCCGGTGACCGAGCACTCGACATCGGTTGTGGAAAGGGAGCGGCGCTCATTCCTCTCGCTCGCGCCGTGGCGCCCGAGGGGTCAGTCATGGGCATCGACGCGTCGCCACGGATGGTGGAACTGGCGCGTGTCGAAGTTACGAGGGCCGGGGTCGAGGCCGACGTGTCCGTCGGTGACGCGATGAATCCGGATCTGCCAATCGACTTCTACGACGCGGTGGCCTCATCGCTGGTGCTGTTCTTCCTGCCCGATCCCCTTGCGGCCCTGCGAGCTTGGAGTGCTCTACTCGTAGAGGACGGCCGCGTGGGAGTCTCGACGTTCGGTGAGAGTGACCAACGCTGGCAAGACGAGGTGGATGCCGTGTTTCGCGACTTCGCGGCCCCGGAAATTGCCGATGCCCGGGCCCCTGGCCCGCCAGGTCCATTCGCCTCTGATGAGTCAATGGAGACGCTGCTACGAAACGCCGGCTTTCGTGGCGTGCGGACCGCCGCGACGATCGTGTCGCCGCGGTTCGACGACGCCGAGCACTGGTATCGCTGGTCCATGTCAGTGGGTCAGCGCCAATTCTGGGAAGCGATTCCCGAACATCACCTCGACGACGCACGAACCACGTTATTTGCGGCCGTCGAACGGTGCCACGACCCGACGGGCCGCATTGGGTTTGATCAGTATGTTCGCTACACCATTGGGCAGCGCTAGAACCGCGAGCTGGTTCGACTAAGCCTCGGGCACACCGTCGGATCAATAGTGCGCCACAACGCAAACGGGGCGGGGTGGTCATGGCGTCCAAGTCGACGACGAGCCTCACCGGACGAAAAGCTTCACCATCACAAACTTCGAGCAACGACGACACCTCTCGGGCGACGTCGTTGCACAATCTGCCAAGGCGATGGGCCAATCGCCCGATCACGAGTCCCTCTCGAACTAATGACGAGTCATGTCAATGCCGACTGCCGGCTCGCACGATTCGACCCCGTTACAGTGGCAGTCGTGACGAAGGTGCGCACCGCTGCTCCCGAAGAGACCACGATCGGCTGGATCGGCGTCGGTGTGATGGGTTCCTCCATGGCCGCCCACCTGCTGGCTGGCGGATACGAGATGAGCGTCTTCACGAAAACCAAAGAACGGGCCCGGAGACTGCTCGACGCCGGAGCGACGTGGGCTGACGGACCCGACGCCGTCGCCACCGCCAGCGACATTGTCTTCACCATGGTGGGCTACCCGAGCGACGTACGAGAGGTGGTCCTGGGCGAACGCGGCGTGCTTGCCCACCTGAGCGAAGGCGCCATCATCGTCGACATGTCCACCAGCGAGCCGGCGCTCGCACGCGAGATTGACGAGCGGGCGACGGCGAGGGGCCTGTTCGCCCTCGACGCGCCAGTATCCGGCGGGGACGTAGGTGCCCGCAACGGCGCCCTGTCGATCATGGTGGGCGGCGCGCCCGAGGTCGTTTCGGCCGTCGAGCCGTGCTTCGCGCTCTTAGGCACGACGATCGTGCGCCAGGGTGCCAGCGGCGCGGGCCAGCACGCCAAGATGGCCAACCAGATCCTCATCGCCGGCAACATGGTGGGGGTCTGCGAGGCACTCCTCTACGCCTACCGAGCCGGTCTCGACCTCGAGACATTGCTGACGTCGGTCAGCGGCGGTGCGGCGGGCAGTTGGTCGCTGTCGAATCTCGGGCCCCGGATTATTGCCAAGAACATGGCACCAGGTTTCTACGTCGACCACTTCGTCAAGGACATGGGGATCGCCCTCAGCGAGGCCGGCCGCCTCCAACTCTCGCTGCCGGGCCTCGCGCTCGCCCACCAGCTCTACGTCGCACTCCAGGCCCAGGGGGGTGGGCGCAACGGAACCCAGGCGCTCATCCGTGCCTTGGCGTCGCTCAGCGATGTCGACTGGGACGCGAGCTGATCAGCTTCGCAGCACGACGTTCACTGGCGCCTCGCCCGCTTGCATCAACACGATCTGTCGGTCGACGAGACGAACCATCCGCGGCAACATCGCCGAGGTCGCTCCTCCCACGTGAGGTGAGATGAGGACGTTCGAGAAATCGAACAAGGGATGTCCGGCGGGCAACGGCTCCGGGTCGGTGACGTCCAGGGCCAGCCGCAGCCGCCCCCTACTCGCGTGCGCGACGAGGGCCTCAGTGTCGGCGACCAGTCCACGGGACACGTTGACCACCAGGGCGCCGTCGCGAACCAGGCCGAGAAAGTGGTCGTCAATGAGATGCGTGGTCGCGTCGCTTAACGGCACCCCTACGACGACGACGTCAGCACGGGGCAGTAGCTCGGCGATTCGCTCGAAGCCGTAGATCGTCCCTCGATCATCGAATCGCTCACGACGAGCGACCCGTACGACGTTGACCTCAAAAGGGATGAGGCGCTCCTCAATGGCGCGTCCGACGCCTCCGTAGCCAACGAGTAGTACCGTACGGTCGGCCAGGCTCGGTCGCCACGAACGGTTCCAACTTCCCGTTTGGGCGTCGCGAACAAAGTCCGGGATACCACGCTGGGACGCCAGGATCAGCGCCAAGGCGAGTTCAGCGGTCGACGTTTCGTGCACGCTGGCGGCGTTCGCGAAGACGTGGCCCGGCGGCAGAATCTCGGCGACCCCGTCGTAGCCAATTGACTGGCTCTGAACCAGACCCGTCGTCAGTGAGGCAAGGTTCGCCAGAAGCGTCGCCGCACTGAGATAGGGCGGCACCACGATATCGACGTGCTCGAGGGGCGACGGGGTCGTCAGGTCCCATTCGACGACCACGACGTCGCGGCCAAGGGCACGAAGGGCCGCGCGCAACGGCTCACTCGGCAAACTCACTACTAGTGGCACGCCCATCAGGACCGACGATTCGCGCCGGACGCGGCACCGCCCGCGCGCCGGGCGACCTCGTGAGCCGCGGTCGTGATCGCGCGCTGGCGTTCAGGCGTCGCGCCGACATCCTTGAAGCCCACGTAGTGAAGTTCCGTGCCAGAGAGTTCCCCAACGACGTCGAGGGCTCGATCGATGGTGCTGTCCGAGTCGGTGAGCATGAAGACGAAATTGATCAACTGACCCTCCTCTCATCGAAGCCGCGAAACCATCGCGACGATCCTCGGTGTACGCCATCCGAGCACACGCGAACGGCCCCAATCAAATTGGCACTGGCGCGGGCCGCGTCGACA
>JANYFR010000039.1 GCA_025362585.1 Acidimicrobiales bacterium | reverse complement strand
CGCGCGCAGCGCGCGCCCGCGGTGCGAGATGTGGTTCTTCTCCTCGGGCGTTATCTCGGCCAAGGTGCGCCCATCACCGTCGGCGGGGACGAACACCGGGTCGTAACCGAAGCCGTAGGCGCCAGACGGTTCAGTGTCGATCGAACCCTCGAGGACACCGTCGACCACGAGGCAGCGCCCATCGGGGAAGACGACGGCGATGACCGTACGAAACCGTGCCGTGCGCTGCGACTTATCCACACCGGCGAGCTCAGCCAACAATCGGGCAACGTTCTCCTGGTCGCCCGCGCTGGCGCCGGCGTAGCGCGCACTTCGCACCCCGGGTCGCCCGTCGAGGGCATCGACGAACAGTCCGGTGTCGTCGGCGATCGCGGCGCGCCCGGTCGCGGCGACGAGCGCTCGCGCCTTTAACAGCGCGTTGCCCTCGAGCGTCTCCTCGGTCTCGTCGACGTCGCCAACATTGTCGGGTCGGTTTTCCACCTCCATGTCGAGGGTCGCCAGGACTTGGCGCATCTCTTCGGCCTTGTGAGGATTGGCCGTCGCCAGGACGAAGGAGGTCACGGCCGTGGCGTCGGTGGCGTGGCGAGGACGGAGCGCTGGGCGACGTGAATTGCCTCGATCCCCGCAGCGGCGAGGTCCAACAGTTCATTCAACTGGGCGCGCGTGAAGGCCGCCAGTTCGGCGGTCCCCTGCACCTCGACGAAGTGACCGGCCCCGGTCATGACGACGTTCATATCGGTCTCGGCACGCGAGTCCTCTTCGTAGGGCAAGTCCAGCATCGCCACGCCATCGACGAGACCGACCGAGACCGCCCCCACCAGGTCGTTGAGCGCGTGCTCGGCGAGAACGCCGGCCTGGCACAGTCGGGTGATGGCGTCGTGCAGCGCCACGTAACCTCCGCAGATCGAGGCCGTCCGCGTACCCCCGTCGGCCTGCAGGACGTCACAGTCGACCGTAATCTGCACGTCGGGCATGGCGTCGAGGCGAGTCACGGCGCGCAGGGAGCGTCCGATGAGGCGCTGAATCTCCTGCGTGCGTCCCGACTGCTTGCCCCGGGCGGCCTCGCGGTTGGCGCGCTCGGGCGTGGAGCCGGGCAACATCGAGTACTCGGCGGTCACCCAACCCTTGCCCGTCCCTCGCAGCCATCGTGGGACGTCAGCTTCCACCGAGGCCGTACAGAGCACGACCGTACGTCCGAAACTCACGAGCACCGACCCAGCGGCCATCTCGGTGAAGTCGCGCTGGAACGCCAGCGGGCGGGCCTGGTCGGGGGTTCGGCCGTCGGCCCGTAACTGTGACATGTGACTCCTCGTGGACGATGCGGTGCGATGCCACGGTATCGGAGATTCGTGGGCGAGCCCTTTCTAGAAGTAGATGATCTTCTTCGAGCGTTCGATGACGTCGTCAATGTCGTCACTCCACGCGCCCGTTGAGAGGTACTTCCATCCGTCGTCGCACACGATGGTCACGATCGTGGCCTCGTCGTCGTCGCCAATCGTGTTGGCACACTTCACGGCGCCCGACATGATGGCGCCCGAGGAGAGTCCGACGAAGAGCCCGACCTCGGTCAGACGACGCGTCCACTCGATTGACTCCCGTGGGCGTACGACGACCTTGCGATCGAGGAGCTGCGCGCCGTGATTGTCGGTGAAAATCGGGGGGATGAATCCGTCGTCCAGGCTGCGCAGGCCGTCGACCATCTCGCCGCTCGGTGGCTCGATCGCCCAAAGCTGCACGTCGGGCCGGCGTTCCTTGAGGTAACGACCGACGCCCATGAGCGTGCCCGACGTTCCGAGCCCGGCAACGAAGTGGGTGATCTCGGGCACGTCCGCGAGGATCTCGGGTCCGGTCGTGGTGTAGTGGACCATGGGATTGGCCGGATTCGCGTACTGATAGAGGAAGACCCACTCGGGGTGCTCGGCGCTGAGTCGCTGGGCGAGGCGCACCGCGCCATTGGATCCTTGGGTGCCCGGCGAGTCAATGATTTCGGCCCCCCACGCGAGGAGGAGCTGACGGCGCTCGGGTGAGACGTTCGAAGGGAGCACGACCTTCAGGTGGTAGCCGCGCAGTCGACAGACCATCGCAAGGGCAATGCCGGTGTTGCCCGACGAGGGCTCGATCAGGACCTGGTCGGGCTTACCGACAATCAGTACGCCGTCGCGCTCCGCCGCCTCGACGAGGGAGAGGGCCACACGATCCTTCACCGATCCCGCCGGATTGCGACCCTCGAGTTTGGCGAGAATCGTGACGTTGGGCTTGGGTGACAGGGCGCTGACGTCGACGATGGGCGTTGTCCCGATGAGATCGAGCACCGACGCGTAGCGCGTCACTACAGGCTGCCACCGGCGACGGCGGGCAGGAGGGTGATCTCGTCACCGTTGGCCACCGGGGCTTCGAGACCGCCGAGGTAGCGAACGTCGTCGTCGTTGACGTAGACGTTCAAGAATCGGTGCAACGAGCCGTCGTCGTTGAGTAGTTGCGCCTTCACGGCCGGATGACGCGTGGTCAGACGACCCAGGATCTCGCCGATAGTTTCGCCCTCGACGGCAACGGTGGCGTCGCCGCCCATCGCCGGACGAAGCACGGTGGGGATACGAACGCTCGCCGTCATGACACTTCCTTCCGTTGTCGACTATTCCTGACCAACGGAGTCAACAATACAGGCGTCGAAGCGTCACGTGACGAATTTTCTACTTCCGGAGGCGACCTAGTGCCGACGAGGGGGCCGGACCACGGCGAGTCAAAGAGCCAACGCGACGAGATTGCAAGGAGCCGTGACCGGTCCCCGCCGTCGTGCCGGACCGCGCGAGACGGTGCGCGGCCCCTCGACGCCCACCGAGACCAGAGACCGCGACGCCCGTACGTTTCTCTCACCGAGCAGAATCGGCCCGGTGGCAGTGGCTCCGGCCTAGGTGACGAGCTCTTCCTCGCTGACGAGGCCGTTCACGATCCGGAAGCTGCGAACGTCCGCGACAATCTCACGCAGCGACACGAGGACGTAGTGCCACGCGGGGTCGGGTGCTTGGTCGACATCGGTGGCGCTCGGATAGGCCGCCGAGTGGGTGTGCGAGTGAAAGACGCCGATGACGGCTAGGCCGTCATCGTCGGCCGAACGGTACGTCGTGAGCAACACGCGACTCTCGATCTCGTAGATCTTCGCGGAGTCGGCCACGTTGGGACTGGCGACGACGTGGTGCACCATCCCGTCGGGCGTGCCGACTAGAAGTCCGCATCCCTCGTTGGGCAGTGCGCGAATGCAAGTCGCGATAACGGCGTCGCGATGGTGCGCGGTCATGGAGAGCACTCGTGTACCCTACCCAGCGCACCGTTCGCCACGAGACGGCTCACTACGCTGGGGCGATGGCCCGAGCCAAGCAGATCCAGGACCGTCGCGCGAAGAAGCGCGATGACGCCGTCGGTGGTGACCGCGTGGTCGCCACGAATCGACGCGCCCGCCACGACTACGAGATCATCGAATCAATGGAGTGCGGCATCACCCTCACCGGTTCGGAAGTGAAGTCCCTGCGCGAGGGCAAGGCTCAGATCGTCGAGAGCTACGCGCGGTTTGACGAAGGGGAACTGTGGCTGTACCAGACGCACATCCCGCCGTGGACCTACGCGGTGGGCTTTGGCAGCCACGACCCCGATCGGCGGCGCAAACTTCTCGTTCACCGACACGAAATCGACCGCTGGCAGCGCGAGATCAAGACCGAACCACTGACGATGGTCCCACTGCGCCTGTACTTCAAAGACGGTCGAGCGAAGGTCGAACTCGCGCTGGCGAAGGGGCGCAAGCAGCAGGACCGACGCCAGGCCCTGGCCAAACGCGACGCCGAGCGCGAGATTGCGCGCACGGTTCGCAACATTGAGAAGTACGGCTAGCGCGAAAATTTCGGGCCGATTTCACCGAGAACTCGATACAGTTCTTCTCCCCTCTCGGCGAACGCTCCGCCTGGCACGTTCGACACGTTCGTCACGTTCGCCGCGAGTCGCCCGGAGGTCCACTGCGGCGCTCTCTCGCACCTCGCGTAACGCACTACTTCCACGAGAAGGCTCGGCCGCAGCCCGTTAAAAACGCTCGACGTCATTCACGTAACGTCGAAGTCGAGGGTGGACCGCACCTCCCAGCACTGGCCTTCGCATCGGTCCGGGTGCTCCAGCGACAGCCCGTTCGTTGAACGATTTCGCGGGCTGCGAGTCGGGCCGGCCAATACGACGGTACGCTGGTGGAGCAGCCAGGGTGGTTGTTTACCAACGAGGGGATGAATGGTTTCGACATTGGTCGTCGAGGTGTAAGAAGCGAGCCGTGGTCTCCGGAGCCACGTTAAAGAGCCGGAAACAATAAATAAACGCCAAGCCTCAGCTTGCGCTTGCTGCCTAGGTAGCAACATCCGCCTGGACCCAGCCCTGCGGTTCAGATATCGGGTGTCATTTAGTAGGGCTTACCGACGAGACTCGTTAGTGGTTTCGACGGGACACTTCAGCTAACTACGGAACGACATCGGTGCTAGCAGTAGTGCCGTTCCCGACAACCTTCTGTTAGCTGCGCTCGGAGAATGTACACCAAGAAGCCGATGGACCCGCGTTCGAATCGCGGCATCTCCACGAGAGAGCGGCCCGCACTCATCATGCGGGCCGCTTTCTTCACGTCGTAGCGAATCTCCAGCGCCGTTGCGGGCCAACGTGATCGACTCCTCCGTGGTCGCCGCGACCAACCGCGAAGACGGCGTAGGGGCGACTCGAGAAGTTGAGGTCGGCGACGTCGACGTCAAGGATCCGGTGCCCGATCGAGCTGAGGGTCACGATTCGTGGAGACCGGGACAACGCCAGCAACGGTGCTAGTCCCAGGAGGAGGGCAAGTGCTGACGAGGTCGACCAGGTCCAAGGCGAGCACGTCGATGGTAGCGTCCGGGTCGGTTGGAAGGATCACGGCGCGGGCGGTAGGATTCGAGAAGATGTCACCCACGTCGGAGATGATTCGCGAAGCGTTCCGTGACGCACTCGCCGAGTTCCTCGTCACCTCGTCCCTCATTGGCGACGGCCAATGGGACCTCCCCGCGACCGACCGGTGGAACGTCCTCGAACTGTTCGCGCACACTGCTCGGGGAATGTCGTTGATCGTCGAGTACCTCGACCTCGCGATTGATCCCGCGGCCCGTCCCACCATCGTGGACCCCGAGGACTACTTTCGCCTGGCGCTCTCCGCAGAAGGAGTGCACCAGGGCATTGCCGAACGGGCCGTTGCCGCGGTACCCCGATACCGGGACCGTCCCGTTGACACTGCCCACGACGTCGCCGTCGAAGTTTTGCAGCGGGTCGCCTCGACGCCGGACGATCGCGCTGTCCAGGTCTTTGTCGAAACGTTGCGCTTCATTGACTACCTGCAAACGCGGATTGTCGAGCTCGTGCTGCACACTTTCGATCTCCAACTGGCCTGCGCCCTGACGCTCCGTGCTCCTGCGAGCAGCCTCGCGGTCGTGAGCGACGTGCTGCTGCAGTTGGCCGACCGGGCCGACCCGATGGCGCTCATACTCGCGTTGTCGGGAAGGACGAGCGCCCTGCGCTGCAACGTGCTCGGGTGAAAACCGGTGGCGCCGTCCCGTCACTCGGCGCGTCCTGCAGACGCAGGAGGTCCCGCCGTCGTCGGCCTCGTGGGCTCGAGGAGCCGACTCGATCGCGCGCCATCGGTGTTTTGCACGACAATGTCGACGCTCGTCGGCGGAACGACACGCTGTCATCGCGGTCCGGCGCTCCCCAGTCGTCTGGCTCGTTCTCACCTTTAGCGACCGACGAAGTCTTATCGGCCCCGGGGACCGGCCGTCTCGTGCGGCGCCACGATTTCGTGGCCAGCGTCGCCTCGACGCGCTCGCCAGCCCTCCCAGGAGAACTCGTCGAGGGCGTCGAGGCCGTCGCGTAGCAGGGTGCGCGCGAGGACCCCCTTGACGGCCTTCGCGTCGTGACCAGCGGCGCCGCTTCCGCTGGCGGCGACGAATTTCACGCGCACGACGCGAGTGCTTCCACCTAACAAGTTGTGATCGAGTACCGAAGCGTGCTGGCTCGGTAGGAGGTCGATGACGGTAGCGCGCCCCACGTGATCACGCAACGCCGCCGTGACGAAGGGGCGCCAGTACGTCGACAAGAGGCCGAGCGGTACGACCGACGCGTCCATTCTCAATCGATAGTCAGCAATCGGGTCCGTACCGGTGGCGATCCCGTACAGACCCGACGGCACGAGAATCCGACGACGCTGGCTGGGGTCGAGGCTCTCGGGCTCGAGGTGGTGCCAGACGACCCCGTTGTAGCGCTTCCAGGCTGGGCGCTGGCGCCCGTCGCCCTCGACGAGCGCGGTCATGGCGTGCATGGCACGCTCAAAGAGCACCCCGCGCACCTTCAACGTCCGCTCTAGATCAGCGACGGTGGCGTCACGAAAATGGTCGTGCAAGGCGGCGAGGAGCACCCGACGGGGCGAGGCCAATGGCCCGTCGAAAAGGCCGACTCGCGCGACACGCAATCCACCGCCCGCCTTCGCTTCGGACGGTGGAAGAAGAATGAAGGGCTTCGGGGACACGACTCCCCACGGTACCGGCTGTCCGGAGCTAGGCCGCCTCGACCATCTCCTTCGTGAAGCCGGCCGATCGAAGGAAGTGTCGAACCTTGATCACTTGGTCTTCGGTCAGGTCGCGGGTACGCGTTGAACCAAACGACGTCGTCTCACCCTCCATGGTGACCGCCCAGTTTCCTCGATGGGTTTCGTGAACCTCACCGAAGCGGGCCAGTAACGAGCAGACGTCGTGCCACTGAATGTTGTGGCACAGGGGGTGACCAAACAACCTCTGTGCCGTGAGCCGGTGGTGGTGGTCCAACTTGATTGACATGCTCAACCCCCTCGAGAGGGCCGAGGTCTTCTGCCCTCAACATCACTCTCTACCCTCTAGGAGGCGTTGTCAAGGAAAGTTACGAGTTCGACGTGCTCAGTCATAGGAAAGAGGTCAAAGGCCCGCAGATCGCCCAGCGTAAATCCGCCAGCGAGCAGGAGTTTGACGTCTCGGGCCAGGGTCGCGGCATCGCACGACACGTACACCAGGCGTCGCGGGGCTCGGCGCACGATCGCGTCGACGACGCCCTTGGCCACGCCGCCGCGCGGCGGGTCGAGGACGACGACGTCGCCCTCACCGACCGCGTCGTTGATGGCTCGTGGCGAAACCGACCACTCGCGGACCTTCACCTGACGCAGGCCGTCCGCGTTCTGGCGAGCGTCACGCACAGCGTACGGCGACGACTCGACCTCCGTAACCTTGCCCCCGGGCCCGACGACCTTCGCGAGGGGCACGGCGAAAAGGCCAACGCCGCTGTAGAGGTCGGTGACGTGATCACCCGCGAGTGCCCCCGCGAACTCGAGCACCGCGTCAAGCAGGAGTTCGGGTGCCGAGCGGTGGGACTGCCAGAACGAGCGCGCTCCGACCGAATAGACGTGGCCGCGCACCTCGACTCGCGACTGGGTCGAGGGCTCGAGCGGCTCGCCACGCAGCGAGCAGATCTCGTGAATCACCCCGCGATGGGTGTCGCGCTTTACCACCGCGAACGGCTCGTCGTCACCGATCGCGCGAAGCTCCACCTCCAGCGCGCCGTCCCACGACGTGCGAAACGCCGGCGCGAAGGCCCCGTCAGCGATCCAGCACCGGTCGATCGTGACCAGGTCGTGCGAGCGCACCCCGCGAAGTGCGAGACCGCCCTCCTCGTTCACCGCACAACGCAGCCTCGTGCGCGATCCCTTCGCTTCGGCGTCCGGGGATTCGAGGGTAACGGTGCGTTCGACCCCGGCAATCCGCTTCAGATGTTCCTCGACGAGGGCCGCCTTCCACGCGATCTGCGCCCCCGTCGAAGCGTGCTGTAAGTCACAGCCGCCGCAGCCACCCGGGTGGGCGAACGCACAAGGGGCGACGACGCGCTCGGGACTGGGTTCGACGATCTCAATGGCGTCGCCGCGATAGAAGTTGGCGGTCGCCTCGGTCACCGCCACGCGCACCAGCTCGCCGGGCAGGCTGTGGCGCACGAAGATGACCCGTCCGTCGTCCATCCGTCCGACGCCCCCTCCGGTCGCCGGTCGTTCGATTCGCACGAGATCGTTCGAAGGGGTGGACGACTCGTAACTCACTGCGCAAGCCTAACGGGGTCCATCGACCGGCCCGTGGGTCGTGACGTTACAGGCCGCCGTGGGAGAGAAAGAGGTCGACGAGCGCGAGCGCGCGCTGTCGCGCGGCCGGCGTCTCCTTCGCCGTCTCTTCGAGTAACGCCTCGACGTCGACGCCGGCTTCGCGAGCCTCGTCATCGCCGCCGGCGAACCAGTCGCGCAGTTGTAAGTGGTCGACCTCGGGGTGGAACTGCACGCCGACGTGACGTCCCACACAAAAGGCCTGGACCGCTCGGGGCGAGGTCGCCCAGAGTTCGGCCTTCTCGGGCAGCGTGCAGTGGTCGAAGTGAAACTCGAACCAAGGTCCACTCGCGATACCGGAGTCGTTACGCGCCTCGACCTCGTACCAGCCAATCTCAGGACTGCGCGAGCGTTCGACGACCCCTCCGTGATAGAGGCAGAGGGCCTGGGCCCCGAAGCAGATACCCAGGATGGGTACGTCCCGGCGTTCGGCCTCGGCGATGAGTGCAAGTTCCCGTCCGAACCAGGCCTGTTCGACCGCCTTGTCGTAGACGGCACTCTTCGAACCAAGGATCACGAGCACGTCGTAGCCCTCGAGCGATGGGCTCGGGTTCTCGGCGTTCATCATTCGTAGGTCGATCTCGTAGCCACGCGCCTCAAAGGACTCACCAATCAGGCCCGAGTGGTCTTCGAGGTGGTGACGGAGCACTAGCGCTCGAGCCATTAGTTCATGAACCTTACGAAGGCGTCCCAATTGGCCCGCGCCACTGCTCCTCCGTCACCGTCGACCGACCGCACGAGGTTATCGATGTTGAACTGCTGGGTCGCGCGCGAGACCGGCTCGAGTGTCTCGACTCCGTTGTCCTCGAGACACTTCGTTGGCGCCCGTTGGAGTACGAAATCGAAGCCGACCGGCGCTCCTCCACAGTTGGTCCAGACGCGTGTCCGATCGGCGAGGGCACGAATGCCGTTGTTCGCCGTGCCGGTCGCCACCCCGACATTCATGGCTGGCCGACCATGGAGTTGCGCGGGAGCATGGGACGGCTCTCCCAGTCGATGGCGTTCTTCACGACGCCAGGCATCCGGAGCTGTGCTCGGGCATCGTCCAAACGACACCGTCCGCACTGCTCATGGCGTCGCGCAGACCGCGAACGCTGGTGGGACTCTCATCGCGGTCGTGGTCCCCGTGGTAGAGGGGAATCTCCGAGAGGTCGTAGCGCGTCGCCTCGTCGTCTTTGGGCAACATCCGTTCGACGACGAGGCAGAGTCGTCGGTTGATGGATTGGGCCCGCAACGAACCGACGAGGAAGAGGATTCGTTGCATGGTGCCGAGCCTACGGGGCCTCGTTGGTGCGGCCCACTCAACCGTTCGGCAGCGACCACCCGAGCGACTGCGCGATCTCTCGGCAGGTGGGGCAGAGTGGATACTTCTGGGGATCGCGTCCGGGGACCCACACCTTGCCGCAGAGCGCTTTGACCGGCGTCGCGTTGATCATTCCACCGACGACCGAATTATCGAGCGCCACGAGCTCGCCATCCTTCGAGGTGTAGCCCTCGAGCACAATATGCGTGAAACGCTCGTGTTCGCCGTCGTCCAACTCTGGCGTTGAGTGAACGACCAGTTCGGTCTGGGGCTGCACAGTCACGATTAGCACCATACCGACCTCGTTAGTCTCATAGTGCCATGAAACACCGTCGCCGACCCGTCCAGCCCGATCGAGCGCTCGGTCGCGTCGCCTCCCACTTCACCAGCGAGGGCCGAGCGAAGAACTCGTACCGGACCGAGGCCGAAGCCCGGGGCGCCGCGCAGTTGGCCTGGACGCTGTCGGGGGTGGACCTCAACGCGTACCGCTGCGACTACTGCTTCCAGTGGCACGTGGGCAAGCGCTTCCGCGACGATTAGCGAAGGTCCGACGAAACAGGCAATATGGAGGGACTTAAAACGAAAGGTTCCTATGGGCGTCCAGGCGTACATCTTGATCCAGTCCGAGATCGGCTCGAGTGAAGCTGTGGTGTTGGCAACGCGGGCGGTCCCGGGCGTTCTCGAGTCCTACGAGGTGACGGGCCCCTACGACGTCATCGTTCGTTGCACGGCCGAGAGCGTCGACGACCTCGGAAAGTTCATTGTCGGGGCGATCCAGAAGGTCCCGGGCATTACCCGCACTCTGACCTGTCCCGTCGTCAACATCTAACCGAGCGCCCCCGCTTCGCGAAACGCGGCCTGGCGTTCATCGCTGATTCCCCACGACGCCAGGCCGATCCGGGTGCCGGATCCGGGGGTGCGCGGCGGAGGCCCAATCGACCCGGGGGTCTTTGAAAATCGTGGCGCCGGCGAGGGCTGCACCACCGGCGCAGTGACGAAGACGTCACGCGCGACGTTATGGGGGTGATTGACCGCCTCGCGGGGACTCAAGACGGGCGTCACGCAGGCGTCGACGTTGGCGAAGTGCTCGGTCCATTCGTCGCGCGACTTTGAGGAGAAGATGTCGGCGAAGAGCTCCTTGATCGCCGGCCACGAGGCGCGATCGAACTGGGGAGCCATGCTCGCTGGATCGAGGCCGAGACCGCGCACGAGTTCCGCGTAGAATTGGGACTCGATCGCCCCGACCGCCACGTACTTCGCGTCACTCGTCTCGTAGACCTCGTAGAACGGGGCGCCGGTGTCGAGGAGATTGACGCCCCGCTCCTCGGTCCAGTAACCGTTGTTCAAGAACGAGTGCGTCATCGTCATCATCGACGCCGTGCCGTCGACCATCGAGGCGTCGACCACCTGACCTTCGCCGGTCGCGCGCGCCGACAGGACCGCCGACACGACGCCAAAGGCGAGAAACAGGCCTCCCCCGCCGAAGTCGCCCACGAGGTTGAGCGGGGGTACCGGGGCGTCGCCGCGGCGCCCGAAGGCCCACAGCGCGCCCGACAGGGCGATGAAGTTGATGTCGTGGCCGGCGCGTTGTGCGAGTGGACCGGCCTGACCGTAGCCCGTCATGCGCCCGTAGACCAGACGAGGGTTGCGTGCGAGCACGTCGTCGGGCCCGAGGCCGAGACGTTCAGTGACCCCGGGACGAAAGCCCTCGATCAACGCGTCGGCCTGGTCACAGAGCTCGAGTACGAGGTCACGGCCGGCGGGACACTTCAGATCAACGGCGACCGAGTGGCGCGACCGATTCAACAGATCCCACGTCGTCGTCGCCTCGGCATTGACGTCGCCGCGTTCGAGCCGCAAGACGTCGGCTCCGAGGTCCGCGAGGAGCATGCAGGCGTACGGGCTTGGTCCGATGCCCGCCAGTTCGATGACCTTCATTCCGTCGAGCGGCCCACTCACGATCTCATCCCGTCCCTACGAACCTGGCGGTCCTAGTCCCACCACAGGTCGTGGCCGAGGACTCCCTTACCAATGAGACCCAGCTGCACCTGGCTCGTTCCCTCGACGATCCTCAGCTGGGCGGCGTCGCGGTAGTAGAGCTCCGTCAAGTGTTCCTCCATGTACCCGGCAGCGCCCAACAGTTGGAGTGCGAGACCCGACGCCTTCACGGCGACCTCGGAGGCGTAGTACTTACACATCGATAGCATCGGCACGTACTCTTTCGTGAACTTGCCCTGGTCGGCGAGCCACGCGGCCCGGTAGGTCAGGAGTCGGGCGGCCTCAATCTCGGTTGCGCACTTGGCGATCTCCCACTGGATTCCTTGAAACTCGGCAATCGTCCGGCCGAACGCGGGGCGTTGCTTCACGTACTCGGTCGCGTACATCAGAGCGCCTTCGGCGAGTCCGAGACCCCGCGCGGCGACGATGGGACGCATGGCGTTGAGCGACTGCATGACGAGCGCGAACCCTCCGCCCAGGACTTGCTCCGGCGCGACCTTCACCTGGTCGAAGACGATCTCGGCGGTGTCGATCCCCTTGACCCCCATCTTCTTGTCGACGCGCGGGCGCGAGAGGCCTGGAGAGTCGCCGTCCACGATGAAGCTCGCGATCTCGGTGTGCTGACGCGACGTGACGTCGCCGGTCTTGGCGAAAACGACGAACCAATCGGCCTGCATGCCACCCGAGATCCAGCACTTCGTCCCGTTGAGGATGTAGCCGCCCTCGACGTCGGGATCGGCCGTCGCTCGCGTCTGCATTCCCGCGACGTCCGAACCGGCGCCGGGCTCGGAGAGACAGAAGGCCGCTCGGTGGCTGCCCGTGGCGATACCCGGGAGGTAGCGCAGTTTCTGCTGTTCGGTGCCCGCGATCATGATTGGCCCCGTCGGCAGGCGCGTCAGCAACAACATCAGACCCAAGACGTTCGAGTATTTGGTCACCTCTTCAATGGTGACGGTCAGTCCCATAATGCCGGCACCGGAGCCGCCGTACTCTTCGGGGATGCAGAGGCCCAGCAGGTCGGCCTTACGAAACTCCTCGAAGAGGTCCTGGGGGTAGGTCCCGGTCGTGTCGATCTCTCGCGCGCGGGGCTTGATCTTTTCCTGAGCTAATCGGCGCACGCTTTGTTGGAGCCCGAGGAGCTCGTCGTTGAGTTGGAAGTCCATACGTAGAAAGGTACCTCGAACGGTGTGTCACGATAACGTAATGGTCTCCTTCTCGCGCGACGTCGCCCTCTCGGCCATGGCCCAGTCCACCTACGACCTCGTCGTCATTGGCGCGGGCATGACCGGCGCCGGTGTCGCACTGGACGCTGCGGCGAGGGGGTTGAAGGTCGCCCTGATTGATCGTGGGGACCTGGCATCGGGCACGAGCTCGAAGTCGTCCAAGATGGTCCACGGGGGCCTTCGTTACTTGCAACAGAAGGAGTTTCGCCTGGTCTACGAGAACCTGCGCGAGCGTCAGCGCCTCTTGGAGAACGCGCCCTTTTTGGTGCGGCCCCTCCCCTTTCTCGTCCCACTCTTCGGGCGCGACGGCGTCGTCTCGAAGGCGGTCGTGAAGGGCTACGCCACGGCGTTGCGCATCTACGATCTGAGTGGCGCGTGGCGCATTGGCGAGCGTCATCGAAGGATCACGCGCGCCGAGGCCCTCGCCCACCTTCCGACGCTCAACGCCGAGCGGCTCGTTGCCGGTTTCATCTACCTCGACGCGCGCGGCGACGACGCGCGCGTCGCCCTCACGCTCGCCAAGACCGCGGCCCTCGACTACGGGGCGGACGTGGCGACGTACCTGCGCGCCATTGACGTCGTCCACGATTCGTCCGGGCGCTGCACCGCGGTGTCCTGTGAGGACGTGGTCGCGGCAACGACGATCACGCTGCGCACGGGGGCCGTCGTCAACGCCACCGGCGTCTGGGCCGACGACGTCTTCGCCCTGGCCGAACATGCCCCGTCGCGGCGGATCACGCCGGCGAAAGGTGTTCACGTGAGCGTGGCCCGAGACCGGCTGCCGGCCGACGTCGCGGCCGTGTTCAACGTCGCGAACGATCGGCGGAGCATCTTCGTGGTGCCCTTCGAGGACGCGCCCTACACCTTCATTGGCACCACCGACACCGCCTACCACGACGACATCGACACTCCCTACTGCACTCCCGAGGACGTGGCCTATCTCCTCGACGCCGTGAACGCGTCGACGTCGTCAGCGTTGACACTCGCCGACGTCACCGGGGTCTGGGCCGGGCTTCGTCCCCTGCTCGCCCCAGTCGCGGGTACGAGAGTGAAGGAGCGGACCGCCGACCTGTCACGTCGTCACCAGGTGACCGATACCCACGACGGGGTGATCCACGTCACCGGTGGCAAGTGGACCACCTACCGCCAGATGGCGGAGGACGCCGTCGACGCGCTGAAGCCTTACATCAAGGACCTCGCGCACACCTCCACGAAGAGCCTGCGCCTGCACGGCTACGGGACGTGGCGTCCGTTGACGTCGCTCGAGACGCACCTGTACCGACGGTTCGGTGACGACGCCATCGCGGTACTGGACCTCGCCTCGTCGGAACCGTCGCTCGGGACGCCGCTCATCGCGGGCCAACCCTACGTCGGTGCCGAGTTCCTCTACGGCGTGCGTCACGAGATGGCCACCTCACTCGTCGACCTGCTGACTCGTCGGACCCGCGCGCACCTGCACGACGCTCGCGCGACGCTCGCCGCGGCGCCCACCGTCGCGCGCCTCGTCGCGCCGGAGTTGCGTTGGAGCGACGAGGAGGTCGAACGCCAGATCGCGGCGTACCAGACCCTCGTCGCCGCGGAGTTCTCGGCCGCCGGTCTGCCTCTGTAAGGTGCAACGATGACCCGCCCAACGATGCCCAACGAGTATCCGAATGGCTCGTTTGCGGGTCCCGTTCCCGCGCCGGTGTCGGCGAGATTTCTCGAGGCCCTCGAGTCCGCCCAAGTCGCCTACGACGTCAGTGACGGCGTTCGCGCCGATCACGGGCGCGACTGGTGGCCAATCACCATTCGCGACGTCGCAGCCGGCCGGGTGCCCCAGTGGCCCGGGGTCGTCGTTCGGCCCACGCGCGCGTCGGAGCTGCCGCGCATCCTCGCCGCCGCGTCAGACTTCGGCATCGCCGTCACGCCCCAGGGTGGTCGCTCCGGTGTCGCGGGCGGCGCGCTCGCGCCACCGGGCGCGATCGCCCTCGACCTCGGTGGACTCGACCAGATTCTCGACGTGGACGCCGTCTCGGGCACGGTCCGGGTAGAGGCCGGGCTCTTCGGACCGGACCTCGAACGTCACGTCAACACCCTCGGCTGGACGGTGGGCCACTTCCCCCAGTCCTTCGAGCTCGCGACCGTCGGGGGGTGGATCGCCTGTCGCGGCGCCGGCCAGTTCTCCAACCGCTACGGCAAGATCGAGGACATCGTGCGGGGCCTGCGGGTGGTTCTCGCCGACGGAACCGAAATCGACGTCGGGGGACGCGGACCACGTCAAGCGGTCGGTCCCGACCTCGTCGCGCTCTTCGTCGGATCTGAGGGAACGCTCGGCGTCATCACGCAGGCGACCCTGGTCATGCAACCACTGCCGGCCTTCGAACGGCGTGCGGCGTACGCGTTCGCGACCTTTGACGAGGGCCTCGAGGCCTGTCGGCGAATTATGCAACGCGGTGCGCGTCCGGCCGTGCTGCGCCTCTACGACGAGAAGGAGTCCCAGCGCAACTTCGAGGTCGGCGGGTGCGCCCTCATCGTCCTCGACGAAGGTGACGAGCTGCTCGTCGAGGCCGCCATGACCATCGTGGACAGGGAGTGTGCCGGCGGGGACTCTCTCGAGACCGAACTCGTCGCACGCTGGCTCACGCACCGCAACGACGTCGGCGCACTCGCGCCGCTCTGGGAGCACGGCGTCGTCGTCGACACCATCGAGGTCGCCGGGCCCTGGGCGACGTTGCCGCCAATGCGTCGAGCGGTGACGTCGGCGCTCTTGGCTCTGCCCGACATGACGGTCGCCACCGTGCACCAATCGCACGCCTACCTCGACGGCGCGTGTCTGTACTTCACTTTCGCGGGGCGACCGACCGACGACGTACCCGGTTTCTACCGGACCGCGTGGGACGTGGCGACGGCGGCGGTGCTCGAATGCGGTGGGGCGCTCAGCCACCACCACGGCGTGGGACGCAATCGAGCACGCTTCGTCTCGTCCGCGCTCGACACTGCCTACCCCCTGCTCGTCGCGATGAAGGCCGTGCTCGACCCGATGGGCATCATGAATCCCGGGGTGCTGGGCCTCGGAGGACCGCCGTGGTGACTGCTCTCGCCATCGACGTGGGCACCTCGTCGGTACGCACCGCAGTCGTGAACACTCTCGGTGAGGTGAGCCACGTCCATCAGCAACGACTGACGGTGACGTCGCCCAATCCCGGCGAGGTCGAACTCGACGCGGCGGAGATCGCTCGAATGGCGATCGACCTGGCGAGGCGCACGCTGCGCGACGGTGGTCCGTGCGACGTGGTGGGGATCACCAACCAGCGCGCCACCACCATTGTCTTTGATCCGGTGACCGGCACCCCCGTAGGACCGGCCCTCGGCTGGCAGGATCTGCGCACGGTCCTTGACTGCCTGATGCTGCAAGGCGAAGGCCTGCGACTGGCGCCCAATCAGTCGGCCACGAAGGCTCGATGGCTCGTCAGCGCGTCGGGACGGCCGTCGTCGCAACTGCGCTTCGCCACGATTGAAACGTGGATTGCCTGGCACCTCACCGAAGGGGTGGCTCACGTGACCGACCGGTCGAACGCCGGGATCAACGGACTCGTCGCCCTCGACGTCGATCACTGGGATGCGCGGGTGCTCTCCCTGCTCGACCTCGACGGGTCGATGATGCCGTCCATCGTTGACACGATGTGCAATGTCGGACCGGCCAGTCTCTTGCCCGGCTCGCCGATGATCACGGCCCTCGTGGGCGACCAGTCGGCCTCGCTCTTCGGTCAGTCCTGCGTCGCGCGCGGGGCGAAGATCACCTTCGGCACGGGCGCGATGCTCGACATGGTCACCGGCCCCGCGGGACCTTCCGCACTGACTCGATTCCCGTCGGGCTGCTTTCCGATCGTCGCCTACAGTCGCGACGGTGAGGTGACCTGGGGTCTCGAGGGGATTGTCCTCTCGGCGGGGTCCTGCATCGAATGGCTGCGTGACGATCTAGGGCTGATCAGCGACGCCGCCGAGACCGACGCGCTCGCGTCGTCGGTCGCGTCGAGCGACGGGGTCGTCTTCGTGCCCGCGCTCTCGGGACTCGGTACTCCCTACTGGGACTTCGGTGCTCGAGGCGGCTTCTTCGGTATCACCCGTGGCTCGACCAGAGCCCACATGGTGCGCGCCGTGCTCGAAGGGATCGCCCAGCGGGGCGCCGATCTCGTGGACGCCGCCGAGCGCGAGACCACCACTCGGTTGGAGGAGATTCGCGTCGACGGCGGCATGAGCGCGAATCGGTTCCTCGTCCAACGGCTCGCCGACCTGACGGGCCGGCGCGTGGCGGTGTCGCCCGAACGCGAGGCGACGACGCGCGGCGCCGGGCTGATGGCCCTCGTGAGCGACGGCTACCTGACCATCGAGGACGTCGGGGCCCTCTGGTCGCCCGCCGAGGTCCTCCACCCCACCATTGCCGTCGACGAACGGCGCCGACTGCGCGACGAGTGGGCGACGACGGTGCAGCGCGCGGCCCGCACGATCCCCGAGCTGAGCGCCGTCGAGTTTTAGGCGGCCCAGGGCGCTTCCAGGATGGCGTGCTCGAGCGTGGTCGGCGACTCGAGTAAATGTTTCGAACGCATCAGCGCACGGGGCTGGCTCAGCGCGAGAATCCCCGTCACGACGCCCCCCCGCGAGTACAGCGCGAGCCACTTGGCGTCGGTCGGGCTGCCGCGCACGATCACGACGTCGTCGGACGGTCGCGCGTGTCCCAACATCTGGATCTTCTGGCCGTACTGGTCGGACCAGAAGTACGGTACGAGCAGCGCGTCGCTCGCCACGCCCGAGGTCCAGTAGCGGGCCAGCATCGCCGCGTGCGTGTTGGCGACCTCCCAGTGCTCGACACGCACCGACTCGTCGCCCGCGACCGACCGCCATCGGAACCGCGCGACGTCACCGATCGCGCCCACTCGTTCCGCCGCCATCAGGTGCTCGTCAACGACGACCCCATTGTCGATCGTGAGACCCGAGGTGGCGAGCCACTCGACGTTGAGCTCGGCGCCCACGCTGAGCACGACCACGCCGACGTTCAGGGCCGGGCCGCTACCGAACGTGACGGTCAGGTCCGCGCCGTTGTCGCGCACGTCCAGGACCTCGACGGCCACGCGCAGTTCGATGCCCGCCTCCGCCGCCAGGGGGGCGAGCCACGACGACGCACGCTCGCCCAACACGCCGAGCAGCGGTCGCTCGGCCGCCTCGAGGACGATTGGGCGAAGCCCCCTGGCCCTTAGTTGCGTGGCGACCTCGGCCCCGACGAAGCCACCGCCGATCACCGCGACCGGCGAGCCGGCGTCGAGGCGCGCGAGGTCCGTGAGGAGCCGCACCACGTCGTCGCGACCGCGCACCGAGTGCACGCGCGACGCGGCGTGGTACGGCAGGCGACGGGCCCTCGCGCCGGTCGCCACGACCACGTGCGTACCGGCCACCTCGGTGCCGTCGGCCAGGTGCACCGTGGTCGAGGTGACGTCGAGACCGGTCGCGGGCACCCCCAGTCGTAGGCGCACGTCGTGTCGAGCGATCAGTTCGGGCGTCGCGAGGGTCGTTCGCTCAACGTCCCACTTGCCGACCAGCACCTGTTTGGACAGGGGAGGTCGGTCGTAGGGGGCGTGACCCTCGTCGCCGATCAACGTCACCGCTCCCGCGAAGCCGTCACGGCGCAACGCCTCGACAAAGCGCCATCCGGCGAAGCCCGCGCCGACGACGACCACGTGGTCCGCGGCGTCGAGCACCATCAACGGGCGAACATCGCGAGCCACTGCTCCGCGCTCGCGGGCACCAGCGCTCGGTTCGATCGCCGGACCTCGCCCATCGCGGCGCTGGGTTCGGCGGAGTAGAGGTGGCCCGGGTACAGGACCGTGTCGTCACTGATCACCGAGAGTCGTTGGGTGAGGGTTCGGTACATCTCCTCGGGGTCGGACCCGGGCAGGTCGGTCCGTCCGCAGCCGTCGAGAAAGAGCGTGTCACCACTGATCAGACGGCCATCCACGAGCAGACACTGACTGCCGGGCGTGTGGCCGGGCGTGTGGATCAGGGTGACCTCCACCTCGCCGACCTGCACCCGGTCGCCCGAATCGTGCGCGACCAGCGCGTCGGTCCCGACGCCGGTGCGCTGGGTCACCCACTCGACCTCACTGGTCTGCACGTGGACCGGCACGTCGGTCTCTTCGAGCAGCTCGACGATTCCCGCCACGTCGTAGTCGCCCCCGAGGCTTCCACCGACGTGGTCGGCGTGGTAGTGGGTCGCGAGGACCCCGGTGACGTGCAGGCCGTCGGCCTCCACGAGGGCGACCAGTTCACGCGGTCGATAGGCCGGGTCGACGAGGAGAACCTCGCCCGTCTCACGATCACCCACGGCGTAGGCGAAGTTCACCATCTGTTCGGCCAGGGGGTCGCCGATGGCAAAGTCGAGTCCCCCCAACCACTGACGGAAGTAGAGGCGATCACTCATTCCGATTCGACCGCCTTGGTCAGGCGCGGCGCGAGCTCTTCGACCCGGGCCCGGGTCGCGTCGAGTCGGGCTTCGAGGGCTTCGATAATGGCCGTCGCCCGTTCGAGCTTCACGAACAGATCGTCGACGGAGACCTCCCCTTCATCGAAGGACGACACGATGGTGTCGAGTTCGCTCGCCGCCTCCTTCCACTCTCCGATTGTGCTCATCACGACACTCCATTCTTCTCATTGACCGTGGCCGCGAACGATCCGTCGCTCACGGTTACTCGCACCATGTCACCGACTCGCAGGTCGTCGACGGAGCTGACGATCGCTCCGCCCTCACCGGTGACAATGGACCAACCCTGCGCCAGCCGTCGCCTCGGGTCGTAGGCGCCGAGCAGTTGACGGCTGCTCGCGAGCCATCGCGCGGAGGCGTTGATGGCGTGTTGACTGTGCATCAGCAGTCGGGCGCGCGTGCTGGCGAGGTCGCGACGCTCGGCCCGCAGTCGATCGCGCACGGCGAAGATCATCGTGCGGCGACGCTCGGCCACGTACTCCGTCGCTTCGTCGAAAATTTCGTCGGTCGCGGCGAGTAGGCGTTGCGCCGGCGCGCGCACGTTGCGCCGATGCCAATGCGTGACAATCGCCACAATCTCCTCGCCCAGCTTCGTGGGCGTGATGGCGCGCGTGTGAGCCGCGAGATCGGCAATTGACTCGTCGCCGGTATGACCAACGCCCGTGAAGACGGGCGTGGTCGCCCCGGCGATAGCGCGCACGACCCGCTCGTCATCGAAGGCCGCGAGGTCGCCCTTCGACCCTCCGCCGCGCACGAGACAGACGACGTCGACCCCGTGTGCATCAAGCGCGGCAATGGCGGCCGCGATCTGGGGCGGCGCGGCCTCGCCCTGCACGGCGGTCTTCACGAGCACAATCACGAAGCCGAAGCCCGAGTGCAAGAGCTGTCCCGTGAAGTCGCTGTAGCCCTCGGTGCCGGGACTGGCGACGAGTCCGACCCGCAGGGGCACCGGTCCGAGGTCGACGTCCTTATTGCGCTCGAACAGTCCTTCGGCCCCGAGTCGCGCGATGAGCTCGGCCCGTCGGCGCGCGACGTCTCCGAGGAGACTCTGTACGTCGACCTGGGTGATCGTGAAACCGATCTTGCCCTGGGGCGCGTAGAGGTCGACGTAGCCGTAGAAGTTGACGATGAGACCCGGTTCGAGGGTGATGCCCTCGGCGGCGAGGCGCTGCTTGATTGGAGCCCACGGCGTCCCCCAGCAGTGAGAGTTGAGGACCGGGCGCTTCGTGTCCGAGGACGTCGACGCGGCGTCGACGAGGTCGATGTAAATGTGCCCCTTTTCGTAGACCTTGGCAATCTCGCCGCGAACCCAGTGCGGATGGCGTCGACCGAAGGCCGACTCGAGACGGGCAGTAATCAGTTGGTAGAACTGACCGACCTCGAGGACCCCCTCGGTGGTCGTCTCATCGTCGGTTTCCACGTGGCGAGGCTACCGCCGTATGACGACACGGTTACGCCTGTTGTCGGACGAAGGAGCGTGTGCCATACTTGACCCGGATGGTGAGTCGACTGGGTGGCCGCGGCACGCGGTGACGCGTGCTGAGGAAAGTCGGGGCTCCAGAGGGCAAGGTGCTCGCGCAACGTGAGTCACGGTGACGTGCAGGACAGTGCCACAGAGAACAGACCGCCGATGGCCTGGGTAACCGGGCACAGGTAAGGGTGAAACGGTGCGGTAAGAGCGCACCAGCGTCGTGAGCGATCACGGCGGCTCGGTAAACCCCACCCGGAGCAAGATCAAACGTGGGAGCGCGTGGCCCGCATGTCCTGGAGACAGGACACTCCCGAGGTAGATCGCTGAGATGGATGGCCGCCCATCCTTCCGCAAGGAAGGTGGACAGAACCCCGCTTATAGGTCGACTCACCA
This sequence comes from Acidimicrobiales bacterium, assembly GCA_025362585.1. Lineage (GTDB taxonomy): Bacteria > Actinomycetota > Acidimicrobiia > Acidimicrobiales > RAAP-2 > RAAP-2. Next base: position 50,200 of record JANYFR010000039.1, on the reverse strand, counting down.
TCCATCGACCGTCGAATCCCGAAAGACTAAGCCGTGTTGCACCTGCCCTATCGAGAACTGCCCCTCGCCCAGAGCGGCACGCCCGACACGCGCTCGCCCCTGCGCTACTTGATCTGGATCGCCCGGCAGCAGAAGTGGCTCCTCACGCTGAACGCGCTCTTCGGCATTGGGTGGATGGTCAGCCAGGCCTTGCTGTGGGCGGCGGTGGGCGCGGCCATCGACCACGGGATCGCCAAACACAACGAGGCCGCGCTCGTCGCGTGGGTCGGCGTCGTCATCGCCCTCGGGCTCTTCCAGGCGCTCTGTGGGGCGATGCGCCATCAACTTGCCGTCACCAACTGGATGAACGCCGCCTACCGCACCGTGCAAGTCATTGGGCACCACGTGTCGCGCACCGGGACCGCGCTGACCGACGCCATACCGGCCGGCGACGTCGTCAACACGGTCGCTGCCGACGCGATGCGCATTGGCGGGGCCTATGACGTCTTCGCCCGCTTCACCGGTGCCGTGGTCGCGTGGGTCGTCGTCTCGTTCATCCTGCTCTCGACGTCGACCCAGCTGGGTCTGATCGTGCTCATCGGCGTCCCCGTCCTCGCGTCCATGACCACGCCGTTGATGAGGCCGCTGCACGCCACCCAGGCCGCCCAGCGAGAGGCGGCGGGGCGACTCGCGTCGCTCGGTTCGGACACCGTGGCGGGGCTGCGGATCCTGCGCGGCATCGGCGGCGAGGAGGTCTTCCTCAACAACTACCGGCGCCAGAGCAACCTCGTGCGCCTGGCCGGCAACCGTATCGCATCACCCCAGGCCGGCCTCGAATCGGGACAGGTGCTCCTGCCCGCCGTGCTCACTACAGTCGTCACCTACATCGGTGCGCGCGACGTAATGAAGGGGTCGCTCCAGCCCGGCCAGCTGGTGGCGTTCTTCGGCTACGCCACCTTCCTCACGACTCCACTCCGCACCGCCGTCGAGTACGTCATCGCGACGACTCGGGCCTACGTGGGCGCCGGGCGCGTGCTGCGGATCTTAAACATTGAGCCTTTGGTGCACGACACCACCGACCCGCGTTCGTGGCCCGCGACCATTGACCGTGTCGAGGATCGGCGCAGCGGCATGACGTTGGAGCGCGGCCAGCTGGTGGCCCTCGTCACCGAAACGCCGGCCGAAGCGTCGATCGTGGCCGATCGCCTCGGTCGATTCGTCGCCGACGTCGACGGCGTCCTCATCAACGGCGTTGCGCTGAGTGAGTACTCCCTGCAAGAGACGCGCAAGAACATCGTGGTCAGCGAGATCGAACCACGGCTCTTCGCCGGGGAGTTACGCTACGAACTCGTTCCCCACGGCGACGCCGATGACGGCACCATCATGGCCGCACTCGAGGCGACCAGTTCGCTCGACATCCTCGACGCTTTGGAAGACCGACTGAGCAGCCACGTGGAAGAACGGGGTCGAAGCTTTTCGGGTGGCCAGCGCCAGCGTCTCAACCTCGCCCGGGCCATTCTCACGAACGCCGAACTGCTGATCCTCGTGGAGCCGACGTCGGGCGTCGACACCCACACCGAGGGCCGAATCGCGGCCCGTTTGCGCGCGGTGCGCGGCGCACACACGACGCTCGTGGCGACGTCGAGCCCCCTGATGCTCGAGCAGATGGACTCGGTCTACGTCATGCGTGACGGACGCGTGATCGAGCACGGAACGCACGCGGCGCTGGTGCGCGACTCCACGCTCTACCGCCAGATCGTGTTGCGCGAGGACTCGTGAGTCAGCTTCCCGTCGCCGATACCCGGGTCGTTCGCCTCTACGCCACGGGCCTCATCCGTCAGCACCGGGCGCCCCTGACGCGGATGCTCTCGCTGTACGCGCTCGCGGCGATGATGGCGTTGGTCCCCGCGTGGATCATCGGACGAATCACCAACCTCGCTACCGACCATCGACTGACGTCGCGCACCATCACCTACTACGTCGTTGGGCTCCTCGCGTCCTCGCTCGCGTTCGCTGGTCTCTCCTTCCTAGCCCGTCGACGCAGCTACGTCCTGGGCGAAACAGTCTTCGCCCAGCTGCGCGAGGAGTTCCTCGAGAGCGTCCTCGCCCTGCCCCTCGTCGTCGTGGAGCGCGCCGGAACTGGCGACCTGTTGAGTCGGACCACCAACGACATGGAGGCACTGTCGCGCACCGTGCGTTTCGCGATGCCCGAGTGGCTCGTCGCGGTGGTCCAGGCCCTGGTGACGCTGGTCGCGATGGTCCTAGTCAGTCCACTCGCGAGCGTGGCCAGCATCGTCTCACTGCCAATTCTCTACTTCTCCACTCGTTACTACCTGCACTACGCCACGCCCGGCTACCGACGCGAACGGATGAGCTACGCCTCGATGTCGGGATCGGTCTCGGAGACCGCCGAGGGCGCTCGCACGGTCGACGCGCACCGCCTCGGTCCGCGTCAGGCGGCGCGCATCGAGGGCAACATTCGCGAATCGTTCTACTCGGAGATGTACACCCTGCTGATGCGTCTGGTTTGGTTTCCGACCATTGAAATCGCCTTCGCCCTCGCCGTCGCCACGACGCTGGCGTGGAGCGGATGGCTGGCCCTGCACCACAGCATCACCATTGGAGCAGCGACCACCGTCACGCTCTACGTCGTCCAGATCAACGATCCCGTCGACCGCATCGTCTCGTGGCTCGACGAACTCCAAATCGGCCAGACCTCGCTCGCCCGGCTCGTGGGGGTGTCGGTCGTACGTGACGACCGTCCGATCGAGGGCCGCGAGCCGAGTAACGAGACGATCACGATGCACGACGTCCGCTACGCCTACCGTGAAGGTCACGACGTCTTGAACGGCGTGAGCCTCACGATACGGCCCGGCGAACGCCTGGCGATCGTTGGACCCTCGGGCGCCGGCAAGTCGACGATCGGGCGGCTGCTCGCGGGCATTGACGCTCCGCGCAGTGGCACGGTCACCGTCGGGGACGTGGACCTCGCGACGATGCCGCTCACAATTCTGCGCCGCCACGTGGCCCTCGTCACCCAAGAGCACCACATTTTTCTCGGCACCGTGCGCGAGAACCTCGCTCTCGCGAAGCCCGCCGCGAGCGACGACGAGATTGAACGCGCCCTCGCCGCCGTCGACGCCCTCGAGTGGGTGCGAGCGCTGCCCGACGGACTCGCGACTGAACTGGGCACGACGGGCTATCCCGTCACGTCGGCCCAGGCTCAGCAACTGGCCCTCGCCCGCCTCGTCCTGAGTGACCCCCACACCCTCGTGCTCGACGAAGCCACCGCCCTGTTGGACCCGCGCGCCGCCCGTCATCTGGAGCGTTCGCTCAGCGCAGTGCTCGAGGGACGCACGGTCATCGCCATTGCCCACCGACTCCACACCGCGCACGACGCCGATCGCGTGTGCGTCGTGGTCGACGGGCTCGTGGCCGAGATCGGCACCCACGATGAGTTGGTCGCGCTCGACGGCGAGTACGCCTCACTCTGGCGCAGCTGGCGCAACGAAGTTCCCGAACCCTCGTAGGCTACGCCGTTGTGAGTTCCCCACTGCGTGGCGCCGAGATTGACGCCTGTGTCCACCGCGTCGCACTCTCCAGGGCCGACCCGTCCGCCGCGCGACGGACCCCTCGGACGCCCGAAATGGAACGTCGGCGCGTCGACGCCGAAGAGCACCGTCGCTCGGTACTGAGTGAACTGCGCAGCATCCACGCCGACGCCGTGGTCGCGTCGGGCAGTGACCACACCCGCGAGCTACTCGTTGCCGGCGTCGCGTTGATCCTGCAGCCGCGCCTCGACGACGTCACGCAGCGGCGGCGCACCTCGGTCCAGGCTCTGGTGCGCGTCGGGCGCACCGACGAGGCCTTCACCTACGCCCCTCTCGTCGTCAAGAACCACGAAGTCGTCGAACCGGCCGCGACGCGACGGCTCTACGAAGGCTCGCTCGGGCGCCTCCTGCCGGCCGACGCCGACCCGCGCGAGGGAGTGGGGCTCCGCTCGACGCCCACGGTGCGACGCGACGGTCTTTTGCTTGGCGGCGCACTCCGCATGCTCGAATCGTGCAACGCCGCCGACCCGGGCACCCGGGGCGCCGTGATCGACCGCGGACGACGGCTCTGGTGGATCGATCTCGGTGCCAAGACGAGTCGACGGTTCGGTCTCAAGGCCTACGACGCGCTCTACGAGGAGCGTCTCGCGGTGCTCGTGGCCCTCGATCGGTGGCACGAGGTCGGTGGGGCGTTCCCGACGTCGCCGCGCTGGCACCGCGAGTGCCTCACCTGCGAGTACGCCGAGCACTGCGCGCAGGAGCTCGAGGCGATTGACGATGTGTCCCTGACGCGCTTTACGAACGCCGAACAGCAACGCGCCCTGCGCGAACATGGCGTCACCACCCGGTCCCAACTCGCCCAACTTGATCCGTACCGGGCGCGCAGCGCTCGCGCCGGGGCCGTGACCGATGACGTCGCCTTCGCACGTGAGGATGGACTGAGTCGCTCCATCGACAAACTCGATGAACTCATCTATCGTGCACGGGCCCACGTCCGCGGTAGTGCGTTACGCGTGGTCGCGTCGGATCAGATGGGCTGTCCGACCGCGGACGTCGAAGTGGACATCGACATGGAGAGCTACGACGAGGCGACGTACCTCTGGGGTGCCAGCGTGACGGTCCACCGAGCGGTCCCGGGCGTGGAGGCCGGGCACGTCGCTTTCGTCGAGTGGGGCGAGCTGACGAGGCGGACCGAGGCCGTCCTCTTCGCCGACTTCTGGTCGTGGCTCAGTGCGGTGCGCCAGCAGTGCCACCTGCACGGCCGTCGTTTCACTGCCTACTGCTTCTGGGCCCAGGCGGAGGACCGAGCGATGAATCGCGCCGTCGCGGAACCCCTCGCGCCGGGACCGACCGTGAACGACGTCGAGGAGTTCCGCTCCCACATCCCCGTCGAGTGGATTGACCTGCACGACGAGGCGAAGCGCCAGATTCAGACTGAGGGGCCACTCGGACTGAAGCAACTCGCGGGGGCGGCCGGCTTTACGTGGCGTGACGAGAATCCGAGCGGCGAGGCGTCGATGCAGTGGTACGAAGTGGCGACGGGCGCCGACGAAATCGCGGCGCAGGTCTCGCGTCAACGAATACTCGAGTACAACGAGGACGATTGCCGCGCGACGGGAGCACTCCGCGAGTGGCTCAACGGACCGGCCCGCGATCTGCCCCACCGCGACGACCTCTTGTAAGCGCTCCCCCACTCATTAGCATTGCGTGGTGGCCCCCGCACTGTCGATGACGTCTACCCGGGCCCGCATTCGAGTGCTCGCGCGCCTGCTCGGCGCCGCTTCCGCGATTGTCGGACTCGTCGCGGCGACACTCCTCGCCGTCGCGCTGACCGACCTCGCCCAACGTCGCCTCGCCGCCGGACTCTGGTTGCTCGCCGTGATCGTGGCGGTGCGGTGGTCGTCGTCAACCCTCGCGGGACTGTGGGGCGAGCACGCGGGCGACGTGATTCGTGACCAGTGGCGCCGCGCGCTTCCTACCCACTTCACCCGCCCGCGCAGCGAGCGCGAGCGGGGTCGAGGCGACCTAGCCCTCGCCATCGAGCGGGTCGCGGACGAACCAACGCTGGACCTCCTCGCCGCGAGCGCCGGGGTGGCGTTGCTCGGCCTCGGGGTGCTGTGGTGGGCCGGTGGCTGGCTGAGCCTCGCCATCACCATCGGGCTCCTCGCCCTGGCAGTACCCCTCTACCAGCGGGCCGGTCGGCGAAGCGAGGCCGTAAGCCACGAGTACGTCGAGCGACGGGCGCTGCTCGCGTCACGTCAACTCGAACTGTTGCACCACACGCCCGAACTACGAGCGCTCGGAGCGGTGGGGTTCGGGGCCGACGAGATCGCGGCCATCTCGGATTCGGAACACCTCGTTGCTCTGCGAGCGATTCGCGTCGCCCTGGAGTCCTCGCTCGTGACGGAGTTCCTCAGTGGCGTCAGCATCGGATTAGTCGCGATGGTGGCCGGGTTCGCCCTTCTGGGGGCAAGAACCACGCTCACTCACGCCCTCATCGCGGTGTTGGTCACCAGCGAACTCTTCCTCCACGTTCGTCGCTACGGCGTGGAGTTCCATCGACGAGAGAACGCCACTGCGTCGCTCAACCTTCTCGCGACGTCACTGACGACGGCGTCGCGGTTCGTGGGGGACGCGCTCATCGTCGCCACCGATCTCGTGACGCAAGCCAGCCCCGCGAGCGTCAACTTACGGGTGCAGTTCGGTGACCGGGTTCTCGTGACCGGGCCCTCGGGGAGCGGCAAAACGACATTGCTCCAGACCCTCGTCGACTGGCGAAGTCCGGTGCGCGGCGAGGTGCGCCGAACGTCGAGCGCCATTGGCTACGTCAGCGCCGAGAGCGCGCTGGTCTCGGGAACGCTGCGAGAGAATCTGATGGTTGGCGGCGAGCTGGACGACGACGTGATGCGCGTCTGTCTCGGATCACTCGGCCTCGTCGGCACTCGCTTCGGCAACCTCGACACCGTGCTCCTCGCTGACGGTCGCGGCTTCAGTACCGGCGAGCGGGTCCGCCTGGTGCTCGCCCGGGCCCTGCTGGCCGACGCGGCGCTGCTAGTGCTCGACGACGTCGCGGGGGTCCTCGACGAGGTCGCGCGAGGTCGCGTCCGCGACGTCCTCGAGCAGCGCCGCGACGTGGCCGTCATCGAAGCGACCGTGGACCGACCCCTGCTCAACTCATTTGGCCAGCACGTCGTGGTAGCGACGTGACGTCCGACGTCCGTCGACTCGTGCGATGGCTGCAACGGGCGCGCCCTCCGCGCGAGGAACTCGCTCGCGCACTGGCGTCGGGACTCGTCGCGACAACGATCAACGTCGCGCTGCTCGTCGGCGCCGTTGCCCTACTGGTCGAGAGCGCGGCGCGCCCCGGACTGCACGCCGTCCTCGGCGCCCTCATTGTCATCGAACTGTTCGCCTTCTTGCGCAGTCCACTGCGTTACGTCGAACGGCTCAGCGCGCATCGTCTGGGCTTCGCCGCGGTGACCCGGTGGCGACGCTGGCTCGTGCACGCAGTTGGACGCCTCGACTACTCGCGGTGGCGCGCCTACGCCGCGGGCGACCTGTTGGAGAGGGGACTGCGTGACATCGACGAGCTGCAGGATTTGTGGCTGCGTTGCGTCATCCCGGCCGTCACGTCGGGGGCCGTCATGGTCATCGGCGACGTCGCCGTGGGGCTGCTCCCGCCCCGGGGTCGGTGGACCCTCTTCGTGTTAGCCCTCGTCGCCGTCCAGGCCGTGGGCCTCGCCGCACTCTGCTGGAACTTCGGGGGCCTCGTGGAGTGCGACCGCACGCTTCGCGTGGCCCGGAGCGACTATCTGGCCGAGCTCGTCGAGTTGAGTGCCGTCACGCCCGAACTGACGCTGCTCGGACGCAGCGACTTCGCCACGCAGCGCTCGGCCCGCACCGTGGGCCGTCTACTCGAAGCCGAACGGGGACTACGCCGTCGTCGCCAGGTCTCCCACGTCGTCGTGGTGGTCGTCGCCCTCGGGGCCGTGGCGGTGCTCGCGATGCGTCCGGGCACGTCGCCCGTGTGGACGGTCGTCGCGGCGATGGTCGCACTGGCGACCTACGAACTACTGAACGTGGTGCGGGCGTCGGTGGACACCGCGGTTGCCGTCAGTGCGGGGGCGCAGCGTCTCGAAGAACTCGACGGCGCGCCCGCCTCGGGCGAGGGGGCGTGGCCCCACGACGAGACCCTGCGCCTCGAGCACGTTTCGATTCGCGAGGGTGGACTGGCCCTAGTGGGTGACGCGTCACTCGTGGTGGCACCGGGGCGGCGCGTCGCGCTCACGGGCGCCTCGGGCACCGGAAAGTCGACGTTGCTTCGAACGCTGGACGGACTCGATCACCTCCACGCCGGCCTGATCAGTATCGGCGGCGTTCCCATCGAAGAGATCGACGAGGACCAACTTCGCCGCCACGTCACGTACGTGCCGAGCGAACCGGGCCTCCTGCGAGGCTTCGTGCTCGACGTGGTCCTGCTCGGACGGCGCTCGCGACGCGACGCCGTCGCGGACCTGGCGGCCCTGGGACTGACCACCACGGCAACCTCGCGCTGGGAGCAACTGTCGCGCGGCGAGGGCCAGCGCGTCGCCGTCGTTCGGGCCCTCGCCACCTCGCCGGCGATCTACCTGCTGGACGAACCGACGAGCGGACTCGGGCGCAGCGACACGGCGGCGGTCTTGTCGCTGCTCGCGTCGACGGGAGCGACCGTCGTGGTGGCGACCCACGACGATCAGGTGATCGAATGGTGCGACGAAGTTGTCGAACTACGAGACGCACTGCTGCACGCCGTTAGCCGTTGATCGTCGTCATCCCCGCCGCGTGATAACGGTCGCCGACCACTGCGTCACGCGGCACCGCCGCCTCGAGGGCGACGAGTTCGTCGGCGCTCAGGGACAACGAGCTCGCGGCAATGTTCTCGCGCAGCCACTTGCGCCGCTTCGTCCCGGGGATCGGCACCACGTCCTGGCCTTGGGCGAGCACCCACGCGAGGGCCAACTGGGCCACCGTACAGCCCTTGTCGGCCGCGATCGCCTCGAGGTTGGCGACCAGGAGAAGATTCTGCTCGAAGGCCTCGCCCGAAAAGCGTGGGTGGTTCTTGCGGTAGTCCTTCGCCGCGGTACCGTCGCGATTGCTCGATTCGGTGGTCAAGAATCCCCGGCCGAGCGGACTGTAGGCGACGAACCCGATGCCGAGGCGCCGACAGGTGTCGAGGACGCCATCCTCGGGGTCGCGGGTCCAGAGCGAATACTCGCTCTGCAGGGCGGCGATCGGGTGTACCGCGTGGGCCCGTTCAAGCGTCGCCGACGACGCCTCCGAAATTCCCAGGTGGCGCACCTTGCCGGTCTCGACGAGGGACTTCATGGCACCCCAGGTCTCCTCGATGGGCACGGTGCGGTCCACACGATGCTGGTAGTAGAGATCGATCACGTCGACCCCGAGGCGGCGCAACGAGTCGTCGCACGCCCGGCGCACGTAGTCGGGCTTGCCGTTCACGCCTAAGAAGGCGCCGTCCTCGCCGCGCTGGTTTCCGAATTTGGTCGCGAGGACGACCTCGTCGCGACGATCCCTAATCGCGCGCCCCACGAGCTCCTCGTTCGTGAACGGACCGTACATGTCGGCCGTGTCGAGCAAGTTGACCCCGTGGTCGATGGCCTCGTGGATGGTGGCGATCGACTCGGCGTCGTCACCAACGCCGTAGAACTCACTCATGCCCATACACCCCAGACCCTGAGCCGAAACTTCCAGTTCATGACCTAAAAAACGACGTTCCACAGTCACTCCTCAATGTGAAATAACTCACAAACCAGTGTTTGCAAGCTTCTCGTGCCACAGTAGTGGTTCGCGGAGAATATATTTTTGTTGCATTGGCTGGGGGGGCCAAACATCGTGTGCCCGCTTGTTCTGTTACGACAGGACAGGCGGGCTCCGTTGTTGGTGGGCCGATCGCGTCACCCGTGGTGCGACCTAGGGTTACTGCGTGAGTGAGCAGCGGTCGGACCCGGAGACCGTGCCCCACGTCAAACCCCTAATGCGAGGTTGGCTGCACGTGATCGGCGTCGTCGCCCTCGTCGCCGCCTCGCCAATCCTCTTCGCCCGCGCCCAGACCTGGGCCCAAGTCGGTTGGATCCTCTGCTACGTCGTCGGGGTCGGGTCCATGATGTTCACGAGCTCGCTCTACCACCGGCTGCAGTGGACGCCGACGCAGCGTCGGGCTTGGCAGCGGGCCGACCACTCGACGATCTTCCTCGCCATCTCCGGGACCTATCTGGCCCTCGCCGGACTCACGATGCACGGCACCGTCCGCCTTGTACTCATGATCGTGATCGTCGTCGGCGCCGCCGCCGGTACCGCCATTCGCCAGTGGGCGATCGACGCACCGAAGTGGGCCAATACCCTCCCCTACCTGATCGTGGGCTGGGCGGCGGTGACGGTGATGCCCCAGATCTACCGAGGCGGCGGGCCGGCCTGCTTCGCCTTGATTATCGCCGGCGGCGTGGCCTACTCGCTCGGCGCGGCCGTCTACGGCGCCAAGCGACCCCGACTGGTGCCGGCGGTCTTTGGCTACCACGAACTCTTCCACGCCCTCACGCTCGTGGGCGCCGGACTGCACTTCGCGGCGCTGAGTTTCGCCCTGCGCTGATCAGTCGTCGAGCGGCAGAACGTTGAAGTGCAACAGCGCCGGCGTGGAACGCCGGGTCGTGATGGTCGTGACTGAACCGTTGTTCAAGTGCATTCGCCACGCGACCGAACCGGCCACGCCGAGCGCCCACCCCGTCGCCGATTTGATTGGCGACATGTGACTCACTATCGCCAGATGCTCGTCGGAGCAATGCAGCAGGCTCGTCGAATCGGCGCACATCGCGTCGAGGGCGCCGTGCACGCGCTGGTCGACACTCTGCAGGGACTCGCCGCCGCCAAAGGACATCGTGTGATCGTGTTCGAACTGGCGCCACTGCTCGTCACTGACCACGCTGAGCGGCTCTCCGTCGAGTGAGCCGTAGTCCACCTCGATGAACGACTCCACGATGACCGGCTCGAGGTGCGGCAGTGCGAGCGCGGCCGTTTGGCGGGCGCGTTCCAGCGGCGACGACCAGACCTCGCTCACGTTGTCGAGCAACGAGCGTAGGGCCCGCGCCTGACGTTCGCCCAGTTCGGTCAGCGGCGGATCGCCGCGGCCCACGAGCAGTCGGCGCGCGTTGGTGGTCGTCTGGCCGTGGCGTATGAGCAGGATCACGGCAGCAAGAGGCGCCCGCACTCGGGGCAGTCCATGAACGTGTCGGGCGGTTGGACCTTCCAGCGATCGACGTCGAGCGGTGACAGGGCGATGCGACATCCGTCGCAGCGACCGTTGAGGACCTGGGCCGCGCCCGAGGTCCCAACGCGCCCGAGCGCGCCGTCGTAGCGCGCGAGAAGAGACGGACGGAGCGCCGCGGCGCGCGCGCGGCGCGCTTCGCGCAGCGACGTCAACTCCTCATCGAGCGTCGCACGCAACGCGCCGATCTCTGCCAGCAACACCCCCCGACGTTCGGCGCACGGTTGGGCCCGGGCCCTGACGCCGGCGACCGCCTCGTCGAGCGGCTCGACCTCGATCAGGAGGTCCAGTTCTCGGTCCTCGACGCGACCGAGCAGTTCGCGCACGTGCTGCAGTTCGTTCTGCAGCGCCGCCAACTCTCGCGCGTTGGCCGTCGACGTCGCGAGCGTCGTTTCGAGGTCCCTCGCCCGCTGGGCCAGGCGCGCGGCCTCGCGTTGGGCCTCTTCGTAGGCGCTGCGCACGGGCGCCTGCGCCGCCTGCGCCGTCTGGAGGGCCTTCACCAGGTCGCGCAACGTGTTCTCCACGGCGCTCAATTCAACCAGTTCGGGTAGGTGCGTGCTCTGGGCGTTGACCCGATCGATCCAGCGATCGGCCTCCATGAGAGTGCGCAGGTCCTCGGTGTCACTCACCGCCAAAGTCTCCCACGTCACCCGTGCGCAGCATCGCGGCCAGTTTGGCAATCACCGGCGCGAGCGTCGGCTCCGCGCGCACCGGCGCCGCCACGAAATCGAACCAGTGGACGTCGGGACTCTCCCCGAGCGGCGGCGCCGGGTCGTCGGGCGCCGCGGCGAGGACGTAGCGCAGGTCGTAGTGCGTATGACCGCGAGGTCCGGGATGGACGTCGACCTGGAAGAGCACGACCGGTTCGAGGTGCCGAGCCGGTAGCCCGGTCTCCTCGAGGGTCTCGCGCACCGCCGCCTCCTCGGGTCTTTCGCCCGGATCGACGTGGCCGCCGGGCTGCACCCAGATGTCGAGCCGCAGATGTCGATGGAGGATCATCCCGCGACGCGACACGACGAACGCCGACGCGGTGAGGTGATGGTCATTGCACGCCTCGTCGAACGGATCGTCGGGCCAGGAGAGTCGCTCGATGGTCAGTTCGATCGAGCGGACTTCGCGTTCGTTCACGGGAGTGATCCGCGCGACCTGTTCGCGGAGGGCGACGAGGTCGGTCACGGCTCCCACAGGCGCAGTACCGACGAGGGCAACCCAATCCGGCCAGCGGCCATGGCCCCGTTGGTGTCGGGGATCGGTTCGCCGAAGGCGAGGCGTGCGGGGACGGTGCCGGACCAGATGGGCAGGTCGAGGTCCTCGCCCTCGTCATCGGTCGGGCCCGCCGACACCTTCGCCGACGCCTCGTCGATCGAGACGGCAATCACCAACGTCAGGCGGCGCTCAGGTTCGCTCATCGGCCTCACCTCACTGGCCCGTCCGGGAAGGATCGCGTCGATGAACATCTCGAGAATCCGCGATTTCTCCTCGTCGTCGTCGACCACCCGCGCGGCGCCAAAGAGAACCACCGACCGGTAGGCGATCGACGACTCGAAACCGCTTCGCGCGAGGCGTAGTCCGTCGTAGAGCGTGACGGTGACGCAGGCTTCGCCGCTGGCGGCGACGGCTTTCAGTACCGCGTTGGATCGACTTCCGTGCAGGTAGAGGGTCCGACCCTCGCGCGCGTGCAGCGTCGGGACGACCCTCGCCGAGCCCCGCACCACGGCCGCCACGTGACAGAGCCTCGCCTCATCGAGTATCGCGTCGATCACCGTCGCGTCGTAGCTGGCCTTCGCGGCCAGTCGTCGGACCCTCGTGCGCGGTCCGGGACCGAGCGTCTGGCCGCTCATGCGCGAAGATCGCCGGCGAAGAAGGTCCTCGCGACGCCGGCGACCTCGACGTTGAGCTCGAAGAGTCGCGCGTACATCACACCGCCGCGCGAGGAGGCCTGGTGGACTGACACGGTCGGCGAGCCGGCGCGCTCAACCCACCACGGCGAGACGGCGCACATGGCGCTTCCGGTGACGTGGTCCTCGGCCAGACCGAGCCGCGGCGCGAAGACCCGAATCGAGACGTCGACGCCAGGGCCGCCGAGACAGGCGGCGATGACCATGGAGCTGGGCACGAGGAAGAGGCTCATGGGATCAACGGCCAGTCCACAGAGTGTGTCGAAGTCTTCGACGACCGCCAGCATGCTCTGAGTACCGGCGCGGTAGACCTCGCGCACCGGGCCGAGGGTGTCGTTCAGCACCGACGGGTCGACCTGCTCGATGGACGAGCGTGGCAGGTCCACCCCCAGCAGGCCGTCGGGGAGCCGGCGTCCCGAGAGGATCCCGGCGCGGGTCTGGAAGTAGAACTCGCCGCCCGGCACGCCCAGTTCGGTTAAGAGCACGTGAAGGGTGGCGAGGGTCGCGTGCCCGCAAAGGTCGACCTCGACGGTCGGCGTGAACCAGCGCAACGACCACTGGTCGCCCACGCGCCGCACGAAGGCCGTTTCGGAGACCCCGAGTTCGAAGGCGATCTGTTGGAGCTCTTCGTCGGGCAATGAGCGTTCGAGCAGGACCACGACCGCCGGATTGCCTCGCTCGGCCTCGCCGATGAACGCGTCCACCCACCACAGTCGGTGACCGAAGGCAACTTTGACAGAATCCACGCCTAGAGACTGCCACACCCCGACCGAACGACACCTAGGGTCAAGGGGTGCGTGTCGCGACGTTCAACCTTCACGCCGGGGTCGACGGTTGGGGTCGGCCCACCCGAGTCCTCGACCACGTCGTCAGTCTCGACGCCGACGTGCTGGTCCTACCCGAGCTCTGGCGCGGTGAACGCCGCGATGACTCCTTCGACGAGCTACGCTCGCGACTCGGTATGGAGGGAGCCTTCGCGCCCCTCGCCACCGCCGAGCGCGTGACGACGGGCCGCGGTGGCGCCACCTGGCAACCTTGGCTCGCGCACTTCACGGGCGAACACGGTCTGTACTTCGACGAGCATCGAACGCTCAAGGCGGCCCAGCGGGTGCGGCGGTCCTCACTCGACGTCGAGCACGGGGAGTGGGGATTAGCCCTACTGACGCGCTTCGAGATCACCGAGATCGAGGTCGTCGCCCTCGGACGGCTCGCGCGAGAAAGGGTCCGACGGGCCATCATCGTCGCGCGACTGCGCGACGGGGATCGCGACTTCTACGTGGTCGCGGTCCACGGCGCCCACCTGAGTCACGGTCCGCGCCGTCAGTACCGGCGCATCAGCGAGCACGTGGCGACGCTCGACCCGTCGGTTCCCGTCGTGATCGCCGGCGACTTCAACAGCTGGCGACCACTGCTGCGCGTGTTGCTGCCGGGATGGCGCTCCATGGTGCGTGCGCGCACCTGGCCGGCGCGCACGCCCCACTCGCAGATCGACCACATCTTGACGCGGGGACCGTGGCGCTCGTGTGGCGGCTTCGCGAGCGACGGCGGCAGCGACCATCGCGCGCTCGTCGCCGACGTCGAACTGCCTTAAGTCAGTTCCATTTCGGCACTCTCGGGAAGGCGCGTGAGCAACAGCAGCGTGGGCAGCAGGGGCAGGAAGGTCACGAGGGCCGGGAGACGAAGCGCGTTGGTGCTGGTCGTGTGCACGACGTCCCCCACCCAGCCAAAGAGGAAGAGACCGGTCGTCGCGCCCAGCACGCCGGCGACCACCACCCATCCAGCGGCCGTGGCGCGGATGGAGTGGGAGAAGATTTCCGTGCTGATCGCCGCGGCCGCGGGCGCCAGCAGTCCGGCCGCGGCTACGCCGATCATGTAGCCGATGGTGAAGTTGAGCCGTCCGCCGCTGTAGGCGAACGCGGACGTCAACGCCGTGGCAACGGCGCCGATCGCGACCGTCCAACGTCGACCGAGGCTGCGCGAAAGGCGGTGACTGAGCAGGAGTCCGCCCAGTCCCGTGAACGCACTGAGCGCGACGATGGTCGCCACGAAGTGGGGACTGATCTTCAGGATCCCCTCGCCGTAGACGAAAGCGAAGCCGTTCGCCGGACCCGTGACCATCCCGACGGTGAAGGCCATCGTCGCCACGATGGCCAGTCGTCCCCGCGCGCTGTGCGGCACCCTACCGAGATGGGCCAGCGGAACGTCGGCGCTGTGGTGGCGGGGCTCAGGCACCGATCGCAGTCGGGGCACCACCACGAGCACCGGCACGATAGCCAGGGCGAAGAGCCAACGAAAGGAGTTCGACCCCCGGATCGCACCGTGCAGGACGGCCGACAGTCCGGCGCCAATCCCCGCCCCGGCGGCCATGACCACGAGCCGTTGAATTCGCCGTCTCGCACTGGAGAGTTCAACGGTGACGACCTGGACGAGCGTCGACGCCGCCGAGAGCATGGGGCGCGCCAGTGCGAAGCACGCCACGAAGAACCAGTACGTAGGGCTGAGCGACGCCGCCGCGGTGGCGAGTAGACCCAAGGCGAGCGTCCGCTGGAGAACCCGGGTCCGGCCCCAGCGGTCAGCGAGCGAGGCGAGCGGGAGTGCGCCGAGCGACGAGAGGCGCAACAGTGCGAGGCCGAGACCGAGGACCGAACCAGACAGTCCGACGACGCTCTGCAACGAACGACCCGGCGAATGGTGCCCGAAGTGCCGGGCCACGTCGTTCAACGACGCGACGGCACCGAACTGTCCGAAACTCGCCACCAGCGCAGCGAAGAACAAGACCACGGTGATCCGAAGAATCTTCCGATCGGCCGATTTCGACCCTCCGTCATCCGTCAAGCCGCACGCTCTCGTCAACGACGACCAGGGTCTTGCCGTGATTGGCGCCGGTGAAGAGGTGGTTCATCGCGTCGAGCGCGTGCTCGAGGCCGTGGACCAAGTGCTCCTGGTGGGCCAAGGTCCCCGCGTGGACCATGGCGGCGAGCTCCACCTGGGCTTCACCGTAACGGCTCGCGAAGTCAAAGACAATGAAGCCCTGCATCCGACCCCTGCGCATAATCAACATAGGGGTGTGGGCGATCCCCTTCGACGTTTCAAGTGAGTTGTACTGCGAGATCGCTCCGCACAAAACGATTCGCGAATTCATGGCAATGTTGGCGAGGACCGCGTCGAGGATTTCGCCACCCACGTTGTCGAAGTAGAGGTCGACGCCCTCGGGGCAGGCGGCACGCAGTCGGCGTCCGAGATGCGCCGCGCGGTAGTCAAGGCATTCGTCGAAGCCGTAGAGCTCGACGACCTCGGCACACTTTTCGGGCCCCCCAGCGATGCCCACGACCTTGCCCGCCCCCTTCGCCCGGGCAATCTGACCGACGACCGAACCGGTAGCGCCACCGGCGCCCGAGACGACCACGACGTCACCGGGTCGAAACAGGCCGACGTCCATCAGCCCGAAGTAGGCGGTGAGTCCCGTCGTGCCGAGCACGTTCATCACGGTGGCCAGGTCAAGGCCGAGGCCCCGTGGCACGACGCTGAAACGGTTCTCGGCGCTGGCGATTGCCCACTCCTGCCAGCCGGTCATACCAATGACGACGTCGCCGATCGCGTAGCGATCACTGTGGGACTCGACGACGACTCCCGCGCCGCCCGAGCGAATGACGTCGCCGATGGCGATGGGTGCAAGGTAGCCGGGCGCGTCGTTCATCCACGTGCGGATGGTCGGATCGATGGAGAGCAGGCCCACCTTGATGAGCGCTTCACCAGCTCCGCATACGGGCCGCTCGCGAAGCTCCAACGACGTGGTGCTCACGTCCGCCATACCCGAGGGACGCTGGGACAGCACGATGCGACGGTTCTGCATTTGGTCTCCTCGATCTCCCGTCACGTTAGATGCTCACTTCGACGTGTCCGCGAGACGGCCGGCCCGCTGGGCCTCCGGTTGCTCGTTCGAGGGTCGACGCTCCACCGCCCCACCGTGCTCACCCTCCGTCGTCGATGTTCGTCGCGCGACCATCTGACCGACGCGTGGCGATGGTCGAGGAGCCCACCTCGAGCGACGTCGGAGAGTGGTATCGAGGCAGGTCGCAACGCTATTCGCACCTTCTCCGAAGACGACACCGAGAAATGTGCCCGATGACCTTGCCAATTCCTGACCAAATCAGTAAGGTTTATAGAAATTTGCTCGAACGTGGGAGGAGAGGTGGGCAGTGCCAGTTGACGCCAAGCAGGAATCCGAGGTCGAAGGCATGAAGCGGGCCAGCGATTTCCTTCGTGGAGCAATTCGTGAGGAACTCGCTAACGAGCTCTCTCACGTCTCGAATGAGAGCGAGCAGATCCTCAAATTTCACGGCATCTACGCGCAGGACAATCGCGACGTGCGACGCGAGCGCTCCCTCAACGGCGAGGAGCTCGATTACATTTTCATGATCCGCGTCGTGATACCCGGCGGACGCATGACTCCGGGGCAGTGGCTCGGCCTCGATCGCGTCTCGTCCAGTGTCGCCGACGGGACGATCCGTCTCACCACTCGCCAAGCGGTGCAGTTCCACGGTGTCGTGAAGGACGGCCTGCGCCCCCTCGCGCGCACCCTCGACGCCGAGTTAATGGCGTCGTTCGGGGCGTGCGGTGACGTGGTGCGTAACGTCGTCTCGTGTCCGAGTCTCCAAGTCGACGACGCCGACGAGCGACTGGCCCAGGTCGCCGCGCGACTCTCGCGGGCCTTTCGTCCGACGACGCAAGCGCACTGGGAGATCTTCGTCAACGGCGAGAAGGCGGTCTCGCGCGAGGTGGTTACTGAGCGTCCGTTCTACGGTGACACGTACCTTCCTCGCAAGTTCAAGATCGCCGTCGCGCACCCGGACGACAACTGCGTTGACGTGCTGGCCCAGGACGTGGGCCTCATCCCGGGCGAGCACCCCGAAGCGGGTGTCGGTTTCAATCTGCTCGTCGGAGGGGGCCTCGGCCGTTCCTACTCCCTCCCCACTACCTTCGCCCGTCTGGCTGATCCGATGACCTTCGTGACGTACGACGAACTCGAAGAGGTCGTCGCCGCAGTGATCACCACCTACCGCGAGCTCGGCGATCGATCAGACCGCAAGCGCGCCCGCATGAAATACCTCGTCGCCGACGGTGGCTACGAGACCTTTCGCAAGGAGGTCGAGTCGCGCCTCGGGCGCGAACTGCGCGCGCCCCTCGCGCTGCCCAACCACTTCGACGCGGCTGACCACCTTGGCTGGAGGGAGCTGCGCGACGGCACGTGCCAAGTGGGTGTGCGGGTGTCGGCCGGCCGGGTGCGCGACGTCGAAGGCGCGAGCCGGCTGCGCTCGGCGCTGCGGGTGATCGCTCAGACCATCCCGGTGACGTTCTTCATTACGCCCCAACAGGACATCCTCATCTCACGCATCGCGGCGAAGGACCGGGGCGCCGTCGCCGAGATTTTGGCCAGTCACGGCGTGCGCTCGAGCGAAGAGCTCGGCGTGGTCGAGCGAACGGCGCTCGCCTGCCCCGCGTTGCCCACCTGCAGTCAGGCATTGACCGAGTCCGAGCGGCGTCTACCGGAGTTGGTGGACAACATCGAGAGCGCCCTCGGCCAGCGAAAGCTCGGCCGACGCTCGCTCCAACTGCGCATGACCGGTTGCCCCAATGGCTGCGCGCGCCCCGCGGTCGCCGAGGTCGGCATCGTGGGACGGACGAAGTCGACCTACGACGTCTACGTCGGCGGGGGACCACGGGGTGATCGCCTCGCGACCCTCTACCGCGAGAAGGTGCCGTTCGCCGAGATCGCCGAGGTCCTCGGACCGCTCTTCGATCGCTGGGAGGGCGAGGGACACGCCGACGAACCGTTCGGCGACTTCGTGACGCGCGTGGGTGTCGCGTGACCGTCTACCTCGTCGGCGCCGGGCCGGGCGACGCGGACCTCTTGACGCTTCGAGCGGCGAAGCTACTGGCCCGAGCCGAGGTCGTCGTGCACGACCGCCTCATTGACGACTCGGTGCTGGCGATGGCGAGCGTCAACGCGGAGCTGATCGACGTGGGCAAGGCGCCGGGCGACTCGGTCTCCCAGGCGATCATCAACGATCTCCTGATCGCCCTCGGACGCAGTCACGACTGCGTCGTCCGACTGAAGGGGGGCGACCCCTTCGTCTTCGGACGCGGCGGCGAGGAGATGATCGCGCTACGTGACGCCGGCGTGGCGACTGACGTCGTGCCGGGCGTGACGTCGGCGTTGAGTGGTCCCCTCGCCGCAGGGATTCCGGTAACGCACCGAGGGGTGGCCCGCGGGGTCACCGTCGTGACCGGTCACGTCTTTGACGAATCCGACGACTACTTTCGCCGGATTGCGCATCCCGAACTCTCACTGGTGATCTTGATGGGCGTGGGCCAGCGGGCCCGGATCGCCGAGCAACTGACCGAGGGCGGCCTGTCGGCCGAGACGCCGGTGGCGGTCATCGAGAGCGCCTGGACGGCGCGGCAACGAGTGACGCGCGCAACGCTCTTCGAGTTACCAAACCTCGACGTCGCCCCTCCCGCCATCATCGTGGTGGGTCCCACGGCGGCCCTCGACGTCGCAACGACGATGAGCGCGGCGACCGTCAGGTGGTAGCGGTCCTGCCACTCGCTCTCCAACTCCAGGACCGACCAGTGCTGGTCGTCGGAGCCGGACGAATTGGCGTTGGCAAGGCGCAGCTCCTTATCGACGCGGGGGCACGTGTTCGGATCATCACGAGCGAGTGGCTCGCCGCGCCGCCCGAGGGAGTCGATTCGATCGAACAACGCCCGTACCGCGCGGGCGACCTCCGTGGCCATCTCCTCGTCGTCTCCGCCACCGGCGACGCCGACGTCAACGACCTGATCGTCGCCGAGGCTCGAACTGAAGGTATCTGGCTGAACGTCGTCGACGACCCCGAGCGCTCGGACTTCTTCTTCACGGCCGTGCACCGGGACGGCGACGTCGTCGTCTCGGTGTCGACGAGTGGCGCGTCGCCGGCCCTGGCCCAAGAGCTCCGATCGATGATTCGTCGTCTCCTGCCGTCGAACCTCGCCCACACCGCCGAGCGTCTGCGCGCCGATCGCACCGCGGTGCACGAATCCGGCGCGAGCTCCGAAGGCATCGATTGGCGGCCGCGGATCCGCCAACTCCTCGAGCAGGGTTCGGCCGAGAGGGACGAAGGGGCCAGTCGTCGTCGATAGCGTGCACTGGGCCCGGCTCCGTCGAGGGAGAACGTAAGGTCCAATCGCGTCCTGCTCACCGGCGCAACTGGCTTCATTGCCCAGCACTGCATTATCCAGTTGCTCGACGCGGGTTACGACGTCCGCGGGACGGCTCCAGGGACGGGTCGCACGAACGAAGTCGCCGACATTGTGGCGACCACCTGGCCGGCCGCGGCGGCAAGATTGCGACGAGGCGGCTCCCGTCAATCGCGCTGACGGTCGTAGCCGTCTGGGACCAAACGGTGCGTCTCGCGCGGAACGACCTCGGCACCGAGCAGCGTCTCGACAGCGCCAAGATTCGCCAGACGCTCGGCTGGTCCCCGCGTGGACTCGAGGAGATGACCATCGCGGCGGTCGACTTGATGATCACCTACGGCGTGGTGAAATCCCCCACCATGTAGTGGGCGCCGCGCCACACCGCTCGGGGCGGCCGTCGACGATATTCCATGAGCACGGACGGCGCGGGGCCGTCGCGACTCGACACTCGGCCACGGGGACGGTGCCGACGGAAACCTGTAACTTTAAGGTCACCATGTCGTCAGACGCCGCCTCGCCGATCCTCTCGCTCGAACGGGTCTCCGTTCACTTCGAAGGTCTCAAGGCCCTCAGCGACGTGACCTTCACCGTTTCGGCGGGCGAGATCGTGGGCCTCATCGGCCCCAACGGGGCCGGCAAGACCACCGCGTTCAACGTGGCCTGCGGATTCGTGAAACCGACGGAGGGTCACGTGCGGTTTCCCCTGGCCGGTCGGGCCAATCTGCGTCCCAACGAGTTGGCGCGAGCCGGTATCGCGCGCACCCTCCAGGGCGTCGGGCTCTTTCCGCACTGCAGCGTGCTCGAAAACGTCATGGCGGGAGGTCAGATTCGCCCGAGCGGCGGCTTCGTCACGAGTCTCTTGTCGCTGCCCAAGGGCGTCCGCGCGGAACGGACGCTGCGTCGCGACGCCTTTGCCATGCTCGAACGATTCGGCATTGCCGATATGGCGACCCGTCTCCCCTCGACAATCCCCTACGGAATCGCCAAGAAGGTCTCCGTCGCGCGCGCCATGATGTGCAACCCCTCACTGTTGTTGCTCGACGAGCCGGCGTCGGGTCTCGATGAGGCGGAGCTCGGCGAGTTCGCCGCCCTCATTGTCGAACTGCGGGCGACGATGGGGGTCCTCTTGGTGGAGCACGACATGGAGTTCGTGATGCCCCTCGTTGATCGTTTGGTCGTACTCAACTTCGGCCAGGTGATCGCCACCGGCACGCCGAGTGAGGTGCGGGCCAACGAGGCGGTCGTGGCAGCGTATCTGGGGATGCCCGAATGATTACCATCGAGCATCTCTCGGTCTCCTTCGGCGCGGTGCAGGCGCTGCGCGACGTGTCAATGGAGGTAGCCACCGGCAAGATCACCGCGGTCCTTGGATCCAACGGCGCCGGCAAGACGACGCTGCTGCGAACGATCAGCGGACTGGAGGAACCGACCACCGGTTCCATCGACCTCGACGGCAAGTCGCTGTTGCGCGAGCGACCGGAGAACATCGCGCGCCTCGGCGTGGGTCACGTGCCCGAGGGGCGCGGCGTCATTGGCGAGTTCACGGTCGAGGAGAACCTGCGCCTCGGCGCGATGATCTCGACGACTCCCCTCCGCGCCGGACTCGACGAGCAGTACGAGCGATTCCCGGTGCTCGGCGAGCGTCGAAAGCAGCACGCGGCGAAACTGTCCGGTGGTGAGCGCCAGATGTTGGCGATGGCCCGTGCCCTGATCGCGCGGCCCACGGTCCTGTTGCTCGACGAGCCGTCGCTCGGACTCGCGCCACTCATCACCGCGCAACTGATGCGTGCGATCCACGACCTGTGCTCGACGGGCAGCCTGACGGTAATCCTGGTGGAGCAGAACGCCTCGTCGGCGTTGCGCATTGCCGACCACGCCGTGGTCTTACACCTCGGATCCGTGGTCGCCAACGATACCGCCGATCTGGTGGCGGCGGACGAAAAACTTCGCCAGTACTACCTCGGGATGGTGGAGTGATGGACCCGATACTCACGTCACGAATCATGTCCGACGTCCTCGGGGGTCTGACCAACGGCGTCGTCTACGGTCTGGTGGCACTGAGTCTCGTGCTGGTGTGGCGCTCGACGGGCATACTCAACTTCGCCCAGGGCGCGATGCCGATGTTCGCCACCTACGTCGGCATGGGACTGCTCTCCTACCACCTCAGTTACTGGCCGTGCGTCGCCATCTCCATCGTCGCCGGATTCGCGGTTGGTGGGGTCACCGAACGGGTCCTGGTGCGCGGTCTTTACGGCAAACCCGAGATCAACCCGATCGTCGTCATGGTCGGTTTCCTGATTGTGCTCGAGGGCGCCGCGGCGGCGATCTGGTCGACGAAGCCGCGGGGCCTGCCCAACCCGTTCTCCTCCATTGACTATCAGATCGGGGGCAAACCGTTCGGTCTCTCGGACTTCTCGGTCTTTGAGATCATCACCGCCGTCGCGGTGATGGTGATTATCGCGTCGCTCTTCCGCTTCACGAAGCTCGGCCTGCAGTTGCGGGCCTCGGCGCTCTCGCCCGAGGTGTCGCGCCTTCTGGGTGTTCGCGTCGGACGGATGCTCACCCTCGGCTGGATGCTCTCGACGGGCGTCGGAACCGTCACGACCATCCTCGTCGCGTCGAACTACTTCACCGGGCTCACGCCCCAGGTGATGGACGGCGTCTTCGCCTTCGGTTTCATTGCGGCGGCGGTCGGCGGTCTCGACAGCCCCGTGGGCGCGATAATCTCGGGCATCTCGATTGGCATCATCCTCCAGTTCGTCGGCGATTACTTCAACTCCAACGACATCATCCTCGTGGCGCTATTGATCCTCGTCGTCTCCTTGATGGTTCGACCCAACGGGCTGTTCACCAGGTCCAGTGTGAGGCGAGTCTGATGGCCGCGTCCGCGACGACTCGTCGCGCCGCCGTGGGCGCTAGTACCGGCGTCCTGGCGGTAGTCCTCTCGTTCGCCTTCGCCTCCAGCACGCGCGTTGCGGTGGCCCTCAGCCTCTTCCTCGTGATCCTGATCAAGGGCATGGTCCTGCTCACGTCGGCGCAGTTGCGCGCCACACACCCGGTGATTGCCCGAGCGGCCCTCACCGTTGTCGTGATCGACGTCGTGCTCTTCGCCACCTACTTCTTTCCCGCCAACACCAACTCCAATCTGGCGATCGGCGCCGCGATGTCCATTGTCTTGCTCGGCCTGTCCTTCCTGACGGGCGCCTCCGGCCAGATCTCTCTGGGCAATGGCGCGTTCATGGGCGTCGGCGCGTTCGCCATGGCCATTTGGGCCAACCACCACGCCACGTCGCCGATTGCCGTTGGCCTACTCGTCGCCGTCGTCAGTGGCGCCGCGATGGGGCTCCTGCTCGGTCTGCCCGCCACTCGCCTGCGCGGCCCCTACCTCGCCGGCATGACCCTCGCGTTCGCCGTTGCCTTCTCGGCCATTCTCAGTTCGTTCAATTCGTGGACCGGGGGTGACTCGGGACTGCAGCTGCCGACCGCGGCGACCCCGCCGCAGTGGCTTCTCAATTTCTTCGGCCCCGGGACGTCGTTGCTCACGACCAACAGCATGTGGACGGCCGACATCGCAATTTTCGTGGCGGGCATCGCCTTCTTCTTCATGGCCAACCTCTTCGCCAGCCGCACGGGACGGGCGATGCGCCTGATCCGTGATAACGACGTGGCCGCCGAGCTGGTCGGCGTTTCACTGCCCCGTACGCGCGTCGTCGCCTTCGTCGTCTCCTCGGCGTACGCGGCGCTCGGTGGATCGTTGACCACCCTGATCGACAACGCCGTCTCCCCTTCGACGTACTCATTCGCGCTGTCGATCACCATCCTCTCGCTCGTCGTCATCGGGGGGATCGGCACGATACCGGGCGCCCTCATCGGTGGCATCATCTTCGCCTACTCAAACAGCGTGATCACTTGGATTACGAATCAGACCGGACTGAACCCGCAGGGCAACCTGGCGAGTCAGTTGAATGGCATCATCTTCGGCGTCTTGCTGATTGCCACAATGTTGTTCGCACCGATGGGCATTGCCGGAACGGTCCGACACCTGAGGCATCGCCGACGTCGGCGCGTGCCGGGGTGACTTGCAACCTCCTCTGTCGACGCATAACGTCGGGGCAATAGTTCCAATCAGGGGAGAACAAAATGCAGACAGCTCGTAGGCGCCGCTTGGCGAGCACCGGCACGGCGATGTTGCTGTGTGTCGGCCTCGTCACATCGGGCACGTCGTTGATGAGCGCGGGGGCGTCGACCAAAAGGGTCGCCAAGGTCCCGGGCGTCACCGCGAGGCAGATCACGATCGGTGCGACGGTCCCACTTACCGGCATTGCGTCGTCGGGCTACAGCGACGCCGCCAAGGCCGCTAACGCCGTCTTCAGGTACGTCAACAGCAAGAGCGGCGTCTTTGGACGCAAGATCCGCTACATCCAAAAGGACGACTGCTACGGCACGCCGGGCTTTGGGTGCACCGGGGTGCCCGACACCGTCAGTCAGACCAAGGCCCTGCTCTCGCTGCCGGTCTTTGCGACGGTCGGATCCCTCGGGACTCCCACGCAGGACTCGGTGCGCAGCCTCCTCAAGTCCAACGGCGTGCCCCAGCTGTTCGTCAACTCGGGATCGACCGACTGGAACAACGTCGGCACCTATCCCGGCCTCTTCGGCTGGCAGATCAACTACCACGCGGAGGGCAAGATCTTCGCTTCGTACATCAAGAGCAGCTACCCCCAGGCCAACACCTGCTTTCTCGGCCAGGCCGACGACTTCGGGTCTGACGGCCTCGCGGGCGTCCTGGCCGGCGGCATCGCGCCCTCGGACACCCAGCTGTACTCGGTCGGGGCCCTCGTGGTCTCGAGTGGGGCGTCGGTGGGCCCGTACGTCGCCAAGTTCCAGGCCGACAAGTGTGAGGTCGTGGTCCTCTACACGATTCCCGGCGCGACGGACGCCGTGCTCGGCGCGGCCCTCAAGCTCGGTTACTCGCCGCACTGGGTGATCTCCAACGTCGGTTCGGACCCGGTCACGGTCGACGCGCCCTTCGCCGGCGCGCCCTTCCCGGACCCGGAAATCGGCGCCGTCTCCTTCAGCTACCTGCACACCACGTCGGACACGAATAACCCGTGGCTCGCGTGGACCAAAAAGGTGCTCCTGGCGGACAAGGTCGACTTTCCCAGCTTCACCGCGACGAGCACCATCACGGGCAACATGGCCAACGGCATCGGTTGGGGCGTCTCCTTCGTCGAAGCGTTGAAGGCCGCGGGGAAGAACTTTACTCGTGCCAGTTTCATCAAGACACTCACCAGCACGACGTTCAACCAGACGCCGTCGCTGACGCCACTGCGCTACGGCCCAGCGAACCACCAGGGCCTGAACGGTGGCTACCTCACCATTGTGAAGAGTGCGACCGCACTGGCCCCGCTCAACGGCAAAATCTACACGACCGACGCGACCAACTCTGGTCCAGTCGTTCCCGCCACGAAGTTCAGCGCGGGCATCCCGAGCTGGCTGCGGTAACCAGTCTCGCCAACAACCACGAACCCCCGGTGCGCCGCACCGGGGGTTCGTGGTTGGGCGCGCAGTCTGAGCGCCGTTAGAACTCCGAGGCCCAGTCGTGGTGCTCGAGCACCTCTTTCAGCCGGCGCAGGAACACCGCGGCGTACGCGCCGTCGAAGGCGCGGTGATCCCAACAAAGGACGAGCATCCCCATCGAGTGGATCGCGATCGATTCGCCACCTGCGGCGTCGGTCACCACCACCGGCTTGCGTGAGACGCCGTCGGTCGAGAGAATCGCGACCTGTGGCTGATTGATGATGGGCGCCACCATGAAGGTCCCGAACGGTCCAGAGTTCGACACGGTGAACGTTCCGCCCGAGAGTTCGTCGGGGCGCAACTTGGAACTCCTCGCCCGTGACGCGACGTCGGCGATCTCGCGCGCGATGGCGCCGAGGCGTTTGTCCTCGATCTGGCGCACGACGGGCGCGAGCAGACCTTCAAAATTGAGGTCGACCGCGATGGCGAGATCGACGTGGTCGTGTCGGACAATCCCCCCTTCGACGACCGACGCGTTCAGGTTGGGGTACTCCTCGAGCGCCTGCACGAGGGCTCGGGCAATGAAAGGGAGATAGGTGAGGGTGAACCCCTCCTCGGCCTTCCAGCGTTCCTGGTGGGTCCGACGGACCGCCTCGATGCGCTCGTAGTCCACCTCGACCGCGGTCATGACGTGCGGGGACGTCGCCTTCGAGGTCACCATTCGATCTCCGGTGATCTTGCGGATCTTGCCGAACGCAATGAAGTTGGCACCGGCCGGGGCGGGCGGGGGTGCCCCGCCACGCGACGGCGCGCCCGCGAGAGCGCTCGATGGTGACGCCGCACGGACACTCCGGTGCGCCGCGGAGAAGGCCACCTTCTCCGCGTCCTTGCGGGTGACGCGGCCGTCGGGTCCGGTGCCCGTGACGAGCCCCGCGTCGTCGCCCAATTCGTTGATGAGTTTGCGCACGACGGGCGAGGTGACGAGTTTTGTCGCGACGGCGGTGACGGGTGCGGGACGCGGCGTCGCGCTCGCCACGGAGGGTGGTGCGCCGACGGGCACCACCGGGTCGGCCGTGGCGGGCTCTGGCGCAACGGCGGGGGCGACCGCGCGAGTAGCGGGTGCTTCGCGTACTGTCACCGGATCGCTCGGCACGGGCGGCGCGGCGGCGCCGCTCCCCGTTTGCACGACCGCCACCACGGTGCCAATCGCCACGGTCTCGCCCACCGCGGCCAGTATCTCGGTGACCGTGCCCGAGAGCGGGGACGGCACCTCGGCGTCGACCTTGTCGGTGGAGACTTCGAAGAGCGGCTCGCCCGCCGTCGTCGTGTCACCCACACTCTTGAACCACTGGGTCACCGTTCCCTGGGTGATGTTCTCGCCCAGTTCGGGCATCTGCACGTCGGCCATCGCTCTACTTCTCCTGATCGTTAGGTCGTGCGTTTCGCGTGACGACGTTAGCGATTGCGCTCACCTGGTCCTCGGATCTTCGAGGTCGGGGTCGAGTCCGTAGTTGGTGATCGCCTTGTCGACAATCGTTGGCTCGATGGCACCGATCTCGGCCAGACCGGTAAGCACCGCGACCACGACGTGGGCCTCGTCGATCTCGAAGAATCGGCGCAGTGCGGCGCGAGTGTCGGAACGACCGAAGCCGTCGGTGCCGAGCGGGATGAACGGTCGTGCTCGTGTTTTGCTCGTGCGCTTGGACGTGGCTTCGAGCGGTGGGACGAAGCGCGCGACCTGGTCCGGGACGGCCTTCATGAAGTCCGTCACGGCAACGATTGGCCCGGGGGCCGACAACAGCCGCTCGGTAATGGGCGCGAGGAGTGGTTCGTCAACGGGATGCAGACGGTTGTGACGCTCGACGCTGAGAGCATCCTCACGCAGCCGCTTGTAACTCGTGGCACTCCACAGTTCGGCGCCCACGCCGAACCGCTCGGCGAGGGTCAACTGGGCGGCACGGGCCGCTCCCTGGGCCGAACCCGAGAACAGGATCGTCGCCGAGGCCCCTCGCCCGTCAGGCGCGGGCGCCCAGCGGTAGAGCCCGGCCATGATGTCCTCGTCCGTGACCCCGAGTGGTCGCGCCGGCATGGCGTAGTTCTCGTTGTAGAGGGTGAGGTAGTAGAACACCGACTCGCCCGCGCCGTCGAGGCCCTGGGCGTCCTTCGCGCCGTACATCCTCTCGAGGCCGCGTCGCACGATTGCCGCCACCTCGTAGGCGTAGGCGGGGTCGTAGGCCTGACAGGTCGGCACGGTCGAAGCGAGCAACAGACTGTGCCCGTCCTGGTGCTGGAGACCCTCGCCGAGCAGCGTGGTTCGCCCGGCGGTGGCGCCGAGGAGAAAGCCCTTCGCCTGCGCGTCGGCCGCCGCCCAAATGAGGTCGCCCACGCGTTGGAAGCCAAACATGGAATAAAAGGTGTAGAACGGGACCATCGGGACGCCGCGCGTGGCGTAGGCGGTGCCCGCCGCGGTGAAGCTCGCCAAGGAACCGGCCTCGGTAATCCCCTCTTCGAGGATCTGACCGTCCTGGGATTCGGTGTAGCTGAGCAGAAGTTTGGAGTCGACGGGGTCGTAATGTTGTCCGTCGGCGGCGTAGATACCAAACTCGCGAAACAGGGCGTCCATGCCGAACGTACGGCCCTCGTCGGGGATGATCGGCACAATGCGCGGTCCGAAACCCTCGGCTCGCGCCAGAGTGCGCAGAAGCCGCGTGAAACTCATGGTGGTGGAGACCTCGGCGCCGTTGGAGCCCTCATCGAACTCGGCGAGCAGGTCGCTCGGGGGCAGGGTCAACGGTTTGCGAATGACGGTCGAACGGGTGGGCACCGGGCCCCCGAGGAGGTTGCGCCGTTCCATGAGGTACTGGTGCTCGTCGGAGTCGACGGGCGGGCGGTAGTAGGGCGGTTCGTCGGCGTCGAGCGCCGATTCGTCGATCACGTTCTCCAGGTGCAGGCGCGTGCGCAGACTCGCCAGTTGTTGACGCGTGAGTTTCTTCACCTGGTGGGTGGCGTTGCGGGCCTCCGTGGCGCTGCCGAGCGTCCAACCCTTGACGGTGTGCGCGAGGATGACGGTAGGACTGCCCGTGTGCTCCATGGCCGATTTGTAGGCCGCGTACATCTTGCGGTAGTCGTGGCCGCCCCGGGGCAGGCTGCGTAGTTCGTCGTCGCTCAGATGCGCCACCAGTTCGCGCAAGCGGGGATCGGGGCCGAAGAAGTTCTCGCGGATGTAGGCCCCGGATTCGGTGGCGAAGCGCTGGAACTCCCCGTCGACGGTCGTATTCATCTTCTCGAGCAGCACGCCGTCCTTGTCGCTCGCGAGCAGCGCGTCCCACCCGGCGCCCCAGATGACCTTGATGACGTTCCAACCGGCCCCGCGGAACTCGGCTTCGAGTTCCTGGATGATCTTGCCGTTGCCCCGCACCGGACCATCGAGTCGCTGCAGGTTGCAGTTCACGACCCAGGTGAGGTTGTCCAAGTGTTCGCGTCCGGCGAGGCCGATCGACCCGAGGGTCTCGGGCTCGTCCGTCTCCCCGTCGCCCAAAAAGCACCAGACCCGAGAGTTCGACGTGTCGTCGAGTCGCCGATTGTGCACGTAGCGATTGAACCGGGCGTGGTAGATGGAGTTGAGGGGACCGAGGCCCATCGAGACCGTCGGAAACTCCCAGAAGTCGTCCATCAGCCACGGATGGGGGTAGCTCGAGAGGCCGTGACCGCTCAGCTCACGTCGGAAGTTATCGAGGTGCTCCTCGTCGAGACGGTGTTCGAGGAAGGCCCGCGCGTAGATGCCGGGCGAGGCGTGGCCTTGGAAGTAAATGTGGTCGCCGGCCTGGCCGTGAGCCTTTCCGCGGAAGAAGTGATTAAAGCCCAGTTCGTAGAGTGCGGCGGAGGAGGCGTAGGACGAGAGGTGACCCCCAATCCCGTCCGCGCGGTGATTGGCGTTAACGACCATGACCGCCGCGTTCCATCTGATGTAGGCCCGCAGTCGCCGCTCGATCTCCACGTCCCCGGGGAACCAGGCCTCGGCCTGCGTTGGAATCGTGTTGACGTACGGTGTCGAGACCTCGACCGGTGTCCCCACCCCCAGTTCACGGGCGCGATCGGTCAGGGTCGCCAGGACAAATCGCGCCCGTCGCTCACCTCGTGAATCGACCAGCGCGTTCAACGAGTCAATCCACTCCGCCGTCTCCTCGGGGTCGGCGTCGGGCAACTGTCGTACGTAGCCGTCGCTCACGCTGGGTCCTCCTGTGGAAAGGTTTTTCATCAACGTTACTGGCTGCTCGATCTCCCTCGACTTGCGCAACGCCGTAATCGTGGACGAGGCGGTCTGGGCCCGTGCCGTTGGGCCCGCGGGCCCGAGTTGGCGAGATGGCAGCGCCGTGGAGCGACCCAGTACGCCGGCGCCTCCGTGCACGCCACCGGCGGCCTGGACGGCGCTACTCCTGAATAATCTCGAATGCCCGAAGTCCGCGAATTCGTTCCTGGCGCCGAGCGCGCAGCCGCTTTTCGGAGAGCTGCGCGAGCCCCACGTAGGAGCGCAGGATTGCCGCGTGGATCGCTTCGACGGTGACGAAGGGGTTCGGATCTTCGCTCAGCACCTCGTCGATCAGCCCGAGGTCGAGCTGGTCCTTCGCGGTCGAGCGCATCGTGGCGAGCGTCGTGCGCACTTCGTCGCGGGTCGGATTCGCAGTCTTGTAGAGAATCGAAGCCGCCGAGCGAGGTTCGGCCACGTAGGCCATCGCCTTCTCCAACATGATCACGTGGTCCGCCATGGGCGTAGTCGCGAGCCCTCCACCACTGCCCAGGGCGCCCGCGACCAAGGAGATGACCGGTTCGGAGTAATCGATCCCCTTCAGGATCGAGCGCGCGATGGCGCGCGACTGGCCGCGGCGCTCGCTCTCGAGCGTGGGCTTGGCGCCCAGGGTGTCGGTGACGAAGAGTGCGGGCAGGTGCAAGCGCTCACCCATTTCGAGCATCCGCTCCATGAAGGCGAAGTCCTCGGGCGCGGGGTTCGATGGCCGCTTGATGATGGTGTCACCGAACCGTTGGTAGGAGGGCTGGGTGCCCACGACCACGAAGGGCTGCGAGCCGATCTTCGCGAAGGCACCGACGATCGCGGGATAGCGCTTGTACTCGGACTCTTGGACGTAGTTGTAGACCGCGACCGCCTCGGTGAATCCGTAGCGGACAATGAATTCGAGGTCAACGCGATTCGCGTCGGTCATGAGGTCCTGGTACTGCTCGACCAGCGCGTCAGAGTCGTCAGCGGCCGGCTGGAGTCGCGCCGTGGCGGCGAGGTACTCCTTCGATTCCTTCTCCTCGTCAAAGCGCGGACCGTTGATGCCCACCGGACCGAACGTGAAGACCCGTCGCTGGTTAGAGGGCGTGACGTTGCGGATCAACGGCACCGACTCCTCGGTCAGCTGGTTGCGCTTGTCGGGACTCGTGGTTGAGCTGATGAGCGCCCCGAGGTACCACACCAGGTCCCCGACTTCGGAGAGCACCACGTCGATGTTGCGATCGAGCAGGTTCGCCTCAGCGCTCTGTGAGTCGGTCGGTACCGAAGTGCCCTCGAAGGCTTCGATGACGTTGGGGCCCGCGAAGCCGAAGTTCGTCCCCGACGTGGCGACGATCAGATCGGCGTTCGGCACCGCGCTCGCCGAGACGCCGCCCCACACGTTGCCGAGCAACACCGCCACGTGGGGTAGCGCGACCTTCTCCTTGTAGTGACGGATGGCTTCGACCATGCGAGTCATCTGGGTCAACCCCGCAAAGTTTTCGTGCTGACGTACCCCGCTGGACGCGTAGACACTGATGAAGGGGAGCTTCTTCGCAATCGCCAGATCGGCCGCCGCTTGGAACTTCTCGCCCGAGACCACGCCCAGCGATCCGGCGAAGAAGTCCCAATTCATCGCGTACAGCACGACGGGGTGGCCGTCGACGACGGCGAGGCCGTAGGTGGAGGACTCGGTCTTACCCCGCTT
The DNA here is from genome assembly GCA_025362585.1 of Acidimicrobiales bacterium. Classification (GTDB taxonomy): domain Bacteria; phylum Actinomycetota; class Acidimicrobiia; order Acidimicrobiales; family RAAP-2; genus RAAP-2. Next base: position 18,723 of record JANYFR010000039.1, on the reverse strand, counting down.
GGTCTCTCGGCGCAGTTTGTCGGGGTAGGACTCGTCGCCCTCGCCACCGTGGCCGCGACGGATCAGGCCGACCAGGTCCTTACCAATGCGCCAGCGTCCGTGGCTGGCCTTGAAGTGGACGAGCTCTTGGAAGGTCAAGAGTTGCGACGGACTGTTGACCTTTCGGCGATTTCGCAGGTGCGCGCCAATCAGCGGTTTGAAGACCGGGAGCCCGGCGGGGTGGCCCTCGCCCAGAAGTCTCGAATCCAGGTCGTCCTCGGGACGCGTCTCGTTGGCTTCCTGGGCGTCTGACATCAGGGGTCATTATGGCACGAGTTCCACTTTTTCAAGATGTCCCAACGCCGTCACGCGCGTAATTAGGGCCATCATCCGGTCAACGCCTGGCCCGCGGGGCTGGACGACTGCGAGATTCCTGGCGTTACCCGTGGGTATCGGTAGTCTCTGTCTGTGACGAGCGAACCCTGGACGGGCGATGCGTGTTCCCTAGTTGACGCCTACCGCGACGGCACGGTAAGTCCCGACGAGGCCCTCGACGCAACGCTCGACGCCATCGAGAGTTCCGACCTCAACGCCTTCTCCTTTGTCGACACCGAAGCAGCGAAACGGGCCGCCCACACTGCCGACGTGGCCCTCCCCTTCGGTGGCGTGCCAGTCGGGATTAAGGAGCTGGACCAGGTCCGGGGTTGGCCCTTCACGTACGCGTCGCTGGTCTTTCGCGACGACGTGGCGAAGATCGACTCGACTCAGGTTCAACGTCTCCGTGGCGCGGGTGCCGTTCTCGTGGGGCAGACGACGGCCTCGGAGTTCGGATTTATCAACTGCACGAACACCCTCTTGCACGGGACGACCCGCAATCCGTGGAACCCGACCAAGACGCCCGGCGGATCGTCGGGCGGATCGGCGGCCGCGGTCGCGGGCGGCATCCTGCCGATCGCGTCGGGCGGCGATGGTGGCGGGTCCATTCGTATCCCCGCAGGATTCACCGGACTATTCGGACTGAAGTCGACGTTCGGGCGTATTCCAAAGGGACCCTACGCCCATCAACCGCCGCTCACGGTCGTCATCGGATGTCTCTCGCGCTCGGTGCGTGACACGGCTCGATGGTTTGACGTTTGTAACGGCTTCGACGCGCGTGACACCCTGAGCCTGCCCCGAGTGGAGGGTTGGGAGGCCGGTCTCGACGGCTTCGACTTAGTGGGCAAGCGCGCCGTCATTTCCATCGATCTGGGCTCCGCGTTCGTCGACCCGGTCCAGACCACGCTGCTCATCGAGCGGGCCGAACAGTTAATAAAAGTGGCGGGCCTCCACCGGGTGGACGTCGTGGTCGAGATTCCAGAAGGCGGTCTCGAATGGTCGCTCGCCAACTTGGTCGGTCTGACCGGTCTGCTCGGGAGTCGCTACCCCGACTGCCTGGACGATCTCACGTTCGAGATTCAGTACGTGTTGGACGCGGCGATGAAGGGATTCACGATCCAGGGGGCCGGCGCGGCAGAGGTGTTCCGGATCGTCGTGAACGAGCGGATGGCCGACATCTTCGAGCAAGTTGACTTCATCTTCGCCGCGACGAATCCCGACGTCGCCTTTGGCGCGCAGGGTCCGCTCGCTACGACCGTCGGCGGCGTCGACCTCATTGCCGAGTACGGCATGGCGCGAGCGCTCTCCAACAATGGCGCCCTCACCATTCCGGCAAATCTCACGGGGAACCCAGCCATCACGATTCCGTCGGGCACGGTCGATGGACTACCCATCGGGCTGCAGGTCATCGGGCGCCACCACGAGGAGCAACTCCTCCTCGATCTCGCGAGGATTGCCGAACGCGAGTTTCCTTGGCCGTTGACGGTCCCGACATCGGGCGTGCGCTCGACCAAGGGGTGAGCGCGCGCCTGGAGAACGCCGGGGGCTACCAAGTGGTGCTCGACCATCTCGGCGATGCTGGATCACGCCAGCTGATCGCGACGCCGGCGCTCGTCTGTGACTTCGCCGTGTTGATGGAGAACATTGAGCGGATGGCGACCGTCGCGGCGCTCGGCGGCGTCTCGCTTCGTCCGCACCTCAAGTCCCATAAGTCGGCCTTCATTGCTCGACGTCAACTCGACGCCGGTGCGGTCGGTCTTTCGTTCGCCAAGCTCGCTGAGGCTGAGGCGGTCGTCGAACGTCTCGCGGCGGACGGTGACCCAAGCTCTCTCTCAGTGCTCCTGACCTCGCCAATCGTGGGAATATCGGCGACGACCCGAGCCGCGGCGTTGGCTCGGCGCTGCGAACTCATGATCGTGGTGGACCACGTTGGCGGTGTCGATGAAGTGGCCGCGGTACTCGACGAGGCGACGTCAATCACCGTGCTCTGTGACGTGGACGTCGGCCAAGGGCGTACCGGGGTCACGGGACCACGTGAAGCGCTGGCCGTCGTCGCGCGCATTGTCCAGTGCGAAGGGCTGGAATTCGGTGGGGTCCAGGGCTACGGGGGTCACCTGCAGCACCTCGTCGGACGGGACGAGCGGCGCGCGGCGACCGTCGCCGCGATGAACCGGCTTCGCGTCGTCGTCGACGAGCTCGAGGACCACGGGCATGAGGTAGGCCTGCGCACCGGTGGCGGCACGGGCACGACGTCGATTGACATTGAACTCGGCCTGCTCAACGAACTGCAGCCCGGTAGTTACGTCTTCATGGACCGCGAGTACCGCGACGCGCTCCGCGACGACCCCGAGGGACGCTTTGGCCGGAGCCTCTCCTTGGCAACGTCGGTCGTCTCGGCCAATCACACCGGCTTCGTCACGGTGGACGCGGGTCTGAAGTCCATGGCCACCGACGCCGGCGCCCCGACGGTGATTGGTCTGGAGAGTCAGTGCGAATACCGCTTTTTCGGTGACGAGCACGGACTTATCACCAATCCCTCGGGACCGCCGTTCGAACGTGGTGACCGCCTGCACCTCCTGCCGGCCCACTGCGACCCGACCGTAGACCGCTACGACGACATCTGGCTCGTCGAGGGCGACGTCGTGATCGGCGTCATCGACGTCGTGGCGCGGGGCTGTTCCCAGTGACGGTGATCTGCGCGGAGGCGGTTCCTGTGACGAGGGGCTCACCCGGGCCTCCTCTTGCCGGATGGACGAAATACTCGAGCTTCGACTGACGATCGCCTCGTGGGACGAGAGCCCTCTCGAAGTCTTCGACGACGGGGGAAAGATTACGAAGGCGGACGTCGTGGTACGTGACGGCGATGCGGCCATCAGTGACGGCGCGGCCCACATGGTGATGTACTACCGGCCCGACGGAACGAGTTCTTTCACGTCCTTGATGCGACTGCGAGGCTCGTTGGCCGGCCGCGTCGGCAGTGTCGCGCCTCTCGGCGAGGGCGCGTACGACGGAGTGGCGGCAGTCGTGAACTTCCACGTGATCGAAGATTCCGGTACCGTCGATCTGTCGGGCATGAGCGGGACGGCGAAGAGCGTCTCGTCCCACGTTGACTACCCCACGATGCCGCTGACGTTGCGCTACCACCTCGACTGAGACTGCCGGCCTCGGCTCGTCGTGTTCGTCCCGTCGATGGTCAGTAGTGCATCCTCAACGACGGGCGATTCATCGCTGTCGCCAATGTCCTGACGTGCCAATGGCGCTGAGCCGCAGTGCGACTCAGCGACTCGGATTTTCGGAGGAGTGCAGGTAGTGGCCGAGGGCCCAGACGTGACTGCCCGGTACCGCACTCTCCTCGGCGGTCGATTCCAGAACTGGAAATCCCTCTTCCAGCAGCAACTCTTGGCGGACGCGCCCCTCTTCTTGCGCCTCACGCCACGCTCGGATGGGACCAATCCCCCACTCCTCACCGGGGTCGAGGTCGTCCATCAAGACCAGTGATTGAGGCGAGCTGAGCCGTTGGCAGTTCTCGATATCGGCGCGGGCAACTTCGTAGTCGTGGCCGCCGTCAATGAAGACCAGATCGAAGCGCCGACCGGGATGTTGGTCCGCGAACGCCGGGACCGTCAGACGAGAGTCCCCCTTGATCAGTTCGTGGCGACCGGGAAACGTCGCGTCGATGATCTGCTTGGCCAGGTCCACGTACTCGTGCTCACCGAGGTCGAAGGATACGACGCGAATGTCGGGCCGCGTCGCGAGGAATAGGTAACTCGAATGGCCGGCGTTGAAACCTATCTCGACCACCTCACGCACCGATGTCCGACGCCGCAAGAGGTGCCGGATGAACTGAGCCTCGGTCTTGCCGAGATGGCCCTCCACGTGCAAGAGCCTCAACTGGAACCGCGTCAGGTTCTGGAGACGCCAGCGCGTGAACGCCCAGGAGAACTGCTGGTTGTACGGCCGGAGAGGATTGGATCGGTCCAGCAGTCCAAGGATCTCGCTCCCCAGTTCCTCCACGACGCGATTGACGCTGTCCATTGCCGTTCCGCGAGGCATTCCAGAATCCTAACGGGCCCCCGGCCCCCGATTCCCTGCGAGCAATCGACGTTGTAACGCGATTTCCGGTACGGAGACAGAGAGATTAATGAAGTTAGACCGACGCTCCCCTTCGTGCCCGGCACGAGTCCAGATCGTTGGCGGGGATCGGGGCTCTTGCCCGGTCGCCGCCCGGTCGATTCCTGGTCAACGACGCCGCACTGCGGATCGCTCTTCGACCAAGTGGCAGCGAGCGTCGGTCGATCAGTTAACCATTCGCCAATAGAAGGAGACACATGATGCAGTACCGAATTGCCCGACTAGCTGGAGTAGCGATGGCCAGCTCGGTGCTGGTGGTCACCGCCGCCGGTGCCGCGTCCATGCACGGGGCCTACATGATCGACGCCCTAGGTCACAACGTGCTCCACAAGATGGGTTCGCCGATGATGACGGACTATGTGAAGGGCACCATCACGCTCAACACCGATACCAACCAGGTCTGTTCGGCACTCCATGAGCATGGTCTCGGACAGGTGACCGCAGCGGACATTAACCTCGGCGTCGCGGGCAAGGACGGCCCGTCGGTCGCGATGTTGAACATTGCCCAGATCAACAACAAGGCAATGCACCCGGCCTGCGTGAAGGTGACTCACATGCTCGCCAATGAGATCCTGGCGCACCCCACCACGTACTACGTGGTCGTCTCTACCGCAAAGCACCCCCACGGCGCGGTACGCAGTCAGCTGTAAGCCAACGTGCTCGTCGTGAACGGTGTGGACCGTACCCCTGGTCCGCGCCGTTCACGAGGAGCTGATGACATCGACGGGAGCGTCATTAACATGATCTGGATGGCAGACAGAAACCTCCGGCACTCCTCCCGGTACGTCGACCAGTGCGGCGACCGCCCGTGAGCGCAACCACTCCTTCCAGTCCCGAGAAGGTGAACGTCGGTCGGCGCCTCTTCCTGGGCCTGACGGCGCTCGGCGCGGCCGGCGTGGTCTTTGGAGCCGACGCGCAGAACTTTGTCGGAAAGACGTTCGGCTCAGGATTCGCGGCACTACTGCCCGGTGGCGACCGCTTCCGAATCTATTCAATTACTGGATCGTATCCCTCGATCAAACCCAAGCAATTCCGGCTCAAGGTCAGCGGACTCGTGAATCAACCCGCGACGTTCACGCTGGCGGATTTGCAGGCAATGCCCTCGCTCGACATGGTGAAGACGTTCCAGTGCGTCACTGGATGGCGGGTGCCCGACGTTCCCTGGCGCGGCGTGCCCCTGAGCCACCTGCTCAAATCGGCGGGCATCCGGCCCGGCGCCGGGGCGATCAGCTTCGACTCCTACGACCACGCCGACTCCGAAAGCCTGACGATCGAGCAAGCGCACCTCGCTGACGTCATCGTCGCTTACGAGATGTACCGCGCACCAATCACCCGTGAGCACGGTGGACCGGTCCGTCTATTGGTCCCACAAATGTACGGCTACAAGTCGCTCAAGTGGCTCTCGGGAATCCGTGTCGTCGACCGAGTGCAACCGGGCTACTGGGAGTTGAACGGCTACCCCGTGAACGGCTGGCTCGACGGCACGACGGGGGCCACCAATCCCCACCCACAACTCTCATGACGACGATCTCCTCTCGGCGTGAACCACAGCAGATGGTGTTGCGCTTCGACGCGGTACAGCGCACCGCGCACTGGCTCAACGCACTGGGGTTCCTGACGTTGATGTTCACGGGGATCCCCCTGTACTTCGGCTCCTTCTTCGGACTGATTTTCGCTCGTCACACGATTCAGATGGTTCACCTCTGGACGGGAATCTTCCTCCCCCTGCCGCTCGCCGTCGCCATGCTCGGACCGTGGGGGCGCCGGATGCGCAGTGACTGGCGACGCGTCTCGCAGTGGACCCGGGATGAGCTTCGTTGGCTACGCCGCGTTGGACGTTCTCCCCTGGCCGCGGACAAATTCAACCCGGGACAGAAGGCCAACGCCGTCTTCACCGTGGCGTCGATCCTCGTTCTGTTCGTGACGGGCTACATCCTCCAATGGTTCCGCTTCTTTCCCGTCTCGTGGCGCGGCGGGGCGACCGTCACCCACGACGTCTTCGCGTTGTTGGTCTTCGCGGCGGTAGCGGGACATGTCCTGCTAGCGGTGACCCACTGGGATTCGATGCGCTCGATGATTGGTGGCTCGGTGCAGGAGAAGTGGGTGCGCCACCACGCGTCCGCGTGGGTCACGGACGACGTACTCGAGACTCACGAGCGTTGACCGATCGGGCTGACAACTTCGAACGTCAGCACCGTTGGCACTGGGCCACCAGAGCAGTGTCGCTGCCAGGAACGGTGTCCCGCCCGCCGGTCTTCGGTGACTTCAACCCAGGCTGGGAACGGTCGAGACGAAGCTACTTAAAAGTGGATAACGTCGTCGTCGCGTCCAGCTCGAAGGAAGGCGCGGCGGTGAACTCCGCCGTCAGCCAGACTCCCCCAGGGACGAAGCGGAGTTTGCGCTCCAACTCTTGACGAAGGGCGTCGGCCCGAGCGACCGTGTAACTGTCGGGGACCACGAACTCGATCTCGACGTACAGTTTGCCGGTCTTGGCGGTGCGCAATTGGTACTGCGCGAGTCCGTGACGTCGCGACACGTCCGCCACCACCCGGGTGACGCGGGCATCCAGGGCCGCCTCGGGACGTGACTCGGTCAGTTCACGAATGGTCGTTCGCACGAGTCGGGCGGCCGGATAGATCAAGCAGAGACTGACCACAGCGACGAGCACGGCGTCGACGTTGGGGGCCCAGACACTCGAGGGCGCTCTCCGAGCGAGACTCAGCCCCAGGAACATGAGGATCGACAGCACCGCGGCGGCTCGCCACTGCCAGAGTTCGGCCGCGACGACGTCACTCGACGGCACTCGACGCAACAGAATCCACACCACCCCGGACACGACCGCCGCCACGCCGGCGTACACGAGCGCGCCAGCGCTCGGAATATTTCCTCGATGCTGCACAATGGCCAGGACGGAGGATGCGACGGCGATGGCGCTCGTCACGAGCATGATGCCCGCCTCGATCACGATGACCAGCGGGGTTAGAGCGTCACGGCCGAACGGATGCGTTTGCGTCGGACCGGCCTCGATGACCCGTGACACCCACGCGGCGAATGACGAAAGGGCCACGCCAAGCAGTCCGTACAGGCCATCAAAGAGAACGGCCGACGAGTGCGACATCGGTCCAATGAACGCGGCCACGATGGCGAGTACTAATCCCGCGGCGGCCGAGAATCGAAGTGCCCAGCGTTCGCGGCGAAAGCTGGTGGCGCGGTTCGGAGTGGGCATGGTGGAGGTGGCGTTCGACAATCACAACTGCGCCCTCCAGCATACTCGTGGTCGGATTTGTCGCAAGCAATGATCACGGCCCGATGACGACGTCGGGGCCATGGGGCGATGCACTGTCCTAAGAGGTGAGGGCGGCCGACGTTGGTGGAGTGGTCGACTTCGAGTCCCACCGGCGTGGACATTGCGCATGGTGCAGATATCGTTAGCGCCCGCGGTGCAACTTGAGGAAAGAAAGTACGTCTCTGCACCCATGTCCCCTAGAGATGTCCCCTAGAGAGGGTCATTCGCTTTCACTACTCCGGAAATGGCACCTTGGAGTCTGGCCACTCACTGCGGCGAACTCCAACGGCTGAATCGTTGTCGGCGAGTGATCGAACGTGTTGCCAAACAATGAAGGCGCGTGGTGCCAACGACTATTGCTCGTGCAAAAGTCGTTAGCACCACGCGCCTCTTACGGTATTTAGTTCACCGAGAAGAACAGGAACAGGTTCGTCGAGATGATGGGCGTCGTCAACTTCTTGGCGACTTGCTGCTTCAAGAATGAGACGGACTTGTGCGCGTTGATCGCATTCCACTCGGCCAGGCTCGTGACTCCAACGACGTCGACGTTCCACCACTCAGCCTTGCCACCGTTGCGCGTCGTAATGAAGTGCTCGTGACCAGGCGTTGGGGTGTTCTTCAATGCCGCCGTGAGCTGCGCCGCGGTGTACTGGGGATAGAGCGCCTTGAGGGCGGGCTCGAGCCGACTCAGGTCAATCGTTCCCGGGTGATCCACGCAAACGAGACCGGCCGGGCATTCCATCGACGACATTGGAACCGTAAAGCCCAGTGGCACCTCGATGTACAGCGGGTCGAAGCTCTTCGCGGGCGGTACCTTGAACGCGGCACCAGCTTCGCAGCCGGAGGTTGATGCGGACGATACGTGCTTGTCGCAGTAGAAGCCCGCCGTGTAGGTGAAGCTGACGGTATGACCATTGAAATATGACTGCGTCATACCGAACTGGTTCATTCCGACGCCTAGTGCAGTCGCGTTGCTCGGTGTTGGCGCTGCAGTTGCGGCAGCCGCAACTCCTACGCCGCCGGCGAGAACTATTGCCATGGAGGCTGCAAGCACCCTCACTCGAACTGTGATTCTATTCATTATGGTTGTCCAATCATGTCCCAACCACGTTGATTGGGTTACGTATCTATTCGGCGCCACCGGGAACCCCGGATGACGAACTGCGCAAGTTTTGGCAGCGTCACCGCCGCGCTCAACTGTGTCGGCAGGTTAGCGAGAACGCCGTGCCTACCCCCGGGTAATGGCGAAGAACCGAAACATGACGTAGTCCCCTCAAATTGGAAGAATCTTCGAAGCGACCGACGAACGTCACTCTCTCGCTCCGCGGAGCTCTGCAATCAATCGGCGCGCTTCCAATAACTCGGCATCCGACCGGCGAAGCGCAATCTCAGTAGAAACGGCCTGGGACAACGACGCGAGAACCAGGATGTCCTGATCCGACCAGAGTCGCGGACTCGAATCGACAAGGCAGAACGTCCCTAAGACTGCTCCGTTGACGTCTTCGATGGGGTATCCCGCCCACGCCGCAACTCGATGCAGTTCAATTGCCGGATTGTCAAACGTGCGAGCGTCGTTGACGGCGTCGTCCACAATGAGGGGCTGGCCCGTCCCTACGACGTATCGGCAGAATGATTCGACAGTTCGGCCAGAGTGCGGCTCGTCATCGGATATCCCAACAGCGCTCTTGTACGTGTAGTTCTCCGCGTCGACCAGAGTTATGAAGCCTCGAGAAGCGCCAGTGAGTTCTGTGGCGAACTCGATAAAACGGTCGAAGGCGTCCTCCGGCCCGGTTCCGACCAGTCCGGATTGCTGCAGCGCAATGAGACGCTTCGGGTCACGAACCCCCTCATTCCAGACAATGCTCATTTCCAATCCCCGTCACTCGACGTCATTTGGGTTTCCGCGGGCCGAGCGCCATCCGTCTTCAACAGACTGTCCACGAGGCGCAGGTCATCGCTCATCTTCAGTCGACGAAGTCCACTTCGAATGCGCGATTTCACAGTGCCCTCGGCCAGTCCAAGATGGAGCGCGACGGCCTTGTAGGTCATTCCCCGATAAAAGGCATTTTCAATGACCTCCCTTTCCATCTCTGGGAGGGCCGCCACGGATTGCCGAACCAGATCATCTTCCTCGGTCGCTATCAAGTTCGCGTCAGAGTCAGGAAGTGGAACCGTGGCGTGGTGAAAGGCGAGTGCCTCGCGCCGCGACCGTGCAGAAGAGGACCGAATTAAGTCGATGCTTCTGCGTTTCGCCGACATTCGCAAAAACCCCACGACAGAGCACCGACTTGGATCAAAGCACTCTGGAGACATCCAGAGACGAACGAATACCTCAGTGGCCACATCCTCACTGTCGGATCCGAATCGAAGAATCACTCGCGAGGCGGCGATGACGGACGAGATATGGCGACGATATAACTCTTCGTAGGCTTCCGAGGAATTCTGCGTCATCGCGGCAACCAGTTCATTGTCCGTCCACTGGCCGTAATTCAGATCCACGACTGCGCCCTTCACGGACGGTTGCCTCGAATCTTCCTCGTCGACACCGTTTTTGAACCTGAAGATTCAGTTCTCAAGGTCAACATCCATGGTCCGCACCAGTCTGAAAGGGGAGCACCAGATTTCTCCCTCGTTGTCCCTTCCTTCAGAAGGTCAACACACCTTATAGGTGGCGTCATTGTTTGCGTAATCATCCTGCGAGCCAAAGGAGTACTTGGAAATGAGGGGTCTCGAGGTGCGCCGATGTTCCCCATTGAGGGCAACTTCGCGGTCCCGTCTTCGGGTTCGCGGGCACTACCTGACCTCCGAGGTCAAGCACCCCTATCTTTCCTACCCTCAGTTCTGCCTGATCGCAAAGACTTTCGAACCTCTCGCCCCCCACGAACACGGGAATATTTGGAATGACGAGGATATGGACGGAACACCGCGAAGTTCCCGTAGGAATCGGCACATGGCGAGCGGGGAGAACTCGGGGTCGAGGGGAAGGCCGACGAGACCTTGCCCGCGAAGGTCGCTTGCAGGGGGTACACGTCGGGCCTCGCACTTCAAAAGTCCACTTTCGATGGCCATCCGGAGTGGTCTTCGTGGGTTGCCGGCCGTTCGCCGTGTCGCAACAGGTTACGGCGAAGAGGGGTGCCTCTCGCCGGCTCGGCAAGTACCTTGCCGGTCCCGGCCCGTCACCGACCGCCCCTTACGACGCGCGAGCAGCCCTCGCTCTCGTCCCCAACGCCCCCGGAACGCACTTCGTGAACCCCGGGGCGTTGCACAGATCTCTCTAGAACTGGTTGTAGCGAATGTTGCACGCCGTTCCATTTGACAAGATGATCTTGAACGTGTGCACGCCGCGCGGTGTCGAGGCTCGAACACTGACACGAACAGTAAGTCGGGTTCCGGTGTCGCGGATCACTTTGGCGCTCGTACCGCGTCCGGTGCTGCTCACGATGCGCGGCTGGCCGTAGAAGCCGGTGCCGAGGATGGAGACGACGACGGTGCGTCCCGTCCAGACGTTCGGCGTCACCTTGGTGGCGTGTAGCACGACTCGTGGCGCGGCCACAACCGTCAGTGAGCCCGCGACGTAGTTGAAGCTCTTGCCGTAGGCGTTCTGATCGGTGCTGGGTGAGATCACGATTGTCGCGCTCGAGGGGACGATGGCGTAGGTGCCGATCGCCGTTGGTGGCGTGGACGTTGTTGCGTACGACGTGGTTCCGGTGCCGCTGAAGGTGTAGACCACCTTCGAAACAACCGCGGTGTCCCCAGGGGTCAGGCCCAACACCGCACTGGTTGGCTTGACCGCCTGGCCCAAGGACAGCAACAGGTTGCGGGCGGTGATCGTGAGAACGCCCAACGTGAGGCTCACCGAATGGGCGCCCAGTGGCGACGTGAGGTACGTCGAGCCGTTGCCGACCGAGGTAATGGCGACGAAGTAGGTGTCGCCCGCGACGAGCCCGGTGATCGTCTCCGAGCCCGACGTGTTACCGGTAACGGTCTTAACTATGGCTTTGTTCTTGTCCGAGTACACCGTTACGTCACTACTCGTGGCGTTGGCGTCAGCGTTGAAGGTTACCAACAACGACGTTGGCGAGAGAACGGTGACGCGTGGCGGCGCTGGGGCGCTGAGGGTCCGATTGACGACAATCGACGGCGAAGTGGTTAGGTGCGTCAACAGCCCGTTCACGGTTGACTTCTCCATCGCCGTCCAAGAGGCACTTCCGATAGTCGTCGACGCCGTGGCGCCCGGGCCCTTCTTCGACATTGATCCGTAGACAATGGTGACGGTCTTCTTCGAACTCAGGGTCAAGCCGCTGACGAGGATGGTATTGCCACTGATTGTGAGAGTACCGGCACTCGTGGTGGCGAAGCCGGCAGCGGCGCTGGACATCGAGGGCGTTGACCAGCCCGTCGCGACGGTGACGCCGACCTCACCACCGGTGATTCCACCGGAGGCGGCGGTGTAAGTGAACGTGATGGTATGTCCGGTGGAGCCGTAGGCCACGGCCGAGGTCGGGGTGGTCAACGTGCCGGTGCCGTCGAGGGCCGATGCGTCCGCGAATTGGCTAGAGGCAACGACGAGGCCCGTCGTCATGAGTGAAAGTGTCAGGAGTCCTCGGACGGCGAAGTGGCGTGGGCGATGAAGCGTACTGACTCGATTCATGGTGAGTCCTTTCTAGACTCTCGGGCCGCCAATCTGGTGACCGGGAGTTTCGTGGTGCGGATTAGCAATCTCGCCGTTCCTTGACCACTAACGACCTGGAGATCGCAGTGTGGGGAAACAACGCTGGCGATGAGACTGGGGGCGACCCCGAAGAACTTCGGGACCGGGTTAGTTCTCAGCGACAGGGAAGAATGATTGTCCGCGGACCCTCGATGTTGAAGGTTGACAAAATCCTAAAGGGCGTCCGGCTCAATAAGGTGGCAGCGCGGATAATCTCATGTGTTTCACAGACATGCTCCACCGAAAGTCTGGCGATGGCGATTTGCATCACATTTCAGAGGAGAATTGTGTTGCCGATTCTCGCGAGAGCAGCAGTGGAAGATTCAGTGGCGAACTCGGGGGCGAGTTGCATTATCTCGTTGCGGGCACCGTTCGCGAGTCGATAGAACCCGACGGAAGCCCGGAGAATTTTGTGAGCCTCAGTTTGCGCTTACGATCGGCTGACGATAATCGAATAGCTCGGCGTGCGCGTCGGGAAGTCGAGCATGTTGACTTCAAATCCGACGATTCGAATCGAAATAGTGGGTCCCTTCGGGTCGATTGTGGCCGACGGCACTGCGGAAGTTGAGTTGCGAGCGGCGCCCTTGAAAAGCGTTGGGGCCAGTTTCACGCTGGGATGATTCTTCGATCTCAAAGATTCTCTGATGACCGCACCATTGTTGGGCCTCAGTTCAGACTTCCCAAACGCTGATTCGAATTCATCTCATCGATACGGCGTACCCACGTTCGTGGCTGGTGTGAGATTCTTTGTACGATGGAGCACGCATGAGGGCCGAATCGAAGTTTTCGCAGGCATCGACTGCAATCTCATCATGACAATCGGTAACGACAACAATCCCTCCGACTTGGGACCGCAACCGCCCAACGTCGTTATTGAGCGGTTCGTGTCCCAAGATTTACTCTTGCCTCACGTAAGTGCCGTGGTGACACACGCGGGTTCGGGCTCCACTCTGGCTGCTCTCTCTCACGGGGTTCCCATGCTCATGCTTCCGCGAGCAGGCGACCAATACGAGAATTCGCATGCGTGTGCCTCCGCGGGCGTCGCCCGAATGCTGACGCCGGACGTGGTCACCCCCGACCTATTAGCTGTGGAATTACGGACGATCCTTTCCGAGGCGTCCTACACGGAACGTGCTCGGGCAATCCGCGACGAGATAGATGTCATGCCAACGCCCGCCGACGTCGCCGCCGCCATCGACGGAACGCAAACGTAAATACGCACGTCCGCATACTGGTAAGACCGATGCTGACGCGACGACGAGTGAAGTCGGAGAAAACTGGCACGCGATACGGCCGTATCCTGCGAAGAAGGTCCGAAAGCGATCGGACTTGAAGAGAGTCATTCATCTAGAAGAACGTTGTGATTCTTGCTACGAGTGGAGGTAACGGGACTATATTCGAACCCCCTTACACCCCCGTTTCATCAGGTAGAACATGTGCACGTTTCGGTTGAGTTTCGCGCTCAGACGCCTGACTGACACGAGAACCTTCCTCAACTCGAACCATTTTGATCGTGACGAATCCTGCCTTAGACCCTCCGGGCGATTCGAGTGCGCCGAGCCAGCAGTAGCCAGCAAAGGAACGCCACCGACGAGAGCGTGGCTGGTATCCAATGCCCGAGTAGCGAAGATGCGGCTGTCGCCGAAGCGAAAGCTGTGAGATTGGCTACAACGTCGTAGGCGGGAGCGACGAACTTCCTGTTGATTACATGTGCGATGGCGATGAGGAGGCCGCAAGCAAATGTGATGGAGAGGAATAGCGTGACCACACTGTCAAGTATCGCGTGAATATGGCCCGTGCAAACCGGTTTCGGAAAGGAATTGATCGCTCAGGAGCTCGAAAGGCGAGACCGCCGCTTCATCGCTGGATTCGCAGTGGGCTGTCTACTCTCCAATGCTTACGGCTTCCTCGCTGGAGCATGGCCATTTGGTGTTGTCGAATTGATTTGGTGAGGAGTTGCCCTGAGGCGTTTCCTCGCCTCGGATCAGGGCTGAAGGCACCGCATCGTGACGCTGGGTTCACTCATGAGCGGACTCCTCGTGTGTGGCATGAGCAGCAGTCTCAAGCTGAAAGGTTGCATGTGCCACGTCAAAGTGTCCAACGAGACACGCTTGCAGGTCGTCGAGAATCTGTGGCGCATGGCCGGTCTCGAAGCAGCCGTCTTCAATAACAACATGGACTGACAAGGTTGGAGAGCCCGAGGTGACCGTCCAAGCGTGGAGGTCGTGGACTCCGAGAACGTGTGGAACATCAGCCAAATGCGCACGGACATCGTTGAGATCTAGGTCGTTCGGGGCAGCCTGAAGCAGGATTCTCCCGGCATCACGGAGCAATCCCCATGCTGCCCGGACCATCAGCCCAACCACGACAAGCGAAGCGACTGAGTCGGCTCGCTGCCAGCCCGTCCGGATAATGATTAGCCCTGCGATAGCGGTCCCAATGAATGCGTAGAGATCGGTAACGACGTGGGCATAAGCCCCCTTGACGTTGAGGCTGGTCCGGTTGGCCTTCGCCAATACCCAAGTGGCACAAACATTGATGACTACCCCGATCACTGCCACAACGAGTACCACCCCACCTTCGACGTGTCGTGGAGTGATCAAACGCATGATGGATTCGACGCCGATCAACAATCCGATCGCTACCAGGGCAACACCGTTGGCAGCAGCAGACAAGACTTCCACCCTCTTCAGGCCGTAGGTCCATGATCCGCTGGCAGGGCGGGCAGCCAGATGGATTGCCCACGCACTTATGCCAAGTGCCGCCACGTCCGTGAGCATGTGCCCAGCATCAGCGAACAGGACCAACGATCTCGCCACAAACGCAGCAACGACCTCGCCAATCATGAACATCGCGATGAGCCCAAGGGCGATCAGGACGTACCTCATGTTGGCATCGCCAGCGACACCATGTGAATGATCATGACCTCCGTGTCCGTAGTCGAGAATCCGGTGGTCGTCTCTCATGTCGAACTGCCTCCGGTCATGACGACGACACCGCCAATGACTTTGGCGTCCACAGCACGATTCGTGCCTCTAGAACGGCAGCATGAATCGCAGCTTCAACACTCTGGCCGATCACCTCTCCCGCTTCGACCGTCGTGTTTGGGGGCAAAGCGTCAGACGGGTGGCGATCAACGCAGACGTCAACGCGTCGGGCGGGAGTAACCCAATAGAGGCCTTTCGTTAAACGACGCTTCACAGTCCTGTCCGCCCACCCGACTCGCTC
Source organism: Acidimicrobiales bacterium (assembly GCA_025362585.1). Lineage (GTDB taxonomy): Bacteria > Actinomycetota > Acidimicrobiia > Acidimicrobiales > RAAP-2 > RAAP-2. The sequence goes on along the minus strand of JANYFR010000039.1, from coordinate 3,013 downwards.
ACCAACTATTCAAGGAGAACAGTTATGAACAGCATGGCACCGCCGACCCCAACGAGCAGAGTCATTATCGGAGTCGATACCCACAAACACGTACACGTGGCCGTCGCCATCGACGACGCCGGCCAGCGCCTGGGCGAGCATCGAATCCCAGTCGACACCGTGGGTTACCAGGACCTCGATCGATGGGCCCGCACGTGGGGTCGGGTGTCCTCCTTTGGCGTCGAGGGCACCGGCAGCTACGGCGCTGGACTGACGAGGTTCTTGCGACGCTAGGGACACCGTGTGATTGAAGTCAACCGCGGCGACCGCTGAGCGCGCAGGGCCAACGGCAAGAGCGACACATTGGACGCCGAACTCGCAGCTCGCAGCGTGCTGGCTCTCACCTCATCGTCGGTTCCCAAGAGTGCCGACTGCCTAGTGGAGATGATTCGCCAGATCAAAGTGGCCCGCGACAACGCCCAAAATGCAAGAACGAGTGCCATTGTCACGCTCAAGACCGTGGTCGTGAATGCCCAGCCAGAGATCCGTGAGCAACTTGACCACTCAGGCGATAAGGCACTTCTCAAAAAGTGTGCGGGGTTTCGATTGGGCAAGGTTGAAGGACCGACGTCGTCGACGAAGCACACCCTTCGTTCACTGGCGCGACGTTGGGTGTTTCTTGATCTCGAGATCAAAGAGCACGACGCCATACTCAACGAACTTACCCAGGGGATCTCACCGACGTGGCGCGACGGCCCTGGCATCGGACCCGACACTGCCGCCGAACTCCTCATCGTCATAAGCGACAATCCCGACCACGTTCGCAACGAGGCTTGCTTCGCGAAGCTCTGTGGCGTCGCACCGATCCCGGCCTCGTCGGGGATGACGAATCGACACCGGCTGGCCTGGAACGGGCACCGCCAGGCGAATGCCGCGCTCTATCGAACCGCCATTGTTCGCATGCAACATCACGAACCCACCAAGGCTTACGTTGCTCGTCGAACCGAAGAAGGGCTCTCCTAGAGAGACATCATCCGCTGCCTCAAGCGCTTTATTGCCCGCGAGGCTCACGGACGGATCATGGTTGATTATCGTGCGAGAACGACACTCCTCAGCACCACTTGAAGACAACCTTGACTTATAGGGGCATCCACAAGCTGGCCGAGGTCTTCTCGGCCGTCGCCACCGGTGTGACGACCCCACACTCGACGTAGTGCCCCAGTGCAGTCGGGAGATCGAGCCTCGAAAACTATCCCCGTACAATGATTGGGTGGCCAAGCTCTTCGTCGACGTGAGCCCACTTCGTCGGAACCGAGATTTCCGATTATTGTTCAGCGGACAGGTCATTTCGCTGCTCGGCAGTAACCTCACCGTCGTTGCGATCCCCTTTCAGGTGTACAGCCAGACCCATTCAAGTCTCTGGGTTGGCCTCGCCAGCCTCATCCAGTTGCCCTTTCTCATTACCGGCGCTCTTTTGGGCGGCGCCATGGGCGACCGTTTGGACAAACGTCGCTTGATGATGACGAGCGCGGTCCTGCTCGGTCTCTCGAGCACCGGACTGGCACTCAACGCCGGTCTTCACGACCGCCATCTCGTGTTCCTTCTCCTCCTCGCCGCGTTCTCGGCGGGCCTCGCCGGATTCTCGTCGCCGTTGCGCACGGCGGCCATCCCGAAGTTGGTGCAACCGGAGGAGTTGGTCGCGTCCTACTCGCTGAACCAAGTCGCCGTGAACTCCGCCGTCGTCGTGGGACCCGCCCTCGCCGGTGTCCTCATTGCGAGTATCGGGCTCTTCTCCTGTTACGCCGTCGACGCGATTACCTTCGCCTTCTTGAGCGTGCTCACCGCGTTCATGGCACCCCTTCCGCCCACTGGCAAACACTCCGGTACGCGAATGTTAGGGGCAATCGGTGACGGCTTCGCCTACGTGCGCTCCCACGCCATAGTGCAGGCCGTCTACCTCGTAGACCTCAACGCCATGGTCTTTGGACTGCCCCGGGCGCTCTTCCCCGCCGTCGCGTTAACTCTGTATCACGGTGGCCCGAGGACGTTGGGAATGCTCTACGCGGCACCGGGCGCCGGGGCGTTGTTCATGGCCATCGTCACCGGTTGGATTGCGCGCGTTCGCCGCCAGGGGCGCCTCGTCTCGATTGTCGTAATCACGTGGGGAGCGGCGATGACACTCTTCGGACTGGTCCACGTCGTGTGGGTGGGTCTCGCCAGTCTGGCTCTTGCCGGCGCCATGGACGTCATCTCCACGGTACTGCGAATTACCATTCTTCAGAACGCCATCACCGACGAATTCCGCAGCCGAATATCGTCGATTCAAATGGCGGTCGTCACGGGCGGCCCACGCCTCGGCGACTTTGAGTCCGGTGTCGTTGCGGGAATTTCCTCCACCGAGATCTCGATCGTATCGGGCGGCATTGCGTGCATTCTCGGCGTCATTGCGCTCTTGAAATGGCGTCCAACGTTTTGGGAACGAAAGGTCCTCTAGGCCGATTGGACCGGAAGGACTTGTGTCGGACGTTCATGACCGCGGCCGACTGACCGCAGGCGGCCTCAATCGAACGGCCTCTCGGGTTGCGCACCGTGGCGTTGGAGTCGTTGGGTGAGGTAGGGGACGAAGGATTCCAGGGGGTCCGGAGTCGAGCGAGCCCGGACTCCGGGAGTGCGCTCTCCCGTCAGATAAGACCGGATCGTCTTGCGATCACGGCCCAGGTGGTTAGCGATGGCCGTAATCGACCACCCCGGTTCTTTCTGTGCATGTACTTCCACGTCTCCTCCTTGTGTGAGCGTGGAGGAGGGCCCCTTCAAGATTGGTGGTGCAAGCCAGCCATCCGAAGGGACCCTCCTTCACGCTCACACAAGGAGGAGACTTGGAAGTACACGCACTGAAAGAACGGGGGTGGTCGATCACGGCCATCGCTAACCACCTGGGCCGTGATCGCAAGACGATCCCGTCTTATCTGACGGGAGAGCGCACTCCCGGAGTTCGGGCTCGCTCGACTCCGCACACCCTGGAATCCTTCGTCCC
>JANYFR010000018.1 GCA_025362585.1 Acidimicrobiales bacterium | reverse complement strand
GTTCTATTTGAATGATTTCCCGCTCAGTGCTACGGTCCGTGAAGCATCACGACAGGGGATCCATTGGCGATCACTCAATCAGTGCGCGCCAAGAGGCCTCGCGCATCGCTTCTTTCGACACTCGTCGTCGTCTGGGGACTTGGCGCGCTCTTCGTCACGACGGTCCTCATGCCCGTCAACTTGGCTCACGCCGCCACGGGGTGCAAAAGCGCCGCTTACCGTTGCGTGATTGATGGCTACAACGCGACCTCGATGAACAGCAACTGGGCCTTCAAATATTACGGATCGAGCACCAAGGGCGGCATTGGCACTCCCCCACACAATTGCACCCTCTACGCGGCATGGATGCTCGCCCACAACGGACTGGCCGACCCTGGCCATTCGTGGGGCTACGCCGACCAATGGGGCCAATCTCTTGGCGCAGTGACGACGTCAACCCCGGCGGTCGGTTCGATTGCCTGGTACGCCGGTGGCGCGATGGGACACGTTGCTTACGTCGCGCGGATCAACTGGACGAACGGCACCGTTTACTTAGTAGCCGACAACTACAACGGGGGAAGCGGGGGCTTCACGAGCAGCGGCTGGGTTCCCTTCTCGCAGCCATCGGGCTACATCCACATTCGCGACGTCGCGACGACTACGCCGGAACGATTGTTTCGCCATATCTGAACACTGGGGCATCGATCGCTGACGCAATCCGTCCGTCCGGGTGCCGGCGTCACTGACCGTCAGTCGCAGCGTTCTCGCCAGACAATTGGCGCGTCGAATCTATCAATCATGCACCCGTTCGTCACGTCTTCAATTTCAATGCGATATTTCACGAATACTTCATCGTGGCGCAACGGCCAACGTTACGCAATCAATGTCTGGGGGCGTCCCAACGCCGAGGCTGCGCGCCGCGGTTTCTACAAAGCTGACGCGCAGGACCACTGACTCCAACCGTCGCGAGCGAACAACAGGGCGGCCGCTCGAATGTTGAGCACCGGGTTGAACGCCAAACTGAGGTTGTTGGGGTTTAGACCGAGGCGCTCCAGGAGGTACTGCTCAGTCCCCCCGTCGTTCAGTTGGAAAACTCCACGGTCATGAGTACCGTTGCTGTCATAGGCAATGTCCAACGGACGGTATTTGGACTCGCACCAGGCAACGGCCTCAGCGTCACGCCAGGCCGTTCGCGGGAACGTCGAATGGATTAGAGAGACAACGTAGGCGTTCGTTCGTGCCGGCGAGACGAGGTAGGAGAGCGGCCGAGCCACGACCCGCGCGGCTTCGTGGTGAACCTTCAACACGGGCAGGGACACCAGAGTCACACGAAGGTGACTCGCGAGCCATCCGGCGCCGGCCTGACTGGCCGCCACGATGGTGGTGTGGGACCCAGTCTCGACCGGTACCGGTCCGTGAGCGCGCCCGCTTCCCGGCATTGTGATCGTGACGGCGACCGCCGCCACGACGAAGGCAATGGTGCGACTCCGGGCGAGCCAGGGCAGCTTCGAGTTGACGCCGGTTGATCGATAGTGCGGGCTGGGCACTGAGGGACCTCGCTTGGTTACGTGCACCGCCCCAGTGGCGATGCCTAGGTTGCCCGCCGCAGACGAAGGGCCTAATGATCAGGACCTACAATGAGGGACCCAACCGGTAGCCACGTCAGTATTGTTAACGCGGAGGGGTTGTCACTCTACCGGGCACGGACCAAAGTGGTGCGCCGTCCCATCTTTGCAGTGAATCAAAGGGTTTTTAGGGTGTTCCAAACAGCAGGCGGCGTCGTTAATTCGGCGATACTGACGAGTTGCCCCATTCTTGCAAAAGGTACAGACCTCACACGACCAACTCGGGCCACACCCAACTTCATTAGAAGTCGTGGGTGGTTCTCTTGTCAGTCGTTCATGTTGACAGCACGATGGCGGAGTTGTCCGGCACTACCTCAACAAATCGCCAGTGGCGTGCCGTCACGCCCTCGCCGACTCGCCGTTAGGGACGCCACGCCAGCGCCGTGTGATCGCAACACGCAGCGCCGCCGATTCGCCAAGTGCCGCTACTGGCCGCCGTGCGCGAGGGCCGCTTCCCTCGCCCACGCGTAGTCAGCCTTGCCATTGGGGGAGCGTTGGAGGGTGTCGAGGATGGTGATAGTGCGAGGAATCTTGTAATGCGCGAGCGAGGAGCGCAGCCACTCACGAATCGCGTCGCCACTCGACGCGTCGAGCGTGGATGACGACGCCACGGCGACGACCCGCTGCCCGAACCGCTCGTCCGCCAGTGCGACTACTTGACAGTCGTCAACACCCGGGTGGCGCTTGATGGCCTCCTCGACCTCCTCGGCAAAGATCTTCTCCCCGCCCGAGTTGATGCACATCGAACCTCGCCCCAGCAGGGCAATCTCACCGTCGATCCCCACGGTCGCCCAGTCACCAGTAATCACGAAAGTGCGACCGTCGAGCTCTACGAAGGTGGCACGGGATTTCACGTCGTCCTTGTAGTAGCCGAATGCGGCGTTCTGACTTACGAGCCGACCGGCCACTCCCGAACCTGGCGCCACGTCGCGGTCGTCCTCGGTGATCACTCGGGTGGTCGGCGCAAAAAAGAACTTGGCGGTCTCGGCCCGGGCGTCGGCGCTCGCGACGCTCACGCCCACACTGCCAGCCTCGGTCGAACCCAGGGCGTCGATCAGTTGAGCCGTCAGACGCGATCGGAGCTGATCCTTGATTTCGGCACTCCAGATCGCGCCCGACGACACGATGGTGCGCACGCCCGACGTGTCGTACGGGCGACCGGCGGACTCGCGCTCCACGAGAGCGCGCAACATCGGTCGAGCGAAGGCGTCGCCCACGATCACGACCTCGTTGGCACCCTCACGCTGGCACGTTGACCAGACTTCGTGAGGGTCGAACGTACGGTGCTCCAGTAGGACGACGGTCCCGCCCGAGAGAAGCGCCCGCATCGCCGAGAGCCACATGGCGGTGCCGTGCATCAAGGGGCAACAGGCGACCGAGACCACTGGGCCCAGGGCGCGCACCTCTCGAACGAGGGAGATTACGTGCTCGGCGCTCGTAGGAAGTGGGGACTGCAACCCGAACGTCGCGAAGGCGCCGTACAGTCGCTCGACAAAGTCGCCTTGGTGGAACATCACGCCTTTGGGATTGCCGGTAGTTCCCCCGGTGTAGAGCATGTAGAGGTCGTCGCGCGAGCGCTCCTTGCGCTCCTGGGGTTCGTGGGCCGCTACGAGCTCGTCGAAGTCCACGGATTCGTCGAGGTGCGCGCCGCCGTCGTCCACCTCAACCAGCAGACGCAATCGAGGAAGCCGAGCGGACACGCCGGCGACACGGGGGGCGAGTGAGCGATGGAACACCAGTACTTCGGCGTCGCAGTTCTCGAGGAGGTAGACCAGTTCGTCGCCGAGGTAGCGGTAGTTCACGTTGATCGGGACCGCGCGGTGCTTGAATGAGCCGTACTGAGCAATCAGGTACTCCGGGCCGTTGTAGAGGAACAGGGCGACCTTGCCACCCACGCCAACCCCCGCGTCCTCCAGCGCTGCCGCGAACCGGGCGGCGCACTCGTCGAACGCTCCGTACGTCAAGCGACGTCGACCGTGCACCACGGCGTCGAGCTCGGGGACCGTATCGGCCACATGTTCCCAGGCGGTCGCGAAATGCAGGTCCATGCTCCCCCGATCGGCCCAACGTCGCTGAGCACCCGCACGGTGCTGGGACCACGATACCGGAGCACTCCCGTGCGACCGTGACGACGAATCCCCCTCGACGCCGTGGTGCCGCGCTCCGGTCGCTCAGAGCGAGGCGAGGAATCCGAGGAGTGCCGCATTGACCTCGTCGGGTCGCTCCTGTTGGACCCAGTGCCCGGTGTTGGGCAGTTTCACCCGCACTCGCAGGTCCGTCACCCACGTGGCCATCTCCGCGTCGGACATGAACGTTGCGACGAGGTCCTGCTCACCGGCGAGGAACATTGCGGGCATCGTCACTTTCCCGCCGGCGAGGTCCGCCGTCAACTGCCAGTTTCGACTGATGTTGCGATACCAGTTGAGACCACCGGTGAATCCGGTCCGGGTGAACTCGGTGACGTACAGGTCAAGGTCATCTTCGGAGAGCCACGTGGGCAACGTACGCGCCCGAGGCAACCAGTCCAACCAACCAGTCCCCTGGCGCGGTAGCGTCCGCAGGGCCTCGGTCGTCTCCCTCGGGGACGTAACCCTCATCGTGCGACGCAGGGTCTCCCTCGTATCGAGAGCCAATTCGGCGTCGGCCCTACCCGGCGACTGAAAGTAGAGGATGTAGAAGAAGTTCTCGCCGAACATAAATTTCATCACCTCGATCGGGTCGCGCTCGCCACGGTTGACGAAGGGCACGCTCAAGCCCGCCACGGCCCGTACCCGTTCAGGCGCGCGCAGGGCCAGATTCCACACCACCGGTGCTCCAAAGTCGTGGCCCACGAACACCGCCTGCTCCTCTCCTAGTGCGTCGAGCAGACCAATGAGGTCGTCGGTGAGATGGATGATGTCGTACTCCTCGATCGCGGCGGGCCGGTCGCTCTGTCCGTAACCGCGCATGTCGGGCGCAATCACGTGGTAGCCGGCATTGGCGAGGGCACCAATCTGATGGCGCCACGAGTACCAGAGTTCGGGAAAGCCGTGGCACAACACCACCGCCGGTCCGTCGCCCTGCTCGGCGACATGCATGGCAATGCCATTCGTGTGGAGAGAACGGTGCGTGACCTGGTTCATCGGGCGACACTACAGCCGACCAACTTGTCAGCAGATTCGCTCTTGCCTAGGGGTGGCCAGCTGCGGGAGCCGACGTCGTCCCCGAGCCTCTGACCGGTGCACTGAGCGAATTGTTCACACGCGGTAGAGAGATCCGCGTGCCAAGCGGCACCGCGGAATTGGGCGTTTCGCGGTGCCCTGTGGCGCGCGATTCCCGTTCACGGGGGCGTCATCACCCGACGCGACGAGCACGATGCGTGCATAATGTGATGCGTGCCGGCCAACCCCCGCGATCACCCACTCGGACTTGCCCCGGCGTCACTCGGTGACTACCGCGAACTCGCGCGCCGTCGTCTGCCGCGTCAGATCTTTGACTACATCGACGGCGGGTCATTTGCCGAGACGACCCTCGAGGCCAACCGCCACGACCTGCGGGCTATCCACTTTCGTCAACGAGTCCTACGCGACGTCACCCAGCGCACGCTCTCGACGACCGTCCTCGGCGAGGAGATCGCCCTCCCCGTCGTCCTCGCGCCCATCGGTTTCGGTGGCATGTTCGCCCAACGCGCCGAAGTGCAGGCTGCGCGGGCGGCCGAACGTGCGGGCGTCCCCTTCTGTGAGTCGACACTCTCGATCTGTTCGATCGAGGAGGTCGCGCGCGCCGTCCAACGGCCGATCTGGTTTCAGTTGTACGTCATGAAGGACCGCGGCTACGCCGAGGACCTCATGGCTCGGGCGCAATCAGTTGGTTGCACCACGATGATCCTGACCGTCGACCTGCCGGTCGTGGGCCAGCGCTACCGTGACGTGCGCAACGGCATCAGCGGACGCCTCTCGCCGTTCGGGCGCTTGCGTCGAGGTGGCGACCTCGTGCGCCACTCGTCGTGGGTGCGCGACGTCGCGCTCGGGGGCCGGCCGCTCACGTTCGGCAACCTCGAGAAAGCGCTCCCCGAGGCTCGCGTCCCCGCCGATTTCCAGGGATGGGTCGCGAGCCAGTTCGACCCCAGCGTCAACTGGGACGATCTCGCGTGGCTCCGTGAGCACTGGCACGGTCGAATCGCCCTGAAGGGAATCCTCGACGCGGACGACGCACGCGCCGCTGTCGACCACGGCGTCGACGCCGTCGTCGTCTCGAACCACGGCGGACGTCAGCTGGACGACGTCCCCTCCACGATTCGCGCGCTGCCCGCGATCGCCGACGCCGTCGGTGACCGGTGTGAGGTCCTAATGGACGGGGGAATTCGCAGCGGACTCGACGTCGTCAAGGCCCTCTCGCTCGGCGCTCGCGCCTGCCTGATCGGTCGACCGTGGGCCTACGCCGTCGCCGCGCGCGGCGAGCGTGGCGTGGACCACATCCTGCGGATACTTCGCGAGGAGATGCTGGTGACCCTCGGGCTCACCGGAGTCAACGACGTGAAGGACCTTGACCGTTCGGCACTCGTCGATCCCTGAGGTCGATCTCATTCGTCGAATCTCTCCAATACTCGGTCCATGAACTCGACGTCGCTCTCGTCGACGTGGACCAACTTCACGATCAGTGTGAGTGACCCTCGCACGGCTTTTCGCCGCGCCTCGCGGGATTCGTCCTCGACACGTTCGCCGACGCAAGCGCGGACGCTGAACTCGCCACGATGGACGCCGAACTCGGTAACCGGACCAAGCGCGAGCGCCCGGCGTCGCGACTCATCGCACGCGGCTACTCGTACAGAGACGTCGCCACCGAGTTGACGATCTCGACCAAGACCGTCGAGAGTCACGTCTCTTCGGTGTTGCGAAAAACTCCATCTCTCCAGTCGCTGCCAACTGTCCAACTGGGCCTCCGAGCGTCACCTGTTCTGGCGCCGGCGGGTCGAACGTCCCCATCGACCACCGGAGCGGTCGGCCCTCGACGTCCGAGCCCTACGGCAACGCTCGCTCATCGAGCAGCCGGTAGGGGTTCAAGAGCCCGTGGGGGTCGAAGAGCGCTTTGATGCTGCGCTGCAGCATGAGTGACGAAGGGTCGCTCCACTCGAGGAAGGCCGCCTGCTTGTCGAGCCCGATACCGTGCTCGCCCGACACGGCGCCCCCGAGTCGCACGCCGTGGGCGAACAGTTCACGCAAGAACGTGTGGCGGCGCTGGTCGTCGCTCTCGATGATTGACAGGTGGACGTTGCCGTCACCCACGTGACCACAGCCGGCGATGAAGACTCCCGACAACTCGGCCAATCGCTTCGCGTCGGCGAGAAACGTCGGCACCGCCGAGCGTGGCACGACGATGTCAACGATGTCGTGGACCCCCGCGTCCTTCGAGGCCCAGAAGAGCTGTTCGCGAGCTTCGATTAGGCGAACGCCGGCGTGCTCGGGCAGGACAAAGGTGTCGAGTGCACCGGCGTCGGTGAGCATCTGACCGAGTGCCTCGATGTCGGCGTCAAGCTGGTCGCGGGTACGGGTCTCGAGCACGATGATCAGGTACGCCGTCGAGGCGCTCACGATGTCGGGGCTGATACCGAGGTCGAGACCGGCCCGCCCGGTAACCGACGCCATGGCGAACACGTCAAGGTATTCGAGGATCGAGGGTGCCAGGCCGGACGCGACGATTGGCGAGACGACGCTGATCACCTCGTCGAGCGTGGCGAAAGGGACGAGGATCGTGGCGCCGTAGTCGAGGCGCGCCGAGAGGCGCAGGGTCACCTCGGTCACCATCGCCAGGGTTCCTTCACTGCCAACGACGAGTTGGGTGAGGTCGTAGCCGCTCGAGGATTTCACGACCGGTCCACCGGTACGCAGTACCGTGCCGTCCATCATCACGAGCTCCAGGCCGAGCACGTGTTGCCGGGTGACGCCGTGACGCACCGCGCGCATCCCACCGGCATTGGTGTTGACGTTGCCACCGAGCGACGCCGACATCTCACCGGGGTAGACCGGGTAGCGCAGGCCGCTGCGCGCGAGTGCGTCGTCGAGCTCGCGCAAGGTCACCCCCGGCTGGACGACGGCCACGTGGTCGAGTTCGTCGATTCGCACAATCGCGTTCATGTCCGCAAAGGAGACAACCAGTCCACCGGAGACCGGCGTGGCCCCGCCCGAGAGTCCCGTCCCCGAGCCCCGAGGGACAAGGGCGAGAGCGTGCTCGGAGGCGAAGCGCGCGACGCGGGAGACCTCGTCCGTCGAGCGCGGTCGCACGACGGCGAGGGGTATCCGTCCGCGCGGATGGAGCGACTCGTCGTGCAGGTCGTCGGGGCTCATAGCGTCGCCGAAGGTGACCCGGTCGGCACCGACCAACGCCACCAGTTCGTCAATGAGGGCGGATTCGGTCATCCCCACACTCTAGGAAAGCGCGAGTGGAACCCGCCGACCGGCCGGCGTTCGAACGCACGACGGATCGTCCTCCAGCACCTCTCCGTAGTGGGCGAAGGCGCGCGCTCGCGATCCGCCGCAGAGACGTCGGTAGTCGCAGCGACCGCACTCGCCACTGAAGAGGCCCGAGCGGATAACGCTCAGTAACAGGTTCCCGGTGTAGATGTCGCCGAGGGAATCAACGCGGACGTTGCCGAGCGGCATTGGCAAGAAGCCCGACGCGTGGACCTCACCGTCGTGGCCCACGAATATGACGCCCCGCCCGTCGCCCGTCGCCATCGTGGTACTGCGCACAACGTGGTCCCGGTCACCCCCCTCGCGATCCAGTCGCGATCGCAACGTCTCGTACAACTCGCCGAGGCGAAAGTGCAGACGAGGGTCCGCGGCGCCGAAGGGCTCCCGCTCGGCCTGCACTCGTCGGAAAAAGGGCGCCTCGACCGTGCGGACCGTCATTCCGTAGGTCGTGGCGTCGACGAGGAAGTGGCAGAGATCCTCGGCGTCGCGCGGTTCGACCTCGAGGATGTCGACCCCGCGACCGACTCCGACGAGAAAGAAGACCTCCCAGATCGAGATCCCAACTTGGCGCAGCAGCGAGAAGATGTCGGCCATCTCCGTGGCGTTATGCCTCATCACGGTCGTGTTGACCTGGAGACGAAACCCCATGTCGCGCATCATGGTGAGCGCGTCGACGGTCTTGGCAAAGTGGCCCGGCACCCCACGCAGTGCGTCGTGGGACTCCGAGGTCGATCCGTCGAGACTGATCGAGACACTGCGCACGCCCAGGTCGTACATCACTTGGAGTCGCTCGCGGGTCAGTCGGTCGGTGACCGATGGGGCGATACCCAGACGCAGTCCGCGCAGCCGTGCGTAACGGATGAGTTCCGGGAGGTCCTCGCGCGCAAAACAGTCACCACCGGTAAGGACCAGAATCGGTGCTGGCTCTCCCATTGCCGAGATTTGGTCGATGAGGGCGTAGCCCTCTTCGGTTGTTAACTCCCCTTCCAGGGCGTCAACTTGGGCCGAGGCCCGACAGTGCTGGCACGCGAGGGAGCAGGCCTTCGTCGTCTCCCAAAAGACCAAATGCGGTGAGCGGTCGTAGTGATCGAGAACTCGATCGAGTGTCTTTTCTCGCACGGCCAACCCCCTGTCGTTCATCACAACGCCGATCTCGACCAAGTATTTCGTAAGGCGCCGGTCCGTGAATCGGGCGTTGCTTCAATACAACACGGGAGAGCACCGCCTGAGCTAGGGCCGAAGGTCAGAACTGCACGGGGCGTGGCTGAAAGACCGCGCGTTCGCCCTGGTCACGAGCGCCGACACGCAACGCCGCCCTCGGCGATGCCACGAATCATCGGCGCCGAGAGTAGTCGCGACCAGTCGCAACGTCGAGGTCACTGGCCCAGGTCATCACCTCAAGGCCAGTGAAAGAGACGAATGTCGAGGGACCTCTCGTGCTAAATACTCGACCACCAACGTCGGTTCATGGATCCACTCACTGGACGGACCGCCGGCGAAGGCTCCGCGACGTCGTGGACCAGATTGACGGACGAGCGTTCGTCGCCGCCGCGCGACGTGGTGAACTCCCACGAGAGGGCACTACCGTCGGACCATTGCCGGCCCGTCGAGACGTTGCGTCATTCACGTCTCGCTGGGTCTCGGGCTCGTAACATGGCGAGAGTCGAGGGCAAGGGGTGTAATGCGAATTCTCATCGTCGGTGGTACGTCGTTCGTGGGACGGGCGGTGGCGTTCGCGGCCCTCGCCGACGGCCACGACGTCACCGTAATCAACCGGGGACAGACCTCCTCGGACCTGCCCGACGCGGTCACGCGACTGGTCGGCGATCGCCAGCGCGATCTCTCGGCACTCGCACGACTCTCGTTCGACGTTACCGTCGACGTCATTGCGTATCGTCCCCACGACGTCGCGGTGTTGCGGGACGTTCTGGTCGACCGGGGAGGCCACCACATCCAGGTCTCGTCGATCTCGGCGTACCAGGACCCGATGGGCGAGGGGCTCGTCGAAGAAGATGCGGTCCTGTGGGCCGACGCCCCGACCGAGCCCGACGCGGCTATCACCGCGGAGTCCTACGGCCCACTGAAAGCTGCCTGCGAGAGGGCCGCCCTCGAGCATTTTGGTCCCGACATCACCATTGTGCGTCCGACGTTCGTCATTGGCAGTCACGACGCGACCATGCGCTTTCCCTACTGGGTCGAGCGGATTCGCCGCGGTGGCAACGTGGCGGTCGCTGGACCGCGCGGCTGTGCACTGCAATACATCGACGCGCGCGACCTCGGTGCGTTCATCGTGACGCTCGCGGCGAATTCGACGATCGGTACCTTCCACGCCGCCGGACCCTTTCCCGCTCCAACCTTCTTCACGGTTATGGAGGAGGTCGCCGCACACGTCGCCCCCGACGGTACGCACCTCGTGGAGGTCTCGGCGCAACAGGTGAGTAGCCACCACCTCGACGCGAGGTTTCCACTGTGGTCCGGGGACAACAGTGATTCGGTGAATCCGGCGAAAGCCTTAGCGGCAGGAATGCGACTTCGCAACCTCACTGAGAGCGTTGACGACGTCGTTGCGTGGTGGGGCGACCGCGAGTGGCCCGGGTGGTGGCTGACCCGTGAGCAAGAAGCGATGCTCGTTCGATCGGCACGACCCTAGGGGGCCGCGTCACCGGGCGGCGGCGATTCCGAACGTCTCGGAGCGGTAATAATCGTGGAAGAGCGGACAGAAGAGGGTTATGGGCTCATCTGAAGAGGATCGATTCCGCCGCCTCGTGCGCGAAAATAGTACGGAAGTCGCCACGTACCTGCGACGGCGGCTGCACCCCCTCTCCTCGGCGGACCTCGACGACCTGGTGGAGGAGACGATGCTCGTGGTGTGGCGACGCATCGACGCAGTTCCGCCCGACGCCGAGCTGCCCTGGATGATCGGCGTCGCGCGCAACGTACTGCGCAACGCGCGACGCAACCAGAACCGACGCACTATCTTCGAGTCGTCCCTGGTTCCCCACTCGAGTGGGCCTTCCGCCGAAGACCAAGTGATTGCCGATACCAGCGTTCGCGACGCCTTGCTGGCCCTCAATGACGACGACCGCGAAATCCTGATGCTGAATGCGTGGGACGGACTGGATACCACGGCCCTGGGTGTCGCCCTCGCGATCACGACCAACGCCGCCGCGGTGCGCCTTTCACGCGCCCAAGCCCGATTTCGCACCTCCTTCGCCGCCGCCGAGGTTCATTGAAAGTTCGACGCAGCTCACGACAGGAACTAGGTAGGGACGCGAGGGAGATGGAATGAGTGACTTTCATGAACGACTGGTGGCCGCGGACCCCGCCAGGGGCGCGACCTACGTCCAGCGCGACGCGGAGGCCATGGTCTCGAGGATCGTGGCCCAGTATCCGATTCGACGACGCAGCCTGCTGCGCGACTTCAAGTTGAAGATGGCGAGCGCCGTCACGCTGGCGACGCTCGTGACCGTCGGCGGCATCGCCGCCCTCGACGCCGCCGGGCCCGGCATCGCGGTCCTCGCGATCGGGGGTACCCACCAGTCGCACTCCTCGTTGCCCGGCGCCACGTCGATGATGAAGATCTACGAGCAGTTCCGGTTCACCGCCGGTCCGGGACTGAGCGCGGGCAGCTCGAGTGCCAACGCCTACCAGTTGCGCCTCGCGGCCAGCGGCTCGGCCGAGGCATCGCGTGTCGCGGCCATCTTCGCGTTGAGCGGACCTCCCGTCGACGCCAATGGTGACGACTCCTACTGGACCGTGACCGATGCCGCGGGGTCGTCGGTCACCTACAACAACTTTGGCGGAGTGCCACAGTGGAACTTCTCCACCAACGCGAAATACGCGGGTTCGGTCTCCTCCACACCGGGCGCGACCGGGACGAGCGCGACTGGGAGCACATCGTCCACGCCACCCGATCCGGTCAGCGCGGCGACGACGAGCACCATTGAGGCCGCGGCGCAGCAGTACCTGGCGAAACTCGGCTACGGCTATCAAGTCGTCAATCCCCAGGTCACGTCGTCCTCGGTCTCGGTGGGCTCGAACGGGACGAACCAGTTCAGCCTGACCTACGACGTCGCCGTCAAGGGGACGTTGACCGATCAGTCGGTGCAGTTCACCTTCGACACGAACCTCCAGGTCATTGACGCCACTGGTCCCGCCTTTGGCGTGTCGTCAGCCCTGGTGTACCCGTTGCAGAGCGAGGTCGCCGGGGTCGCGGTCCTGAACGCGGATCAGCAGAGCTCCTTCGCGACGGGCGGTGGTTTGCCACTGGCGGGATCGGGCGCCGTGACGCCAATGACGTCGAATACGACGCCGACCCCCACGGGCGGTTCGACGAGCGCGCCGACGAGTGCCGCCGACACGGTACCCCCGACGTCGAGTGACCCGTCGGCGCCGACCGGCCCACCCATCGTCAACGTGACGCTGGACTCGGCCACCGTGCACCTCCAGTCGTACTCGTTGACGAACGGAACCGAGTGGTTGCTTCCCATCTTCGACTACTCGGGCACCGTGACCAACGCTGACGCGACCACCTCGACGAGTACCTGGACGACGCTCGCCATCGACCCGGCGTACGTGCACTTGAGCGTGAAGACCAATCCGATCGCCTACTAGGTCTGGGCGATCGAGGCGAGCCGGGCGCTAGCGGCCCCTTCGAGGTCGAGGCGCAATCACCACTTCGGGCCCGATCCGCGAAGGCTGGGTTTTTCCACCGGGAGCCCGATGAGGCGGGCGATGCGGCTCGACGGTGCCGGCGCGCAGGTGGCGTCGCGTCCCCGACCAGGGAGCTGGCGGGGCCGTGAAGCGGTCGGCCATTCGATAGGCGGTGTTCTCGTAGTTGATCCGCCAACCCACGAAGTGGGGCCAAGCCTCTTCGGCCGTTCGCTCCATCGCGAACCCGGTCGAGCGCAGTTGTTCGACGGCGCTCGCGAACTCTTCGAAACTGAGGTCGATGGGACCCGCGGGGTCGGGGTCGGGGTCGATGGACCAGCCCTGTGATGCGCCGATCCGGTTGTACAGCGTGAAGCCCATCCGCAGACACAGCCGCGCCTGCGAGGGGGCGCTCGCCGGCGCGAGCGCTAACTGCATGGCCCCGGCGTCGAGCACCGCGAGCAGGCCAATCATCCACGACAGCCACGGCTCGGGTGAGCGAAAGTACAGCAGCACTGGATAGGTGGTGTGGCTCTCGGTCACCTCCGCCGCCCACGCCTCCCAGTTCTCGTAGAGATCGGGCAACGTGTCGACGATCCCGACCAGTTGGTGGCGCATCAGCAACTCCGGCCCCCACGCCGGACTTCCCGACCGACTCTCGAGCATTGTCACGAGTCCCTCGCGGCGACTGAACGAGCTGTACAGCGAGGGCAGGTAGGCAATCTGCAGGGCCACGATGACGACCCACGTGGCGCCGGCCGCTATGTCAATCGCGACATTGGCGCGTCCGCCAACGTGAATGGTGCCGACGGTAAACAGTGACGTCAGGGCCTGGATCAGTCCATCGACGATTGAGTGGGTGGTCGGCACCAGCATTAGGGCGAAGCCCGCGACCAAGACGGCCGCCCACAAGAGCAGTTGGGCCAGCAGCGCCACGGGAGCGGTCGGGGCGAGGATGGCGTCCTTCCCTTCGTAAGACTTGGCGAGGCGCGACAGGGCCACAAAGAGGAGCCGGACCACTCGATTGACGAAGACCGAGAGTCGCTGGAGGCCCGTTGGTCGGCGCGGCAGCACCAGGATGAACAGCACGCTGATGACCATCAAGACCACGATGAAGAGACCGACGACGAAGGCCAGATAGTTCACGTCGACTCCTCCGCTATGGTCGCCCCCCAGGGCGACGTGGCTCATAACGTAGTCGCGCCGCTTCGATCGCCGCGCTCGCGACCAACTGAACGTGACAACCGGTCCGACGGGCGCGACGACGGAGCACCACCGGGCACCGTGGCCGACTCAACGTCAGATAGCTACACGGCGAGTCGACCTCTCGGCCCGACGGATCCTTATCGCAATGGCCCCGCTCACCAACGCCGCGTAGAGGCACCACAGCGACGCGAAGCCGTTGGCGCAGAGTCGGGCGAGCACGACGATCGCCACCAGATTCGCCGCGCCGAACCACACGACGTCGCGATACCCCGAGGCGAGCATCGAGCCACAGGTGGCCACGATGTAGAGACCGATGACGAGGATTCCGTACCTGAGTCCAATGGTGTAAGCCACGTGGTACGAACCGAGCCGGGCCGTCGGATGACCGGCCACCATCGTCACGAGCAGCGTCGCCGCCACCCCCACGCCGAGCACCATGAAGGGCGCGATGCGCCATCGCCGCGGTCCGGCCGGTTCGTGCCAGAGCACCAGGGCGGGAACGAGCACGGGCAGTACGACGAACGCAAACAGCAGGTAAATCCACATCGCCACGACGCCGACGCTCGACGGAACGTGGCCTTGGAGCTTCCACCACACGAACGTCTCGACCACTTGGTGCAGTCCGAGCACCACCGGCAGCGTCGCGATTAGCCGATAGTCGGCCCGTCCACGCAGATGCAGGCAGGCGTCAACGCCAATCGCGGCCACCACGACGCCGGCAATGAGATCCCCCTCAGGCGAGAAGCACACGGTGATTCGTCTCGGTGGAGAGTCGAAGCGGCCAACGACGCGTTCTCCGGAAGTGGCGCATGGCGCACCCTAACCTCGTCGGGGCCGTCAGCGCGACTGATCCGATGTCATTTGTTAGCGCTGTTCGATGAGGTCCATGTAGTCGTCGTCCCACAGGTCGAAGAGCTCTTCGGGCAGCAGCACGACGTGAGTCGGTTCGAGGGTCTCGACGAAGCCGCGCTCGTGACTTACTGCGACAATGGTGCCCTTCCATTGGCGCATCATGTCGCCAAGCGCCAGCACACTGGCGGGGTCCAGATTGTTGGTCGGTTCGTCAAGCAGGAGAAGGTTGGCGTCCGACGACGCCAGAATCGCCAGGGCCAACTTCGCGCGCTCCCCGCCCGACAGCGTGCCCGGCATCTGGTGGGCCGCCGAACCCTTCAGGCCAAAGGCGCCCAGCAGCGATCGCCGCTGCACTTCAGTGACGACGGTCGCGTTGTCGAGATTGCCCAGTACGGTCTTGTCGAAATCCAGCTGTTCGTTCTCCTGGGCAAAGTATCCGACCTTCACGTTCGCGCCGAACTTCACGAGACCGGTCTGGGCCCTCTGCGTGCCAGCCAGGCATCGAAGCATCGACGACTTACCTGCGCCGTTTTTGCCGACGATCACGATGCGGTCGCCGCGGCGGGTTATGAAACTGACGTCCTTGAGGACCTCGAGGGACCCGTAGCCCACCTTCACGTGCTCCACGGTCATGGGCACGTCGCCACTGCGCGGCGGCTCGGGAAGGCGGAAGGTGACCTTCTTCTCCCTCTTCGTGACCTCGACGCGAGTGTCCTGGAGTTTCTCGACCTTGCGGTCGAGGACTTTGGCGAGACGGGCGCGCTTCTCGGTCTGGCCGCGCATGGAGTCCGCGAGTTTGGAAAGTCGGTCGATCTGCTGGTCCTGGTGGGAAGCGAGCTTCTCTTCGCTCAGTCGACGCTCCTCTTCGAGCTGGAGAAACTTCGAGTAGTTGCCCCTGTACTCGCGCAGTTGGCCCTCGCGCAGAGCCAGTACTCGGTCGATCGACTTGTCAAGCAGAGGCAGGTCGTGACTTATCACCAGCACGGTCCCCCGAAATCGTTCGAGTTCGTCAAACAGCCAGCGCTTGGCCGCCTTGTCCAGGTGATTCGTCGGCTCGTCGAGCACCATGGTCTGGGGCTCTTCGTAGAGAACGCGCATCAGGTCGACGCGTCGTCGTTGCCCACCCGACAGTGAGTCGAGGTCCTCGAGCAAGAGATCTTCCTCAAGGCCGAGGCCGGCGGCGAGTCGCGAAACCTCGGACTCGGCCTCGTAGCCGCCCCGCTCGCGGAACTGCTCCTCGAGCGCCGTGAATCGTTCGATCGTCTCCTCGGTCGGATCGGCCGCGAGGGCGTGGCGGGCGTGCTGCATCTCCGCGTCGAGCTGGTCGAGGCCGCGCGCGGACAGCACGTGGCTGAGCCCGATCGATTCGACACCGAGACCACCCGCGACGGGCTCCTGGGGCAGGTGGCTCAGCGTTCCCTGGTGTTGGACCGTGCCACTGATGCGCAGGTGCTCTGGGTGGTAGCCGAGCAGCACGGACAGGAGCGTTGACTTGCCGGCTCCGTTTCGCCCTACCAGACCGACCTTCTCACCGTTGCCAACGGTGAAGGAGACGGGGTTGAGGATGCGTCGCGCGGCAATCTCGATTCCCAAATCACGAACTATGAGCACTTAGCGGCCTAACAGCTCGACGGAGGCCGCGAGTTCGTCTCGAGACGAAGGATGGGCGACTGCGCCGAGGTCCCGGACCCGATAACGCCGCGCGATGGCGCGTAAGTCGACGGCGTCGTACCCGGCCACGACCTCGCCCGCTGGGGAGCGTTGCGCGGTGACGGCGAAGAGCGGGGTCATGCTCCCAATGATACGGCTCTTCAGTTCGCTGCCCACCAGCGAGCTCGACACTAGACAGAAAAACGACGTGCCCTCGCGGCGGTCCTCCGGCGCAACTGCTCGAGACCGGACGCCGCGCCTAGACCTCGACGTCGTCTTCCGCGGGCACGACCGCGGCCGTTGCCACGGAGTGACCGTCGTCGAGGTTCATCACCCGCACTCCGGTGGCGTCACGACCCTGCGAGGAAACTTCGCGCACTGGGGTGCGGATCAACACGCCGCCCGACGAGGCCAGGAGTACCTCGTCGTCGAGTCGCACCATGAACGCCGCCACCAGAAAACCTCGCGCCGCGCTGAGCCGTATTGCACGGACGCCCTGGCCGCCTCGTCCTTGACGGTTGAATCGCTCGGTCTTGACGCGTTTGCCGAACCCCGTGTCGGTCACGACGAAGAGGTCGGCCTCATCGCGCACCACATCAAGCGCAATCGCCTTGTCGTCGCCCTTTAGGCGTATGCCGCGCACGCCCATCGAGTCGCGCCCCACCTCTCGAACTTCACCTTCGTTGAAACGGATTGCGGCGCCCCGGTAGGTGACGACCATCAGGTCGTCGTCACCGCCCGTCGCCACGACGCGAACCACTTCGTCGCCGTCGCGCAGGTTGATGGCGATCCACCCCTCCCGTCTCGACTTGTCATACTCACTAAAGGCGGTCTTTTTTACGGTCCCGTTCGCCGTCGCGAAGACCAAGAACTTGTCCTTCGGGAAGTCGTTCGTGGTAACGATTGCCTGAATCGACTCGTTCGGGAGCAGGTTCAAGAGGTTGACGATCGCGGTACCTTTCGCGGTACGTTCCTTCATCGGGATCTCGTGACCTCGGAGGCGAAAGACCCGGCCGCGGTTCGAAAAGAGCAACAGGTAGGCGTGCGTCGTCGTGTGCACGATCTGGGAGACGAAGTCCTCGTCACGAAGTTTCGCCCCTTGCACACCGCGCCCGCCGCGCCCCTGGACGCGGAAGGCGTCAACGGCGACGGACTTCACATAGCCGGCCTGCGTCATCGTGATCACGATGTCCTCATCAGTGATCAGGTCTTCCATTCCCATCTCGCCCGGGTCATTGACAATCTGGGTGACGCGCTTGTTGGCGAACTTGTCGCGGATTGCCGCAATTTCAGCCGCGATGACGCCGCGAAGCTTCGACTCACTCGCGAGGATCGACTGCAGTTCGGCAATGGTCTCTCGGAGTTTGCGCATCTCCTCTTCGAGCTCACTGCGTCCGAGCCGGGTCAGCCGGCCCAGCGTCATGTCCAGGATGTGATTGGCCTGCTCCTCGGTGAAGTCGAAGGGCGGGGCCATGAGGGCCACGCGTGCGGCGGGGCGATCATCGGAACCACGAATCGTCGTGATCACCAGATCCAGCATGTCAATGGCCTTCAAGAGACCTTCGACGATATGGGCGCGGGCCTCGGCCTTGCGCAGTCGGAACTGCGTGCGGCGAGTGACGACTTCAACTTGGTGGGCGATGTAGTGCTTCAACGCCTGGGCGAGGTTCAGCGTACGCGGCACGCCGTCGACCAGCGCCAACATGTTCACGGCGAACGTCGTTTGGAGCGTGGTGTTCTTGTAGAGCTTGTTCAGTACAACGTTGGCGTTGGCGTCGCGCTTCAACTTCACTACCAGGCGAGGCTTGCGTCCGGCCGAGTCGTTCTGCACCGCCGAAATCCCGTCGAGGTCGCCGTTCTTCACGAGGTCGTAAATCTTCTCCTCGACGGACTCAACGGAAACCTCGTAAGGAAACTCCGTTACCACGATGCGCACGTCCTTGCCCGACTCTTCGATCTCCGCGACGGCGCGCATCTTCACTGATCCGCGACCCGTGCGGTAGGCGTCCAGGATGCCTTGACGTCCGAGAATCTGTGCACCGGTAGGAAAATCCGGGCCCTTCACGAACGCCATCAGGTCATCCGAGGAGGCGTCGGGGTTGGCCAGCAGGTGCAAAACCGCGTCGACGACCTCGCCGAGGTTGTGCGGAGGAATCTTGGTTGCCATGCCTACCGCGATGCCCTGGGAGCCGTTGACGAGCAGATTCGGAAAGCGCGAGGGCAGGACCGTCGGCTGCTGGGTCGAGTTGTCGTAGTTCGGCTCAAAGTCAACGGTCTCTTCGTCAATCGAGTCGAGCATCTCGAGCGCCAGCGGCGCGAGGCGGCACTCGGTGTAGCGCATCGCGGCGGCGCCCTCGTCGGGACCCGTACCCCCGAAGTTCCCGTGTCCGCTGATCAGGGGGTGTCGCATCGCAAAGTCTTGGACCATCCGCACAAGGGCGTCGTAGATGGCGCTGTCACCGTGGGGGTGGTAGGTGCCCATGACCTCGCCCACGACCTTGGCGCACTTCGCGTAAGGGCGATCCGGGCGCAGTCCTTGATCGAACATTGAGTAGAGGATGCGACGGTGCACGGGCTTCAGCCCGTCACGGGCGTCGGGCAGTGCGCGAGAGACAATGACGGACATTGAATACTCGAGGAATGAGCGCTCCATCTCGAGATTGATTTCGATTGGTTCGATGTAGCCGAGCACGCCGTCGTCGTCCGACGGAGTTCCCGCGCCGATGTTGTCGCTCTTGCGTGCCATGATTTCCCGTTCCTAGATGTCTAGGAAGCGAACGTCTTTCGCGTTGGTTTGAATGAAGTGGCGGCGCTGGGGCACGTCGTCGCCCATCAGAATCGAGCAGACCTCGTCAGCGAGGGCCGCCTGTTCGACCGTGATCTGAAGCAGCGCGCGCTTGGTCGGGTCCATCGTGGTGTCGCGCAGTTCGTCGAAGTCCATCTCGCCAAGGCCCTTCAAGCGCTGGAAGTCATTGCGGTGGTCGGGGTGCTCCACGAGGAACGTGTTCTTGGCAAGGTCGTCGCGCAAGTAGACCTTCTCCTTGCCAACGAGAGTCGAGTACAGGGGTGGCTGGGCAACGTAGACGTGTCCGTTATTCACCATCTCGGTCATTTGACGAAAGAAGAACGTGAGCAACAACGTCCGAATGTGGCTACCGTCAACGTCGGCGTCGGCGAGCAAGATGATCTTGTCGTAGCGAATCTTCGTGACATCGAAGTCGGCCTCGACCCCCGCACCGATCGCCGAAATCAACGCCTGGATCTCGGTGTTGCGGAGGATTTTGTCGGAACGAGCCTTCTCGACGTTGAGGATCTTGCCCCGGATCGGCAGGATTGCCTGGTTGCGAGGATTGCGCGCGTCCTTGGCGGAGCCGCCGGCGGAGTTTCCCTCCACAATGAAGAGTTCGCACTCGCGCGGCTCGTTGGACGAGCAGTCGACCAGCTTGCCCGGGAGTCCGGCGCCATCGAGCGCACTCTTTCGTCGCGTGAGGGCGCGCGCTTGCTGAGCCGCCATTCGGGCCCGCGACGCCTGTACCGCCTTCACGACGATCTGGCTCCCCTCTTTGGGGTTCTCTTCGAGCCAGTCGGCGAGCCTCTCGTTCGTCGCGCGCTCGACCAGCGAACGGATCGACACGTTGCCGAGTTTTCCCTTAGTCTGGCCCTCGAACTGGGGCTCGGCCAGGCGCACCGCGATGATCGCCGTCAGGCCCTCACGCACGTCATCGCCCTGCAGGTTTTCGTCCTTCTCCTTTAAGAGGTTCCGCTTTCGCGCGTAGCGGTTCACTACGTTGGTGATGGCCTTGCGAAAACCCTCCTCGTGCATGCCGCCCTCGATCGTCGAGATGCCGTTCGCGAACGAGTGGATGCTCTCGTAGTAGCCGGTGTTCCACTGGAACGCGACCTCGACCTCCTGTCCCTCCTCGGACTGTTCGTAAGATCCAACCTTGCGAAAGAGCGACTCCTTGGCGCTGTTGAGGTGACGCACGTAGTCAACAATGCCACCGTTGTACTTGAAGGTCTCCTTTGACTCCCGACCCTTACGCTCGTCGACGAATCGGATTTCGAGACCACGATTCAAGAACGCCATGATCTGGAGCCGCTCGAGAATGGTCTGAGCTCGGAAGTCCACGTCCTCAAAAATGGTCGGATCTGGTACGAAGGTGACGGTGGTACCAGTGCGACCCCTTGGTGCCGATCCCGTCACCCGCAATTTGCCTTGGGGCTTGCCACCGTCGCGAAAAACGAGTTCGTGGTGTTCGCCGTTGCGGTCAACCTCGAGCAGCAACTCACTGGACAACGCGTTCACCACCGACACGCCCACGCCGTGCAACCCTCCCGAGACCTTGTAGCCCTCGCCCCCGAACTTTCCGCCCGCGTGCAGGACGGTGAGGACAATCTCCGCCGCCGACTTGCCCGGATACTGGGGGTGCTCCTCGACGGGGATGCCCCGACCGTCGTCGACGACGCGGCATCGGCCGTTGGCCAGGATCGTCACGTCGATCCGCGTGCAGTAGCCGGCCATGGCCTCATCGACAGCGTTGTCGACGACTTCCCAGACCAAGTGATGAAGGCCCGAGGGACCGGTGGAACCGATGTACATCCCCGGACGAACGCGAACCGGTTCGAGACCTTCGAGAACGGTAATGTCGCTAGCTCCGTAGCTGGCGGATCCCTTTTTCCTTTCGGCCACGAAGGATTCCTTTCGGTAACAAATATCGGCGTTTTCGCGCGGTCGAACACACTTTTTCGACCCTTTTATCCTACTCGACACGATGTGACAACTTGACGTCCCGGCGCCGCTTTCGACCACTTCTTGATGGGTCGTTAGGGCCTGGCGAGCACCGTACGAAGAGACGTGGGCGCCCTCTCCCCGAGCGAGGAGAATCCGTCCAGAATTGCGGTCGCGTCACTCGCGATTCTCTGCGCGTAAGCGCCCGACGGCACCTTCACCAATAGGACGCCGTTCTTCACAAATTCCGGTCGGCAATGTTCGGCAATCACCGGTTCGACGATGCTCGGCCAGAGCGCGCGCACTTCGTCAATGAGTCGCAGGTCGACCTTGCGCAGTCGTCCCGCGAGGGTGTTGAGAAGCTCTCCGAGTGGGGCGGGCGGCTCGTCACGCTTCGTCACGACGACACCCGCGTGAGATCGATGACGACGGCGGGGCTCATGCCCTTCGGCAGCGGCGAAGCGGTTGTCACGAGAGTTTGACCTGATGGGAGGAGGTGAAGAAGGCGGTCACCGCGCATCGGGTCAAGTTCACTGAACACGTCATCGAGCAGTAACAGAGGATCAACCCCACGAGTCTGGTGCACCAGTTCGTGACCAGCGAGGCGTAACGCCAACGCGAGCGTGCGCTGTTCTCCTTGAGACGCTTGACGCCGGGTATCGCGTCCCGCGAGGGTGAGTGCGATGTCGTCACGCTGTGGTCCCAGTGTCGTGTGGCCCCGAAACCGATCGTCGTCAAAGACGCGGCGCAGCGAATCAGCGAGGCTCCCGTTCCACGACCGTTCGTAGGTCACGGCGACATCCGCGTCGTCGTGCGCGAGCTCGCGGTAGAAATGTGACACGAGTGGTGCCAATTCATCGAGCAACTTCGTCCGGTGCTCGATGAGCCGTTCACTTTCGCGACAGAAGTCCTTCGTCCAGATCTCTAGTTCGTCGTGTTGGGACGTCGTGGGTCGCTCCCCTTGCAGAGCTCGCAGCAACGCGTTGCGTTGACTCAGGATGCGCGTGAATCGTTCGATCACCTCACCGGTCGTGGGGTCGACGTCGGTGAGGAGGTTGGTGAGGAAGAGCCTGCGATGCTCGGGACCCTGGCGAACAATATCGACTCCCTCGGGCGTGAAAACCGTCAGGGGAAGGGTCTCGGAAAGGTCGGCCCGGGACCTTGGCCGCTGGCCGTTGACGAGCATGCGCTTGGTGGTATTGCGGACACCTCGCGAGAGGGTCATGTCGACCTGGACGCGGCGCTCTCGGTGAAAAAGCACGCCGTGCACCTCGGCCAGAGCCTCGCCGGCGCGAATCATGTCACTCGCGGCACTGGTGCGGAACGAGGAGGCGGTGGCGAGCGCGAAGACTGCCTCGAGTACGGACGTCTTGCCCGTTCCGTTTCGCGAGAGCAACACCGTGATGGCGTTGGGATCGGGCCGAAAATCGAGTTCGTCGAAGAGTCGGAAGTTTCGCAGTCGAAGTTCGTGGAGACCCACGATGATCCTTATGCGCTACTGGACGCGCACGGGCATGAGCAGGTAGCGAAACCTCACGTCCTCAACGCCGTGCACCATGGCCGGGCGCACGGAGTCCGACATCTCAAGGACCACTTCGTCGCCGGGGACCGCCTCGATGCCGTCAATTAGAAAGCTGGGGTTAAACGCGATGGTGATCTCTTCTCCGCTGTAATCGGCGTCGACATTGTCTTCCACGTCCCCGGCGTCGTGGCTTTGAGTGCGGATCTCTACCGAGCGCTCTTTCATCGTGAGTCGAACGGATGACGTGGAGTCCTTGGCGAGGAGTTTGGCACGCTTCAATGACGTGAGCAGCGTGTCCTTCGCGACCCGCAATTGATTGGGGTAGCTCGCTGGAATGAGTTGGAGCACTGAGGGATAATTTCCATCGATCAACCTCGACGCGATGCTGGTATTTTCGACCACGAAACAGATCTCGGCGTCAGTGAGGGTCACTCCAATGGTCGCGTCCTCATCGAGCGACGCCGCGGCCCTCTGCAGCTCTTGGAGGGCACGGGCCGGAACGAGCAGGTCGTGGGTGCCCCCGATTCCCTGCACTCCCGGGACGTCGCGTACGGCGAGCCGGTACGAGTCGGTCGCGATGAGCCGTAGCGTCTCGTTTTCTGTCGTGAAGAGTACGCCAGTGAGCAAGGGGCGCGCGTCGTCGTTCGCGGCGGCGCGAACGACTTGGTTGAGGCCTTGGATCAAGTCCTTGGCCGCGATTGACGTCAGTGAACCGGTGACTGGTGGCAGTTTTGGATAGTCAATCACCGAGAACGTGCGTAGTGAGAATTTTGCGCGGGCGAGTGAGACCTCCACGGTCTCATCGTTGCTCGATATCGTGACCGCACCGGCCTCGAGCGAGCGCACGGCGTCGACAATCAGCCGCGACGGCACCACCGACGCGCCGTCCTCAATGCCAATCACGTCGACCGTGGTGCGTACGGTGATGTCGAGATCCGTGCCGGTCACCACGAGTTGGTTGCCGTTCAACGACAGCAGGACTCCCGAAGATGCTCCAATGAGCCGTGTCGCGACCACGCGGCTCGCGGCACTGAGCGCCTCAACCAGGATGTCTCGCTCTGATTTGAACTTCATGGAACTGCCTTTCTTCGGTACTGGGGTTGCGGTGTGTTTCTGTATGTGGAGAGGTCTTAGTAGTAGTAGGTCTGTGGGTATGTGTACTACTCCGCAACAGTCCTGATCAAATTGTTCTTTGTTGAAGCCAACCTACACACACCTCTGTGACTAACTCCTTCAACCATTGAAACTCAACCCTGGAGTGTTGTGCAGTAGACGGGAGTTGTCGACGGCTAATCAACAGGCCGACCCCAAGGTTGTACACAAACTATTCCCTGTTCTCCCCCTGCAGTCGGCGCTTCAACTGGTTCACCTGGGCGAGTACCTCAGGATTGACCGTGATCTGTTCTTTGATCTTCTCCACACCGCTGATCACGGTCGTGTGGTTACGACCATCGAAGATGCGAGCAATCATTGGATACGAGTAGTTGTTTAAGAGGTCTCGAATGAGGTACATCGCGACATGTCGAGCGTGCACCAGCGGCCGCAGGCGTTTTGAGCCCCGCACATCCTCCACGGAGAGTCCGTAGAAGTCAGCGACCACTGACAGGATTGTCTCAGGTTTCAGGACAATCTGTTCGTGGCCGAGGTTGGTGAGATGGGCCTTGGCGAGCTCGAGTGAGATGGGTTCCTGACGAAGGTTGGCGAAAGCTCGCAACATCGTGATTGAACCTTCGAGCTCTCGAATGTTGTCACGAACCCTGTGAGCGATCCACTCGGCGACGTCATTCGGTAGCGCGATCCCTTCACGCTCGGCTTTAGAACGCAGGATCGCAATTCTCGTCTCAAGGTCCGGCTGGTCGATTTCGGTAACGAGTCCCTGCAGCAGACGGCTGCGAAATCGCTCCTGGAGGCCCGCGAGGTCGCGAGGCGAACGATCCGAGGTCAGTACGATCTGCTTACCTTCGCCGTGGAGTGCGTTGTAGGTGTGGAAGATCTCCTCGTGGAACGTCTCACCACGCGTTTCCATGAACTGGATGTCGTCGATCAAGAGAACATCGTTCTCGCGGTAGCGCTCGTGCAGGGCGAGCTGCGTTCTCGTCTGGATGGCTCGAATGAAGTCGTTAAGAAACGTCTCGGTGGAGACGTAGAGGACCTTGCGACCCGGGTAGTTCTCCTGGACGTAGTTGCCAATCGCGTGCAGCAAGTGGGTCTTGCCGAGCCCGGAATTCCCATAGATCATCAGGGGATTATAGGCTCGACCAGGAGTTTCAGCGACGGATTGCGCGGCCGCGAACGCGAGACGATTCGATGATCCGGGTACGAAGGAATCAAACGTCATGCGCGGGTCGAGGCGCGCCGGGCGGTCGACGCTCGCGACGTACGACTCCGAACCACCGGTGCTGGTGTCGGAGTCGTCCATGGCAGCTTCGTGGACTTCGCTCGTGCCTGACGTCTCGCTCACCGTCAGTGAAACCTGGACCTCGCGACCGACCAAGATCTGCGCCTGCTCGGTGATGAAGGGGAGGTAGCGCTGTTGAACACGCAGTAGTTGAATCTGGTTCGGGGCTCCGATGACAATCTGATTGTCATGGTAATCCACAAGGCGCAGTGTGTTAAGTCCCGCTGCCCAAACGGCCTCAGAAGCGTTGCCACGTAAGGAGTCTCGCAGTGCGGACCAGATCTCCTCACCACCTTGCACCGGTTTCCTCCACAGGTAGAATTCAACTTTATCCACAGGCCTCGCGCCGTTCATTCACATCGAGATGCCTCTGGGGAGTGCCACCATACACCTAATTCTCTGGTCCCGCAGAGGGACCAATGACCATCGGGTAAGATTGCTCACAGCAGCGCGCCAGCGACCCCTCGGGGGTACCGCGAAGCGCATGAAATCAGTTTGAGAAGAGGATGTTGTGAAGCGTACCTATCAGCCAAACCAGCGAAAGCGGGCGAAAACCCACGGTTTTCGCGCCCGGATGCGCACCCGCGCCGGCCGGTCCATTCTTAAGGCTCGTCGCAACAAGGGCCGTCATTCACTAACGGTCTAAGCGCACGTGCCTGGACGGGTTCGGACCCGCCGGCAGTTCTCGTTGTTTGCTGCACCGTCTGGACGAGGCCAGAGTGGACCGATACGAATCAGTTTCGTGGCGGTGCCCTCGCAAATCCCTCCAGTGGGCGTGGCCTACGTGATCAGTCGAAAGGTCGGAAATGCGGTGATTCGCAATAGGATCAGACGCCGACTCCGGGCACTCGTGGACGAACTAGATCCTCAGCCACATTTGGGTAACTACCTAATCAGGTGTGGTGTTGAGACTGGAAGCCTCTCATATGACGAACTCCGCCATCATCTGCACCAAGCACTGGGACGCACCGGTGCCCTCTAAGGTCTCCCCACTCGCGAAGGTGGTGATCAGGGTATTCGGCGCCTACCAACGCCTCACTTCGGGACGCCCCTCCCCCTGTCGCTTTTACCCATCGTGCTCGAACTACGCGGTCGAGGCGGTCCAAAGCCACGGCGTCGTGCGAGGCGCCGGCCTCGCCATACGTCGCCTCAGCCGTTGTCGCCCCTTCGGTCCACACGGAGTGGACCTGGTGCCCGAACCAAAGAAAGCTAGGAGTTTTCAGCGATGAAGTCATTTGCCCACACCGTTGGATCTATATTTCAGCCGGTTTTCCACCTTTTCGGATGGATCCTGGCCTTTTTCTACGGTCTCATCCCCAACTACGCAATCGCGATCTCGCTCTTGACCGTCGTCATTATGGGCGCCCTCACACCATTCACAATCAAGAGCACCAAGTCAATGATGGCCATGCAGAAGCTGCAGCCAGAGATCAAGAAGCTTCAACAGAAGTACAAGGGTCCCGAAAACCGCCAACTGCTCAATGAAGAGTTGATGCGCCTCTACAAGGAGGAGGGGGCAAATCCAGTTGGCGGCTGCCTGCCGGTTCTCTTGCAGGCACCGTTCCTCTTCATTTTGTACAGTGTGATCAAGGGTCTGTCGAACAGGGTTTTGATGCACGGCGTCGCCGTCGCGCAGCCTCGTTATATCCCTTCTGGATCGAAGATGTACCACAATCTCGTTTCCTCGGGCGGGTCCATCAAGGCCTTCGGCATGGACCTCAACTTAAAGCTCTTTAGCTCACACAGCTCGTTCGCGGCGCAGATTCCCTTCATTGTGTTCGTGGCGGCCGCAGTGGGCCTGCAGTACTTCCAAATGGCTCAGATGAATAATCGAAACAGGAAGACGGGGCAGCCAATGCCCAGCCAGCAGTTGATGATGCAGCGATTCCTGCCATTGATGTTTGCCTACTTCTACATGGTCATTCCGGCGGCAGTCGTCCTGTACATGATTGTTTCTACAGTCATACGCATAATTACTCAGGACCTGATGTTCCGGGCGGGTGTATCAAACCCTCACAAGAATGGTGTCAGTAAAATTCCCGAACGGGTAGCGCCGGCCCCCGAGCCGAATAATGAGCCTGAAGTTAAGCCGACGGCGAAGGCGGCTAAACCTTCAACTATCAAGCCACCACCACAGTCACGCTCGAAGACGAAGCGAAAGAGAAAGGCGCGTTAACCCATGGACTGGGTAGAAACCACAGGAAAATCAATTGACGAGGCAACCGAACGCGCCTTGGCGCATTTGGGCGTCCACCGGGACGATGCCGAAGTAGAGGTGCTCGAGGAGCCCAAAGCCGGCCTCTTTGGTCGAGTTCGAGGCGAAGCTCGAGTGCGGGCCAGGGTACGCCCCAGCGGCCCGCGCCCAAAGCGATCGCGTCGTTCCGGCGTTCGAGAAGAGCGCCCGCGCGCCACGACCGGCGTGGGAGAGAAGCCCCGAGCTCCTCGAAGCAGCGGCGACGCCCTCCGAAAGGAAAAGGCGAAGGGCAATTCTGCTCGACCGCAAGATGAAGGTGCGGCTAAGTCCACATCCCGATCGGAAAAGAGTCCATTGAAGGAGGACAACATGGCTGAGGGAATCTCACTGGCCGAACAAGGATCGATTGCCAAGGAGTTCCTCGAGGGACTCCTGGTGACGATGAACATTACGGCTGACGTCATCGTCAAGGAGTTGGACGAGGAGACCGTCGAACTTTCAGTGAACGCCAGTCCCCCGACCGAATTAGGCGTGCTGGTGGGACCACGCGGCACCACGCTTCAGGCGCTACAGGAGGTTACGAGGACCGTCGTACAGTCGAAGAGTCCGAGTCGAACCGACCGGATACTGGTTGACGTGGCGCAGTATCGCGAGCGTCGAGTCGCCGCCCTTGGACGATTTGCCCAGCAGGTTGCCCAAGAAGTCACTCAAACGGGAGAGGAGCGGGCGCTCGAACCAATGTCCGCGGCGGACCGCAAAGCAGTTCACGACGCCCTGAGCGAAAGTAACGGAGTGGTGACCCGCTCCGAGGGAGAGGACCCTCGCCGCTTCGTGGTGGTCGCTCCGGCGTAGTTGAAAAGTGAGTACTGACTGGTTGAACCGCGCCCTCGATGAATCGAGGGCGCGGGGCTATTTAGGGCCGGGTCCCATCGAGCCTCAAATTGCCCATGCAGATGGGTTCGCGCAATGCTGGCAGGAACTGTCGCCCACTCCCCCGGCCTCGTTCCTCGATCTAGGAAGCGGCGGCGGTCTTCCTGGACTCGTACTACTTGAGCGATGGCGGAACCGAGCAGTCTTCACTGATTCAATGATGAAGCGAGCAAAATTTCTCGTCGAAGTCATGGAGTGGAACGACGCACCAGAGGGTGGCGTGGTCATGATTGGTCGGGCGGAAGAGATTGCACGAAATCAGCAACTAGACGGAATCTTTGATCTCGTTTCTGCGCGATCGTTCGGCCCCCCGTCGGTCACCGCCGAATGCGGGGTTCGTTTCTTGAAAGTTGGGGGAGTAATGGTCATCTCCGAACCCCCGAATGACTCGGAGACTGGACGATGGCCAGCCAAGGGTCTGAAGATATTGGGGCTCCGGGATTTAGGTCGCGTTCGCCACGGGGCTTCGTTTCAGGTTCTGCAGAAGTCGCATGCAACGATGCCGGAGTTTCCTCGCGGCATCGGTGTTCCACGAAAACGGCCCCTGTTCTAATGCCTTCTGGATAGGGGAGTGACGGACTTTGCAGTCCATCGAGAATCACTTCTGCACAATTGAATAGTGAATCTCTGGGTGCAGTCATCAATCAATGTTTCACGTGAAACATTGAGGAGTCAACTCAAGTTTTCAGATTGCCCGCATCAGACATCGCGGTTCGGCGGGTGAAAGTTACTCTGGCGCGAACTCCTCCGGGCTGAGACCGTACCGGTTTGTCGAAGACACTCCAATCTCGGCGCCGGCTGTGATCCACTGGGATTGGGCGATAATGAGGTCGATTCATCGATATCAGCCGACCGGGGCATCGGCGGCTGGATGCAAGTATCGGAAGGTTTTCTGCGGGCCACCGCCATCACCTCAAAAGCATCTTCCATCAGTGACCGTGAGAATTGTTTCACGTGAAACATTGCGTTGAGCTGCGGAAGTTCCGGGTGGCCCGCAAGAGACATCGTGGTTCGGCGGGTGAAAGTTATTCTGGCGAGATTGCCTTGGGGTACGACCGGATAGATTGATCGGCGCCACACAGGTCTCGACGCCCCTTGTATTCAATTGGGCGATGCTACAACAGACGCTGTACGTGACGGTCAACTGATTGAAGGCCATCCGTGCATCGAAGAGTCGGTTGGAGCTCAAGCAGGTTGGGGAGACGAAAAATAACAAGTGGCGCGGTCGGTACTCCCACGAAAAATGTTTCACGTGAAACACTCTTTGGGTGTCTCGAATGTATCCGCCGCGCGATCCACCGAAAGCCTTGAAAGAATGGGGAATACTCTGGGTCCAATTGGGGAATCAATGAAGATCGGCCAGCAACAATGTTTCACGTGAAACACTGATACTTGACGGCTCGGCGAAAACCGAGTTGAATAGCAGAGTTCGACGAAGTGTCGGTAACCACGATTAGGTCGGAAAGAGGCTCATGGCGGACGCCAGCTTGATGAGGATTTTCGCTGTCGCCAATCAAAAGGGCGGCGTAGGAAAGACCACAACCACTACCTCTTTGGGAGCCGCATTGGCCGAACAGGGTAAGCGCGTGTTGATTGTGGACCTCGATCCCCAGGGTAATGCGACAACCGGTCTTGGCGTTGATGGACGCCAG
This sequence comes from Acidimicrobiales bacterium, assembly GCA_025362585.1. GTDB lineage: Bacteria > Actinomycetota > Acidimicrobiia > Acidimicrobiales > RAAP-2 > RAAP-2. The sequence goes on along the minus strand of JANYFR010000018.1, from coordinate 73,058 downwards.
TTTGAGCGATCGGTCTACGACGTGCTGCTCAATGACGTGCCAATGGTCGATATTGTTGAGCCGACGGGTTATAGCAACCTTTTTGTAGCGCCGGCCACCCTCGACCTGGCCGGCGTGGAGCAGGAATTAACCTCCGTAATCTCCCGCGAACTGAGATTGAAGAAAGCGTTAGCTTCAGTAGAGGGCGATTTCGACTACGTCTTCATTGACTGCCCCCCATCCCTCGGTCTCATCACCATTAACGCGTTCGCCGCCGCGACGGAAATCATGGTGCCAGTCCAGACTGAGTTCTACGCTCTCGAGGGCCTGAACCAACTTCAGCGAATTGTTGACCTGGTGCAGAAGAACCTGAATCCAACCCTCCGGATAACCAAAGTCGTTTTGACGATGTACGACTCGCGAATCACTCTTTCGGGGGATGTGGCCAAAGAGGTAGGGCGTCACTTCGAGAACGAACTGTGTCGTACAGTCATTCCCCGCACGGTGCGCCTCGCTGAAGCGCCCTCGTTTGGACAGCCCATCACCGTTTTCGATCCGTCGTCCAAGGGGGCGAAGGCGTATCGCGCACTAGCAGAGGAGATCATGAATGGCTAGAAAACCAGGTTTAGGCAAGGGCCTCGGTGCCCTGATCCCCGATGGCGAGGAATCAGCGGAGCACCACGTTGCGCCACCCACCGAGGGTCCGCTGCGGCGAGTGCCCGTCGCGTCAATTCGCCCCAATCAGTTTCAGCCGCGAAAAGACTTCAATGACGATAGTCTAAAGACGCTCGCCTCGTCCGTGAAAGAGTTGGGAGTACTTCAACCCATCATCGTTCGACCGATTGAGGGCGAAATTGATCAGTTCGAACTTATCGCGGGAGAGCGTCGCTGGCGCGCCGCAATAATTGCGGAGTTAGAATTCGTGCCGGTCCTGGTCCAGTTAGACGTCAATGATCGGCTGTCGCTTGAACAGGCCGTCGTGGAAAACCTGCATCGCGTCGATCTGCACTCCCTGGAGGAGGCCGCCGCGTATCAGCAGCTCATCGACGAGTTTGATCTGACGCATGAACAGGTGGCGCAGCGCGTTGGCAAGAGTAGAGCAAATGTTACGAACACGTTACGACTTCTTCAATTGGGGGAGACGGCACAAGCGGCGCTTGCGTCGTCCCAGATTACGGCGGGCCACGCCCGGTCCCTGCTCGCCATCACGGACCCCAACGCCCAGTCAACAATGGTTGCCCGGGTGATCAAGAACGAACTCTCCGTTCGTGCGACGGAAGACGCGGTGAAGACGTTCATCGAGCCCAAGCCAATCGTTGATATTGAACCATCGACGAAGCCCGAGAGTGGTGCTCCCCGGCTGCGCCCCGTCCCCGACGCCAGTGTGGCCGAGTTGGAACATCTCCTGGAGGACTATCTCGATACCAGGGTCCACGTGGACTTAAAGGGCCGAAATGGTCGCATAATCATTGACTTTGCGGATCTGGATGACCTTGAACGACTCTATATAGCGATTTCGAATCCGAGTTAAGTCTCAACTCTGAAGGTAACCCTCTTGTTGAAGTTATCCCCAACTTGTGCATGAAGTTGTGGGTTTCTCTCGTTTTGCTGCAAATAAAGGAATATCGGCAGTGAAATAGCGAACTTTCGAGTGAGTTTTTAGCCTTGCCTGTGGATAACTAGACCCAGTACGCGGGTGACGGCGGTGGCGAGCTCGGAGAGTGCGCCGCTGTCGAGCAGTCCGTGCTCGATCAGTAGGGTCGTCATCTTCGTCTCACGAAGAATCGGCAACGCCATGCCGGTCACTTCAACCCGAGGGAGTTGCTCGAAGGTCGCCAACGCGGAGGCGATTTCACTGGCGAGGAGCTCGCCTCGCCGCGAGTGCGATCGGTAGCCAGCCCAGTAATGGAGACGGACGCCATCAATCTGCTTGAGGGTCTCGAGACAGATCACTGCCGACGCCCCGTTGGTGTTGGCGTAGGCGGCGACGTCCTCCGGGCGCGTGTCTCGAAGGAGCGTGACGTTCATCGTCTGCGCACCCAAGTGCGAGATCATCGCCGCGACCGGACTCTCACCGCACACGACCACCGGGCCCGAGGTTTCGACGTCGAAACCCGCGAGCGTTCGCGCCTCGGTCACGAGGCTCATCGGCTGGCCGTACGAGGTCATGCGCATCAGCTCGTGCAGGGTGGCACTCGTGCAGGTGCCACTGGCGTCGATGGCGCAGTTGCGTTGAAAGTCGATCAGTGCCTCTTCGAGAAGCCGGCCGAAGATCCCGTCGATCCGACCGGGATTGAAGCCGAGTTGCGCCAGGCGGACCTGAAGTTCGGCGACGTCGTCGCCGCGCAGATTCGGTCGGGTGAAGTAGAGGAGGCGTTGGCCGAGGCGCCATCCAGCTTCGACGAGCGCCGCCCAGGTGATCGCGTCCACCTCGCCGGTGATGGGAAGGCCTCTCGAGCGCTGAAACCCCTCGACGACCGCGACGGTACCGTCACCGAAGACGTCGACGTCGTCGCCCGAGGAGGGGTGACCGAGGGTGGCGAGGCGGTCACGCAGTTCGCGGACCCGCGAACCCGTGTCGCCGTGGTGGATCGACTCGAAGTTCAGGGGGATTGGATTACAGGTTCGCGGTGATCTCTTGGAGGAGAGCACCCTTAGGCTTTGCGCCGACCAGTCGGGCGACGACCGCTCCGTCCTTGAACAGCAGCAGCGTCGGGATGCTCATCACCGAGAATTTGGTGGCTGTCGCGACGTTGACGTCGACGTCGAGCTTGCCGATGGAGAACTTGTCGGACTGCTCGGTCGCCAGCTCCTCGAGGATTGGCGCGATCAACTTGCACGGTCCGCACCACTCCGCCCAGAAGTCAACGAGGATCGGCTTCTCGGAGGCGCCGATCACTTCATCGAATGTGGCGTCGGTCAGTGTCGTGATCTGCTGGCTCATAACTTCCTCCAAGATGACCCCCCTGCGAGAGTCGCATCGTCCACCTTAGCGACCGAAAAGGTCGTTAGTGACCTTGCGATTCGAGCCACCGCTCCGCGTCGATCGCCGCGACGCAGCCCGATCCGGCAGCGGTGACCGCCTGACGATAGACGTGGTCCTGTACGTCGCCCGCCGCGAAAAGTCCCTCCACGTTCGTGAACGATCCGGGACCCGTTCGCACGTAGCCGTTCTCCTCCAGGTCGAGCGTCCCCGCGACCAACGTGGTGTTGGGGAGGTGGCCAATGGCGACGAAGACGCCGGTGACGTTGAGGTCCCGCTCGACGCCGGTGATGGTGTCGCGAACCCGAAGACCCGACACCTTCTCCTCGCCGAGGACTTCGGTGACCTGCGTGTTCCACGCAAAACTGATTTTCTCGTTGGCAAAGGCCCGTTCCTGCATGATCTTCGATGCCCGCAGCTTGTCGCGACGATGCACGATGGTCACGCTCGTCGCGAATCGCGTGAGGAACGTCGCCTCCTCGATCGCGGAGTCGCCGCCGCCGATGACCGCGATGTCCTGACCGCGAAAGAAGAATCCGTCGCACGTGGCGCAGGTGGAGAGACCGTGGCTGAGAAGGCGCTCTTCACCGGGCACGTTCATCATCAGCGAGCGTGCGCCCGTGGCGAGAATAACCGCGTCGGCGGTGACACTCGGTTCCAGGTCGTCCGTGAGCCAGGCACGAAATGGTCGACTCGAGGTGTCGAGGGCTTGCACCTTGGAGGTGCGTATTTGCGCACCGAAACGTTCGGCCTGGGCCCGCATGTTTATCATCAACTCGGGCCCCGTGAGACCCTCTGGAAAGCCCGGAAAGTTTTCGATATCGGTGGTGAGCATGAGTTGGCCACCGGGCTGGTCGGTCGTGGATGATGGCTCGCCCTCGATCACGAGGGGACGCAACTGAGCCCGAGCGCTGTAGATGGCGGCGGTGAGTCCGGCCGGTCCCGAGCCGATGACAAGCACCGGGGTGTGTTCGGTCATTACTTCCTTATGGTGAGGCGCCGGCGCTTACGCCAGATGATCAGCCCGACGCTCAGAAAGATGGCGCCGAGCACGAGGTAGCTCAGCCATTCGTGGCCGGCGAAGAGGTAGACGTTCATTACCCGCACGATTCCTATGACCAGGGCGCCCAACAGGACGATCGACGCCAGGAGGATGATGAACCCGAAGGCGATCGCCCGCCCGGCCACCAGCAGCGGCCGGAGCACCTTGTCGTGCACCAGATCGAGGACGTGGTCGAACGACCGTAGGGCCTTGTCGACAAAGTCGGTCTCGCGGCTGGGGGTCGCTTCGTTCATCCCATGAACTTAGCGGGACCGAGCCTCGGCCTCAACCCAACAGAGGCCGATGATCCCCGGGCCACCGTGCGTACCAACGACGGGGCCCATGTCCGTCACGATAATCGGGTACTCGGTGGCGAGGCCGGCGGCGAGGGCCTCGAGGGCCGCGACCTCTCCCGACGCCCCGTGCACCAGCGCGAGGCGTCGAAGCGGCGCGTGCGACGCGGCGGTCTCCACGATGGCCACCAACGCTTTGGCCCGCGTGCGCTGACGACCGGCTTCGGCGACGACTCCGTCACGTAATTCAAGAAGGGGTTTGATGGAGAGGACCTGACCGAGGAGTGCGCGCGCTCCACCGACCCGACCGCCCTTGATGAGGTGCTCGAGGGTGTCGAGCATCGCCACGACCCCGACCGTGGGGACGAGGGAGTTCGCGCGCGCCACCAGTTGGTCGAGGTCGGCGCCGGTCGCGGCCGCCTCGGCGACGTCGATGGCGAGCAGTCCCTGGGCCATGGAGACGGCCTTGGTGTCGACCACGCGAACGTCAATGGTGCCGGCGACGGCGTCGCGGGCGATCACCGCCGATTGGTACGTCGCCGACAACAGCGCCGAGAGGGTCAGGACGACGACGCCGTCGCAACCGTCCGCCTGGGCGCGCTCGTAGGCCCGTTGAAAAACGCCGGGCGAGGGCGCGGCGGTCTCGGGAAGCGTCTTGGAGGCCTTGCACTTTGCCCAGAAGGCCTCGGGCGTGAGGTCGACGCGGTCGGTGTACTCGTCGTCACCGAATCGAATGCTGAGTGACACCACGTCGATGTCGAGGCGACGAGCCTCCGACTCTGGAATGTCGCAGGCGCTGTCGGTGACCACGCGGATCCGGGCCATGCCCCCCCTTAGAATCCCCTCAGTTTGACATCTTTCGATGTCGCTCGCGTCATGCGTCGCTGTTGGACGAGTACGACGAGTGCGTAGCTGGCGCCGCCCAGGGCCACGGTCAAGGAGAATCGTGCGACCAGGCCGGCGCCCCGACTCCACGTCGGCCCGGCGTAGGCGAGGGCCATGACCGCCGTCGCCAACAGCGACGCCCAGAGGCTGCGCCGTACGTGCAGAGACCATACGACGGACGCGATACTCACGTCGTGGCGCGCCAACGTCGCCAGCGCCACCACTGCCGCGGCGCTGTAGGCGATGGAAACGCTCGCCGTGAGTCCCGCGAGTGAATGGCGACCAATGGCCACACAGAGCACGACCGTGAGTGCGTTCTGAAAGGCGTAGAGGTAGAAGACCTCCCGGGCCCGCTGCATCGCCTGTAGTCCTCGCACGCCCAACTGGAAGATCGTGAAACCGGGCAGTCCCGCGGCGAGCACGGCCAGCACGGTGCCGGCCGCGATCGGGTGCGTGGCGTCCACGCGATTTAACAGAATCGCCACGATGGGTTGGGCGAGGATCAGCAGCACCAGAGCGCAGGGAATGATGATGACCAGCGATTGGCGAAGGCCGAAGCGCAGTCGCTCGGCCAGACCCGCGAAGTCGTGGGCCGTCGCCATCGCGGCCAGCTGCGGGGTCAGGGCCCCAATCACCGAGACGACGACAACGGCGTACGGCATCTGCATGAACGACCACCCGTAGGTGTACGCGCTGACCGGGCCGCTCCCGCCGATGCCGAAGGCGAAGACGAGGACCACGTAGAGCGACACCTGGTTAGCGACCACGACGAGCAGGGTCCAGCTGCCGAGACGCCCCACGGCCCTCACGGCGGGGTCGCGCAGGTTGAGCCGCCACGAGAGCCGCCACAGGTCACTCTTGGCGAGCGAAGGCGCGAGGCAGAGGAACTGGACGGCCACACCCACTGTCGTGCCAATCCCCAGCCAGAACAGATCGTGCGACCCGTGCAGGGTCGCGAGGGTCGGGCCCGGGTCCACGAGATGGAACCACACCAGTACCGCGATGCAGACGAGGTTGTTGGCGACCGGGACCCACGAGCCGATGCCGAAGCGGCTGCGGATGTTGAGCAGCGCCGTCGCAATGCCGATGAGGCCGTAGAAGAAGATCTGGGGGACGAACCAGCGCAGCAGTTCGGTCGCGACTTGACGCTGCTGCACGAGCGACGCCGCGGACCGCGCGGAGCTCACGTGATGCATGAACGTGAAACCGTCGATGATCCACGGCGCAGAGAACCACGCGACCACTGACGCCGTCGCCAGCACGAGCAGCGCCGCGGTGATCACGCTCGAAATCGACTTCCAGGCGCGCCGTTCCCCGTCCAGGGCGAGTCGCTCCACGAATACGGGGATGAAGGTCGCCCCGGCGACGCCGCCGAGTACCAGGTCGAACAGCATGTTCGGAACGGTGTTGGCGAGGTTGAAGGCGTCGGCGATTGGCGTGAAGCCGAGCACCCAGGCCAGCACGAGCACGCGAAGGAGTCCGGTGAGACGCGAGACGAGGGTCCCGCTCGCCATCGAGAGGACGCGCGCTCCGTGGGTCGACACAGCGGTCATCGGGCGTGACGGCCCTTGTGGCGCCGTCGAGACGTACGCAGCCACCAGTAGGCGAGGACGACGAGCGAGGCGAAGGTGAGGAGGTAGCCGACGATCGACGTGCCCGCAATTCTGACCTGGATCGCGGCCCGGGCGAGGACGATGTGGTTGTCGGGCGTGGTGATGACCACCTGCAGGGTGAGGTTGCTGCCCGAGTGGGGAGCGGTAGGCACACGCAACGATTTGGTCGGCGAATCCATCACGATGACGAACCGGTTGCCCTTGGGGAACGAGAGTCGGTCGGTGATGAGGTGGACCTCGGCGGTGACGGTGTAGTTGGCGCGACTCAGCAGGGTGATCGGCAGTGAGGTTCCCGGGCCGGCGAGGGTGATCGTGCTCGGATCGACTGAGAAGTTGCTCAATTGGACGCCGAGCGCGGCCTGGACGGCGTTGATGGCGGTCTGACGAACGTCGGGACCACCGGAGGTCTCGGCGCTCGCGACGGCGACGCGCAACCTCGAGCCCACGTTGCTCGACGACACGGCGTCGCTGTAGGAAGTGACGCCGGCGATCAGCGTCCGCAGCGAACTCACGTTGTGCCCCGTCCAGTGTGACGGCGTCGCGTCCGACGCCAGCGCGCGAGAGCTCGGAGCGCCGTTCGAGCCGACGAGCGCACTGTTGAACGACGGTGAGAGCGTCGCCAATTGGGCGAAAGGGTCGTGGCGAAAACTGGCCAGAAGGTCGTTGACGTAGGGCGCCGAGGCGAGGGCGACCGGCGCCTCGATCACCACCGTGCGAGGCGCCGACGCGAACGGTGCCTCGAAGTGGAGAAAGTCGAGGGTCGCGAGCGTCAGTGCGGCCCGAAGTCCGGGCTCAATCGACGAATCGGTCGCCAGGCGCGAGAGCGGTCCGTCGGTCGTGAGGGCGCTCAGCGGTCCGGCACCCTCGACGTGGAAGGGCGAACCCCAGTCGAGGGTCGAGGAGGGGGCCACGCTGAGATCTTCTTCGGGGATCACCACGTTGCTGACGCCAGAGTGGTTGAGGGCCACCAGGCTCGCGACGCTGGGCGCGCCGTTCAAGAGCACTGGTCCGTCGACGTAGCGACCAGTCAAGGTCTTGAGGAGGTCTGACGACAACGAGAGTTGCTCGCGTACCTGGCGGCCCAGGCCGTTCGCCACCAGTCCGGCGAAGTCAACGAAACCGGGCGGTGCGTCGACGATCTGGTGCAGTGGACTGGTGAGTGCTCTTTCGAGGGCCGCCTGAAACTGAAAACTCAGGGGACTGTTCGCCTGGACCGCGACGAGCGTGCGATAGTCGGCGCTCAGGGTGACGGGCGACGCGTGGCGACCAATGGTGTCGAGGACGGCGATGGCGCGGTGGAGGTGACGCCACGACGAGGGGTCGAGGGTCAAGATCAGGCTGACCTGGAGAGGCTGGGCGACCGGTGTGGTCTGGACGACCAGGAGGGACCATTTGGTCGTCAACGCGCCGTGCACGCTCACCGCGATTCGCAACGGGTAGACGCCATCGCAGCGCGCCCCCGAACAGCGAAGTCGAAGTCGCGGCCTCGCGCCGGCGCAGGGCCCGTGGGACGGTCCCGGACGCCTGGTGTGCACGTCGACAGTGATCGTGACTTCGTTTTGATGCACGCACGAGATCGGAATTAGTCGGGTCACCGCGGTCGGCCGGGCCGTCGTGCCCGCGCCGTTGGTGATCGCGGCGACCTGGGAGCGTTCGACGAGGCGGGGGAAGATGGCCACCTGGACTCGAGTCGTCGGGTCGCGCGACGCCAGGCTGATGGTCGTGCTGTATCGTCCGGCCCCGCTCGCGGAGAGTACGGCCACGACGTCCTGGTGATCGATCGTGAACGTCGGCGACGTCAGGGCCTGCGCGGCCGAGGGCCACGGCACCGTCGCGAGGCTGAGTAGTACGACGCCGAGCGCCCGCCACCAGGTCGAAAATCGGTGGAACATGCTTTCACAGGCTACCTTCGTGCAGCCGTCACGACGGGCGCCAACTACCCTCGATCGAAGTGACTTCTTACGATCTCGTCCACGACCGACTCAACGAACTTGCCCACATTTCGAGTCCCCTGGCTCGCGCGTTCGCCGCGGCGGGCTTCTCGCTGTACGCCGTTGGCGGTTCGGTGCGCGACGCGATCCTGGGCGTGGCCCGGGGCGAGGAGTTCGAAATTGACTACACCACGAACGCCCGTCCCGACGACATCGTGCGGCTCATGACGCCGCTCTGCGGCGCGCTCTGGGAGCAGGGCCGCGCCTTTGGCACGATCGGCGGGCTACTGCGCGCGAGTGGGGTGCGCGCGGAGATCACCACCTTTCGCTCCGAGGCGTACGTCGATCACTCGCGCAAGCCCTCGGTGGAGTGGGGCGACTCGCTCGAGGCCGATCTCAGTCGCCGCGACTTCACGATCAACGCCCTCGCGCTCGACGTCGTGGCACTCGACGCGCGCACTGCGGACGTTCAGACGCTGTTCGACTACCACCACGGCTTTGGCGACCTCCACGAGTTGGTGCTGCGCACCCCCATCGATCCCGAGATCCTCTTTCGCGACGACCCCCTGCGGATGCTGCGCGCGGCGCGATTCGCGGCGCGATTCAAGATGTCCATCGACCCGAGCATCGAAATCGCGGCGACCGCGATGGCCGACAAGCTCGCGAAGGTCTCGTCCGAACGAATTCGCGGGGAGCTCGACCTCTTGATGGCGACCGCCGAGCCCTCCATCGGTCTCGATTTCATCGTGCGAACCGGCCTGGCCGACCACTTCTTTCCAGAACTGCCCAAACTGCAACTCGAACAGGACCCGATTCATCAACACAAGGACGTGCTGAAGCACACGTGGGCCGTCGTCGACAAGACCTCGCCAACGCTTCGTCTGCGTCTCGCGGCCCTGTTTCACGACATTGGTAAGCCCAACACGCGGGCCATCGGCGACGAAGGGGTCACCTTTCGCTTCCACGAGGTGGTGGGCGCCAAAATAACGAGAAAACGCATGGCCGCACTGAAGTACTCCCAGGAGATGATCGACGACGTCAGCGCACTCGTGGAGCTGCACCTGCGCTTCCACACCTACAAAATGGGATGGAGCGACAAGGCCGTTCGGCGCTACGTTCGAGACGCGGGACCACTACTCGACGATCTCAACGAGTTGACCCGGTGCGACTGCACCACTCGCAACGCTCGCAAGGCGGCCGTACTGGCGCAGCGTATGGACGAGCTCATCGTACGCATTGACGAACTACGCGAGCAAGAGGACCTGAGTCGCCTGCGGCCCGCACTCGACGGTGTCGCCGTGATGGCCCTGCTCGACATCGCGCCGAGTCCAGTCGTGGGGCGGGCCCTCGACTTCTTGATGGAGATCCGCCTCGACGAGGGCGAGATCACCCCTGATGAGGCGGCTGTTCGCCTGCGCGAATGGTGGGACGAACTGCGCCGCTGACGACAACGCTTCCGTCGCGACGGGAGCGTGGGGCGAGCGAAACCTATGGCCAGACGGGATTCTCGGCGCCCTGGTCGGCGAACTCCTCGACCATGTTGTGCGCGATGTCGTCGTGGAACTGTACGGGAGGGGATTTCATGAAGTAGGCGGACGGACCGATGATTGGTCCACCGATGCCCCGGTCGAGGGCGACCTTGGCGCAGCGCACCGCGTCGATGATGACGCCCGCGGAGTTGGGGGAGTCCCAGACTTCGAGCTTCAGTTCGATGTTGAGCGGCACGTCGCCGAAGTTGCGACCCTCCATGCGGATGTAGGCCCACTTGCGGTCGAGCAGCCACGGCACGTGGTCACTTGGTCCGATGTGCACGTCGTCGGGGTCCAGGTGGCTGAAGTCCAGTTGGGACGTGACGGCCTGGGTCTTGGAGATTTTCTTGGACTCGAGGCGCTCTCGTTCCAGCATGTTCTTGAAGTCCATGTTGCCGCCGACGTTCAACTGGTAGGTGTGGTCGAGCGCGAGGCCGCGGTCCTCGAAGAGACGCGTGAGCACCCGATGGACGATCGTCGCCCCGACCTGGCTCTTGATGTCGTCACCAATGATCGGCACGCCGGCGTCGACGAACTTCTGGGCCCACACCGGGTCCGAGGCAATGAAGACGGGGATGGCGTTTACGAAGGCCACCCCCGCGTCGAGCGCCGCCTGGGCGTAGTGGCGCTGGGCCTCCTCGGATCCGACAGGCAGGTACGAGACCAAGACCTCGGCGCGCGCGTCGCGCAGGGCCTGGGCGACGTCGACCGGCTCAGCCGGCGACTCTTCGATCACGGCGCGGTAGTACTTGTTGAGGCCGTCCATCGTGGGACCGCGAAGAACGCTGACTCCGAGCGAGGGGACGTCGGCGAACTTGACCGTGTTATTCATCCCTCCATCGATGGCCTTGCTGAGGTCGCTCCCGACCTTGGAACCGTCGACGTCGAAGGCGGCGACGAACTCGATCTCACTGACGTGGTAGCCGCCGAGCACGACGTGCATCAAGCCAGGCACGTGGTCGCCGGCCTTGGCGTCGCGGTAGTACGTCACGCCCTGTACGAGCGAGCTTGCGCAGTTTCCGACGCCCGCAATGGCCACACGAATCTTCTCCATGGCGCTCCTTTCCTACTTCGCTTCTCGTGCGAAGGATTGCTGGTTACTTCGTTCGGTGGACAACAGGTTGTCGATCCACGCGAGGTCCAACTCCACACCCCGGGCCGCGTGTTCCATCACACTTCGGGCGTACGAGTCGAGTTGTTCGTTGTGCGCGCTAACCCGCACTTCGGCCAGACGGGCCACGAGGTCGCTGCGGCGGCGCTCGAGTAGCCCCACCCGCAGGCTCGGGGTGAGGTACTTCGCGAGCGCCATGCGGAGAGAGAAGTTCTTGCTGTCATCGAGGGTCGCGGGATCGCTCAGCAGCGTCACGAACTCTTCGCGTCCCTTGGCGGTTATGCGGTAGACCTTGCGACCCCGCCGCCCGATGCCCGGGGCACTGCGCAGGGAGCGAAGCGAGGCACGCTCGCCCGAGAGTGATCCGGTCGACAGCGACCCGATGCGTGCGTCACTCGCCACCACTGCTTCTACGAGGCCGTAGCGTGCAAGGCGGGCGAGTGCGGGGTAGATCGATCCGAACGAGACGTTCGCCCAGAGCCCGAGACGCTCACGCAACTGCGTGCGAATCTCGTATCCGTGATGGTCTCGGTCCATCAACAGTCCCAGGATGGCGATGTCTAACACGTCAAACATAGTATCAGTTCGATATATCGAACGTGACGCCCATGCCGTGGCGGTGCAATTGCTGGCCTGTAGTGTCACCCGTAATGGATAAGCGGTTCCGCACCAGCACTGCCGACGGAGCAGTTGTCGAGTTCGGTCTCGTGCGTCACGCCATGCTGGCCAAGGTCGCCGCCGGGTTGCTGCGCTACGAAGACGTCTGTGACGCCCATCCCGAACTACTGCGTGCGGCGCGCAACATCGGGCGCAAGACCGGCGAAACCTGCCCCGTCTGCAGTGACGTGGAGCTCGTCGAGGTGACCTACGTCTTTGGGGCTCGTCTTCCCGCGGGCGGGACCTGTCCCACGTCGCGCGCGGAGCTGTTGAAGCTCGAGCGCCGCGAGGACCCGGTGCAGTGTTACGCGGTCGAGGTCTGCGTCGGTTGCAACTTCCACCACCTGGTTCGCAAGTGGTCGGCCGGCGCGCGCCGGGTGCGACGCCCGCAGTCGGCCCAGCGCCAGGAAGTGGGCGAGTAGTGCTCGGCGCGCCGGCGATCCGTGCGCGCAAGAGGCGCCACGGCGCAGCGCCACTCGTCATGGTGACCGCCTACGACGAGCCCGGCGCGCGCTACGTCGCGGCCGCCGGGGTGGACTTGATACTCGTCGGGGACTCACTCGCCAACGTCGTGCTGGGTCACGAAAACACGCTCCACGTGACGATTGACGATATGTGCCACCACGTGCGGGCGGTGGCGGCCGCGCGCTGCGACGTCCACGTGGTCGCCGACATGCCGTGGCTGAGTTACCACTTGAGTATTGACGAGAGCGTTCGAAACGCCGCCGCCCTCATCCGCAGCGGCGCCCACAGCGTCAAGCTCGAGGGCGGCCAGGCCCGACGCGACGTGGTGCGGGCGTTGTTCGCCGCGGAGATCCCCGTCATGGGTCACCTCGGCCTCACTCCCCAGAGCGTCATGAAGTTCGGGGGCTTCAAGGTCCAGGCCAGGACGCACGAGGCGGCCAAGCTGCTGCTGGAGGACGCGGCCGTACTCCAGGACGAGGGCGCCTTCGCCATTGTCATTGAAGGCGTGCCGAGCGTGGTGGGTCAGCACGTGACGGACGTGATCGACATCCCCACGATCGGCATCGGGGCCGGACCGGACACTGATGGCCAGGTTCTGGTCTTTCACGATCTCCTTGGTCTGACGGACCGCACGCCGGCGAAGTTTGTCCGTCAGTACGCCGACCTCGGTGCCCAGATCACCGAGGCGGTGGGCCACTTCGCGACCGACGTGCGCAGTGGAGACTTTCCGAGCCGCGACGAGGCCTACGCGAGCCCGGACGGGCTCTTCGACTAGCCACTCCGGGGGAGTGGAGTAGGCTGGTCCTTCCCGCGAACGTGGGGGAGTGCCAGAGAACCCTGCTCTGTTTTCCGCAGAGCCCGGCCGAGCCGGACCAGAGGGAAAGGAAACCGGCCATGAGGCCCTATGAGACCATGATCGTGTTCGACACCGCCGTCGACGCGCAGAGTATCCAGATCGCTCTCGACCGAGCGTTGGAGACCATCCGAACCCACGGTGGAACTCCGGGAGCCATCGACCGTTGGGGCAAGCGTCCCTTGGCGTACGAGATCAACAAGCGTAAAGAGGGTTACTACGTGCTGGTGGAGTTCGCGGGCGAGTCGATCACCGTCGTCGAGCTGGACCGCATCTTGACCCTCTCGGACGAAGTCCTGCGCTTCAAGATCCTGCGACGTCACGTGCGAAAGAGCGCCAGCCGTGTTACGGCCCAGGCGTAGTTTCGGACGCTCAGCGAAACAAGGAGAAGAACATGGCCGATAATGCAATTACTGTCGTCGGAAACGTCACCCGCGACCCGGAACTGAAATTCCTCAATAGCGGTCAGGCGGCGCTTCGCCTCTCGATCGCCGTCAATCGCCGGTGGCAGAACCGCCAGACCCAAGAGTGGGAGGAGCGCGTCTCGTACTTCGAGGTCGTGGGCTACGGCTCCCTCGCCGAGAACGCCGCGAACTCACTGTCGAAGGGATCACGGGTCATTGTGAACGGACGTCTCGAGCAGCGCAGCTGGGAGACCGAGAACGGCGACAAGCGCTCGATTGTCGAGATCAATGCCGACGAGATCGGACCGAGCCTCAAGTGGGCGACGGCCGCCGTCACGAAGACCCCGCGCGCCGAAGGTGGCAACTTCCAGTCGAACGACCGACCGGCGGCCGCCCCGCGCTCGAACGAACCAAGCACCTACGCCTTTGATGAGGAGCCCTTCTAGTGCCCCGTATTAATAATCCCAAACCGCCCAAGCGCGCCCCCAAGATCGACACGCGTCGCGGAGCCAAGAAGAAGCCCTGCGCCTTCTGCCAACACGGCGTCGACACCGTTGACTACAAGGACTTGGCCCAGTTGCGCAAGTACATTTCGGACCGCGGCAAGATTCGTGGACGGAAAGTGTCGGGCAACTGCCAGCAACACCAGCGTGACGTGACCGACGCCATCAAAACGGCGCGGGAGCTCGCCCTGTTGCCGTACACCCAGCGCACCGTGACCGAGCGCCGCGGCGGACGCGGCGGTCGCGACGACCGCGGACCGCGGGGACCACGTCCCGATCGGGACAGTGCCGAGGCGTCAGTCGAGAAGACCGTCGCCGACGTCGCGGCCGTCGCCGTCGACGACGCGAGCGCCAGCGCCGAGGTCGTCGCTTCCGAGACTCTCGAAAAGGTCAGCGAATGAAGGTACTTCTGCGCAGTGACGTCCTCGGCGTGGGCCGGCGCGGCGACATCGTCGAGGTGAAGTCGGGATACGCACGAAACTTCCTCCTCCCCTCCGGCGCAGCTCTCGCGGCCAGTGCGACCTCCGAACTACAGGCCACGTCAATGCGCAAGGCCCGTGACGTTCGCGACGCCCAGAGTCGCGAGGCCGCCGAAACCCAGCGGGGGTTGATCGAGGGCCAGGTGTTGACGGTGGCCGCTCGTGCCAGTGCGAATGGGCGACTGTTCGGATCGGTCACCGAGTCCGACATCGTCAACGTGCTGCGCACCGCGACCGGGATCTCACTCGATCGCCACGCGATTCATATGAGGGAACACTTAAAAGAGATCGGTACCGCGACGGTGACCGCGTCACTGTTTGATGGTGTCGTCGCCACGCTCAACGTGGAGGTCGTGGCCAAGTAGTCCAACGCATCACAACGTTCTCACCACGCCGGGGCACTGCCCCGGCGTGGTGATGTAACAGCGTGATGTGACACTAAATTTCGTGAAGTTAAGCACAGGTATTTCCCCACGTTGTTGTTCTTGTGCCGCACAGCCATAGTGGGCAACCGTTGAGGTCTTATGACGCAGATTGAATCCGACCGAGGTCGCCAGGCCACTGGCGGTGGACGTGTTCCGCCCAGTGCCATCGAGGCCGAAGAGTCGTTGATCGGCGCGATGCTGCTTTCGACCGAAGCGGTCAGTGTGGCGTACGAAACGGTGCAACCCGAAGATTTCTATCGTCCGCTGCACGGCCAGATATTCAGCGCCATCATCGCTCTGGCGAACTCGGGAGAGCCCGTTGACTACGTGACCGTGCAGGCGAAACTCCAAGAGCGCGGAGCCGTGGCGGTCGAGCTCGCCGTGCTCTCGGCGTTGCAAATGAATACGCCCTCCGCGGCGAACGCCCAGCACTACGCCGAACTCGTTCGTGAGAAGGCGCAGCAGCGCCGGCTCATATCGGTGGCCGGTGAGATCGTCGACGACGCCTACGTCGCGAGCGAGGACGTGGTGGGCCTCATTGACGAGGCCGAACGCAAGATCAACGCCATTGGTGACCAGGGTCGGACCGACTCGGTCTCACCCCTGCAGCGTCTGTTGCTCAGTGAAGCGGACATTCTCGAAGAGCGGGGCGAGACCCGTGGAAGGATCAACGGTCTAGAGACCGGTTATAAATCGTTGGACCTGATTCTGCAAGGCCTGCAGCCGAGCAGCATGACCATCATCGGCGCTCGACCGGGTACCGGTAAGACGGCCTTCGCCCTGGGGATCCTGATTCACGTCGGGGCGGTCGTGAAGCGGCCGGCACTCTTCTTCTCTCTCGAGATGAGCCGCCAGGAACTTGCCGAGCGGATCCTCGCCTCGACCGCCCGGATTGACTCTTCGAAGTTGCGCACCGGTGACCTCAGTGATACCGACTGGAACCGCGCCCACGAGGCGTTCGGATACCTGCAATCGGCGAAGGTCTTCATTGACGACAACCCGGCGTTGACCGTGATGGACGTACGAGCGCGGGCCCGACGCATTCGTCAGCAGAACGGCGACCTCGGCGTCGTGATCATTGACTACCTGCAGTTAATGAGTTCGCGCGGACGTGCGGAGAATCGCCAGGTGGAGGTCTCGGAGATGAGCCGATCACTCAAGATCCTGGCCCGTGAGTTGCAGTGCCCGGTCATCGCCCTCTCGCAGCTGTCGCGAAAGCTCGAAGAACGAGCGGACAAGCGGCCGATGATGTCGGACCTTCGCGAATCGGGCTCGCTCGAGCAGGACGCCGACGTCGTACTGTTCCTCTTTCGCCCCGAGCAGTACGGCGAGGTCGCCAACGACAAGAAGGCCGACGCGGAGATCATCGTGGGTAAGAACCGAAACGGTCCCACGCGCACCGCGCACCTCACGTGGCGTGGCGAGTTTGCCCGGTTCGACAACGTCGCTGAAGCTCGAGAGATTTAATTCGCGGTCGACGCGCAGGGAGCGAGCGTGACTCGACCGACCCTCGTTGTCTCAACGATACGAAACGTTGATCGGCGCCGACGCGCACGAGCGACCCGGTAGACCTGCGGAGCGACGTTCGATCGCGACGCTCGGACTGAATCGTCCACGGGGTGACCCCCGGACGCTGTCAACGCCCGACCGACGCGGCCCTCGAGGGCTGGTCGCCGCTGACGTCCACCTCGACGTCGGAAGCGAACGTCGGACGGGGTTGCGAGCGACGGTGACGTCTGCTATTTCGGCTGCATGCGAATGCCGGCGTCGATGCGAATCGATTCGCCGTTCATGTAGCTGTTGGAGAGCAACTCGACCGCGAGTGACGCGAACTCCTCGGCGTACCCGAGGCGCTTGGGAAAGAGCACGCCCGCGCCCAACCGAGCCTTGAATTCGTCGGACTGAGGGCCGGTACCGTAGATTGGCGTATCGATTAGGCCCGGCAGGATGCAGTTCGCGCGCACGCCAATGGGCGCGATGTCGCGCGCGAGCGGCAATGTGAGGCCCACGATGCCGCCCTTGGATGACGAGTAGGCGACCTGGCCGATCTGGCCGTCCTCGGCGGCGACCGACGCGGTGTTCACGAGCGCCCCGCGCATGTTGTCAACGTCGGGGCGGTTGTGGCTCATGGCGGTGGCCGCCAGTCGGCAGACATTGAACGTGCCGATGAGGTTGATCTCGATCACCTTGCGATAGAGGTCGAGGTCGTGCGCGGAGGCGTACTCCCCGTCCCTACCAATGGTTCTCGTGGCCCATCCAATGCCGGCGCAGTTGACGGTGGACCAGAGCGGGGCCATCGCCTTAGCCGCCTCAATCGCCGCAATGACCTCTGCGGTGTTGGTCACGTCACAGTGAACGTACGCGCCCCCAATCTCGGTGGCGACGGCGGCGCCACGCTCATCGTTGAGGTCGGCGACCACGACGGTGACGCCACGGGCGAAGAGGGCGCGCGCGGTGGCCTCGCCGAGTCCCGACGCTCCACCGGTGACGACGGCTGAGGTGTTGTTAAGTTCCATGATGCTCCTGTTGTCGGGGGCCGCGTACGCGACAGGACCGCTACCGAGTCAAGCAGAGTTCACGACCCCCGAGCGGCCCGCGCCAGTTGCGCCCAGCGCTGAGGGCTTGGCGAGAGCGGCGCCAACGCGTAGCGCCCGTCGAGCGCCACGAGCTCCCGGTAGGCCTCGATCGTGGACGCCTGGTCACGGACGAGACGCTTCGCGGTCTCGAGCGCCTTGAGGGCATCCTCCAAACGTCGCTCGGCGCGGTGGGTCATCTCCAAGCGCAGTGCGAGCCAAGGCACGACGAGACCCGTCGTCAAGGTGAGGAGAATCAGGGGGAGGGAGAGGATAAACGCGATCACGTTGATCTGCTTTCTCTGGGCGTGGACTGAGCGAAGTCTCGCGGCCGGGGGCAAGAGCACCACAAGAGGACTCGAAGGAGCGACTAAGAACCGTGCGGGTGTGGGCAGGTTCCGCTTCGGGAATCTTCCGCTCGGCCCTCTAGCGTGGGGTGATGCCGTCGGCCTACGAGTACAACAGAGATGAGTTTGCCGCCCTGATGGACGATGAACCGCACTACCGCGTCGAGCAGGTCTGGCACGGTCTGTGGACCGAAGGTCAAGAGATTGGCCACATCACCACGATCCCGAAGGCGTTGCGCTCGCGTCTGGCCGAGCAGTTCCCCTCCGGCCTCGTTGTCGCCAACGACGTACAGAGCGATCACGGCGCTACGCGCAAGTGGGTCTTTCGTCTCGGGGACGGCTCGACTATCGAGACGGTGCTCATGAGCTACGACGACCGGGTCACCGTCTGCGTCTCGAGTCAGGCCGGTTGCGCGATGGGTTGCACGTTCTGCGCGACGGGTCAAGCCGGCTTCTCGAGACATCTCACCGCCGGCGAGGTCCTCGAACAGGTGATGTTCGCCGTTCGCGCGGCCGCGCCGCGACGCCTGTCGAACGTGGTGTTCATGGGGATGGGCGAGCCGCTCGCGAACTATCGCGTGACGATGAACGCGATTCGGCGCCTCCACGACTACCGGGGCCTCTCGGCACGCCACCTCACGGTCTCGACCGTGGGCGTGGCGCCCGCCATCGAACGAATGGCCGGCGAAGGACTACCGCTGACGCTCGCGGTCAGCCTGCACGCCGCGAACAATGCGACGCGCAGTGAGTTGGTGCCACTGAACCGTCGCTACCCGCTCGAACGACTCCGCGAGGCCTGCGTGACGTGGATGGCCGCCACGGGACGACGACTCAGCTTCGAGTGGGCGCTCATCGATGGGGTGAACGACACCGAGGACGCTCTGGACGAATTGGCGAAGTACGCGTTGCCACTGCGCGCGCACGTTAACCTGATCCCGCTCAATCCCACACCGGGCTATCTCGTGATGGGCTCGTCGGCCCAGCGCGTGCGCCAGTTCCGCGACGGGCTGGTCGAGCGTGGCGTGAACGCCACGGTCCGCCACACGCGCGGCCGATCGATTGACGCGGCCTGCGGGCAGCTGGCGAGCGTGACCAACGGCCGTCGCCGCTCCCTACCGGTGCGCTCGGCCTAGGGAGCCACCCGGTTCCAAAAAGTCGGTCGCCACCGCATCAGTGCGACGACGCCGACGACGCAGGCCACCCCGCCCGACACGATTGAGAACTCGGTGGAGGAGAGGCTCGCCACCACTCCCGACTCCAGATCGCCCAGGCGCGGACCGCCGGTCACGACGGCCAGGTAGATCGAAGAGATGCGGCTGCGAAACTCGTCAGTGATCGCGGTCTGGATAATGGTATTGCGCAACACCGTGGAGATCACGTCCATGGCGCCGGCGAAGGCGAGACAGGCCAGTCCGAACCACGCCACGTGCACGAGGCCAAATAGCGTCATTGCTGAGCCCCACGCGACGACGGTCATCGCCACGAGGCGACCCTGCCGTTGGACGCGAGCCAGCCAGCCCGTCGCGATCGCCATGACGACCGCGCCGGCGCCCGGGGCCGCGTACAGCAGTCCTAGGGTTCGGGGCCCACCGTGGTAGATCGTCAACGCGACGGCGGGAAAGAGCGCCCGCGGCAGTCCAAAGACCATGGCGTTCAGATCGACGAGGTACACGGCCTGGGTCACGACGTGGCCTCGTACGTAGCGGAACCCCTCGGCGACGGACCGGAGGATCCGCGTGTCGCGGTGGCGGCCGGTCGCCGGCATTGGCGTGAGGAACATCGTAAAGACGGTGAGCAGCGTGAAAGTGACCGCGTCGACGCCGTAGCAGGAGAAGAGTCCGACGCCCGCAATCAACAGGCCCGCGATCGCCGGACCAACGACCACCGCCACGTTGAACGCGAGCTGGTTCAGCGAAAAGGCCGCGACCAGTTCCTGCGCGCCGACGAGTGAGGGAATCGCCGCCGAACGTAGCGGCGCCGAGAAACCCGCGATCCCCGCCGACATCGCGGCCAGCAGCACGAGCACGAACAGGTGACCGTGGTCGAAGCGCGCGTTGAGGGCGAGCGCCGCGCTGAGCAGTGCGAGGAGCGACGAACAGGCGAGCATGAGGCGACGCTTGTCGCCACGGTCACCCATCGCACCACCCCAGAGTGCACCGGTGACGAGGAAGGGAAGTTGTAGCACGCTCGCGAGTCCGACCCACAGGCTCGAATGGGTCTCCCGATACACCTGGAAGGGCACGGCGACCACCGTCAAATTACTGCCGAGTAGCGAGATCACCTGGCCGAAGTAGAGGAAACGAAAGTCGCGGTTTGCTCGGAGGGGACCTACGTCGACGAGGAGCCTAGGCATCCGTTTATCGTACGAGAGTAAGGTTCGAGCGAGTTCGTGGTCTAAGGAGAGTCGATGATCGACGAGGAACTGGTCCAGTTGCTGACTCCCGAGGGCCTGCGCAACGTCAATCCCGACTACGAGTCGACCCTCGGACGCGACGAGATCGTTGGCCTCTACCGCGACATGGTCATTATTCGCCGGTTGTGCAACGAATCGACGTCGCTGCAGCGCCAGGGCCAACTGGCCCTGTGGGCGCCAGTCCAGGGCCAAGAGGCGGCACAGATCGGTGCCGGACGCGCTCTCGCACCGAAGGACTTCTCCTTTCCCTCGTATCGCGAGCACGGCGTGGCCTGGTGTCGCGGCGTACCGCCCGAGGACATGCTGCGGGTCTTTCGCGCGGTGACGACCGGTGGCTGGGACCCCCAGAAGTATCGCCACTCGGTGCCGACAGTCGTCCTGGGCAATCAGACACTGCACGCCGTGGGCTACGCGATGGGCGTCCAACGAGACGGCGCGGAAGAGGCCGTTTTGACGTTTTTCGGCGACGGCGCGTCGAGCCAGGGCGACGTCCTCGAGTCCTTCGTGTGGGCCGCGTCGTTCAACGCCCCCGTTGTCTTTTTCTGTCAGAACAACCAGTGGGGCATCTCGACCCCCTCGTCGGTGCAGTCGAGGATCCCTCTCTCGCACCGCGCCCACGGCTTCGGATTCCCCGGGATTCGCGTGGACGGCAACGACGTGCTCGCGGTCTACGAGGTCACGCGGCGGGCCCTCGAGAATG
The DNA here is from genome assembly GCA_025362585.1 of Acidimicrobiales bacterium. GTDB lineage: Bacteria > Actinomycetota > Acidimicrobiia > Acidimicrobiales > RAAP-2 > RAAP-2. The sequence goes on along the minus strand of JANYFR010000018.1, from coordinate 51,873 downwards.
CGCGCGTCGGGGGTGGCCCGACGCTGATTGAGGCCTACACCTACCGTATCGGTGCCCACACGACCTCGGACGACCCGACGCGCTATCGCATCGACGCCGAGGTCGAGGTGTGGAAGCATCGTGACCCGCTCGAGCGTGTCAAGTCGCTGCTGGTGCGCGAGTACAAAGTGAATAAGGCAACCTTCGAGAAGGTCGCCGCGGAGGCGGAGAGCCTCGCGCTGAAGCTACGCGACGACGTCCTCGCCATGGGGCGACCCGATCCGATCACGATGTTCGACCACGCCTACGCGGCGCCGCACCCGCTCGTCGACGAGGGCCGTCGCGAGATGGTGGAGCTCGGCATCAGTGGCGGCAGTCACTGATGGCGTCGACCACGATGACCATGGCCAAGGCCCTCAACGAGGGACTGCGACGAGCGATGGAGAAGAACCCCAAGGTCCTCTTGATGGGCGAGGACATCGGCCGCCTGGGTGGCGTCTTTCGCATCACCGACGGTCTACAGAAGGACTTCGGAGAGGATCGCGTGATCGACGCACCGCTGGCCGAGTCGGCGATCGTCGGCACGGCGGTGGGACTGGCCATACGCGGCTACCGCACGGTCTGTGAGATTCAGTTCGACGGTTTCGTCTATCCCGCGTTCGACCAGATCGTCTCCCAGGTCGCCAAGCTGCACAAGCGCTCCGAGGGCGTCTACACCATGGGCCTCGTGATCCGCATTCCGTTTCAGGGGGGAATCGGCGCGATCGAGCACCATTCGGAGAGCCCCGAGTCCTACTTCGCCCAGACGGCGGGGCTGCGCGTTGTCTCGTGCGCCACTCCGAACGACGCGTACTGGATGATCCAGCAGTCGGTGGAGCACGACGATCCGATCATCTTCTGCGAGCCCAAGAGCCGCTACTGGGAGAAGGGCGAGGTCGACCTCGAGGGTGCTCCCCGGGGCCTCTTCGAGGCCGAAGTCCGTCGTGAGGGACGGGACGTGACCGTCATTGGTTACGGTTCATCCGTCAAGACAATGCTGCGAGCGGCCGACACCGCCGAACTCGAGGGCACCTCCCTCGAGGTGATCGATGCACGGTCGGTCGCTCCACTCGACCTCGACACGATGGCGCGGTCCGTCCAGAAGACGGGCCGGCTGGTGGTCGTCCAGGAGGCGCCGCACACGGCGTCGATCGGGTCCGAGATCGTCGCCGAGTTGACCGAACGGTGCTTCTACTCGTTGCGCGCACCGGGTCTGAGGGTGAGTGGCTACCACGTGCCCTACCCACCGTCCAGGATCGAGGACGACTTTCGACCGAGCGTGGACCGCATCCTCGACGCGGTCGACCGAACGATGGGATACGACAGTTGAGCGAAGAGACCTTTCTCCTACCGGACGTCGGTGAAGGACTGACCGAGGCCGAGATTGTCACGTGGAAGGTCGCGGTCGGTGACACCGTCGTCTTGAACCAACCACTCGTCGACATCGAGACCGCCAAGGCGGTCGTCGAACTGCCGAGTCCCTACGCGGGCACCGTCGTGACGTTGCACGGGGTCGTGGGCGACATCATCGAGGTCCACCGACCTCTGATCAGCTTCGAGGTTGGCGGCGCCGCGACGACCCCGCCGGCTGTCGCGTCGATCCCGACCGAAGCGGAGGCCCCGGTCGGCCAGGGTCGTCAGGCCGTCCTCATTGGCTACGGCGTGGCGAACGAAGATTCGGTCGTCACCCGCCAACACCGTCGTCCCGGCGCGAGGTCGGTCGTGACCGAGGCGCCACCGTCGGAGGAGACCACCGCCGCGCCCGCCACTCCGAGCGTGCGTTCGACGCCACCGGTCCGGCTCTACGCCAAGCAGCGCGGAGTGGAACTCTCACTCTTGACGGGTTCAGGTCGTGATGGACTGATCACGCGCGATGACGTCGAACGGGCCGTGGGGGGAGTCGAGGCGGCCCACGTGTTGGCAGCGGAGACCGGACCGAACGTCGCGTCGCGATTCGTCGGACGCGAACTCGCGTCATGGTCGAGCGGACCGCAGGAGGAGCGCATTCCGGTCAAGGGGGTTCTGCGCTCGATGGCCGAGGCGATGGTGCAGAGCGCGTTTAGCGCGCCGCACGCGGCGGCGTGGGTTCGCGTCGACGCGACCAGAACCGTCGAGTTGATCACGTCGTTGAGGGGTCGCAGGGACTCCGCCACGATTCGCCTGTCACCCTTGACAATCGTGGCGCTCGCGGTGTGCGACGCGGCCCGTCACTTTCCCGGCATCAACTCAAGTTTCGACGCCGCGGCGAGCGAGGTGGTCGTGCGGCGAAGCGTCAACCTCGGGATCGCGGCCAACACGCCGAGGGGGCTCATCGTGCCCAATATCAAGGGCGCGGACCGGCTGAACCTCTTCGAGATGGCCGCGGCGCTGACGACCCTCGTGGACACGGCCCGGGCGGGCACGACGACGCCAAGTGCGATGCAAGGGACCACTCTGACGATTACCAACGTGGGGCCGTTCGGTGTCGACGGCGCGATTCCGATCCTGCCACCGGGCACCGGCGCGATTCTGGCGGTCGGTCAGATCGCGAAGTCCCCGTGGGTCGTCGACGACCTGGTCGTGGTGCGTCACGTGGTCGAGCTCTCCATCGCCTTCGACCACCGCCAAATCGACGGCGCCATGGCCTCGGCGGTGTTGGCCCACGTCGGAGGCTTCCTCAGCGATCCGGCGCCAGCCATCATCGCTCGCTAGGCGGCGCCCGGTCGCAAGGCGGCGAGGGCCCGGTCGGCGTGCACGTCCATGTTCATCTCGCTGCTGACCATCTCGATGATCCGACGGTCGCGACCAATGACGAAGGTCGTTCTGCGCACCTTCAAGAAATCGAGCGAGCGCTTCACCCCGTACTGGGCGGCGACCACGCCACGCACGTCGGCGAGCAGCGGGTAGTCGAGCCCGTTGTGGTCGGCGAACTGGGACTGGCGCTCCACCGCGTCCATCGAGATCCCGATGCGCTGTGCACCGAGGTCGACGAACTCACTCGCGAGGTCGCGAAAGTGACACGACTCCTTCGTACAGCCCTTGGTCATCGCGGCCGGGTAGAAGAACAGGACGACCGGCCCCCCTTCGAGCAAGGTCGTCAGGCGCTGTTCGTGACCCTCGTGGTCGAGCAGCGTGAAGTCGGGGGCGAGGTCGCCAATCTGCATTCCAGCAGATTAGGCGTCAAGGCGAAAGCCCACACCGCGAATTGTGATGAGGTGGCGTGGGGCTGCCCGATCGTTCTCGATCTTCTGGCGCAGTCGCCTCACGCGTGTCGAGCGTACGCGTGTCGGAGAGCTCGAGACCCCACCACAACGTGTCGAGACAGACCTCGCGTGACGACCTGGCTGAGTCGAGTTGCGAACAGTCCCAGCAAGTCTCCATGCGGCGGAGATCGATATCGTGGCCTCGTCGCGCACCAAAGTTTGCTTAACTCGTGGGTAGAGCGCTTCGGAGGGACTATGGAACAGGCAACCGTCAAGATTGGTCGTGACCAGCACGTGTGGTCCTTCGCCGCGGAGCGCGAGGCGGTGGTCACTGTCGAGCCCGGCACCGTGATCGAGATTGAGACATGGGACTGCTTCACGGGTCAGGTCCAGAGTGAGGAAGACACCCTCGAGAAGCTCGACCTCAGTCGAATCAATAGTGCGACGGGACCGATCGCCGTGCGGGGCGCCGAGCCTGGCGACACCCTCTCGGTGACGCTGCTCGACATCCGACCGGGGAGCCAGGGTGCGGCGATGTGCATTCCCGGATGGGGCCAGCTCATCGACCGGGTCCATTCGCCGACCACGCGGATCTTCCACGTGGCCAACGGCGTCGTGACCATGAACGATCGCGTCTCGTTTCCGGCGCGCCCAATGTTCGGCGTCATCGGTGTGTCGCCGGCATCCGGGGACGTCTCGACGTTCTTCGCCGATCGTCACGGAGGGAACATGGACGATCACGTCAACGGCATCGGCGCGACGATCCACTTGCCGGTCTTCCAATCCGGCGCCCAACTCGCCATCGGCGACATGCACGCGTCGATGGGCGACGGCGAGATCTCGGGTACGGGCGTCGAGGTCGGCGGCACCGGCATCATCAAAGTGGACGTGATCAAGGCCAAGTGCGGCGGATGGCCCATCACCGAGACCCCTGAGGCGATCTACACCCACGCCACCTCACCGGACAGCATTGATGACGCGCTGAAGATGGCCTGCGAGGAGGCGGCGCGGCTCTTGGTCGACGAGTGGGCGTTCTCGATGGAAGACGCGTTCATGTTCCTCTCGGTCGCGGGCGACCTCGGCATCGCGCAGTACTGTCATCCCTCGCCGGGCAGCGTCATCGCTCGCATGCGGATTCCAAAACTTTCGTCGAATCCGACGCCGTTTCGGCTGTGATCAGTCGAAGGCGACGCTGAAGCCCTGATAGCGGTTCGGCGAGGCCAGGTAGCTGCCCGTGGCGGTGCACGCGTCAGTTGCCGTACAGACCAGACCGTAGACCCCTCCGTCGACGCCGACGGTCGTGGCCCCGGCGGGCAAGGCCACGATGGTGCCCTGTTGCCAGTGACTGGACTGCTCGTTCACCACGAGGGCCTGGTAGTTGCCGGCACCGTCGATGTACGCCGCGCCCGCTCTACAGCTGCCGACCGAGCGACATGACACCGCGACCACGCCGCCGTTCTTGCCCGCGGCGAGTGCTCCGTTCGGGAGGGTGAGCTCACTCGCCGGCTGCCAGGCGCCGTCGCTCTCGTTGATGAAGAACCCCTGGTACTGCCCGGCACCGTCGCGGTACTGCCCGCCGGCAGCGCAGTTGCCAATCGAGCGACACGAGAGACCCCCAAAGCCGTAGAAGAAGACGTGGGGATTGGTCGCGGCGCCCGCGGGCATCGCCATCGTGACGGCCCTCGTCCATATCCCGTCACTCTCGATGACCGTGAGTCCCTCGACCGCGCCCGCGTTGTTGGTGTAGGTCCCGAGCGCGGTGCAGTTGCCCGACGCCACGCACGCGACCTCGCTCAGGGTCGCGCTCGGAAAGGCGTTCGCGTCGCCGGGCAGGGTGATGGGCACGCCGCGCGCCCACCCTGCGTTGATCTGATCGACCACGAGTCCGCGCGACGCCCCCTGCGCGTTGACGTACGAGCCCACGGCGCTGCAGCGTCCCGGGCCCGCACAGGCAACCTGAATAATGGTCACGAAGGGGTTGGTGTTGGCGTCACGGGGCAGCGCGACTTGTCGGGCCCGAGTCCACGTGCCCCGGACCTCACTCAACGTGAAGGCGGTGAGGTGCCCCACGGAGGTGCCGGCGCTGACGTAGGTGCCGACCGCGCTGCAGTTGGCGGGCGACGGGCAGTCGATCGAGCGCGTCGCACTGTTCTGCGCTTTGGTCGCGGCGCCGAGGGGCAGGGCGACCTTGACGGCGCGCGACCACTTGCGCCGCACTTCGTTCGCCACGAAACTCTGCAGGCTCCCGGCGATGTCCTGGTAGCTGCCGACGACGGAGCAGTTGCCGGCCGATCCACACGACAGAGCGTCAACGGTGACCGCCGGATTGGTCGCGGCGCCCCGGGGTGCGCGTAGTTTCGTCGGCGCCCGCCACGTGCCGTTCACTTCGTCGAGCAAGAGCCCTTGGCTTTTGCCGGTCGCGTCGCTGAAGGCGCCGCCCGCGCTGCAGTTACCCGTCGAAGGACACGAGAGCGCCGGAAGGTAGCCCTGGGGCAGGCCGGCGCCGCCAATCGGGAGCGACAGTCGCTGCGCGTGATGCCACACGGGCGCCGTCGCGGTCGCCGCCGCGGGCAACGCGAGGGCCGCGCACGTCACCGCGACGACTAGCCCTGTCACGCGTTGCAACCTCATTCAGACTCCACTGTTTGGAACGGCCCGAGCCCTCCGGGGTATCAACACGTTTCGGGAATCATCGGCCGGCTTCGTGCCCGTCGTTGATCTCAGTTCAGTATAAGGAGGGACCGACGGCGCGGTCAGTGACGTGGGCCTCGAGGTGCCACCCTCCACTTTGCAAGAGTGCGTGGTGGACCGCGAGTGACGTTCGCGAGTACCGTGATGGTCGGTGTACGCCCGGGGGCGTTACCGGGAGGCGTGATGGGGGATCAATCAGCGATTGACATTCGCGGCGTCGCGAAGTCCTTTGCGCAGACGACGGTGTTACACGACATCACCCTCGAAATCCGCGACGGTGAGTTCTTTACCATGCTCGGTCCGTCGGGGTCGGGCAAGACCACCCTGTTGCGGATGGTGGCCGGTTTCGAGTCGCCCGACGCTGGCACGATCAGGCTCCACGGCGACGACGTTACCCAACGCCCGGCGCATCTGCGCCCAGTGAACACCGTCTTCCAAGACTACGCCCTCTTCCCCCATATGGACGTCGTGACGAACGTCGAATACGGACTGCGGGTCGCGGGAGTTGGCCGCGAGGAGCGACGGCGAAAGGCCGAGGCGGCCCTCGCCCTGGTACGTCTCGAGGGATTCGCGGGGCGACGTCCCGCCCAGTTGTCGGGCGGCCAGCGCCAGCGGGTCGCCCTCGCTCGCGCAATTGTCAACGAGCCGAGTGTCCTGTTGCTCGACGAACCCCTCGGGGCCCTCGACCTCAAGTTGCGTCAAGAGATGCAGACCGAGCTGAAGGCCATCCAGCGGCGAATCGGTATCACCTTTCTCTACGTCACGCACGATCAGGAGGAGGCGATGGCGATGAGCGACCGCATCGCCATCATGAACCAGGGGGTCATCGAGCAGGTCGGCTCCCCGCAGGAGGTCTACGAGTTGCCGGCGACGGCCTTCGTCGCGAGCTTCGTCGGGACCTCGAACGTGATCGTGCGCCGTGGCCGGACCCAGTCGTTGCGACCCGAACGACTGCTGCTGCTCGGGCCATCGATGATCGCGCCCGATGACGTCACGTTCGAGTGGGGCAACGTTGTCGACGTGGTCTACTTGGGGATGGTCACCAGAATTTTCGTCGGCCTGGACGGAGGGGACGACCTCGTAGCGGTGCAGACGAATGACGGGTCTTCGACGGGCGCACCGGTGCCGCGGCGCGGCGATCGGATTCGGGTGGCGTGGCGCCCGGAGGACGCCTTCGATCTCGAGACCGCTGTAGTCTGAACCTCTTAACGGGTAGCACGGAATCGACAACTGGGGGAACAATGGAGCATCGAGTTCACAACATGGTGAGGCGTGCCGCGACCGCGTTCTCGGCGCTTTCAATCGTCACCCTCGGGTTCGCGACGATCTCGTCGGGGGCGGGCGCCTCGGGCCTCACGGCGCCCACCGCTGGCATGAAGCCGGCGCAGTCGGTTGGCAAAGGTGAGGGAACGCTCAACTTGATCGCGTGGAGCGGCTACGCCCAGCCCCAGTGGGTCAAGCCGTTCACCAAGGCGACCGGTTGCGTCGTGAACGCCAAGTACGCCGGATCGTCCGGGGAGATGGTGTCACTGATGGCCAACGGTGGCGCGGGTCAGTACGACCTGGTGTCGGCGTCGGGTGACGCGGACCTGCGGCTCATTTACGCCGGCGACGTGAAGCCCGTCAACATGGCGCTCATTCCGTCGTGGAAGCAGTTCCGGCCGTTCCTGCAGTCGCCGAGTTTCAATACGATCAAGGGAGTGCACTTCGGCGTGAGCCTTCAGTTTGGCCCCAACGTCTTGCTCTACTCGACCAAGACCTTCAAGTCGCCGCCGACCTCGTGGTCGGTCCTCTACAGCAAAAAGTACAAGGGCAAGATTACGGTGCCGAATAACCCGATCCAGATCGCCGACGCGGCGCTCTACCTCATGAAGTCCCAGCCGTCGCTCGGCATCACCGACCCCTACGAGCTCACCCAGACGCAGTTCGCGGCCACGATCAAACTACTGAAGGCCCAGAAGCCACTGGTTCCGAAGTACTGGGGTCAGGCCAGTGACGAGATCACCCTGTTCCAGAGCGGGACCGTCGTCGCCGGAGCCGCCTGGCCGTACCAGACCAACACCCTCCAGGCCGCCAAGTTGGCCGTGAAGGACACGATCCCGTCCGAGGGAGCGACCGGCTGGGCCGACACGTGGATGTTGGCGACCAAGGCGCCGCACCCCAACTGCGCCTACAAGTGGATGCAGTGGGTCTCGACGCCCCGGGTCCAGGCCGAACAGGCACTGAACTTCGGAGAGACGCCGGCCAACTCGTTGGCCTGCGCGATCATGAACAAGTTGCAGGCCGGCGGGTGTGCGGCGTACCACGCCGACAAGCCCCAGTCGTACTTTCAGTCCATCAAGTTCTGGAAGACGCCGCTGACGACCTGTGACAACGGTCAGAACAACTGCGTTCCCTACAGCGAGTGGACCAATGCTTGGACGCAAATAGCGGGATGACGACTTCGGTCGACGCTCGGGGGCGGCGTGGCCCCCACGTTTCGGCGTTGGCCCGGACACGCTGGCGTACCGCGTTCCTGCTGTCGCCGCCGTTGCTGTGGTTCCTGGTGATCTACTTCAGTTCACTGGGCCTTATGCTCGTCACGTCCTTTTGGAGCGTCAACGGCTTCACGAATCTGGTTGATCACCATCTGACGGGACAGAACTTCCACCAGATCGCCACGGGTGCCTACCCGGCGATCATCGGGCGCACGGTGCTGCTGGCCGCCCTCGTCACCATCACCGACGTCGTCGTCGCGTTTCCCTTCGCCTACGCCATGGCCCGGGTGGCGTCGCGGCGGACCCAGCGCCTCCTCCTCGTCGCCGTCCTACTGCCGCTCTGGGCCAGTTACCTCGCGAAAGTCTTCGCCTGGACGTCGATCCTGATCAACGGCGGCGCGCTCAACTGGACTTTTAACCTCATCGGGCTGCCGTCACCGAACCTCGGTTTTACGAATGGCGCGATGTGGATCGTCTTTTGCTACATATGGTTGCCGTACATGATCGTGCCGATCTACGGCGCGTTGGAGCGTATTCCCTCGTCGCTACTGGACGCCTCCGCGGACCTCGGCGCCCCCTGGACCGCGACCTTTCGTCGCGTGATGCTCCCGCTCGTGTTGCCCGGTCTCGTGGCCGGATCGATCTTCACGTTCTCGTTGACGCTGGGCGACTACGTGACGCCACTGTTGATTGGCGGGGCGAACTCGACGCTCGTGGGCAACGCCATCTACGAGAACCTGCTGACCGGCGGCAACCTTCCGCTGGCCGCGGCCCTCGCTACGGTGCCCATCGCCGTAATGGTGGTCTATCTGCTCGTCGCCCGTCGCCTCGGCGCCTTCGAGGCGTTGTGATGCGGGCGAAGGCCGCGCGTCTCGGTCTGTGGCTCTGGGTGATTGGCGTGCTGGTCTTTCTCTTCGCGCCGATTGTCACCATCATCCTCTTTGGTTTCGACCGATCGGTCATTGAGACCTGGCCCATTCGCCATTGGACGCTGTCGTGGTACTCGGTGGCGTGGCACGACCCGCAGGTCCGGTCCGCTTTCGTCCTATCGCTGAAGGCCGCCGTTGCCGCGACCATCCTCGCCACCATTCTTGGCTCCATGGCGGCCTTCGGAGTCCACAAGGCGCGATTCTTCGGTCGCGATTCGATCTCCCTCTTGCTGATCCTGCCCCTGGCGCTGCCGGGCATTATCACCGGCGTGGCGCTCAACTCCGCGTTTCGCTGGGCCGGTATCACCCTCTCGCTCTGGACGATCATTGTCGGCCACACCACGTTCTGCATTGTCGTGATCTACAACAATGTGATCGCGCGCCTGCGCCGGACCTCGAACACTTTGCTCGAGGCGTCGGCCGATCTGGGGGCGACCGGCCTCCAGACGTTTCGCTTCGTCACGCTGCCGACCATCGCCACGGCGCTCGTCTCGGGCGCTCTGCTCGCGTTCGCGCTCAGTTTCGACGAGGTCATCGTGACGACATTCACGGCCGGTGCCCAGAACACGCTGCCGATCTGGATCTTCGGGGCGATTCGCTTGGGTCAGCAACTCCCCGAGGTGAACGTGGTCGTCACCCTGGTCGTCATCCTCATGTTCATTCCGATTCTCATCGCGGCTCGTCTGACCGGGAGCGATAACTTCGTGCCACGGGTCCGCGCGACGCGCATCGCGAAGTAGCGAGGCGGCGCTCCTCGAGGCTCAGGATTCGGACTGTTGGCGGTCGGGGTCGGGGTCGGCGTCGGCGTCCACGAGGTCGGCGCGGACCTCACGCTGGAAGTCCTCGACCTCCATCATGAATTCGCGGGGTGCCTCTTCGAGCATCATGAGGGCTTCGGCGGCGCCGGGAGTGGCTCGCAGGAGCTCGTCGAGCTTGCGTTGCGTCGCCACCTGTTCGCGTCCCTGGGTGTGCTGGATGGTGAAGACCATCAGCAAGGTCACCGTCGACACGGCTATCTCGAAGGTATTGACCCAGGCGATGGGGAAGCGCAGAACGATGCCTATCACGAGCATTGCGGCGAAGAGGCCCACGACGGTGATCGAGACGACCGGCAGTGACGTGTAGTAGTCGATCCGGTAGAGCAGCGTGCTCATCTTTCCCAGCTGCGCCGTCTTGCGGTTGATGGCGCGCTCGGTACGGCCGATCTCGTCGGCGTACTCGTCCATTGTCTCGACGTCGAATCGGCGGGCCCCCGCGCCTTCTGCGGCACGCGGACGCCCGCGTCGGTCCAAGAATGACGGCCTCGAGCCGCGCTGACGGCGCGGGGACCCGGACTCTCTTTCGTTGTTGGTCATCAGTACCTCCTGGGGATCAGTCGTTCCGACCGTTCGACGTCGCGTTCGACGTCACGTGGAGCGTCGAATCGCTGGTCGGGCGCGGTGTTGGCGTGGGCCTACGCGGTTAGGTCCGTCCGCAAAGCGCCGTCGGGTCGTCGTTGGCGTCGCTCTAGCCTACGAGTCGAACGCGTGCGTCAACGCGTTGGACTCGTGAATCTCCTGGCGAACCGCCGTCAGTGGCTGCCCCGTAATCGGCCCACGTCCGATTCCGGTTCACAAGCCGGATTATGCCGGGCTGGAGGGCGGTAGATTGTAGGTGGAAGTTGCTGTGATTCCACTCCATTTAGGGGCGCCTTGTTTGGGTCGGCCGATCGTTTCGATGGTCGCCCGATCGGGCTCGACGCCTCGCAATCCTGAGGTCGCCATGTCCCATCACGGAAGTGTCGTCGCGTGAACGCTCGCCAGACGCTCAAGTTCGCCATCGTTTCGACCTACCCCCCCACCCCGTGCGGCATCGCCACCTTCGCCGCGGCGTTGAGTGGCGGACTCGTTGATCAGGGACAGGACGTGGGGATCGTTCGCCTCGGGGCCACGGGCGACGGCACGAGGGGACTCGTCGAGGCCCACTACGACGGCCGGTCACTCACTCACGCCGCCGCTGAGAGCCTCGAGCGGGCCGACGTCGTCGTGCTCCAGCACGAGTACGGGATCTACCCCGGCCCCGACGGCGACTCGGTGGTCGGGGTCCTCGAGTCGATCGACCGGCCAACGATTGTGGTCGCGCACACGGTGCTCGAGCAGCCAACGCCGCACCAACGAGCGATTCTCGAAGAGGTCGTGCATCTGGCCGACGCGGTCGTCGTGATGACCGAGGCCGGTCGAACGCGACTGTGCTCGGGCTTCGACGTCGATCCTTCCAAGGTCTCGGTCATTCCCCATGGCGCCACCGTCGCCGAGCCGCCGTCCAACGCGCCGCGCCGGCGCGTCCCCCAGTTGTTGACGTGGGGTCTCCTCGGTCCCGGCAAGGGCATCGAGTGGGCCATCGACGCACTGGCCCTCCTCGACGACGTGCGACCCCGACCCACGTACCGAATCGCGGGCGACACGCACCCCAAGGTGGTGGCGAACTCGGGAGAGTCGTACCGCGACATGCTGAAGGAGCGCTCGCACGAACGCGGGGTCGCCGGTCAGGTCGAGTTCGACGCTGGCTACCGGGAGCTCGACGACCTCGCGCACCTGATTGCCGAGTCGTCAATTGTCGTCCTGCCCTACGACTCACCCGACCAGGTGACGTCCGGTGTGCTGGTCGACGCCATCGCGGCCGGACGTCCAGTGATCGCCACCGCCTTCCCCCACGCCGTAGAGCTGCTCTCGAGCGGTGCGGGAGTGGTGGTGCCCCAACGCGACCCCCAAGCGCTGGCCCACGCCATCCGAATGGTGCTCACCAATCCCCGACTGGCTGAGTCCATGGCGCGCGAGGCGCGCCGTCTGGCGCCGTCGCTGGCGTGGTCGAGCGTCGCGGCGCGCTACGCGTCGCTCGGCGGGGCGCTGATGCGCCGACGCACGCCGGTCGCGGTGTGACCGCGCCGCCTGGGCGGTTCGATCACCTCATTGCCCTCACGGACCGATTCGGCACCTTCGAGCACGCCGAGGGATCCCGTCCCCGACGCGAGCACGGGTACTGCGCCGACGACGTCGCGCGGGTGTTGGTGGTCGCGGCGCGCGAGCCGGCGCCGGAGCCTCCGGTGCGCGCACTCGCCGCGTCATCACTGGCGTTCATTCGCGCCTCCCTCGGTGCGCGTGGGGACAGTCGCAATCGCCGCGCCGCGGATGGCTGCTGGACCAGTCGCGGTTCGGTGAAGGACAGCTGGGGACGGAGCCTCTGGGGCCTCGGCACGGCGGCGGCGAACACCGACCTCAATCTCGGCGCCGAGGCGCTGGCGCTCTTTGAACGCGGAGCGACGCGTCGAACGACCTCACCTCGATCAATGGCGTTCGCGTCACTCGGGGCGGCGGCCGTCTTCGACGTCGATCCCACCAATCGAGGAGCCCTCGACCTCCTCGAATTCAACGCGACGCTGATGAGTCTGCCTCGGGCACCGGCGAGCGGCTGGCCGTGGCCCGAAGTGAGATTGGCCTACGCCAACGCGGTACTGCCGGACGCGATGATGGCCGTCGGCACCGCGTTGGGACGAGACGACCTCGTTCGACGGGGTCTCGACCTCCTCGAGTGGCTGCTCGAACGCGAGACCCTGGACGGTCACCTCTCCGTCACCGCCGTCGGGGGGGCGGGGCCCGGCGATCGCGGTCCCCGTTTCGACCAACAGCCCATCGAGGCGTCGAGTCTGGCAGACGCCTGCGCCCGAGCGCTGACCCTGGACGCGTCGACCGTCTGGTGGCGGGGCATCGCGATGGCCAACGCATGGTTCGACGGCGAGAACGACTCCCAGATCGCCGTGTGGGATCCAACGACCGGCGGCGGCTACGACGGCCTTCTCCAGTCGACGGTCAACGTGAATCAGGGCGCCGAGTCGACTTTGGCGCTGGTCTCGACCCGCCAACAGTTCGCCCGGCACTGCTCGGTCGGGGTGTGAAGTCCCTGCTCGACGTCGCTCGCAGCGACGTGCACGTCACGCCCGACGTCTCGAGGGTAATCGCCCTACTCTTCGTCGCCGGTCAGGAGTTCGGCAGTGGGGTCGAGTCGCGTGCCTCGAGTGTCGTAGGTCGAATTGTCGCACTGTCGGAGTCGGACGTGAAGCGTCGCTTGAAGGACGTCATCGTGCGCTTCGGGCGCCGTCACCGTGACATCATCAAGGTCTTCAGTCAGCACGCCGACCGCGTCAGCGCCCGTCTGGACCCGAGTGACGACCTGAGTGAGGAGCGCTGGCTACTGCTCGGCGCGTCCTTCACCCACGAGTACTCCGTGGAGTCGACGTCGGTCTGCAACCCGAGCATGGTGCTGCACCCCGACCAGACCGGGGCGCCGCCGGGCGGTGTCCGGTTCGTCATGAGCTTTCGGGCGATCGGCGAGGGACATCGGTCGAGCATTGGCTTTCGCACTGGTTCGATCGGCGCCGCGGGTGAGGTGCGCCTGGACCCACGGGGACCGTTCCCGATGGTCGGCGCCGTGCGCGATGGCGTCTTCCATCGCGAGGTCTTCCACGCCCGTTTGAAGGCCATGGGTCAAGACGGGGAGAGCGCCTCGTACGTCCTCGATCACCTGCCCGTCAACTTCTCGATCGACGAGCTCGAGTCGAGGTTGGACGTGCTCACCTCCGAGCACGACACGCGCCAGGACGCCTTCGCGATTGCTAGTCACCACCGTACGATCGCGGCCTGCAGTTACGGGGTCCACTTCGACACCGAGCTCGACCTCTCCGAACGAGTCCTCTGGCCCGTGATGGGCGCCGAGTCCAACGGCATGGAGGACGCCCGCTTCGTTCGCTTCGTAGACGACGACGGTCACGTGACCTACTTCGCCACGTACACGGCGTTCGACGGAAAGAACATCTCTCAGCAGTTGCTCGAGACCGACGACTTTGTGGACTTCGTGATGTCACCCGTCGTCGGAGCCGCGTCGACCAACAAGGGTCTGGCGATCTTCCCTCGTCGCGTCAACGGACATTTCGCTGCACTGTCGCGCTTCGACCGCGAGACGAACGCGGTCTGCTTTTCGGACACCCTCGGCCACTGGGGCCGGGCGGCCGCCTTCCAGCGACCCGTGAGGGACTGGGAGGTGCTGCAGCTGGGCAACTGCGGTTCGCCAATCGAGACCCCGGCCGGTTGGCTCGTACTGACCCACGGCGTCGGACCGATGAGGACTTACAGCATCGGGGCCGTGCTGCTCGACCTCGACGACCCCACCACGATGATCGCCGCCCTCGAGCACCCGCTCGTGACCGCCTCGGCTGACGAGCAGGACGGTTACGTGCCGAACGTCGTGTACACGTGCGGCGCACTGTTGCACGGTGACGTGCTCGTCATTCCCTACGGCGTCGCGGACATGCGCATCAACTTCGCCACCGTCAGTCTCCACCAGCTGCTGGGCGCCATGACCGCAGTCACGCCCTAGCGATCGTCGCCGAGACCCGGGCACCGGGGCTTCGGACCACCATTCACGTTGCCGTAGCGGTGAAACGTGATGGCGACGCTCTGTTCGAGCAACCACCGGGCGAACTCCACGTCGCCACGTTGGGCGAGGGGGCGCCGGTCCACGCTGACGCCCCGGGCGAGGAGTTCGTCGCTGGGGGCGACCTCGCGCGAGAGCCACCGCACCCGACCAATGACCTCGAATCGTGACACTAAGGATGGAACCGATTCGACGACCGCGTCGGGGACGACGGGATTCGAAGTCGCGCTGCTGAAGCTCACCGACAGTCCGGCGGTCGCCCGGATGAAGTCCACCAGCTTGGCGTGCTCGCTGGTGTAGCGCTCGTCGACGCGCACCACCGTCTGCTTGGTCGGACGACGGTAGCGCTGGAAGTTGCGCTCGGTCACGAGACCGGCTCGGTCGATCGCACGGCTGGCGACCTCGTCCCACCAGGTCAGCGCTCGCGTAATCGCCCCGTCGGCGTCGTCGAGGTCGGGCCACCGACGCAGCGCCTTCACGTAGTTCGCCCCACCGGCCTTGGCGGTGGGCCCGACGCTGCTGCGGCGCCACCCGCCGAAGGGCTGTCGATTGACAACGGCACCCGTCACGCCGCGATTGATGTACAGGTTGCCGGCGATCACCTGGTCCATCCACCGTTCACACTCGCCTTCGTCGAGCGACTCGAGTCCCGCGGTCAGCCCGAACTCGGTCTGGTTCTGCCACTCAATGGCGGTGGCGAAGTCCGGCGCCACCATCACGCCAAGGACGGGGCCGAACCATTCGTGCTGGTGACTCCACGATCCTGGCGCGACGCCCAGTTTGACGCCGGGGGTCCAGCGAAGGCCCGCGGCGTCGAGGGGGCGGGGCTCGACCAGCCAACGCTCGCCGGGATCGAGTCGGCGAAGGGCTCGCTCGAGGTTCGCCCCGGCGGCGCGGATGATCGGCCCCACCGCCGTGGCGGGGTCCCCCGCGGGACCAACGACGAGACTCGAGACGGCGTCGCGAAGCTGGCGCAGGAACGACGGGTCCCGGTAGGCGTCGGCGACGACAATGGCGAGGCTCGCGGCACTGCACTTTTGGCCGGCGTGGCCGAAGGCCGACTGCACCAGGTCCTTGACCGCGGCGTCGATGTCCGCGCACGCGCTCACGAGGATCGCGTTCTTGCCGCTGGTCTCGGCGAGGAGGTTGAGGTCGGGGCGCCACCGGGTAAAGGCCAGGGCGGTGTCGAAGGCGCCAGTGAGCACCACCGCGTCCAGGTCGGGGTGGGTGACGAGGTGGCGCCCGACGTCGTCGTCGCGAGTGGGAACGAACTGCAGGACCTCGCGCGGCACGCCCGCGCCCCAGAGCTGGCGCACTAGGTGCCACGCCGTCGCGACGGTCTCGGGCGCCGGCTTCACGATCACGGCGTTGCCGGCCGCCAGCGCCGCAAAGATCCCGCCCGCCGCAATGGCGTAGGGGAAGTTCCACGGTGGCACGACGGCCACGACGCCGAGGGGACTCGATCCCTCCAGTTCGAGGCCGGCCGAGGCGTAGAAGCGCGCGAAATCAATTGCCTCGCTCACTTCGGGGTCGGCCTCGCCGACGGTCTTGCCGGCGTCGCGCGCCATCGTCGCAATCGTCGCAATGCGCTCGCGCGCCATGGCGTCGCCCGCGTGGAGCAGGGTCGCTTGACGCTCCCGGGGCGCCAACGCGGCCCACGACGTGCTCGCCGCTCGCGCCGAGAGCATGGCGTTGTCGACCATGGCCGCGGTGGCGACCGAGTAGTGGTACCAACCCACGCCCTCGTCGCTCGGGTCGCGACCCTCCACCACGTCGTCGGTGCGCTGTTCCACGCCGCCGATCACCAGGGGGATCAGGTCGACGTCGCCGGTGCGAACGGCGTGCCGCGCCCCCCGGAGCTCCTCGACGACGAGGGGCGACGTCGGATCGAGGTCGGCGACGTTCGTAAAGTGGGCGCGTTCGTACGCTCGAGCGAGGCCGCGGCGTCGCGACGTCGTGGTGACGTCGTGACGGGCCTGCACGGAGCGGGCGAATCGGTCGCGCTGTTCGGCGAAGAGGTGATCGTTGGACCCGATATCGAACGTGGCGCGCAGGTAGTTCTCGTCCGACGTGTTCTCGTCGAGACGTCGAATGAGGTACGCCACGGCCGAGGCGAAGTCGTCCCGGCGTGTTACTGGGGTGTAGAGCAGCACCGGCTGGCCCGTGCGCGCGATGGCGATCGCCTCGGCGTTGGCCATACCCTCGAGCATCTCGACGTCGACCTGGTGTTCTACCCGGCGCAGTCGCGCGACCTCCAGCGCCCAGGTGACGTGAAAGAGGTTATGGCTGGCCACTCCCACACGGACGGCGTGCGCGTGCTCGGGACGCAGCGCCACGTCGATGAGGCGCGCGAAACTGGCGTCGACGGCGGCCTTGGTCGGATAGGGCGCCGGCGTCCAACCGTGCAGTTCAGCCTCGGCGGTCTCCATGGCGAGGTTCGCTCCCTTCACGAGGCGGACCTTGATCGACGCGCCGGTGCGGGCGAAGCGTTCAAGCGACCACGCGACGAGGCCGGCGAAGACTTCGTGGGACTCGGGCAGGTAGGCCTGCAGCACGATGCCCGCGGCGGTGTGGACGAACTCCTCCTCGCTGAGGACTCGGGTGAAGGCGGCCACCGTCAGGTCGAGGTCCCGGTACTCTTCCATGTCCAAATTGACAAAGACGTCGTGACGGTTCGCGACTCGAAAGAGCTCGCGTAGTTGGGTCGCGACCCGTTCGAGTGATCCGTCGCGATCGATAGTGATGATCTGGCTCACGATGGAGGAGAGCTTGACCGAGACGTAGTGGACCTCGGGACGCGAGATCATTTCGAGTACTCGTCGCAGGCGTTCTCCGGCCTCTTGTGCTCCGAGCACCGCTTCGCCGAGCACGTTGACGTTCTGGGCGAGGCCGTCGCGCCGACGTCGCTCGAGGTGTCGGCGCAGCGCCGCCCGCTCAGCGGGCAGGATCAGGTCACCCGAGAGTGACCGGACTCGATAGTGGACCAGACGCACCGCGCTGGCCGGGACGCACTTCGCGGCGACCCCCAGCAGGCGCAGGCCGGCGGCGTTGACGACACCGAATCCCCGGACCGTCGACTTCGCGGCCGCCCGGCGCAGGATGGTCACGGCGCTCCCCACCGACGACACTCGCATGACCTCGTCGGTGAGCGTCAGGGTGACCTCGAGGGCACGCGGATCCTCTAAGAGACGTGAGATTCTTCGACGACTGGACCGTTGCCCGTGGTCGCGTGCGGCGTCGGACTGGCGGATGAGCGCCAGCGTCTTAACGACGGAGATGTCCGCGAGCGAGTCGAGGGCCGGGTCGGTCGAGATGGTCGTCATTCGTCGCTCCTCCTTGCGCACTCGCGCACCCTCAAACACCAACAGACCGCGACGCGCAGAACGGTTGCGCTTCTCACGTTAACGATTCGTCCTTCGCGCCGCGAAGTCTCGTTCCGGTCATGGGCAAGCACGTGGTGAAACGCGACGAATCGCTAGTGTACGAACGTGACGTGGTGGCGGGACGCGGTCGTGTACCAGATCTATCCTCGATCGTTCCGAGACTCCGACGGCGATGGCGTCGGCGACCTTCGCGGCGTGCGCGCACAGCTCTCGTATCTCTCGTGGCTGGGCGTCGACGCCCTGTGGCTGTCGCCCATCTTCCCGTCGCCCATGCGCGACTTCGGTTACGACGTCGCGGACTTCGTCGGCGTCGACGCCGTCTTTGGGTCCCTGGAAGATTTCGACGACCTGGTGGGCGCGGCGCACGAGGTCGGGCTACGGGTCGTCTTGGACTGGGTGCCCAATCACACCTCGATCGACCATCCCTGGTTCGTCGAGGCCCGACGGTCGCGCTCGAGCGAGCATCGCGACTGGTACCTCTGGCGTGACGGCGTGGCCGGCGGACCGCCCAACAACTGGGTGCGGGCGTGGAGTGACCAGCCCGCCTGGACCTGGGACGACGAAACGGACCAGTACTACCTCCACTGCTTTCTCCCGAGCCAGCCCGATCTCAACTGGGAGAACGTCCGGGTTCGAGGGGCCATGCACCAAACGCTGCGATTCTGGCTCGACCGGGGAGTGGACGGGATTCGGATGGACGTGGTGCACCTGCTCGGCAAGGAACTGACCGTGGACGATGCCGAGGAGCTACGGATGCTCAGCCACGTGCCGCTCAACGACGTGGCCTCGACCCACGGGTACCTCCGAGAGATTCGCGCCGTACTGGACGACTACGACGGCGACCGGGTCTCGATCGGCGAGGTCTATCTCCTCGATCCCGACCGGGTGGCGGACTACTACGGCGACGGGGATGAACTGCACCTCTCGTTCAATTTCGCTCCACTGCACATTGGTTGGCGCGCCGACGCGTGGCGCGACGTGATCGTACGCACCCAGGCGGCACTCGAGCCGCGCGACGCGTGGCCGACCTGGGTGCTCAGCAATCACGACACTCCGCGCATAGCGACGAGGTTGCACGGCGACGAGCAGCGCGTCCGCTCGGCGATGGTGCTACTGCTGAGCCTGCGGGGCACGCCGTTTCTTTTTGCGGGCGAAGAGTTGGGCCTCGAAGACGCGGTGATTCCCGAGGCGCGGGTCGTAGATCCCGGCGGACGTGACGGATGTCGAGCACCGATTCCGTGGACGATCGCTCTCGACCACGGGTGGCCCGGAGTGCCGTGGCTGCCATTCGCCGAGTACGCCGGGCGCCGTTCGGTCGAGGCCCAGCGCGACGACGGCGATTCAATGCTGTCGCTCACCCGTCGCGTGATCGAACTGCGGCGCACCCGAACGGCCCTGCGTCACGGCACGATGGAGAATGTGCAAAGTGACGGTCGGGTGCTCAGCTTTGACCGGATGGTCTCGGGCGAGCGGCTGCGGGTCACGGTGAACTTCAGCCGTGAGGAGATCACCGGGCTGCAGTCGGACGACCACGTGCTGCTCAGCAGTCGGCGCCACCGTGGGGGCCTGCTCGCGGCCGGCGAGGCGGTCATCTGCGAGGTCAAGTCCTAGGAGCGACCTTCGTTGGTCACCCGGCCCCCATCACGTTCCTCGCAAGGGCGGAAGGCGAGGAGGCCCAGCGGAGATTACGTCACCGCAGTTACGCACCATGCGACGTAGGTTGTCGCATGGTGGCGAAGAGGCTCGGGTGCACCGAGTGAAAGATTTTCGGGTCGCCGCCAATGCTGTCGCTGGCGAGGCTCGCACTTTGAAGTACTCGAGTGGAGATAGCCCCGTTCTCAATCGTCGAGTTGGTGGCGGACACGACGCTCGAGATCGTGGGGAGCGAACTTCCGCGATCGACGGGCTGGTCGCCGACAGACGAGCGGTTCTTCGCCCCAGTGATAGCAACGGCGCCGAGCAGCAACTCAATCGTGGGGGGGCGATCGTGTTGCTGCTCGGCGCCGTGAACTCCTAGACCGCCTTCGCGGTCGAGCTGAAGGCGAGGGGCATGCCCGCCGCATTCTGCGCCCCGGGGTACTGACCCAGGACGTAGTACAAGATGGCGATGTGCTGCATCTCGACCGGCTCAATTGACGCCGACAGCGCGATGGCTGCTTTGCTCATCAGCTTCGAGGTCTCAGCCTGGTACGTCTCGGCCGCGATTGTTTCGAGCAGCAGCGCGAGATTGGCCAGACCGACCACGTCCTTGACCTTGGCAAAGTCTGCCTTGACCACGGGCGTCAGGGTCGGATTCGTCACCGTGACCCGGGCCTTACCGTTGGCGCGCAACACCGCATTCCACGCCTGGGCGTGCTGGGTGTGCTGACCCTTCGCGGTGGTGGCGAAGGTGGCCACGGCCGCCGGCACTTTACCGAGCTTGCCCGCGGTCGCCGCGCCGAGACCGGCGGTGTAGGCGAACACCGCGAGATTCTCGAGACTGGCCGCCACCGCGGCGACCGCGAGGTCGCCGTGCAGACCGGCCGGCGGAAAGGCCTTCGCCGTCGCCGCCCCGCTCGTCAGATTCCGGCGGGTGACGGCCCCGGCCACGACGGGGGCACCGACGCTCAACAGCGCGGCCCCTCCGGCGATGGCGGATCCCGCGCCCACGAGGAAGTGACGTCGACTGGTGTCACGCTGCATTGATTCGGCCGTGCGCATGGAGTCGATCATGTTCGACACGCCCTCCCACATGGCCGGCATGCCGACGTCGTTGTGCAGCTCGTCGAGCTCGCGGGTCATCGAGTTCAGTTCCCTTTCGGTCCCGGTGAACTCCTGCTTGTTTGGCTTCCTTCTCACTTGACGGCTCCTTGCTGGGCTGGTGCTGCGCTATTGGTCTTGTAAAACGCGTCGGGAAATCCAACGCTGCCGGCCGCGGCGGGCAACTTCGCCGCCGTCCCTGGAGCGAGGGAGATCAACTGGGGGGCGTTGGCCATCAACAGGGCCTGCACGGCCAAGAGGATGCCGACGTGCTGGGCTTCGACACCCATGATGCTCGCGAAGAGCTGACGGTTCGAGATCTTGTCGACCAGCACCGTGTTCTTCACGTAGGTTTCGGCAGCGATGTTCTCGAGCTCGATGGCGAGTCCGACGACACCGAGGGTGCCCTTGGCGTTACTCACGCCCTTCAGACTGGCGACCGCCTTGTTGACGACCGGGACGAAGGCCGGGTCGGGCTTGTTCTGGGCCCGGCCACCGAGACTGCGCGCGGCCGAGTTGAACGCAGCCGCGTGCTCGGCGTGCTGGCTCATCGTGACCTGGGCAAACTTCTTGACAACGCCGTTGGAGGACGAGCCGCCAATGTAGGGGAGCGTCAACGCCGTCTTGTACGTCAGGACGGCGAGGTTCTCGATCGAGGCGGCCGTCTGGAGGACTTGGATGTCCTTCGAGCTAGCGGCCGCAGCGGCCGTGGCGAGAACGCCGACGAGGCCGAGACCGCCGGCTGCGCCGAGCAGTGTCGCGCCGCCGAAGCTGGATCGCAGCTCTCGCTGGTGCTCTTCGTGGAATCGAACGTTTGACTCGAGGTCCGAGTCCGACGTTGTTCGGCTGGACTCGACGAACTCGTCGAGCGCCTCACGTGTCGGACGCAGGGCGTCTGCCTGCAGGTCCTGCGACTCTTCGAGCAACTCAGTGAGTGCTCCTGGATCAAAGGTCATGTTGACTTCCTCCTCGTTTGGATTCACGAACTGTTCGTCGCCCACGTACCGTCGGATGTCCGCTTTTGTATATTTTCGGGATAATTCGTGGTGACGGCCCGACTCCCTCTACGATGCGAGGGTCCGCTCGGCGCCATCCGTGGTGCATCCGGCTCCGAAGAAGAGATGTATGGATGATCTGAACGACGTCAGCGACGCCCAACTCGTGATGATGGTGGCGCGCTTTGACGAAGTCGCGCTCGCCGAGATCTACCGCCGCCACGGTGGCGCCGTTTTCGGCCTCGCTCGACGCGTTCTGCACAACGGCTCGGAGGCGGAGGACGTGACCCAGGAGATCTTTCTTCGCCTCTGGAATCAGCCGGAGAAGTTTGACGCCACGCGAGGATCGTTGCGCAGCTTTCTCTTGACCCAGTCCCACGCTCGCGCCGTGGACATGGTCCGATCGCTCAGCGCCCGACACCGACGCGAAGTCAACGACGCCAGCCGCACGGCGCGAGCCGGCTACGACATGCAGCACGAGGCCTGGGACCTCATGCTCGCCGACGAAGTCCAGCGCGCCCTACGCGAACTGCCCGAAGAGGAGCGCCGGGCCATCGAACTGGCCTACTTCGACGGTCACACCTACGTGCAGGTGGCCGAGATCCTGAACGAACCCGAAGGCACGATCAAGAGCCGGATCCGCAATGGGATGCGTCGTATGCGTGGCGTCCTGATCGAGTCCGGCGTAGAGGGAGCGGAACGATGATTGTCCACGACGACGCCGGCGAACTGTTGGCCGCAATGGCCCTGCACGCAGTGGAGCACGACGAGGCCGTCGAAATCGAAGCCCACGTCGCCCAGTGCCCCCGCTGTCAAAATGAACTCGACGGTCTGCGTGAGTTGGCGTCCGCGCTGGGCAACTCGGTGGAAATGCTTCCGGAAGGACTGTGGAGCAGCATCGCCAGTCGACTGGCCGAGCGCACGCCGCGCGCGGCGATCGCCGCGCCGTCATTGGCACCAGTTGGCGCCGGGGCGGCCACCTCCGTCGCCAGTGTGACGTCCATCACCGCGGCCCGCGCGGCGTCACCTCGTCGTGGCCGGTCGCTCTACGTGGGGTTCGTCGCGGCCGCCGCCGCCTCGATTCTGGCGCTCGGCATCGGACTGGTCAACGCCAATAATCACGTCGTCTTTCTCCAGGGAGCCCTGAGTGCGGCCAACGTTGGCGTGGTGCAGGCGGCGTTGGACACCCCCGGACACAAGGTCGTCAACCTCCACAACGCCCAACACCAGCGAATCGCCCAGTTCGTGATGTTGCCCGACGGGCGCGGCTACCTCGTGAACTCGAGCCTGCCCGTACTGTCGTCGAAGGACACCTACCAACTGTGGGGAACCGTCAACGGCTCACCGGTCTCGCTCGGGGTGATGGGCCGCTCGCCGCACGAAGTGGCATTCACGATGGTGAGTACGACGGCACCGTCAGCGCTCTCGGTCACGGTCCAGACAACGGGGGGTTCCCTCTTGCCCTCGAAGGACCTGGCGGCGACGGGAACGGTGTAGGTCCGGTCGGTTTGACCGAATCCGTCGCGACCGTCTGATTTCTCGGCGGTGGGCGAACGCGTGGGGCCCGCGGCGAGAGGGGTTACCGTCTCGGCGCCTCGTCAACGACAACGAATTGTCCATCCCGAGTAGTTTCCCTAGGGACGGACCGACGGTGCGGCGAGGCCGTGCCGTGCAGAACGTGATGCGGGAGTCGACGAAAGGGGCGTCGTGTCGGCAGTCAGAACGAGTGAATCGCGAAAGCGAACACTGGCGACCTTCGATGACCTGTTGGCGGTAGCGCTCAATCTGCGCTGGACCTGGAAAATAGAGGCCCGACGCCTCTTCGCACGCCTCGATCCCGACGCGAGCCCCGGTGCACTGGAGTGGCCCCACCAACTGCTGCACGGTCTCGGACGCGTGAGGATCAACGAGATGCTCGCCGCCGACCCCGAGCTCGCCCAACTCGCTGCCTCGGTCGTCGAAGACTTTCGCGTCAATGGGACCAAGGGGACCAAGACCGCCAAGACGTGGTTTCGAGTCAATCATCGTCGCCAGAAGGACCTCACTGTCGCCTTCTTCGCCGCGGAGTTCGCCCTGACCGACTCACTGCCGATATTCGCGGGCGGTCTGGGTTCGGTGGCCGCCGAGCAACTCAAGGCGGCGAGCACCCTCGGTCTGCCGCTCGTCGGGGTCGGACTGCTCTATCGAGGGACGTCGCACCAGTGGCTGGACCTGGACGGGCGCCAGCACGAGTCCTGGGATATGACGTCACCGTCGCAGATGCCCATCGAACTGGTGCGCGACGAGCACGGCCGAGAAGTGCAGGTCGCGGTGACTCTTCCCGGGCGCGACGTGCTGGTAGCGCTGTACCGTGCGAACGTCGGACGAAGCAGCCTGTACTTGCTCGACACGGCCGTGGAGGCGAACTCGGTGGAGGACCGCGCCATCACGTCACGTCTCTACGACGGCGACGTCGAGCGGCGAATCGCTCAGCAGCTGGTGCTCGGCGTCGGCGGCCTCCGGGCCCTGGCGGCGATTGGGGTCGACCCCGAGGTTCTCCATCTCAATGAGGGCTACACCGCCTTCGCGGTCCTCGAGCGCGTCCGGCGAATCATGGCCCAGGAGGGGCTCAGCTTCACTGAGGCCCGCGAGGCCGTGCGGCCCAGCGTTGTATTCACGACCCACACCCCGGTCGCCGCGGGCCACGACTACTACCCCCCGTCAGTGATCGAACCGTTCCTGGCAATCTTCGCCGCCCAGTTGGGCGTCGACACCGCGACGCTGCTGAGCCTCGGTCGTTACCGCGCCAATGACCCCTCCGACACCTTCTGTCCCACGGTCTTCGCGCTACGTTGCGCCGGTCACCGAAACGGCGTTAGTCGCCTGCACGGACAGGTGACGCGCGCCCAGTGGGCCGGACTCTGGCCGAGGCTCCCGATCGAGGAGGTGCCGATCGGCTACGTCACGAACGGCGTGCACTTGCAGTCGTGGACGACTGGAGCAATCCACGAGCTCTTGACCACCACGCTCGGTTCGAAATGGCGCACTACCCCTGGAGACCACGTGGAGTGGTCGAGGGTGCACCTGATTGATGACGCCAGTCTCTGGAGCGCGAAGAACGCGGCGCGCGCGCAGTTGATCGAGTTCACGCGGCGCCGTGCCCGTCAGGAGCTGGCCCGACGCCACGCCCCCGACGAACGCGTGCCGACGACTGAACTGCTCCACCACGACTACTTGACGATTGGCTTCGTCGGGCGATTCGTCGCCTACAAGCGCCCCACGCTCTTCCTGCGCGACCCCGAGAGGTTCGCGAGACTCCTCAAGGACCCCGATCGGCCAATTCAGATCGTGTTCGCCGGTAAGGCGCACCCGAACGACGAGGGTGGCAAGCAGCTGCTGCAGAGCATGATGGAGTTCGCCGAACGGTTCGGCCTCCAGGACCGCGTGGTGTTCATCGCCGACTTCGATACCACCATGGACCGCGCCCTCGCCCAGGGCGTGGACGTCTGGCTCAACACCCCGCGCCGGCCGCTCGAGGCCTGTGGCGTGGGGGGCATGAAGGCCGGCATGAACGGGGTGCTCAACTTCAGCACCCTCGACGGCTGGTGGGACGAGGCCTGCCTCGACGCGGACCCGTCGGCGCCGTCGATCGGATTCTCGATCGGTACGTCCGGGCCCTACGTCGATGACGAGATCCAGGATGAACTCGACGCCGAGTCGCTCTACCGCGTGCTGGAAGACGAGATTGCCGCTCGTTTCTACGACCGTGATGAGACGGGCCTGCCGCGATCGTGGCTGTCGTCGATGAAGGAGTCGATGGCGACACTCGCCCCGACGTGGGACTCGCTGCGCATGACGCGCGAGTACGCCGAGTCCTACTACCTCCCGGGCATGGCATCGTCGCGGGCGCTGCGATCGGGTGGCGCGGCGCTCGCGCGCGTGCGCGCCAGCGAGCTCCAGCGCCTCAGGGACAGTTGGGCCGAGCTCTGGGTCGAGGTGACACGACAGAGAGAGGTCGCCGGCGCGCAGCGGCGCGTCGAGGTCGACGTCACTCTCGGTGAGCTCGACCCGACCGACCTACGGGTGCAGTTGTGGATCGTCGATGGACGAGGCGTGGTGCGAGTCGTCGACACCGTGCTCGTGGACCACGTGGGATCCGAATGTCGCTTCGTCGGGACTGTCGCGACGACCGACGGGGCCGTGTCGATCGAGGCGCGGCTCGTGCCCGCGAAGCGCTACGCCAATGACGAGGCCATCCCCGGTCTGATCACGTGGTCGACGTGAGTCCAAAGCGAGACCGAATCGACGTCGGCGCGCCACTTCGCGAACTCGCGCTCGCCCGAGGGGTCACGCTCGAGTACGTCGACGGACGCGGGGTGACGCGCCGCGCCGATCAGGACCACGTGCTGTCGGTGCTCAACGCGATGGGCGACATGGAGGAGATGCAGACCTCGGCCCACGCCCGGTCGCGGCTACGCGAACGGCGTCAGCGTCAAATTCGCGACGTCGTTGAACCGGTCTACGTGGTCGACGAGGGCGTTGAGTCGACGGTCCCGATCCACCTCGGCCGGACGCCGACGACGTTCGACTGTCGATTGGAGTTCGAGTCCGGTGGCGAGGTTTCGTGGTCTGAAGCGAGCGACGCACTCGTGCCGTTCGCGAACGACACGGAAGTGCGGGGGCTCGCTCTTCCGGTACTGCGGGTGGGCTATCACGAGTTGTCGATCACGACCGGTCGCCGCTCGGTGACGGCGATGATCATCGTGCGCCCCCTGCGTGGAGCGCGAGGCCGCTTCGCGAACGACTGGCGCGCCTTCAGCGTGCAGGCGCCGATCTTCACCCTCCACTCGTCGCGCACGTGGGGCGCCGGCGACGTCGCCGACCTGGACGAGTTCGCTCGGATCGTCGCGCGCCACCACGCGAGCGTCGTGTCCACCCTTCCGCTGCTCGCTTCGTTCGGGCCCGAGGAGTTCGAGGCCAGCCCCTACCGACCGGTCAGCCGTCGGTTTTGGAACGACCGCTGGATTGCACTCGATCGGATTGACGCCCTGCCGCGCTCCGACGCCGCCCGGGAACTCATGGAAGTTACCTACGGACCGTCGGTTCGCGCGGGGTGGGTGCGCGACGGCGACGTCGACGGTGTGCGAGCCTTTCGCGCCAAACGACACGTCCTGCAAACGTGGGCGGAGACCAATGGAGATCTCTCGATCGACAATGTGGCGCTGCAGTCGTTCGTCGTGGCCCACCCCGACGTGAACGACTACGCGAGATTTCGCGCCGCCGGCGAGCGCTTCGGCACGGACTGGCGTCGTTGGCCCTCGACGGCCCAGAGCGGCCTGCTGCGCTGGAACGACGTCGACCCGTCGGTCGTGCGCTACCACCTGATCGCGCAGTGGATCATTGACACCCAGGTGCGCGCTCTGACGACCAACCTCGCCCAACGGGGCCAGTCGCTCGAGCTCGATATTCCCATTGGCGTCCACCCCTTCGGCTACGACGTGTGGAGCAATCGTGACCAGTACGTCACGTCAATGTCGATCGGGGCGCCGCCCGACGCCCTCTCGGTCCAGGGCCAGAATTGGGGCGCGCCGCCACCCCAGCCGGAGCAGTGCCGACTCGACGCGCACCGTCAATTCCGAGCCGCACTGCGCTTTCACATGAGCGCCGCGGGGGTGGTGCGAATCGACCACGTCATGGGCCTCCAGCGGCTCTTCTGGATCCCCGACGGCGCCTCTCCCGAGGAGGGCGTTTACGTGGCCATGCCCTTCGAGGAGTTGCTGGCCATCATCGCCATCGAGGCGCAGCGGATGGGCGTTGACGTCGTGGGCGAGGACCTGGGGACCGTCGACGACGGGGTGCGCGAGTCCATGGTCCGCGAGGGCCTTCGCCGCACCTACGTCGCGCAGTTCGCAATCCGCGCGGACCCTGACGAGCTCGACAACGTGCCGAGCGGGGCGGTGGCATCCTTTGGGACCCACGACACGGCGACGTTCGCCGGCTGGTGGAGCGAATCCGATCTCGACGAGCGAGAGCGACTCGGTCTGCTCGAGGACGAGGCGTCGAGGGAGGCTCGAGCGCGACGTGGCGTCGAGCGAGACGCCCTAGCCCGGTCTGTCGGCGTCGCGACGAAGAGTGCACCCGACGACGTGTTGCAGGCGCTGCACGCGCTGCTGGCCGAGAGCGACGCGGGCCTGGTCATGGCCCAGCTCGACGATCTACTGGGCGAAACCCTGGCGGTGAATCTGCCCGGCACGTCGTCGGAGCGGTCGAACTGGAGTCGTCGGTCGCGACGCACTCTGGAGGAGTTGGTGAACTCCACTGAGCTGGGCGCGGCGCTGGCGCCGCTCAGTGCACGGCGCGGGGTCGGTGCGCCCGCGCAACGCCGTCAGGGTCGGGCACGGACCGTCCCGGTGACCCTGCTCAGCCCGACCGACCTGCACCTCTTGAGCGAGGGACGCCACTTTCGACTCCATCGGCACCTGGGGTCTCATCCCATGGTGGTCGACGGCGTCGCCGGGTGCTACTTCGCGTTGTGGGCCCCGAACGCCGAACGGGTGGCGGTCGTGGGGGAGTTCAATCGATGGAACGCCACCCGTCATCCCCTCGCGCCGCGTGAGAACTCGGGTGTGTGGGAGGGTTTCGTCCCCGGCGCGGCCCCGCTTCATTCGTACAAGTACCGCCTGCGGTCACGACTCGGTGGCGACGAGTTTGACAAGAGCGACCCGATGGGACGCTACTTCGAGCTCTCCCCCGCGACGGCCACCAGGGTGTGGCACTCCGAGCACGAGTGGAGCGACGAGGCGTGGCTCCAGCGACGTGCGACGCTCGACGCGCGCACCCAGCCCATGTCGATCTACGAGGTCCACCTGGCCTCGTGGCGTCGAGTGCCCGAAGAAGATAATCGCTCGTTGACCTACCGCGAACTCGCGCCGTTGTTGGCGGCCTACGCCGTCGAGATGGGCTTCACCCACGTGGAACTGATGCCCGTCATGGAGCACCCGTTCTACGGATCGTGGGGCTATCAGACGACCGGCTACTTCGCACCGACGTCGCGTCTGGGCACGCCCGACGACTTCAAGTATCTCATCGACGTTCTGCACCAGCGGGGGGTGGGCGTGATCCTCGACTGGGTGCCCTCGCACTTCCCCTCCGACGCTTTCGCACTGGCGCTCTTTGATGGCACTCACCTCTACGAGCACGCCGACGTGCGTCAGCGCGTTCACCCCGACTGGCAGAGTTGGACGTTCAACTTCGGTCGCAACGAGGTTCGTAGTTTCCTGATCTCCAACGCCTGCTACTGGATCGAGGAGTTCCACGCGGACGGACTGCGCCTCGACGCCGTGGCGTCGATGCTCTACCTCGACTACTCACGCAAACCCGGAGAGTGGGTCGCGAATCGGTACGGGGGCAACGAGGACCTGGAGGCCGTCGAGTTCCTTCGTCAGTGCACCACCGAACTCACGGCGACCTTCCCCGACGTCGTCGTCGTCGCCGAGGAGTCGACGGCGTGGCCGGCGGTGACGGGTACCGTCGCGCACGGCGGACTCGGCTTCACGCACAAGTGGGACCTCGGCTGGATGCACGACACGCTCAACTACTTCAGTCGCGACCCCATCCACCGACGGCACCACCAGGGCGAATTGACGTTCCGAGCCGTCTACGCGGCCCAGGAGAACTACGTACTGGCGCTCAGTCACGACGAGGTGGTCCACGGCAAGGGCGCCCTCGTTGCCAAGATGCCCGGCGACGACTGGCGGCGCCGGGCGAACCTGCGACTGCTGTACGGCTACCAGTTCACGATCCCCGGCAAGAAGCTGTTGTTCATGGGCGACGAGTTCGCCCAGAGCGCGGAGTGGAGTCACGAATCGTCGTTGGACTGGCACCTGTTAGACGACGATCGCCATCGCGGAGTCGCTCGTTGGGTGCGGCGTCTGAACGACCTGTACCGCGAGCAACCGGGCCTGCACGACGACGGCCCTGGCGCGACGTCCTTCGAATGGATCAGCGTCGATGACGTCGACCAGAGCGTGTTGGTGTGGCGTCGCGGTCACGGCGATGACGAGGTGGTCGTCCTCGCCAATTTTACGCCAGTACCCCACGACGACTACGCGCTGTTCGTTCCCGTCGCGGGCGACTGGACCGTGCTCGCCAACAGTGACGACCTCGATTTCGGTGGATCGGGGTACGGCAACGCGGCGACCTACGTCGCCGAGAACGCGGGGTCGGGTCCGGGGTGGCCGCTGATGCGCGCGACGGTGCCGCCGCTGGCGATTGTGGTGCTCGGTCGGGGGCCCCGGTGACCCGCACGGCCGGCTTCTTCTTCCACTTCTACCAACCGCCTCGCGAGGACCCCTGGCTGGGCCTCGTCGCGAACGAATGGAGTGCCTGGCCCTCGCACGACTGGAACGAGAGGATCACCAGCGAGTGTTACCGCGCCATGGTCGCCGTCTCCCTGGCGAGTGACGGCGACGACGAGGCGGGCCTCTTCGAGCCACTGGCCGAAAGCAGTTTCGACGTCGGGCCCACGCTCCATCACTGGCTCGAGTGCAATGCCGCGGACGTCGATCGGTCCCTTCGTCACCAAGCGCGCCACGTCGCCGACGCGCCGAGCCTGGTGGCCCTCGCGGCGCCGATGGTGCACGCGATACTGCCCCTGGCGCGGTCCGAGGACCGCGCACGCCTCGTGGCGTGGGGGATCGCGGACTACGTCGCTCGCTTCCACGAGCGGCCGCGCGGTATGTGGTTACCCGAGACGGCCGTCGACCTCGACACGCTCGAGGTTCTCGCCGCTCGAGGTATCGAGTACACGGTCCTGATGGCCGGCCAAGCAGTTCGCGTGCGCGACGATGACGGGGAGTGGCGCGAGGTCGACGCCACCACGCTCGACACCAGTCGGCCGTACCGGGTGGTGTTGAGCGAAGGACGTTCGATGACCGTCGTCTTTGGCCACCGCGAGCTCTCCCAGCGGGTGGCCTTCGGTGATCTGATCGCCGACGGTACCGCCCTCGCCGACGCCATGGTCCAGGAGCTGCCCCCGGGTGACGACGGTCTGGTCCTGCTCGTCGCCGACGGCGAGACGTACGGACACCACCACCGATTTGGTGACCTCGGCGTGGCGTGGGCGTTACGTCGACTGCAGCGACATTTCGCAGTGACGACCTCGCTCGGCGAGTGGCTGCGGGGACGCCCGGTGACGTCGGAGGTGGAACTCGCCACCGCGTCGTCGTGGAGCTGCGCCCACGGCGTCGAGCGCTGGCGTAGCGACTGCGGCTGCACGACCGGCTCGAGCCCGGGCTGGCACCAGGGCTGGCGGCGTCCACTGCGCGACAGCCTCGACTGGTTGCGCGATGAACTGGGCGCGTCCCTCGTGGACGAGCTCGCGGTCCTCGTGGCGTCGGTTGACGACACGCTCGAGGACTACGGCCAGGTTCTCGCCGGCGCGGCGTCCGCGGAGGAGTTCGTCACCGCTCACGCGAAGAGCCCTCGTGCCGCGGACGTGTCGAGCCGGGTGCTCGAGCTCTGCGAGGTCTACCGGAATCTCCTGCTCTCCTTTACCAGTTGTGCGTGGTTCTTCGCCGACCCGGCCGAGATTGAAACGTCCATCGTGCTGCGCTACGCCGCTGTCGCGATCGGGCTGGCCCGTCGCTCCTGGGGGCTGGACCTGGAGGCCGAGTTCGTGACGCGACTCTCGGCGGTGGAGTCGAACCGCGCCGGGGTGGACGGGGCGGTGCTCTGGGGTCGCGTGCACGATCACACCCGCCACGACGCCCTCTCGGTGGCGGCCGGCTTCGCCGCCGAGACCCTCGCCGGTGGCGGCGCAGCCCGCACCGTGCGCGGCTATTGGCGCTGCTCGTTGGTCGGTCCGCACGCGGGGGACGCCGAGGACGTGCGACGTGTCGACGTGACGCACGCCCTCACGTTACGTAGGACTCAGGTCCAGACGAGAGCATTTCGCGCGGGGACACTCGGACTGCGCGTGGCGGCCCGCGTGGGCGACGACGACGCCTGGACCGACGTCCGCCTCGCCGACCTCGGCGCGGACGTCGTGGCGTTAACGGCGACGTCGTGGCTCGTCTCGGCCGGCAGTCTCGACTACGAACGGGCAATCGAGATGCTGGTCGCCGAGCTCTTGACGAGACCCGCGAGCGACGACGACGCCGTCGCCCTCGTGGCGATCGCGAGCGTGCAGCGTTGGGTGTCGCCGTCGGGTGAGGCCTCGATCCGTCGCGCGTTGTTCGCACTCGCGAGCGACCCCGCGTTGGATGCCCGGGCCCTGCTCGCGCCGCTCGCTCGGGCCGTCGGGCTCGACGTCCTGGGTAGTAGTGGAGACCCGTCCGCAGTCCAGTAGGTTGGTCCAGATGACCACGCGCTTTGACGGCACGCGAGACGTGCAACGCGCGATTGAACGTTTGGCCCGACGGCTGCCCGAACCGCTCGAAGAGATGGCGTGGATCTCCTACAACTACCTGTGGACGTGGACGCCGGGCGGCAAGGATCTCTTTCGTCGCATCGACGCGTACCGGTTCCAGTTGGCCGACGAGAACCCCGTGCGATTCCTCACCAACCTGCCGGAGCGCGATCTCCTGCGCGCCGCCACCGACGAGATGACCCTTGCGCGCCTGCGTGAAGTGGCCCGTTCGATGGAGTACGAGATGCAGCGACCGGTCGAGCACCGCCGAACCGGTGGCCCCGTTGCCTACTTCTGCGCCGAATTCGCGGTGCACTCGTCGCTGCCGGTCTACGCGGGGGGGCTCGGCGTCCTCGCGGGCGACATCTTGAAGGAGGCGTCGGACCAGGCCCTCGACCTCGTCGGAGTGGGCCTCCTCTACCGGCGGGGGTACTTGCATCAACGAATGGACCTCAGTGGCTGGCAGCAGGAGTACTGGCTCGAGGCCAATACCGACCAGCTGCCGGCGGTGCGGGTGCGCGGCGCCGACGGGCTGCCCTTGAAGGTGACCGTGCCGGTGTGGGACGGGGAACTGTCGGCCCACGTCTGGCGAGTCGACGTCGGACGCACGCCCCTGTATCTGCTCGACGCGGAGCTCGCGGAGAATGACGCGCTCGAGCGCTGGGTGACCGCGCGCCTCTACGAAGGATCGCGCGACATCCGTCTGGCGCAGTACGCGTTGCTGGGCATCGGGGGCATCCGCGCCCTCGACGCCATGGGTATCACCCCGGGACTGATCCATCTGAACGAGGGCCACGGCGCCCTCGCGTCGCTCGAGGTGGCGTCACGGCGGGCCAAAAACTCGAGCGGGGAACGCCCTTCGGTCGCGAGCCTGCTCTCTTCGGAGCGTGACCGCTTCATTTTCACGACGCACACGCCGGTGCCGGCGGGTAACGAGACCTACGACGCCGGTCAGTTCTTCTCGGTGCTCGGGGGCGCCCTTGACGAGATGCAGCTCCCCCGCGAGGAAGTGGCCGCCGTGAGTCGGGTGGACCCCGCGGCGGTCGGCGAACCGCTCGGGCTCTCGCCCCTGGCGCTGCGCTGCGCGCGCTCGACGAACGCGGTCAGCGAGCGTCACGCGGAGGTCGCACGCAATATGTGGCGCCCATTGTTTGACGCCACCGAGGCCGCCGACGTGCCCATTACGTACGTGACCAACGGGGTGCACCTGCCCACCTGGATGGCGCCGAACATGCGCGCACTGCTCGGCGCCTTCTTCGGGCCCGACTGGGAACGACACGCCCACGACCCGGGCCTGTGGCGCCACGTCGACGAGATTGCCGACGCCGACCTCTGGCGGGCGCGCTGCGAATCGCGCCTGAAATTGGTCGAACTGATACGGCGCAAGGCGACGGTCGATCGTCTCGCGCGCGGCGAGGACCTCGGCTACGTCGAGGCGGCGCTGGACGCCTTTGATCCCACGCACCTGACGGTGGGCTTCGCCCGTCGCCTCGCGACCTACAAACGGCTCGACCTGTTGCTCCACGACCCCGGTCGCCTGCGCGCCATCATCGATCACGACCAGGGCACGCAGTTCGTCATCGCCGGCAAGGCCCATCCGCGCGACGTCGAGGCGAAGGAGGTCGCGCGCGATCTCCTTCGGCTCAAGCGTGATCTCGACGTGCCGAATCGGGTGGTCTTCTTAGAGGACTACGACCTGCGCGTGGCGCTACGCCTGGTGGCGGGTTGTGACGTGTGGCTCAACCTGCCGCGACCGCCGCTCGAAGCGAGTGGCACGAGTGGCATGAAGTCGGCCCTGAACGGCGGACTCAATCTGAGCGTCCTCGATGGATGGTGGGCCGAGGGCTACAACGGTCAGAACGGCTGGGCGATCGACGGGACCGTCGACGACGACACCAGGGAGAAGGACCGCCGCGACGCCGCCGCACTGTACGACCTGCTCGAGCACGACGTGAAACCCTTGTTTTACAGTCGCGACGACCACGGCGTCCCGGTCGGGTGGATCGCGCGGGTTCGCGAATCGTTACGCACCCTCGGTCCGATGTACTGCGCGTCGCGGATGGTCAGCGACTACGTCGAGCGCGTCTACCGCTAGGGCGGCGGGCTCGACGCACGTTGCGGTCTACGACTCATCCTCGGCGAGGATGCGGTAGATCGTTCGACGGGCGTCGGCGAGGGCCGTGACCGCCTTCAGGACCTGTGCTTCGGTGCCGGCCTTCGCCACCTGGTGCACCGCCATCATGACCTGGCGCGTCGTTCCGATCAGATCGGACGTGGAGTCGCTGACTTCGGCCGCCGCGGTCTCCCACGGCTTGCCCAGCGTCTCGCGGTCGCTCTCCACGAGCGCCGTGCCCGCGTCGGTCAGTTTGAAGCTGCGGCCCGACTCGGTGGAGGCGACTTGGATCAGTCCCTCATCCTCGAGTTGCTGGAGGATGGGGTAGACCGAGCCGGGGCTCGGTCGCCACGCGCCATCCGATCGATTGGTGAGATCTTGAATGATCTGATAGCCATTGCGGGCCGACTCTTCGAGAAGGACCAGGACGGCCGCGCGGACGTCGCCACGGCGCAGGCGGCGACCACCTCGAGGAAAGCTACCGCGAAACATTTCGTCGGGACCGGCGAACGGGCCACCGGGAAAGCGGCCACGTCCTCGGGGACCCCGGCGGCGCGGGGGATGGCTGTCGTGATTGTGTTCGTGTGATTCGTGATTCATCTGATGTCCTTTTGTTTTATTTGTTCATATAACGATATATCGGTATAGGAACAATGTCAAGTACATCGTTGAAACTCCTCGTCAGCGCTGTGGTGGCGCGATGGCGCGCCCCACATGGGCCGGGAACGATAGCTTGACGCAGGTTCTCTGAACGGTGCAGCGGCGCGGCGCCTCTCGACGCAGCACCGATATCGCGATCGACGTTGACCGCCTCGTCATCGCGCCGCAGCTTGTCGTGACACGTGTTAGGAGGCGGAAGCAACCAGACCGCGGCCTCGTCCTCGAGGACCCGGAAGGCGATGGGGACCTCGGACCCTGGACGTTGCCCGTTTGCGCCCCGGCGAATGAAGGAAGTTGTTGCGGAATCGTTAGGACCTTGGACTCTGGTCGCCCCTTTTTACGTGGCCCTAACTTCGACAGTGCGGGCGAAAACTCGGGGCGTAACTCGACGTCGGTCCGACGAGTCGCACACTGCCACTCGACATTCAGTGAAGGAGCATCGCGTGAAGGCACTCGTCTATCAGGGTCCGGGCAAGAAGAGCTGGGAAGAGGTTCCCAATCCGGTCATTAAGAAGGCGACCGACGTGATCGTCAAAATGGTCGCGACGACCATCTGTGGCACCGACCTGCACATTTTGAAGGGTGACGTCCCCGAGGTTGAGATTGGGCGAATTCTGGGCCACGAAGGCATCGGCGTCATCACCGAAGTCGGCTCCAGTGTGTCCCAGCTGAAGATTGGCGACCGCGTCATTCTGTCGTGCGTCAGTTCGTGCGGACGTTGTTCGTACTGTCGTCAAGGCCTCTACAGCCACTGCCTCGACCCCGAGGGTACGCCCGGCATCGGATGGATCTTTGGCTACATGATCGACGGCACGCAGGCCGAGTTCGTGCGCGTGCCCTTCGCGGAAAACTCCGTCTACAAGATGCCCGACGGTATGTCGGACAAGGAGGGCATCCTGCTCTCGGACATCCTGCCGACCGGCTTCGAGATGGGTGTCCAGTACGGTGCCGTGAGTCCGGGCGACGTCGTGGCGGTGATTGGGTCGGGCCCGGTCGGGCTCTCGGCGGTAATGACGTCGCGCCTCTACGGGCCGTCGAAGGTCATTGCGATCGACCTCGACTCCGCGCGTCTGAAGCGCGCGACGCAGTTCGGCGCGACCGACACCGTGAACTCCGGTGACGCGGACTGGAAGGAGCAGGTGCTCGCCCTCACCGACGGACTCGGGGTCGACGTGGCGATCGAGGCGGTCGGGATTCCAGCGACTTTCACGATGGCGACCGAGATCGTGCGCCCTGGCGGCAATGTCGCCAATATCGGGGTCCACGGTAAGTCCGTCGAACTGAAGCTGAACGAACTGTGGATCAAGAACATCGACATCTCAATGGGTCTGGTGAATACGAACACCCTCGGGATGTTGCTGAAGCTGGTCGCCGAACACAAGTTGCCCGCCGAGGAGTTCGTGACCCACGAGTTCACGTTCGATCAGGTGCTCGACGCCTACGACGTCTTCGCCAACGCGTCGAAGTACGACGCGCTGAAGGTGCTCATTCACTAACGAGTCTCAGTCATCCCACGAGTGCAGCCGGTCGAGAGCACCTCTCGGCCGACTGCACTCGGGCGTTCCGACACCCACTCATCTCGTACGCGTGGCGCTTCACGCGAGTGCGGAGCATGCGAGGCAACGCATTGTGACCTTTGGCGGTGGTGTCGCTGAACGGCTCCGCGTACGTTGGAAGTAGCGGACAGATTGCCCGCGAGATTCAGTGAGACGCCATCGTGGCTCGGACCAATGCTGCAGTTCTGGCCCGTTCGAGCCGGACGCCTCGCACGCCTTCAGGCCCTGGGGCTTCGAGTCGAGATAGAAGGAAGTCCTATGAACAACGCACTCGAGCTCTTCGGAGAGCCCGCCCAACGTCGCGCGTCGCACACGTGGCAGTGGCTCCTCTCCTCAAAGGTCATGTCAATCGGTTGGCTCGCGGCGCGGGTATGGCTCGGTGTCATGTGGTTCCAGGCCGGTTGGGCCAAAGTCTTTGGCGCCGAGAACCCCGCGTTCATGCACCACAACGGCGCCGGTGTCGCGGGATTCGCCACGAACGGCGTACCGGCCTACTCCTGGTGGGGCAGCTTCCTGCACAACTTCGTCGTCCCGAACGCCGGTTGGATTGCCGTGCTCGTCGCAGTGGGCGAAGTGGCGATCGGTACGGCGCTCGTCGCTGGTCTCTTCACCCGCACCGCCTCGATCGCGAGTCTGGCGCTCCTCTTCACCTACGTGATGTCGGGCACCGCGAGCGTCTGCGCCTTCTACGCCCTGTTTTCGCTAGTGATCCTGGCCACGTGGCGCACGTCGAGCTGGATTGGTGTTGACGGCCTCATCGCTGGCGCTCGTCAGCGTCGCGGCCTTGATCAAGGCCACCAGAGCATTCGCGAGTACCTCAACCGCAAGCACCTCGATGCGAAGGGCGACCTCGCACCGCAAGCCGACACGGTTGTCGCGCCGTAGGTAGAACGACGAGGGCGCGGACCGCGTAGCGGACCACGCCCTCGTCGTTTCGTGCGTTGGGACCTATTCGCTCAACAGGTGCGGGACCATCTCCTCGGCGGTCTCTTCGGCCGAGGAGTGCACGCCAGGACCGGTGGGCCGGACCGCGACGTAGGCAATGCAGAGCGCCACGAGGGTAAAACTTGCGCCGACCAAGAGGGCGTCGGACCGGCCAAAGGATGTCGCCACGCTCGTGAGCGCCGCGACGCCGAGGGCACCGCCGATCTGTTGCATTGTCTGGAGCATTCCCGAAGCGGCGCCGGCGTCGTCTCGCGGTACCCCCGCAAGGATCGTCACGCTGAGGGGAAGGAAGCAGGTCCCCGCGCCGATGCCGATCAACAAGAGCGGCCCAAAGAGACTGACCACGTAACCCTGTGACGGGGTCGCCTGGGAGATCCAGGCGCAGGCCACGGTGATCGCCGACAGCCCGAAGAGGAGGAGTGGTCGTGCGCCAATGCGCGACACCAACTTCGGCGTGATTCGCGAGCTAGCGAAAATGACCCCGGTAAGGGGCAAGAAGGCGAGGCCCGACTGGATCGCGGAGTAATGGAGGTCACCCTCGAGGTACTGGCTGAGGAAGAAGAACAGGCCGTACATCGCCGCGGGCACGAACATCATCGTCAGGTACGCGGGACCGCGCAGGCGGTCGGTGAGCAACCGCATTGGCAGCAGTGGCTGAGGGTGACGACGCTCGACACGAACGAACGCGGCAAGCAGGGCGACACTGAGCGCGAAGAGTCCGGAGGTGACGTCGATTCGTCCGTGTTCGCCGAGTCGAATGAATGCGTAGATCAAACTGGCGAGGCCGCCGGTCACCAAGGCGGCGCCCACGACGTCGAGGCGACCACCGTTACGCGGTGGCTCGGGAACAAAGCGGGGCGCGAGCGCGATGATCGCGATGCCGATGGGGACGTTGATGAACAGGACCCAGCGCCACGACACCCACGAGGTGAGAGCACCGCCCAGAATGAGCCCCAGTGATCCACCCCCAGCCGATACGGCAGTGAAGATGCCGAGCGCCTTGTTGCGCTCGGGACCCTCTTCGAAGGTGGCGCTGATGAGACTAAGGGTGCTCGGGGCGGCCATCGCGGCACCGACACCCTGGATCGCGCGGGTCAGGAGAAGTTCCGTTGCCGAGGTGGCGAAACCGCCGAGCAGCGAAGCGAGGGTGAAGATGGCCAGTCCGATCATGAGCATCCGGCGTCGG
The DNA here is from genome assembly GCA_025362585.1 of Acidimicrobiales bacterium. Taxonomy (GTDB): domain Bacteria; phylum Actinomycetota; class Acidimicrobiia; order Acidimicrobiales; family RAAP-2; genus RAAP-2. Next base: position 13,146 of record JANYFR010000018.1, on the reverse strand, counting down.
CCAAAGACGTCGCCGGCGCGACCACCGAGCAGCAGCAGTCCCCCGAAGGCGAGACTGTAGGCGTCAATCACCCACGAGAGCCCGGCCGGACTGAAGTGGAGCGATCGCTGGATGGGCACCAGCGCGATGTTGACCACGGTGGCGTCGAGGACGAACATCAACTGGCACGTGACGATGACGGCGAGCGCGACGGTGGTCGCGCGAGAAGGACGGGCGGTTTGGAACATGGAAACTCCTTGAAATGTATGAAAAACTCGGGTGGCGTGGATCCTTTTAGGGTCAACGCCCGGCGGAGGTATTGCGAGAACCCCTGGTGCGGGTTAAGGTGAGGTTGCCTCCACATACTATATGGAGGAATCCTCCGGTTGTCAAGTCGTCACCCAACTCGCTGGAATCGTTGGAATACTGTGTGGCCAAGGAGAGAGATGAGTCAGGTACCTGTCATCAAGGGTCCCCGGCGAGCTGACGCCCAGCGCAATCACGATCTGATCGTGGCGGCCGCGCGCTCGGCGGTCGCCGAGCGGGGCGCGGACATCGTGCTCGAAGACATTGCCCGTGACGCGGGGGTCGGTATCGGGACCCTCTATCGACACTTTCCCACTCGCCAGGACCTCCTCGAGGCGACGTTCCTCGACGAGGCTCGCGAACTTACCGACCGGGCGGCACAGCTCGCCGCGTCGTCTTCGCCGTTTGACGCTCTGGTCACGTGGCTGCGAATCCAGATGGACTTTGGGTCGCACGGATGTCGTCTCGGCGCGGCCGTCATGGCCGCCAAGCACATTGAGGGTTCTGATCTCCAGCAGGCGTTCGAGGCCATGAAGAGCGCGGGCAACGTCCTATTGGGACGGGCCCAAGAGTCGGGCGAGGTTCGAAGCGAGATCGAGATGGTCGACGTCTTGAAACTCGCGTACGGCATCGTAATGTCGAACGACCTGTCGCCGGATCCCGAGCGCGTGGAGCGAATGTTCCAGGTCGTGGTCGCCGGCATTCGCGCTTGACGCGACGTGGGCACATCGCCTTTTGGCACCGTGGGGGAGAAACAATCTCCAACGGCTGTAATGACGTGGTCGCATCGGACAGAGTGGATACCGTACGCCGCGCCAGAATCGAGTTGAAACCTCATGAAGCCCACTTTTAGAACGCCTCCAACGACGGTCGGTCCGGTCCGGAGGAGCAGAAGCGCTGGAACGGTGATCGTCGTAGCCGCCGCGCTCGTCGGGTCGTCGCTACTGGGCGCCGCGAGCTCGGGCGCGTCGACGAATCTTTCGAGCGGCGCGAAAGTGGGCGCCATGTCGGCCCGTCACTCGGCGGCCGGGGTCGGTTACCACTGCGCCCGCGCGCCCAAGTCGGCCGCGATGAAGCCGGGTGCGCGCGCGACCGAGGTCGCCTCGTTCGGTTTGTACCAGGTTCGCTACACCTCGACGGTGCCCACGTCCAAGTCCTCGAACTACATGGGCTACGGGATGCCGTTCCCGGGATCGCTCCGCGTGGTCGCGGCGAAGATCACGTGGCCGCTCACGTCACCGGTCGGCACGGGATTCGCGGCAATCGTGCAGCTCTGTGCGATTCGCTTCGGCGCAGAACGTCACCCCGAGATTCTGGTCGCCGGCTTCACCGGAGGAGCCCACTGCTGTGACCTCGCCGCGGTCTACGCCTACGACGCCGCGACGACGAAGTACGTGAAGGTGCTCGACGAGAGCGCCAAGTACGTTGCCCGCCTCAAGTACGACCCGAACGCAGGCTTCGTGCCACGAATGGTCGCCGGCCGCGTCGTGCTCGAAACCGGTGACGGCAGCTTCGCGTACCACTTCGGCTGCTACGCGTGCACGCCAATGCCCCGGCGCCTCTACTCCTTCGCGAGCGGTCGCGTCATCGACGTCACCGCGCACTTTCCCTCACTGGTGAAGTCCGACGCGGCGTCGCTGTGGCAATCGGTCCGGTCCAACGAGAGTCCGGCGTCGGGCTACTCCGGTCTGTTCGGGAGCCTCGCGGCGTGGGTCGCGGAGCGCTGCACGATCGGCGCCGGTCGCGACGCCTGGTCCCAAGTCGAACGACTGGCGGCCCAGGGCACGCTGAGTGACGCGAACTATCATCTGGCCACTTTCGTGACCAAGGGCTCCTACGTTCCGTCGTTGCGTCGGTTTCTGCTCGCGAACGGCTACTGCAAGGGCCAGGTCCAGTAGCGCTCGTCGACGGTGGGTCCCAGTCGTTCGTTGCTAGGGCGTGAGGATCTTTCGGAAACGGCGACTGGCGACGTGGAGTCCAACGAAGGCGAGGATGACCAGGTACGCCGAGCGTCCCACCATTATCCAGTCGAACTGCCCGAGGGCCAGTCCGCGCAGCAGCGTCGCCGATTGGTAGAGCGGCGAGACCGAGACGATCGCCCCGAGCCACTTCGGATAGAGCGTGATCGGGAAGAAGGTCGCCGAGAACAGGAACAGGGGCAACTGGACCAACGTCACGAGATCGAAGTCCTGCCACGAGCGGATGTAGGTGCAGGCGGCGAGGCCGAGACAGCTGAAGGCGAAACTCGTGAGGATCGCGCCGGGCCAGCACAGTACGACCCAAGGACTGCCGGCGTCGCCCAGCAGGACCATGCACACAATGAACGAGGCCGCGTAGATGGCGGCGCGCACGAGCGCCCACCACACCTCGCCGAGGGCGACGTCCTCGACCTCGAGGGGCGTGGCGAGCAGTGCGTCGTAGGTGTGGGAGATCTTCAGTTTGAAGAAGGTGTTAAAGATCGAGTCGATCATGGCGCCGTTCATTGCCGACGTCGCGAGCATTCCCGGCGCCACGAAGGTGGCGTAGTTGACGAGTCGTCCGTGCACCGAGATTGCCCCCACCAGGTGGTTGAGACCAATTCCGATCGACAGCAGATAGAACAACGGCTCGAAGAAACCCGAGAGCAGCATGAGCCACTGCGAGCGGTAGACGAGGGCGTTTCGCTCGAGGACACGCAGTGACCGGCGAGTACCGAAGAGGGGTAGGGCGCGCGTCGGCATCAGTCGGTCAGTCGTCGGCGCATCGTGCGCCGACCCCAGAGGACCCCGGTCACGGCCAGGCCCACCAGCACCGCGACGTGGGCCAACTGGATAGCAAGTGATCCCCGACCGTACGCGGCCGCTCGTACCAGTGCGACGCCGTGGTAGAGGGGAAAGAACTGGACGACCGGTCGCAGGTAGCCCGGGTAGGCCGACACCGGATAGAACGTCGCTGAGAAGAGGAACATCGGAACGAAGGCGAAGCGGTAGAGCGTGGTGAAGGATGCGTCGGACTGTGCGGCCGCGGCGTAGGCGACCAGGGGCGCCGAAAAGGCGAGGGTGATGAGCACCCCGATCAGGGGGAGGGTCAACGACCACCACGACGTGAGGGCGCCAAAACACCCCACGATGATCGTGTAGATAATTGAGGTCACGAAGGCCCGCGTGGCGACCCAGGCGAGCTTGCCAAAAAGGATGTCGTCGGGTTCGAGTGGCGTCGCCGCGGCCGCGTGATAGGTGCGAATCCACTTGACTGACGCGAGTACCGGCCAGAGTGACTCACCTTCGCCCAACTGCATCGTCGTTGTCGCGAGCAGGCTCGGCGCGATGAAGTGCAGGTAGGTCTGACCCTCGACGAGACCGGTGTGGGCGGTGACGAGGTGACCAACGCCGACGCCGAGTGACGCGAGATACAAGATGGGGAACAGGATCGAGCTCGCCACCGACCCGCGCCACGTCTGGGCGTAGAACGCGGCGTGATACCACCAACTTCGCAACCACCGGGGCTGACGTTGCGTGGCGTGGGTTGTCGGCGTCATCAGTCCGACAACGACCGGCCGGTGAGGTGCAAGAAGACGTCTTCGAGAGAACTGCGTCGCACCAACGCGCTCGACGGAGTGATGCCGGACGCGTGGATCTCTCGCAGGGTCGCGTCGCCCTCGTGCACGTAGAGCAGAACGCGATCGGGCAGTATTTCGAGACGCTCAGCGAAGGGCGCGAGGCGGTCGTGAAACGCCTCGTGATTGTCGCTGGCGAAACGGAGTTCGACAACCTCGCGGGTCGAGTAGCGGTCGATGAGGGACCGGGGGGCGCCCTCGGCCACGATCGTGCCCCGGTCCATCACCACGAGGCGGTCGCACAACTGTTCGGCTTCGTCCATGTAGTGGGTGGTAATGATGAGCGTGACGCCTTCCCGCTTCAGTCGGTAGAGCCGATCCCAGAGCAAGTGCCGTGCCTGGGGGTCAAGTCCGGTCGTTGGCTCGTCGAGAATGAGTATCTCGGGACGGTTGATCAGTCCACGAGCAATCGTCAAGCGCCTCTTCATGCCGCCGGAGAGATTGTCGACCTTTTCGTTGGCCCGCTCGGAGAGTTGGGTAAATTCCAGAAGTTCGGTCGCACGTTCACGCACGACGCGACGCGGAAGATCGAAGTAGCGACCAAACATTTCGAGATTGAGCCGGACCGACAGTTCGAGCTCCAGGGAGTCCTCTTGGGGCACAATGCCGAGGCGCTGACGAATCTCGGGCCCGTGGGTACTCGGATCGAGTCCAAAAATCGTGATCGTCCCCTCCGTGGGCTGCGAGACGGCGGAGATCATTCGCATCGTGCTGGTCTTGCCGGCGCCGTTGGGTCCAAGGAATCCGAAGCTCTCGCCTCGTTCGATGGACAGGTCAATGCCACGCACGGCCTCGAAGTCGCCGAATCGCTTGACCAGGCGACGCGCCTCGAGCACGTAGTCGTTGGTCACCGCACACCCTCGCGCCATGCACGAAGCCGGTTTTCGCCGTCGGCGACGTCACGTGCCATCAGACCCTTCGCTCCCCTTCACTGTTTGTCCCAACGACGCCGCCAGAGTGGCGGGCGTCTCTCCCGCAGTTCGAAGTCCCGTCGTCCCCGGACGCCGTCGCCCAGTGGGGCGACGGCCATCGTACTTCGACGCTGTCCTCGTCGATCGAAGAAGGGTGGTCGCGAGGCACCCATTCTCGGCGTGTGGCCCAAGTGAGGTGGAGTGACGTTCTTGCTACGGTGGCGGCGAACAGATGGAGATTGCAAGGTGATTCGCGACAACGTCCCCGACGTATCCATGTTTGACCCCGAACAGCGGGTCCTCTTGGCCGAAGAGTATCCGCACTTCACGCTCAGCGAAATGGCGCGCCGGCGTCGAGCGCTCGAGGAGCTCCTCACGTCCTCATCCGTTGATCACCTGCTCGTGTACGGCATTGGAGGACGCGGCGGTGCGGTGACGTGGCTCACGCAGTGGCTGGTCACCAATGAGGCGCAACTCGTGTTCACCCCCGACGAGCGAGACGCGCTGTTCATTCAGTACTTCAACCACGTGCCGCTCGCAAAGAAATTGGCCCGTGACGCGGACGTGGTCTGGGGTGGCGCGTCGACGATCGCGTCGTCAGTTGATGAGTTGAAGCGCCGTGGCGCCCAAGTGGGTCGCGTCGGGGTCATCGGCCCACTGCCCTTCGCCGCGGCGAGGCTTCTCGAGGCGTCCTTTGGCGCGGTGGTGGATCTCAACGCCGGTTACGGGCGAATGCGCCTCATTAAGTCGGCCGAGGAGATCACCTGGTTTGGTCTCGGAGCGAGGTTGGCCGATCTCTCGGTCAGTGCCCTGCGTCAACAGCTCCGACCCGGTCTCAGTGAACGCGATCTCGTCGCCATCGTGGAAGAGGCGTATCACCCCTACGGCGGGGTGAACGGCATCCACTACTTCGCGGTGAACGCCATGGCCGACCCCACGTACTGCGTGCCTCGTCAGCATCCCTCGACGCGACCGGTCCGCCAGGGAGACGTCGTTTCGACCGAGATCACCGTTAACTTCTTCGACTACGGCGGCCAGGTCCTGCGTACCTTCAGTGTCGGCGAGGAACTCTCGCCCCTCTTCAGGGAGTTGCACGACGTTGCCGAGGCGGCCTACCACGCGATCGTGCAACGGCTCGTTCCCGGGACGCCCGTCGGTGAGTTGGTGGAGGCCGCTCGCGTCATTGAAGAGGCCGGCTTTACGACCTACGACGACCTCGTCCACGGTTACGGCGGCGGCTACCTGGCACCGATACTGGGATCAATCAGCCGGACCAATGAACCGGTACCCGACATGGTCCTTCGAGAAGGGATGATGCTGGTCGTGCAGCCCAACGTCGTCACCCTCGACCACCACGCGGGAGTCCAGACGGGGGAGTGCCTGGTCGTCACCGTGAATGGACCGCAACGCCTCCACACCGCAACCCAAGGAGCGTTTCGGGTCGGTCCGTGAAGGGGCGCCACGCAGCATTCGATCGCGGACCGTCTGGCCCCGCTTTAGCACTTTGCCAAAATGTGCGAACCGATTGGGGCGGGGGAGAGTCTCTCCTACTGTGGGGATGAGCCGAGGAACGTGCCAATCGACAAGGATCGGCTGAATGAACGACTCCGAGGACGTTGACGAGTTGCAACTGTGGCTCGAACAGAGCTACTCGAGTTCGGTGCGGACGGCGTATCTCATTCTCGGCAATCGACTGGACGCCGAAGACGCCGTCCAGGAGGCGTTTTTGCGAGCCTGGAAATTTCGAGACTCACTCGTCGGCACGTCGAGCTTCAAGCCGTGGCTCTACCGAGTGGTCGTGAATGCCTGCAATTCGAAATTACGTAAGGAGATCCCCCATCGTGACCATCGCTCCCGGTTCGATGAGCTCGTTGGCGTCGCCGTCGACGACGACTTCGGTGGTCGAGTCTCGCGTTCCCAAGACATCGTCACCGCGTTGAGGGACCTGCCGGCGCACCTGCGAGTCGTCGTGGTGCTTCGCTACTACTCGGATCTGAGCGAGCGAGAGATCGCGAACGCCATTGGACGCCAGCCGGGGACCGTCAAGTCTCGACTGAACGAGGCCCGTCGACGACTGGCACTACATCCGGCGTTGCAGGTTGAGTCACCGAACAGCGCCACGTCAAGTGGGGAGACATCCTGATGACCATGATTGACGAAGGCCCCGTGATCGCCGCACTGCGCGGGGCGGCCGACGACTTCGCGGTCTCCTTGGACGCCCGCGATCGCATTATCGATGAGGCGCGTGATCTGACGAACGGTGGGCGGACCTCGCGGATTCGCACTGTCTCGCGTCGCCACGGTCGGGGGCGATCGCTGGCTCTCGCGGCAGCGGCCGGTGTCGTGGCTCTGGCCATCACGGTGCCGCTCGTTCGCAACGAAGGACGGTCGACGGGTGGACCGGGCGACGCGTTTGGCGTCACTGGAAGGACGGTTCACGGTGCCCTCGAGGGGCCGTTCCTCCCGCTCTCTCAGGTCAGCGCCGCGAGCAACGCTCTCAATCCCCGTGGCACCGCCTCGAAGGCAGTCCTGACCGGTACTGGTTTCCTAGCCGGCACGTCACCCACGGCGAGCAGCTCGTTGCGAATCGAAGAGGTCGGTTCAATCGCCCTCTCGGTTCGCAGAGGAACCTTCGGGTCGGTCGTGGCAAAACTCTCCGCCGTCGCAATCGACGACGGAGGATTCGTGGCCGCGACGCAGGTCCAGATTGGCGGTACGAGGTCCGGTACCGCGTCGTCGGGCACGGTCGTCCTTCAGGTGCCCCAGCGGGCCTTCGCGAAGCTGGTCGACAACGTCGCTCAACTTGGTGCGGCCACCTCGGTGGTGACGTCGACGACGGACGTGACGGGTCAGTACGTCGATCTCCAAGCTCGTAGCACTGCCCTGCAAGTGAGCCGTCTGCAGTACCTCAAAATTATGAACCGGACGAACTCCATCGACGGAATCCTGGCCGTCCAGCGTCAACTCGACGCCCTCCAGAGCCAGATCGAACAGTTCCAGGCGCAGATCACTCTGCTGAAGACCGCAACGACGTACGGTGCGTTGACGGTGTCGCTTACTGAAGCGGGGCACGCCGCTACTGACGTCCATCCCCAATCTGGCATCAATCGCGCGTGGCACGACGGCATTGGAGGTTTCGTCGCCGGCTTCGAGTGGATGATTCGAATCGCCGGTCCTCTCCTGTTCGCCCTCGTCTCGCTAGCCGCGCTCTTCGCCATCGGAAGGACCGTCCGGCGAGCCCGGCGGCGTCGAGGAATCTGAACGCCAGTCCCGGGGTGACTCGACTGCTCGAAATGCTGGGACGAGTGACGTCGCCGGGGTGCGACGTTGCGCCTGGCGCGACCGTTGCGGAGACGGCGATGAAGTAATCACGACATCGCGCGGGAGTCATGACAGACTCGCCGTCATGGGCTTTCATCCTCAAGATTTCGACGGGCCGCTCACTCGCGCCATGGAGCATGCGCGCACGTGGCTGGATTCGGTGCCCGATCGCCGTATCGCACCCGAAATGGGCATCGAGGAGATCCTGCGCTCTCTCGCCAAGGAGCTGCCGCGAGACGGCACGGATGCGGTCCGGGTCGTGGATGAACTGGCCCGCGTCGTCGAGCCCGGTCTCATGGCGATGGGCTCGGGTCGCTTTTTCGGCTGGGTAATCGGGGGCACGATGCCCGCGGCGATGGCGGCCGACTGGCTGGTGAGCGCCTGGGATCAGAACTCGGGCATGCGTTTCTCAACTCCGGGCGTGGTCGCGGTGGAAGAGGTCGCGGCCCACTGGATACTCGATCTATTGGGTCTGCCCGCTGGAGCGGAAGTCGGATTCGTCACCGGGGCCACGATGGCGAACTTCACTGGCCTCGCGGCGGCGCGACAACACGTGTTGACGCGCACGGGATGGGACCTCGATCGCGAGGGACTCGTCGGGGCGCCCCCGGTGCACGTACTCGTCGGCGAGGAACGCCACGCAACCGTGGACCTTGCCCTGCGCTATCTCGGGCTCGGTGCACCGACTCCCATCGGTGCGGACGAGCAGGGACGCATCGATCCACGGGCCCTCGCTGAAGTGCTGCACCGTACGTCGGGTCCGACGATCGCGGTGCTGCAGGCGGGCAACATTCACTCGGGCGCGTTTGACCCATTCACTGAGTGCATTGACCTCGCGCATCAGCACGATGCCTGGGTCCACGTCGACGGGGCGTTCGGTCTCTGGGCCGCCGCGAGTCCGTCGCTACGGCATCTCACGTCGGGTGTGGCGGAGGCGGACTCGTGGGCCACGGACGCGCACAAGACACTCAACTCGCCCTACGACTGCGGTATCGCCATCGTTCGCCACTCCACGGCCGTGCGGGCCGCCCTTGGCACCAGTGCCAGTTACTTGGTCGCCGCCGAAGGTCACTCGGATCCTCACGAGGTGACGCCCGAGTTGTCTCGGCGTGCCCGCGGCGTCCCAGTATGGGCCGCCCTACTTTGCTTAGGTCGCATTGGCGTGGCCGAACTCGTTGACCAACTCGTTGCGCGTGCTCGCCAGTTGGCAGACGGTATCGCGGCGATTCCGGGAGCGCGCATCTTGAACGACGTGGTCTTCACCCAGGTGAGCGTGGTCTTTGAATCAGATGAGCGTACCCGAGAGGTGACGCGCCGCCTCCTGTCCGATGGATATGTCTGGATGTCGGGTTCGCGTTGGCGTGGTCACGATGTGCTGCGTGTGTCGGTCAGTAACTGGAGCACCGACGACGCCGACGTGGCGTTCAGCATCGCGGCGGTCCGTCAGGCGGCCAGTTGAGATCGATTCCGGGTGGCCGCGTGAGGAAATCTGATCCACGTAGGGCCTGTCGACGGTTCACGACCAGTCGAGATGGGAGTACTTCAACCAGGATCGCTCCTTGGATGGTGCGTTGGTCAACGCATCCTCATGGGCTTTTATACGAACGCCCAGGTGGCGAGTCAGCAGTTCAGGAAGAACCCAATGCGCCCCACCGTCAAGCGCTACGAGCGACGCGTCGGCACCTTGACGCAAGTACGGACGTGGCGGCTGGACTATTTGAAGTCGACGAGAACAATCTCTCGCTGGCTCACGTCGTCAAAGCGTATTCCCCGGGCGGAAGCTAACTCTCGACGGCGTTTCGCTGCCTCGGCGCCGGCGACCATCGCCTCTTGATTCGCCCAGACGACACCCACCATGCCGTGTCCGGTTTCACGATTCATCATGCTTCGAACGACGCGAATTCCCGGGGTTGCCAAAATTCCGGGCAGAATCTCGGACTTGAAAAATTCAACGTTGTCATCAACATCGTCGGGATCCATGCTGGTGCGCGTGACCGTCAGCGGCGACCCAACGACGGGCGGTTCAACCATCTCAACGACCATCTGCTCCATGTTCTCCACACTGAGCGTGCCACCAATTATCTTCGCCCCTTCTTCACGAGTGGGCATGAGTGCCGCGTCGCTGGCGTCACGATCTTCACTCGACTCCCAGAGGGAGAGAATTCCTACCACGCCGTTCTCCCGGTCAACACTCACGGTCATTCCCCTATATCCCTTCTGGCGGTCCAGAATCGGTGCCACGGTGTCGCGCATGTACGCAACTCCTTGGTCGATATTGCTGGCGCCAGTGAAGGTAACGGCTCGAGCATGCATATGATTCTCCTCGTATCGTCGACTTTTCGTGAGTGTAGAGCAGTTCTGGCCCTTCTGCTCAGATTCTCAGTGGACCGGTAGGGCTCATCGATCGAGGGTCCGTCGGTACGCGCGCCGAGTGGAAAATCACTCGGGTCACCTCGGGCTCTAGTCCCTCAACAGATGTAAACCTGAGGCATTCGTCGACGAGATTCTGGGTAAGGCTCGCTCAACGTGATGGGCTTCACCTTCAAACGAATTTGCGTTATGACATACGAAATGGCGACCTCGGAGATAGACATCTAACTCTCCAATCTGGACGAAGTCCGTCGCACTGCACTTGAGAGTCTTCGAGAGATGATTCTTGAAGTCATTCCTGACGCCGAGCAAGGTATGTCGTACGCAATTCCGGCATTTCGCCTCCCCGGCGCAGTGCTAGCCGGGTTTGCCGCCCATCGACATCATCTCAGTTACTTTCCCCACAGTGGGTGGGTCGGGGAAACTCTTAATGAAGAACTCGCCCACGTCTCACGGATGCTATCCACTCCATTTGTGTCAGTGTCGCGACCAATTCTGCTCGGCCACGAGCGTTGCCCTTCGTAGATAATCAGTCGTGTCTTCGTGACAACGCAGCAAGGCCGACCGCCGGGTTGACAATCGAGGACTAGAGGAATCGGACGAGGTCGGCGACCACGTCACGGGCAGGCTGGCTGGTCGTCACGTAGCCAACTCCCATCCCGGCGTACATCGCCATGTCGGCGGCGCCTCGACTCTGGCCCCGGGTCGGCGGCGCCACGCTGCGCCAACCCGAATTCTGAGCAGCGTGTAGCGAGGACCGCAGTACGCGGTGCGGGGCGTTCTCCCAGCCATCGTCGAACCACTCGGTCAGAACAGTGTCGCCGTCACTTGCAGCTAGCAGATCACTGAGGTACTCCGGGTGCGCCGCCGATTATGGCGAAGCGACGAATCGAGTGCCGACCCGGACTGCATCGGCCCCCGCACGGATGAGGGACGCAAAGCGCTCAGCGGTGGCCACACCACCCGCCGCGACTACCGGCACGGTCACCGCGGCCAGAACCTTGGGCAAAAGTTCATCGAGCGACTGCGTACCTCGGATGTGACCTCCGGCTTCGCTGCCCTGGGCGACCACGAAGTCGCACCCGGCAGCCTCTGCTGCGACGGCCTCTTCCATCGACCCGACCTGCCATCCCGCGAGTGCATTGACGGCGTGGGCAGCGTCGACGACGTCGCGACGTGGATCCGCGTAAAAGAATTCCACCAACCCCGTCCGCGCCGCGACGTCTCGCACGTGTTCGAGTGATGGGTTGAACGGCATGAGGAAATTTACTCCGCACGTTCCCGACGCCGGTGGGACACCGTCCGGCACCATCCCGCAGCCTCCCGCATCGACGACAGCTGCCGCGAGCTCGGTCGTACCTACCCCTCCCATCGCCGCCAGTTGAAGTGGAAGGCGACATCGGACCAGTTCCGTGAATCTCGTCATTGTCGCGCCGTCCTCTCTGGATACACATCACGGTCCCGGTGAGTCCAAGATACGCCAACAGCGGTGCCGGGCAGCAGCGTTCTCGGGCAGCTTCATTTGGAATCGAACAATGCGGAGAGAACGTGAATTTCGCGCTCTGATAACTGCGAACTGCTTCCTTGGCCGACGCGCCCGGCGAAGGGTCAGCCGCAATCTCCAGATGAAATATGCAAATTAGTGCGTTCCTTTCTTGGATGAGTTCATCATTCGCGAACGAGCAGACACGAAAGCAATGCGAAGAGAGGTCAGTCCAAGGTTTAATCATGCGCCAGACGAATGAATGATCGGAAAGCAACCTGTCGCATGTAGAGCGACGGTCGAATGAGCAGTGATCAAATTCACGATGTTTATGGTGTCAGGGGTCTCCACTTTTAGTGGGATTGATTCGGCTCTTCGTCACGGAAAGACGAAAACGTAAACCTTGGTCGGCACGGTCCATTTCAGATTGACATCGAAGCGGGAAGCAAAGAAGCAGTGCGGCTCTCATGCTACGAGTGTGGATTCGCAACTTCAGTAACAACGCTCCCGGCATTTCTACCGTGCCTTTCGAGTGATCGCCGTGAGCTAAAATTTGTCACGCTCTGCACGTCATCGTTTCAGTGCGTCGGTCAAAACCTTTTTGGCCGAAGTCGGTGTTACCCGGTCAACGACGACATCATCGCACCCAACCCAAGTCGCTGCTTCCCTCAGACTCGAGGCGATGTGACCTAAAGCGGCGAGGTCGTAAGCGACAACGTGGCGAGCGTGAAGTGTGCCGGCGACTCTCTTAGGGTCGACAAGCCCCACGATTCGCTCTCCGGATAATACGGGCATTGCAAAGTATCCGACTGCGCGTTTAGGGGCAGGAACGTATGCCTCCAGGCGATATGAAACCTGGAAAAGTCGTTCCAAGCGTGGTCGATCCCATAGCAACGAATCAAATGGCGATAGTAGGACCGTTCTGCCACGGATTCCGGGTCGAAGCCCAGCCTCGGCGCCTACCGCCATGAAGGCGGACTCGATCCATCCCTCGACACGGATTGGTCGTAATGATGTTGATGGCAAGACAGAACGGACGGCGGTCTTGCCAAGCCCGTGATAAGCAGCGATATCAGCGGAAGTTGCAACACCCAATGCTCGGCCGGCCGACTCGATCAGCTCGCGAATGCAGGCTTCATCATCCAAATGGCGATTAAGAATCGGCGAAGGAATCGCACGTT
>JANYFR010000001.1 GCA_025362585.1 Acidimicrobiales bacterium | reverse complement strand
TCACTCGCTTCGGCATCGTTCAGCGAGGGAGTGGTTCGCCGGTCTCGAGCAGGGTCTTCAGGCTCGACAGTAACGGCGGCCAACTCTCGCGGACGCTCTTCAGCACGGTGCTGCCGGACTTGAAGCCGTCATGGGTCACTTGGAGTCGCACGACGTCGCCGACGGGCACGATGTCGAAGGCGACTTTTGAGCGGGACTCGCCCTGGACCTTCGCGAGGAAGTCGGGCGTGTGGCCGTGAACGTCGGCCCACTCCGCAGTGAAGGAGTGCCAGGTGTAGCGCAGTCGTACGTGGGGTTCGGACTCGAGGACCACCTGCTGAGCGTCGACGATCGTGACGCCGTTTTGTTTGATCGCGTAGGTCGATCCGGGCTTCCAGTCAGTGGTGAAATTGACGTTCCACCACTTCTTGGTCTTGGCCGGTTCGGTCAGCGCCCGCCACAGTTTCTTCGGTGAGGTGTGGATGTAGGTGGTGTAGACGAAGGACGTCATGGCCCGACACTAGTCACCATCACCACTCGGACGCTGGCCCCTTTCGGGTGAACGCCACGCCGGACGCCGCGGCACTGCCGTGGGTGGCCCCCGGCGAAGAGAGCAGTGCTCGGCCGACGAGTTAGAGCGGCGTGACGTAGGCGCCGTGGATGCCGCCGTCGACCATGAACGTGGTGGCGGTCACGAACGACGAGTCGTCGCTCGCGAGGAAGAGCACCGCGCCGGCGATCTCTTCGGGCTCACCGAAGCGGCCCATCGGCACGTGCACCAGCCGTCGCGCGGCGCGCTCGGGATCCTTCGCGAACAACTCGATCAACAGTGGGGTGTTGACCGGACCGGGGCAGAGCGCGTTCACCCGGATCTTCTCGCGCGCGAACTGGACCGCGAGTTCGCGGCTCATCGCGAGGACCCCGCCCTTACTGGCGGTGTAGGAGATCTGTGAGGTGGCCGAGCCGAGCACCGCGACGAACGACGCGGTGTTGATAATCGAGCCGCCGCCGCGTCGCTGCAGGTGGGGGATGCCGTACTTGCAGCAGAGGTACACGCTGGTGAGGTTCACGTCCTGGACGCGCTTCCAGGCGTCGAGTCCGGTCGTGAGGATCGAGTCGTCGTCGGGGGGCGAGATCCCGGCGTTGTTGAACAGGACGTCGATGCCGCCAAAGACCTCGGCCGTCCGGTCGTACAAAGCGACGACGCTCATCTCGTCGGCGACGTTGACCTTCACGAACAGCCCGCCGATCTCCTTGGCAACGTCGGTCCCGGCGGACTCGTCGAAGTCCGCCACCACGACGCTGGCGCCCTCGGCGGCGAAGCGCCGCGCGGTCGCTCGACCAATGCCGCTCGCCGCGCCGGTGATCACCGCGACTTTGTTGTCCAATCGTCCCATCAGTCCTCCGTTGCTACGAAAACGTTCTTCTCTTCACTGAAGCTGCGCAGCGCGTCGGGGCCCAATTCGCGCCCGATGCCCGACTGCTTGTAACCGCCAAAGGGCGTCGCGTAGCGCACCGACGAGTTCGAGTTCACCGACAGCGCTCCGGTCTCGACGGCGCGCGCCACGCGCAGCGCCCGCCCGACGTTGCGGGTCCAGATCGATCCCGACAGCCCGTAGGGACTGTCGTTGGCGATCTTGACCGCCTCCTCCTCGCCCTCGAAGCGCAGCACCGAGACGACCGGTCCGAAGATCTCCTCGCGAAAGGCCCGGTCGGAGCCGTCGGTACTTTCGAGCACCGTCGGCGCGAACCAGTAGCCCCTCCCCGTCGGGGCGTCGCCGGTGAAGGCGACCTTGGCTCCCTCGACGTAGCCGCGCACGGCAGTGCGCTGGGCCGAGGAGATGAGCGGACCCATCTCGGCCGACTCGTCGCTCGGGCTCATGACGCGAAACTGCCGCACGGCGTGCTCGAAGAGTTCCATGAAGCGCTCGTAAGCGCTCGCCTCGACGAGTATGCGCGAGCGCGCGCAACAGTCCTGGCCGGCGTTGTCAAAGACCGCCGACGGGGCGCTCGCGGCCGCGCGCTCGAGGTCCGAGTCGGCGAAGATGATGTTGGCCGACTTCCCTCCAAGCTCCAGCGTCACCCGCTTCACCTGGTCGGCGCAGCCCGCCATGATGCGCCGGCCCATCTCGGTCGAGCCCGTGAAGCAGATCTTGCGCACCGCCTCGTGGGTGACGAAGCGCCATCCGACGACCGCCCCGTCGCCGGGCAGGACTTGGAAGACGCCCTCGGGCAGGCCGGCCTCGAGAGCGAGTTCCCCGAGGCGAATCGCGGTGAGCGGCGTCAGCGTCGCGGGCTTTAACAGCACGACGTTGCCCGCCGCGAGCGCCGGCGCGAAGCCCCAGCCGGCGATGGGCATGGGGAAGTTCCACGGCGCGATGATGCCCACGACGCCGAGCGGCTCGTAGAAGGTGAGGTCGACCCCGCCCGCGACCGGGATCTGCTTGCCGGCGTGGCGCTCGGGCGCGCCCGAGTAGTAGGCGAGGACGTCGCGGACGTTGCCCGCCTCCCAGCGCGCGTTGGCGATGGTGTGCCCGGAGTTCGCGACCTCGAGCTGGGCGAGCTCCTCGATGTGGTGGTCGACGACGTCGGCGAAGCGGCGCAGCAGGCGCGCGCGGTCCGCGGGCGTGACCGCCTTCCAGGGGGGCGCCGCGTGACTCGCGCGCGTGATCGCGCGATCGGTCTCTTCGAGGTCGTAGAGCTCGATCGAGGTGACCTGCTCCTCGGTCGCTGGATTGATGACCGAGAGGTAGCTCACAGCCGTTCGAAGCCCCGGTAGCGCTCCCAATCGGTGACGGCGGCGTTAAAGGCGTCGACCTCGACCCGCCCGGCGCGCACGTAGTGGTCGACGACCTCGTCGCCGAAGGCCGCGCGCGCGACCGCGCTCTCGTCAAAGAGCTGGACGGCCTCGGCGAGGGTCGTGGGCACCCGGGCCGAGTCCGCGACGTAGGCGTTGCCCTGGAAGGCGGGACGCAGGCGCAGGGCCTGGTCGACGCCGGCGAGACCGGCCGCGACGAGCGCCGCGATCGCGAGGTACTGATTGACGTCGCCACCGGCGATCCGGCATTCGACCCGCAACGCCGGACCGTGGCCGACGACGCGAAAGGCGCAGGTACGGTTGTCGATCCCCCAGAGCAGGGCCGTCGGCGCGAAGGAACCTTCGACGAATCGCTTGTAGCTGTTGATGTTCGGGGCGAGGAAGAGCGAGAGCTCGCGCGCGTGGGCGAGTAGCCCGGCGAGGAACTGCTCGTAGACGGTCGAGAAACCGTGCTCGCCGGTGCCGGCGAAGACCGGCCGGTCCTCGCCGTCGCGTAGCGAAAGGTGGATGTGACAGGAGTTGCCCTCGCGCTGGTCGTACTTGGCCATGAAGGTGAGGCTGTAGCCGAGGTCGGCGGCGATCTCCTTGGCGCCGAGCTTGAACAGGCCGTGCTCGTCGCACTTGTCGACGAGGGTTGCGTACTTGAAGGCAATCTCGTGCTGGCCGAAATTGCATTCGCCCTTCACCGATTCGACGACCATGCCGGCGCGGCGCATGTCGCGACGGATCTTGCCGAGTAGCGGTTCGACGCGCGAGGTGCCCTGGATTGAGTAGTCGACGTTGTACTGATTGACGGGCGTCATGTCGCGATAGCCCGAGCTCCACGCCTGCTCGTAGGTGTCCTCGAAGGCAATGAATTCGAGTTCGGTGCCCGAGAGGCCGTGCCAGCCGCGCTCGGTGAGACGATCGACCTGACGAGTGAGGACCTGGCGCGGGGAGGGTCCGACCGGCGCACCGTCGGTCGTCTCGACGTCGGCGAAGACGATCACCGTCTTCTCGTGCCACGGTACGAGGCGCACCGTGGCGAAGTCCGGTTTGAAGGCCAGGTCGCCGTAGCCGCGCTCCCAGGAGGTGAGGGCGAAGCCGTCAACGGTGCGCATGTCGACGTCGGAAGCGAGCACGTAGCTGCACCCTTCGACGATGCCCTCGTGAAGGTCGTCAATGAAATACGTGGCGTCAATACGCTTGCCCTGGAGTCGGCCCTGGATGTCGGTGATCGCCACGATCACCGTGTCAATATCGCCAGTACGAACGAGTTCGATCAACTCGGCGTGGGTCGGACGACCGGGAATATTCAAGCTCACTGCGTCTCCTCGATTCGGCCAACGACGGTCGTTCACCGTGGGGCGGCGCACGTTGTCTAGGAGTCGAGGCTACACAATCCTTGGCGACCGGCTCCGGGGACGCGGAGCCTCGACGGCTCTCGGTCGGTCCCATCGGACAGGGCAGAACCGAGGGCACTGGCCCGTCGAACGCGTCGCGGAAGACCGCCGTCGCTGCGGGTACTCGATTGCGGGGCCAAGGAGCGAGTGGGAGACCAGCGCGGTGACCCCGCAGTCGATGGTTAGGGGACGACCAACACCGGTAGGTCGGTGATGTGCATCAGCCGGTGGGTCGTGCTGCCCACGAAAAGCCCCTCGAGGTCGGTGAGACCTCGTGTTCCGACCACGATCATCTGTGCGCCGAACGTGTGAGCCTCGTCGTTGATCTCCATGGCCAGGTGTCCGTGCAATCCCGCGCGGACGTTGCCCGTGGCCCGCAGGCCCTTGCTGACGAGGTACGTGACGGCCTCGTTCACGATCTTGTGCGCGACGTCGGAGTCCTCGAGGTTGACCATGCCGGCTCGGCCAACGAATCCAGTCTCGCGAACGTGCAGCACCCGCAAATCCGACCCGAATTTAATGGCAATGTCGGCTGCCGCGTCGAGAATCTTGTCGGCGTGCTCCGACTCGTCTATGGCGACGACTATCTTGTCGAACATTGTGACTCCTCTCCGTGTGCCCGAACAGTCTTGTGTGGACACCATTTCCATCATGGACCGCCGTGGCAGCGAAGTCGAGGGTCGCGCTAGGGCACGAGGACCCATTTGCGACCCCGAGGACCCCCAGTAAAGGTCGAAAGACGCCAAAGTACCCCCCGGGGAGCTTGATCGAAGGAAATCGTTGGACGCGCCATGCCCACGATGAACGTCGACGTGGCTGTTGTGGCTGGCCGAACGATCATGGCCGTCGGAACAAGTCGCTCGTGCAGAGTTCGAGCAGTGAGTCGTGTTTGGCCTGATGCCACGTTCTAGTATTCCGCTCAACGGATATGGGCATGGATAGGTGGGGGAGACTCAATGGCCGATGTAAGTAGTACGTCTTCGACGGGCGCGATGAGCGATACTGAGAAGCTGCACCAATTGGGCTACGCCCAGGAGTTGAAGCGAGGTATGTCGGGCTTCTCGAACTTCGCCGTCTCGTTCACGATTATCTCGATCCTCTCGGGATGTCTCACCCTGTTCAGCTTCGGTATGAACACCGGTGGCCCCATGACAATGATCTGGGGTTGGCTGCTCGTCGGCGTCTTCGTCGTCCTCGTCGGCCTCGGCATGGCCGAAGTCTGTTCGAGCTATCCGACGGCCGGTGGGCTCTACTACTGGGCGGCGAAACTGGCTAAAACGAATGGGCCGTTGTGGGCGTGGTTCACCGGGTGGTTCAACCTACTCGGTCAGGTCGCCGTCACCGCCGGAATCGACTTCGGGTGCGCCCTGTTCATTGAGGGCCTGCTGCTCTACATGAACGTGATCTCGCTGAACGTCGCCGCCACCACCATCCGTCACGAGGTGGTGCTGATCACGCTCCTCTTACTCGTGGTGCACGGACTGCTCAACACCCTGGGCGTCAATCTCGTGGCGAAGTTTGCCAACGTGAGCGTCTGGTGGCACCTCTTCGGCGTTGCCATCATCGTCGGCGTCCTCCTCATCGCTCCGGCCCACCACGCCAGTGCGTCGTTCGTCTTCACGACCTTCGTCAATAACACCGGATTCGGGATACCGATCTACGTCTTTCTGATCGGCCTCTTGAACGCCCAGTACACCCTCACCGGCTACGACGCGTCGGCGCACATGACCGAAGAGACGCACAACGCGGCCATTGCCGGACCGAAGGGCATCGTGATGTCCATCGTCGTCTCCCTGGTCGCCGGTTGGGTTCTCTTGGTCGGAGTCAGCTTCGCCATCCAGCCCGGCAAGTACGCGAGTGAGGCCGGCGCCCTCGTCGGTCCCGGCCAAATCTTCGTCGACGCGCTCGGCAAGACCGGGGGGGAACTCCTCTTGCTGATCGCCATCGTGGCCCAGTTCTTCTGCGGGATGTCGAGCGTCACCGCCAACTCGAGGATGATTTACGCCTTCTCGCGTGACGGAGCCGTGCCGGGCCACCGTCTCTGGCACAAGATCAACCCGCGTACGCGCACCCCGACCAACGCCATCTGGTTCGCCGCCATCGGCGCGTTCATCCTGGTGATCCCGTACTGGTTCAACTCCGCGGCGTACGCCGCCGTCACCTCCATCGCGGTGATCGGGCTCTACGTCGCGTACATCATTCCGGTGTACCTGCGCGTTCGTGCGGGCAACGACTTTCAGGCGGGTCCGTGGAACTTGGGCAAGTGGGGAGTGCTCAATGGCGTCGTTGCCACGATTTGGGTGGTCTTCATCTGCATTCTCTTGATGCTGCCGCAATTAAAACCGATCAGTATCACGACGTTCAACTACGCGCCCATCGCCGTTGCCGCGGTGATTGGTTTCGCCTGGATCTACTGGATCGCCAGTGCCCGCAAGTGGTTCAAAGGTCCCAAGGTCCAGGGAACCGTCGACGAGCTCGCGGCGATCGAGCGCGAACTGACCATCTAAAACGCGGAACCCCCGACCGGTGCGCAATTGCTCACGTACCGGTCGGGGGTTCGTCACGTCGAACGGACCAGGAACGGCCTCCGTAGGGATCTGCCGTTCGGGCCTTCAGTCGCGTCACTCAAACGAGGACGTGAACGTGCTCGTCTAGAGAATGAATTTGATTTGATCAAGCCCCAAGAGTCAGGGCACTTCGCGAAACGTGGTCAGCGCGGCTGAACTCGCTTGGCGGTCGGACCCTTCTGGCCCTGTTCGATGTCGAACTCGACTGACTGACCTTCGACGAGCGTCTTGCGACCCTCACCCTGAATCTCCGAGTAGTGGGCGAAGACGTCGGGCTGGCCGGCGACCTCGATAAAACCGAAGCCCTTTTCGTCGTTGAACCACTTCACTATTCCTGTTGCCACTGCTGGGCCTCCTTGTTGCTTTGACACAGCCTACGGGACTTTCGTGGGTCGGATGCAAATCGGCGATTTGGGCCAGTTCGGTCGCCGCGCCGTCAGCGGACAATCGCGACCAGGGGTCGGTTATTACGCCGCTCCTTGCGACCATTGTGGGGCCCGATATTTAAGGAGAGCCATGGAGTTTGACGACGTTTTGGAGGAGAAGGGAACCTGTTGGCACGACCTGGCGGACGTGACCGCGGCCGGTATTGCGAAGGTCCTGCTCTACGGCCCCTCGGGTACCGGGAAGACGTTTGCGGCGTTGCATTTCGGCGTCAACGGGACTCCCGCCGAACGACTCGTCTGCACCGAGGACCTCACCTCGGGCGAGATCACTGGGACTTGGATGCCGGTCGGGGAGAACCGCTGGGAGTGGCGCGAGGGTCCAGCGATCCGCGCGTGGCGCGGCGCCGGGGGTGTCGGCAGTCGTCTCGTCATCGACGAGGTCGACCGGGCGTCGGGCGACGCCCTCAGTACGCTGCTCGCCATGACCGATTCGCCCGAGTCGGCTCGGTGGCGCAATCCCGAGACCGCCGAGTGGGTTCGCCCCGGTTCGCAGTTCTCGGTCGTCATGACGTCCAACGTCGAGGACCTCAACGAGATTGCGCCGTCGTTGCGCGACCGCTTCGCGGTCTGCATCCGCGTCGACCGCCCCCACCCGTCGGCACTTCGGACCCTGAGCGACGACCTGCGGGGCCCCGCGCTCGCCGGTTCGCTCGGTCCGATTGGCCGGCGCGTGTCGCTGCGCAGTTTCTACGCCTTCGATCAACTGCGCCGCCACTGTGGGGCGCAGCGCGCGGCCCACCTGATATTTGGCGCCGACGTCGCCTCGAGTGTCCTCGACGCACTCACGATCTCCTCGCTCGCGTGAAGTCGTTGGTACACCCCGAGTTGGTGACCGGCCGCGATGACGGCTTCGTCGCGCGAGCCTGGACGGTGAAGCCTGGCTCGACGCAGCGCGGCTCGGCGAGTTGCAACCTGAGCGATCGGATCCTCGAAGTGCCCCTCGGACCCGACGCGACCTCGAGGGTCGTGCGGGCCCACGAATTGATGCACGCGCGCGTGAGTCCGCACGTCCTCGTGAACGGCGACGCGCTCGACGGACTCGCACCCCGGGCGCTCGAATGCGCCGAGGAGTTGCGGGTCAACGTCCTCGTCGCGCGACTGGGCTTTGACACCGATCTGCTGCACGATGGGAGCGAGAAGAGCGGCGGACGGCGCCTCGGCGAAGCGGATGACTGGTCCGAGGCGGTCTGCTTCTTGATGGCCGTCGTTGCCACCGGCGCCGAAAAGGGCTTCCTCGCGGGCGTGCGTCTGGGCCGTGCGTCGTGGCTTCCCGCACTGCGCACGCTCCGCAAGCGCGCGCTCTCGCTGATGGACCAATTCGACACGGAGAGTCTCGGGGCGACGCGCCTGAACGAGGATCAACTGCCCGTTGGTTACGCCGCAGTGACCGTGACCCTCGCGCGCGTACTCACCGAGGCAATGTCGGCGCGACCGCCGTCGACGCCCCTGGAGCTGCAAGCCTTTCGACGTTCACTCGTCCCCGGAGGGCGGCGTGCGTCGAGCGGTCGTTTCGCCCCGCTGGTCTTTGACGACACCCTCGAGATGACGTCGAGGCCGAGGTCCAGTGGCGTCCGTCGCCATCGACCGAGCGCGAGTGGCGTGGAGATGCGATTTCCCAGTCGGCTGCTGACTGATCCGCAGCGACGCGCGTTCGCCCGACGCACCTCGGTCCCCGGAGGGATCGCGCTCATTGATCAGTCGGGATCGATGGATTTGGATCCCGAAGAGTTGGCGGGGTTGCTGCGCCGTGCTCCGAACGCGGTCGTCGTTGGTTACAGCCATCGACCCGGTGACCTTGGCGGCACCGCCAACGTCTGGCTGCTCGCCGAGCGCGGCGCGGTGGCGCGCACCTGTCCGTCGGGCAACATCGGCAACGGCGTGGACGGTCCGGTCCTTCGCTGGGCGCTCGCGCGTCGACGGGGACGTGAACCGATCGTCTGGATCACCGATGGTCAGATCACCGACTCGAACGATCACCCCGTCGACGCCCTCACCACCGAGTGCGCGCTCCTCGTGGCGCGCCACGACGTCATTCTCGTGCGCGAGGTCGCCGACGCCGCGCCCGCCGTGTTGAGGGGCACCGCCAAGGGACCGTCGGACTGGCCACAGTTCGGTCGATTAGGTCGCAAACTGGTCGAAATGCACCACTTTTCAATGTCACAGGGCTGATTTAGTATTCCCCTTGCATCGAACACCTGTTCGTCGTACTATTACGAACAGGTGTTCGTCTACGTGAGGAGTCCGCGATGGCCGCAGTTGAAGTGTTCGAGAGCGACGAGGGCCACTACGAGACTCGCCCCCACCTCGGTCTCGTCTCGGTGGCGACGGAACCAACGCCGCTGCGAAGTGGAAGAAGCCTCGCCCAGCGGCGCGCGGCCCGTGCTCGCATGATGCGTCGACGCCGCCGGACCCTGGTCGGCCTGGCGCTCGGATCGGGTCTCGCGATCCTCTCCTTTCCGGGCCACGCGTTCGGTGGCGTGACGGGCGTGGGACTGCCCACCGATCTCGCGAACAGTTCGGTACTCGCGTCAGGCTTCAGTTACGTGGTCCAGTCCGGCGACACCGTGTCGTCGATCGCGAAAATGATGAACCCACTCGATCCGGCGCTCGCTCGTCGGGCCCTGGTGCAGTCCATCGACTCGACGGTCGTAGTCCCCGGCGAGCACGTCGTCATCCCCTAATTTTCAAGGGAATTGGGTGTATCGTGAGGAAATGCGCTGTCCCTTTTGTGCGGCCGACGACGATCGGGTCGTGGACTCACGTCTGGCCGAGGACGGCGTCGCCATCCGACGGCGCCGCGAGTGCTCCGCGTGCAGCCAGCGCTACACGACCTTCGAACGTATTGAGGAGATTGGACTCTACGTCATCAAGCGCTCGGGCGAGCGTGAGCCCTTCGACCGGGCCAAGATCCTGACCGGCGTGCGCGCCGCGGCGAAGAATCGACCGGTCGCCGAAGAGATCCTCGAGTCGGTCGTGGTCAGTGTCGACGAGACAGTTCGTCTGCTCGGTCGCGATGTCACGACCGAGGAGATTGGCATGGCCGCCCTCGACGCCCTGCGTGACGTCGATGACGTCGCGTACGTTCGCTTCGCTTCGGTCTACAAGGGTTTCGAGGGTACCGACGACTTCGCGCGCGAGATCGGCATGCTCGTCAAGACCACCGCCCCCAAATTGCGCGGCTGATGCGCGCCCTGCGTCTACGGCCCCAGTCGGCAATGGCGATCTACGCCCACCCCGACGACGCCGACGTGGCCGCCGGCGGCGTCCTCGCCCAGTGGGCGAGCGATGGCTGCGCGGTGCACCTGGTGGTGGTCTGCGATGGCTCGAAGGGTAGTCACGCTCCCCAAGCCGACCCGACGTCCCTAAAGGAGGTGCGCAGCGCCGAGCTCCAGCTCGCGGCCGACCTGCTCGGCGCGACAACGGTGACGAGCCTCGAGCGTTGCGACGGGGGAGTGGCCAACGACGAGGACCTGCGAGCGACCCTCGTCGGCCTCATCCGCCAGTATCGACCCGAGGTGGTGGTCGGCCCCGACCCGACGGCGACGTTCTTCGGCGGGGTCTACGTGAATCACCGCGACCACCGCGAGACGGGCTGGGCGCTGCTCGACGCCGTGGCGCCCGCCGCCGCCATGCCGCTCTACTTCCCGACCAAGGGCGAGGCTCACCAGGTGGGCCAACTGCTGCTGAGCGGCACGCACGAGCCCGACGTCGTGGCCGACGTGACCGCCACCATCGACACCAAGGTCAAGGCGGTCCTCGCCCACGCCTCCCAGTTGGCCGGCGACGCCGACGCGATCCGCGACGTCGTCTACGGACGGGCCGAGCAGGCGGGCCGACCGGTGGGCGTCGCCTTCGGCGAGGCCTTTCGCAGCGTTGAACTCGCCTTCTGATCCGTCGGTCGACGACGCGCCGATCCTGCACGTCGACCTCGACGCCTTCTTCGCGTCGGTCGAGATTCTCGACGACCCGACGCTGCGCGGAAAACCGGTCGCCGTCGGTGGCGGGGGCGAGCGCGGCGTGGTGGCGTCGGCCAGCTACGAGGCCCGACGATTTGGCGTGCGCAGCGCCATGCCGAGCGTGGTCGCCAAACGCCGCTGCCCCGATCTCATCATCCTGCCGGGCCGCTTCGAGCGCTACGAGGTCTGCTCGCGCCAGTTCCACGACATCGTGCGCGACCTCACGCCCGACATCGAGTCGCTCGGCCTCGACGAACTCTTCGCCGACCTGCGGAGCCTTCGTCGACTGCCGGTGCGACCGATCGAGGCCGGTGTGGCGCTGCGACGGCGCATCAGCGAGGAGCTGGGACTGCTGAGCGGCGTCGGCCTCGGACGCAACAAGCTGTTCGCGAAGTTGGCCTCGAAGCAGTCCAAGCCGCGCATCGTCAACCACCGACTCGTCGACGGACCGGGCGTCGTCTGGGTGAGCCCGGCGCTCGAGCGCCAGTGGCTCGACGAACTGCCGGTGCGCGCGCTGTGGGGCGTCGGACCGGCGACGGCCGCCAAACTCGAGAAGCTCGGGCTTCGTTGGGTGCGCGACCTCGCGCGCGTCGACGAGGCGACGCTCGCCGGGCACCTCGGAACCGCGATGGCCGCGACCCTCTGCGCCTACGCCCTCGGCGAAGACCGGCGCAGCGTCGAAGTGAATCGAGCCGTCAAGTCCGTGGGCCACGACCAGACGTTCGCGAAATCGCTCACCGGTATCGCCGAGGTCCTCGAGGCCGCCAAGAGCCACGCGGGGATCGTGGCGCGGGCGTTGCGCGCCGAGGGTCGCGTCGCGCGTACCGTCACCGTCGCCGTACGCTTCGACGACCTGACCAGCGTCAGCCGGTCCCAGACTCTCTCCTTTGGGGTCGACGACGAGTACGCGATCGTGGCCATCGCCGGGGCGCTGTTGCAGTCGATTGACTACCCCCACGCCGTGCGGCTGCTGGCAGTGCACGCGTCGTCGTTCCTGGAGCGCGCGAACAACCAGTTGCAGCTCACGTTCGGATTCGACGTGGCGTCCAACAGCGCGCGCGGCGGGGCCGAATCGCTCTCCCGCGACCGTCAAGTTGGCAACGAGGCCCTGCGTGACGCCGTCGACGAGGTGCGCCAGAAGTTCGGCTCGAGCGCGCTCGCCACGGCCGCCGAGCTGAGCGATCACGGCCTCGACGTCGCGACGCAACGGGGCCGCCACGCCTTCGGTCCCGAACAGCACCACGAGCCCTGACCTCATCCGCTCCCAAACTCCGCGCCGATGCGCGGCTCTTCGGCGTTGCCCCACTACTGTCGTCGAGGTGTCCGAGACCGGTTCCGTGACCCCGAGCGAGCGAGCCCTCGAGGGTTCGTTGACGCCCGAAACGCCGAGAGAGTTCTATCGACCCGACATTCAGGGTCTTCGGGCGGTGGCGGTGGTGCTAGTGATCCTCGCCCACGCCCGGGTGCCGGGATTCGAGGGCGGCTACGTCGGCGTCGACGTCTTCTTCGTCATCAGCGGTTTCGTGATCACCGGCCTCTTGATGCGCCAACCGGCCCGCGGCGTGGCGCGCAACCTCGGCCACTTCTACGCACGGCGCGTCCGGCGCATCGTGCCCGCGGCGAGCCTCGTGCTCGTCGGGACGACGGTCGCCGCCTACGTCGAGCTCGGAGCGAACTTCGACCCGAAACTCCTCGGCGACGTGCGCTGGGCCACGCTCTTCTCGGCAAACTTTCGGCTCATTCACACGAGCAGCAACTACTTCATTCCGGGTATCGCTCCGTCGCTCGTCACGCACTTCTGGTCGCTCGCCGTCGAAGAGCAGTTCTACCTGGTCTTTCCTCTCGTGATTTTCTCACTGAGCGCACTCGTGCCGGTCGCTCGTCGAAAGGTGGCCATCGCCGCGTTTCTCGTCGTCGCCATCGTGGCCTCGGCGTGGTGGTCCTACCACCTGACGCCGGTCAACCCGACGACGGCCTACTACTCACCCTTCACTCGCTTCTGGGAGATTGCGCTCGGCGGGCTCGTGGCCGTGCTCTCGAGGGCGTGGGTCCGGCGCCCCCCGGCCGTCGACCGGGCGGCCGGGCTGGTCGCCCTCGTCGTGCTGGCCGTGTCGGTCGCTCGTCTCAACACCCAGAGCGTCTATCCGGGACTCCTCGCGTGGTGGCCCTGCGGGGCGAGCGCGGTGCTGCTCTTCACCGGGGCCGCGAGCGCCCCGGGGGGAGCGTCGACCTGGCTGTCGCGGCGCCCGGCGCGCTACGTGGGGGACATCTCCTACTCGCTCTACCTGTGGCACTTCGTGTGGCTGATGCTGCCCCTGCAGATGGCCGCGGTGCCGACGTCGCCGTCGGCGCGCGTGCTCGAGGTCGGCGGCGCGGTGCTCTGCGCGGTCGGCTCCTATCACCTGCTCGAGAACCCGGTGCGCCGCTCCAAACGGCTCGACCGTGACGGGGTGGCGGTCGCGCTGCTGCTCTTCGTGGCGCTGGCCGTTTCGTGGGACGCGACGCTGGTCGTGGGCCACTTCGCCCACGTCCACTGAGCGAGCGCGCTAGCGCGTGATGTAGGTCGGCGCCTCGGGCGCCAGAGCCACGTGGTAGAGCCGGGCCAATTGGTTGATGACGTAGGTGGCCGCCACGTCCTCGCCGAAGTAGTCGTAGTGGATGCCGTCCGAAGCCCGCAGGACTTCGGGCACGTTGTTCACGTGGGCGCCCACCTGGTAGTGGCCCTGGCTGTTCGCGAAGAGTTTCCAGATCGACACGTACGTCACGCCCGGCACGGTGGTCGCCACGCTGGCGTAGAGCGTGTTCAGGATCTGGGCGCCCTCGCGGTACTGACGCGACTCCATGATCGGTAGACCGACCCAGAGTACGTAGGCCCCCGACTTCGTGGCCGCGCGCGTGATCTGCAGCACGCGCGCCGCGTAGGCGCGGTACCACTCGGGCGAGCCGAAGATCGCGGCGTGGCCGTTCACCACGATGCCCTGCTCGTCGTTCGCCCCGAAGCTCATGATCACGAGGTGCGGGTGGTAACGGTGGAGGAAGCGGCGAAGTTGGCGCGGCCAGTTGTAGTACCAGGCGGTGACCAGACCCGTGGAGGAGATGTCCTCGAGGTGAAGCGTCACGCCGGGATTGTGGCGCAGTTCGCGCGCGAGGCCCCAGCCGAGGTCGTTGCCGAGCGAGTCACCAATCTCGAGCACGACGCAGTGGCCGAGTGCGTGCACTGGCGCCGGCGTCACTCGCGTCGTCGTCGCGCTCGTCGTCGACATCACCCCACTCGAGAAGTGGCACCCCCGTCGCGGGGCGCTGAACGGGCCCGTCGCGATGAGCGGGGGATCGGGCGTGGGCACGGGCTGACGCGCCGGGGGACGAGTCGTGGTCGTGACGGGTCTCGTGGTACTCGGTCCCGAGGGCGTCGTGGTGGCGGTGGTCGTGGTCGTCGGGCCGTTCGCCACCGCGGGGGAGCGATTGACGCTGAGTCCGAGGACCAACAGCGCGGCCAGAGTGGCGACGAGGATGAGCCGCAGGGGCCAGCGATGCATACCGCACTCTCATTTCGATGTATCCGCCGCCCGCGTTCGACTGTAACAGGGGGAGGCGTCGGGGTAAATGCGGGACGCCGGCACGTCACGACGCCGACTCGTTGCGCGGCCCCGCGGTCGAAATCGCGCTAGGCGGTGACCGAGACCAGGGTCCCGATCGGGGTGTAGGGCCAGAGCACCTTTGCGGCGTCGAAGGTCATCTCCACGCAGCCGAGGCTCTGGGGCGAGCCGTAGCTCGAACGCAGGAATCCGTGGAGCGCGTCGCCGCCGTGGAAGTACGAGACCCACGGGATCCCCGGGTCCGAGTAGTGGGTGCCGTCGGGGTTGGTGCCCTTCATGGTCTGGGTGAGGTAACGCAAGTAGATGGGGTAGGTGCCGGTGGCGGTCGGGGAGACCGCGATGCCGGTATTGGCCAACGTGCGGAAACGGAGGTGGCCGTCGACGTAAAGCGTCGTCGTCTCGGGCGACGTCTCTGAAACGACCACGTAGTTGTAGGAACCGGAATTACCCCGATGAGTGGCGACGTCACTGACGAGCGCGGCCCACGTTGCCGCGTCGGCGACGCCGGACGTCGGAAGGCCGTTGACGACCTGGAAGTTCATCAGTGCGCCACGCAATACGACGTTGTCGACGCCGACCTGCCACTGCGACTTGAGCGCCAACGGCAACGTGACGTACTTCCACGAGAACGACCCGTTCGCGGCCTGCGTCGGATCGCTGGCCGGTGACGTGGGTCTGAACGACACGGGCAGGTAGTTCAGTTCGGCGAGCAGCTGTGCCTCGTAGGTGAGGCCCGCGGCGACAGTCGCGACGTGCGGGAGAACGGCGCTGAACGAGCACGTCGTGGCGCACGTCATGCGCGTGGGCACGCTGATGGTGTAGGCGACCGACGGCGTCAGTTTGGAGAGCACGACTGCCTGGACGTCGCGCGCGCCAATCTGTTGCCATTCGGTCGTGAGGGTGGGCTGCGTGCGAAGGACCGGCAGCTTCTGGGCACTGGTCGGGGCGTTGAAGTGCAGTCGCAAAAGGGGGAGGGTCGCAGAGATCGACGCCGGGAAGGTGCCGGTCACCACGAACGATGAGGTCGCCGAGGCCGCGGTGACCGAGAGCAGACTCGACGCGACGAGTTCGAGCGCGAGAGCGCAGGCGAGCGGCAGACGGCTGGACATCTCCCAAGGATACTGCCGGATTTCTCCTGTCGGCCAGCCCCTACGCTGGGGTGAGAAGGAGTCACGATGGCACTGGTTAAGACGGTTGGGGTACTCCTGATGATCGCGTTGGGCCTCTACGTCTTCTTCGTACTGGTTCACATCTTCGTGGGCACCGTTTTCGTGCTGCTGGAGGTGCTCGTCGCGGCACTCGTCGTCGTCGCCATCTATCGACACTTCAAGAAGCAGAGGGCCCACTAACTCGGCCGAGTAGGATATTCAGTTCTGGCGGCGTGGCCGAGTGGTTAGGCAGGGGCCTGCAAAGCCCCGTACTCCGGTTCGAATCCGGACGCCGCCTCCAGTGGGGGATGAGCTCAAGATCCATTGTCACTCTGGGGCCCGGCGGGCGAATGAGGCTCTGACCGGTGCGTCGGACTCTCCGAGAGCACCTCGAGAGTGCCGACGGAGCGTTGGCACGGCGGTCAGTGCCGATTCTTGAGAGAGCGACTGATGACGGTCCCGAGGCTGAAGCGCCCCGTCCCGACCAGCACGATGACGGCGCAGAGCGCCGCCAATGCAATGTTGATTTCGTAGCCCTGACCCAGCCCACTCGATTCCAGTCCGTGTCGAAACGTCACAGTGATCATCGCCATCATCATCTCGCCGATCAGTCCCAGTGCCGCCAATCGACCCAGTAGACCCACGCCAATGGCGAGGCCACCAAAGAACTCCGTCGAGCCGCTGAGCACTGCGAAGAACATTCCCGGGTGCAGATGGGCGGTGGTGGCGTAGAAGTTCGCGCCGGCGTGCAGACCGGGTCCTTGGAAAGTGTTGAACAAGGTGCCGGATCCGTGATACACGAAGATCCACGCCAGGGCGATTCGGGTGATCACGCGGGCGATCTCGAGACGCTGCTGGTTTGATCCGGTGGACGTCGCCAGGGTGCGAAGACCTGGGGCTCTATCCAAAGTACGAAGCTTCATCGTTCAGCGTCGCTCGACGAAGGCGTCCACGTCGGTAGCGGGGCCCGGTTGTCCGGCATTGGCCGAAATGGAGCGACGAGCTGCAAGAGAAAAACCCTCAGGTGGCGCGGGCGAAGGGTACCGTGCTCCACGATCAGGGGCCGCCCCTTCAGACCCGTGGTGAGGCCGACCGTTTGCGGGGTGGGGAAGATTGCGGTACGAAAGAGCTGGTCCCAAATGGAGAGCGCGAATCCGAGGTTGACGTCCTGGCGCCCTTCGGTGCGGTGGTGGATCCGGTGATAGTTGGGGCTGACCAGGATTCGTCCGAGTGGCCCGAAGCCGAGACGAATGTTCGAGTGAGCGAGTGCGACCCATCCGGCGTAGGCCACGAGCAGTCCGGTCGGCAACGCGCCGTTGGCGAGGAGCACGATGCCCGGCAGCAGGGCGATGAGGTACACGAAGTGGACGAACGGGTGGGTGCGAAAGACAGTCAGCACGGTCATGTCCTCTTGGGAGTGGTGGAGCTCGTGGAAGCGCCAGAGGACCTGGACGCGGTGATTGGCGAGGTGCGCGAACCAGTTGCAGCCGTCCATGGCAACGAAGATCGCAGCGATCACCAGACCGTGCGGCAGAGCGCCGACCCGGGGGAAGGTGAGCCACGGCAAACGCGTACGCACCACTTCGGCGAACGAGAGGGATAGGACCGCGATGAACGGGACCGTCAGGGTCATATTGAGGACGGTGTACAGCACGTCCTGACGGTGGCCACGCGCGAAGAACGAACGATCTTGGGCCGGCCACACCCGCTCAGCGACGAGGAGTAGTGCGAGGATGGCCAGAGTGACCGGCCCAATGATGACGATCCGCAGGCCGGTCATGGAACTGGTGAGGCTCGCGCCGCCCCAGTGAGTCGTCCATCCAATGGCGATCAATCCCACGATGGAGAGCGCGACGGCGTACGCGGGAAGGTAGACCCTCTGACGTAGTGCGCGGGGCACAGCTTCGTCGGTGCCGTTCTGGTCCGATTGACCCGATGGTCGAACAATTGATGGTGACGGAATGATCAGGGACATCACGGACCTCCTAGCTCTGACGTTAGAACGAGACGCCGCCGGAACTGGGACTCGTGGTCGTCGTATTCCCGCCCGAGGATTTGGACTTGACGGTCGTCAGAACTGTCCACGTGCCCCACTCGTCCTTGACGTTGTTGCCCTTGACCTGTCCGGGGGCCCTGTCCTGGAAGAACCAAAAGAGGGGTTTGCCGGCGTAGGTGACCTGCAGGGCACCG
>JANYFR010000056.1 GCA_025362585.1 Acidimicrobiales bacterium | reverse complement strand
GATCCACGGACTCTCCTCGGCCGCGGCGAGAATCTCGGCGGGAATGGCCCAGGCGTCGAGGTCCCGGCGCCACCGGCGCACGGCGTTCACGTGGTTCGTTCGTGACGCCGGGCGAGGAAGTCGGTGCCGGCATCGGGTGTCACGACCGCGGCCGCGCGGCACGTGCACCGCGGCTCCTGCACGACGCCCGCGAGAGTCCGTTCAGCGTGGCGCCCGCATCCCTTCCAGGTCGCCTTGTCACACCTCGGGCAGGTCCCGCACCTGGTGTAATTGCAACCAACCGTACGCCACGATCGTGTTGACGTGGTCGCCCGGTTCTCTCCGCCAGGTCCGCCAAGACCTCGGGATCCGAGATGTCACGACCTTCCTCGAAGAGTGCGTCACGCAGCGCGACACTCAACTGTTCCCCGAGGCGGATGTCGCGTCCATTGGCTTGCTCGGCGAGCGCCAGGGCCTCCAACGTCGACGGTGGGAACCGGTTTAAGCGAAAGCCTCGAAACATCGTTGGCGACACTTGGTCGCGCAGCTCGTTGACGTGGATCAACGTGACCTCGGGGTCGCGGGGGTGATCGTTCACTAACTCGAGCGGCCAGGGGCGCACGCGAATCGTGACGTCGGAGCGGGCGCTGACCCGACGGATTTCGTCGACGGCTCGCAGGCCCACGTGGGTGAAGGGACACCAGATATCCCCGAAAACTTCGATGGTGGCCTTTCCCTGCTTACCCATATCATCTCTCCTCGGACTCTCCCTGCCTAGCGCACGCGAGGCGGAGGTGACGACGGTCAGCCGACGGTCATGCCACCGTCGACTGCGACATCGGAGCCCGTCACCGCCGAGGCCGCCGGTGAGCAGAGCCACGCGATTGATGACGCGACCTCGATCGGTTCGAGGAGACGGCCAATGGGCTGCTGTCGGGCGAACTCTTCCCCGCTCGCGAGCCCGTAGACCTTGGCCGAAGCCTCGAGAATCGCGGTCCGCGTGGATCCGGGGCTGACGGCGTTGACCGTCACCCCGTAAGGCGCGAGGTCCATCGCCGCCCCGCGGACGAGACCCACCACCGCGTGCTTGGCGGCGGAGTAGGCGGCGAGATGCAAGAGACCCGTGCGCCCAGCCGCCGAGGCCACCGCGACGATCCGACCGTGGGCCTCTTTTCCGTTGGCGATCAGAGTCGGTGCCGCGGCCTCAATGAGTCGACGAGTGCCGAGCACGTTGACCGACCACACCGCGTCCCACGCGGCGTCGTTGATCTGCCAGAGCGGCGCGGCGCCCGCAATGACGCCGGCGCACGCCACGACGGCGTCGAGGCGACCAAAGTGGCGCGTCGCGGTCTCGACGGCCAACTGCATGTCGGTGGCGCTGCGAACATCGCCCACCAGGCCCAGCACGGCGTCACCGTGGCGATGCACGACGGCGTCGAGATCACCGGGGGTGGCGAGCGCGTAGGGCACCTCGGCAATATCGCGACAGCGGTCCACGGCGACGACCCGGTAGCCCTCGTTGACCAGCGCGTCGACTGTCGCCGCGCCGATGCCTCTCGCGGCGCCGGTCACGATCGCGACGCGGGTCACCCGAGTCTCCGGTAGAAGTCAAGGGGCGCGACGACGTCGCCGCGGTCCAGTTCGGCGACGTCGGACTTGCCGAGGGCCAGGAGGGTCGAATCGATGCCGCCGCGCAACACGTCGAGCACGTTCTCGACGCCGGCCTGGCCGCCCGCGGCGAGTCCCCAGAGGTAGGCCCGCCCGATCATGACGGCCCGCGCCCCGAGGGCGAGGGCCTTGACGACGTCGCCGCCGCGTCGCACGCCTCCGTCGAGCAGGACCTCGATTCGGTCACCGACGGCATCGACGATCGCCGGGAGGGCACGGATTGGCGCGGGCGTGCCGTCGAGGTTGTTCCCTCCATGGTTTGAGACCGACAGTGCCGTGGCGCCGAGGTCGACGACGCGCCTCGCGTCGTCGACGCGACTGACGCCCTTCACCATGAACGGGCCGTCCCACTGCGCGCGCAGCCACGCGACGTCCTCCCAGCTCGGTAGCGGCGTCTGCATCCACTCGTAGTAGGCGCCGAAGAACGTGGGGGGCGACTGACCCGGGAGGACCATGTTGGGGGTGGTGAGTGAGGGCAGGTGGCCGGTCCTCGCGAACGACCAGAACCAGGCCGGACGGCTGATCACGTCGGGGGCGAGCCTCGCGACGGCCGTCAGGTCGATCTTGTCCGGAATCCAGGGACTGCCCCAGTCGCGGCCGTTGGCGAAGCTCCAGTCGAGAGTGAGGATGATGCCCTTCGCACCCGCATCGCGGGCCCGCTCCAGCCGTTGTGCGAGTACGTCGCGGCTCCCGGACCAGTACACCTGGAAGAGAACCTGCTGATTCACGGCACAGACCTCTTCGATCGATCGGCTCGCGAACGAACTGAGGCCCATCGCCACCCCGCGATTCGCAGCGGCGCGCGCGACCGCCACCTCACCTTGCGGGTGGACGGCCTGGACGCCCGTGGGCGAGATCAGTACTGGCATGGCGACCGATTGACCCATGACGGTGGTCGCCAGCGAGCGGATCGTGTGGTTGCCAGCGACGTGCGGGGCGAACCCGAGCTGGTCAAAGGCGTCGAGATTGTCCCGGGCCGACAGTCCCTTCTCCGAACCGGCAACGAGGGCGCCGTACACCGAGGCGGGCAGGTGACGTTTCGCCCGTTGCTGAGCAATCGCCACAGTCTCGAACCACTTCGTCGCCATCAGTCCCCCGTCAGTACCTCAAATCGACATTACCCGAGGCACTCGCGAGGCCCCGGGCCGTCATCTCGACGAAAGAGTGACGGCGACGCGACGTGAGTGATCGGGCGACGACGTTGGGCGGATCGTGAGCCGCTTCGCCGCGATCGCCGCTTCGCCGTGACCAAAGACACACTCGGGGTCGGGGTCGGACAGGTCGAGTCCGGTGAAAAACTTGGCGGCCATGCAGCCACCTCGACAGGCGTCGTAGGAGCCACACGAGCCGCACGCTCCGACACTGCCCGGCTCGCGCAGCGACCGGAAGAGCTCACTCTCGCTCCACACCACCTCGAAGCCGGCCTCACGAACGTTGCCGGCTCGAAACTGGTCGTGGATGACGAACGGGCAGGCGTAGACCTCACCGACGGGATCGATGAGGCAGACGACTCGCCCGGCGCCGCAGAGATTGAGGCCGGCCAGTCGATCGCCGAGCGCCGAAAGGTGAAAGAACGAATCGCCCGTGAGAACAGTGGGACGTGCCAACAGCCAGTGATAGAGGCGACGGTTCTGCTCCAGCGTCGGGTGCAGTTGTTCCCAGACTTCGGCACCGCGACCCGAGGGTCGCAGTCGAGTGAGGCGAAGCTCCGCGCCATAGTGCGCAGCTAACTCCTCGAATCGGTCCAACTGCTCGACGCTGTCACGCGTCATGACCACCGAGATCTTGAACGGCCCAAAGTCGGCGGCCTTCAGGTGATCCATGGCGCGCCGTGCGGCGTCGTAGCTGCCCACGCCGCGTACGCGGTCGCTCGTGAGGGCGTCAGCGCCATCGATTGAGATCTGAATGTCGAGGTAGTCAATGGCCGCCAAGCGGCGGGCGGCGACCGCGTCAATGCGCGTGCCGTTGGTTGAGAACTTGACACCGATGTGCTGGCGAACGGCGTGCTCGATCAGTTCGAAGAAGTCACGGCGAATCATCGGCTCGCCGCCTCCGATGTTGATGTAGAAGATCCTCATCGCGGCGATTTCGTCGATGAGTCGCTTGGACTCGACGGTCGAGAGTTCGCGCGGATCGCGCCGCTC
>JANYFR010000058.1 GCA_025362585.1 Acidimicrobiales bacterium | reverse complement strand
ATCGGATAGCGGACTTCGGTGACGAGCACGCGTTGGTTCGAGAGGATGGACGGCGGACGCGTCGCGAAATTGAGGACCGACCGCGTCGGGTCGACGAAGGTGCAACGGGCAATGCCTACCGAGAACCCCGGGGCGTTCGTTAACACAGTGGGGGCGGCGATTCCGATGGGTGGCGCCAAGAGGGCTCCGGCCGCCATCGTCGACGTCGCGACGAGGGTTGGCAGTGATCGACTCCGGAGTGCAACTGATCGTCCATCGCTTCGAACTGTCTCTGTAAGACCCAAGAGGTCCGGACCCGCCACTGCTCCAGCTTGCACTCGTTGCTCACGTTTCGCACGGGAAGCCTCAGGCCAGTTCACCAGAATCGAACTCACCACGTTCACTGTAGGCAATGGATGGAACGTGCCCACCGCCCGACGTCGTGGTTGAGTCCGTTTGGAAGTTCGGAGTGGTTTTCTCGTTGCAGGTCCGGACTCTGGGTACCGGGTGGATGTCAGAAGCAACGTTGGCGGTTGAGAGTTCACGATAATCGTCGAGGCGTAATTTATTAGAGTGGCCGGATATCCACTCGACATTCGGAGGTCCTGCAATGAGCAATCCGCACTTTCATATTGTGGCGCTCGACTGCCCGGATCCCGTCGCCCTTGCCGGCTTCTACGGCGCTCTCACGGGACTCCAGGTCGAACCCCTCGGTGATCTCGCGCCCGCGGAGGTCACCTGGATCGAACTCGAGAATGGCGACCGTCCCACCCTCGGCTTTCAGAAAGTCGACCAGTACGTGACGCCGAACTGGCCCGAGGGGCCGGTGCCTCAGCAGCTCCACATCGACTTCACGGTTCCCGACCTTGACGAAGGCGAGCAGCACGTCCTCGCTCTGGGCGCGACCAAGGCCGCCTACCAGCCTGGCGAGACCTTTCGCGTCTACCTCGACCCCGTCGGCCATCCGTTCTGTCTAGTGTTGCGAAGTCCGTAGGTCAGTGCACGCTCAGCAGGGCAATCCCGCCGACGACCACCACCGCGGGCCCAAGGATGTCGCGCGCCCGTCCCTCGTTGAACACCATGACGCCAATCAGCGCCGCCCAGAAGACGCCAGTCTCGCGCAGGGCGCTCACGACGCCCAAGGGTCCGCGGCTCTGCGCGTAGAGCACGACGGTGTAGGCCACGAGCGACAGCACGCCCGCGCTGACGCCGGTCACCACCGTCGCGCGATCGTTGGCGATACGCCAGCCTCGTCGCACCACCACCGCGAGGATCCACAGCGTTGCCTGGAGGGCAAAGAGCGTCACCGCGTACCGCAACGTGTCGTGACTCGCGCGAACCCCGAGGCCGTCGACGACGGTGTACACGGCAATCGCGAGGCCCGTCGCGAGCGCCCAGTACACGCCCGAGCGATCGAGCTTCGTGGCGTTGCGCACGTACGACAGGCTCACGACGCCGACCACGACGAGGCCGATGCCGGCCGCTCCGACGAGGCCGACGTGCTCGCTCGCGAAGAGGAGGCCGCCGAGGGACACCAGCAGTGGTGCCGTGCCGCGCGCGATCGGGTAGGCCCGCGAGAACGTGGTGCGCTGGTACGAGCCAATGAGGAACAGCTCGTAGGCAACGTGACAGACGACGGATCCGAGCAGGTAGACCCGGGCTTCGACCCGAGGAACCCCAACGAAGGGCAACGCCATCCACGAGACCACGGCGATGCCGACGTTGACGAGCGCGAAACTCGCGGCCTGGTCCTTGATGCTCTTCACGAGGGCGTTCCACACGGCGTGCGCGAATCCGGCGAGCAGGACGAGCAGGACGACCGAAGGACTCACGCGAACCATGGCCCGACGACAGTTTGCACGGCCCGCATCCTACGAGCCAGTGCCTTTCGTGACCCTCGCCCCACGGAGTCGATCCCGCGCACCAGATAGACTTACGTTTCGCGTCTCGGGGTACCCTCCGGGAACACCGAGGACCTGTGGTGCAGCTCGGAGTGCACGCCGCCCTGTCAAGGCGGAGGTCGCGGGTTCAAATCCCGTCAGGTCCGCTCGACACCCGCAAGGGTGACGAGGAGGTCGAGTAGCTCAGTCGGTAGAGCGCGC
>JANYFR010000043.1 GCA_025362585.1 Acidimicrobiales bacterium | reverse complement strand
ATTCGACCCCACTTTCCTAGGCTAGGCCTGATGCGCAGCGCGACCATTCAACGCCGGTGGCGACGGGGCCTTTCTCGTGACGGGCGTGGCGGCGAGGATCTCGAACGGCGTGACCGTCGAGGCACCTTCATTCCCTTTCCGACGATGCTCGTTGTGGACATCCCAGCGTTGCCGGTCAACGTCTCGTCGTCGGTCGCCGCAGCCAGCTTCGCGGGCGGCTCTGGGCGGTAACGACGACCACGTTGCCGCTCGAACGTCGCGAGATCCATTCTGCGCGTCGTACGCGGTCGTCATTGGCTCGTCGGCCGCGGTCCTCTTCATTCTCCGCGCGCGCTCGGTGGGCCGTCGGATGGGGGCGTCGCTCGGTGAGTCGCGGGCCGTCGGCATCGCGACCGGTCTCTTCAGGGTGCCGCGCCGCCGTCACCGCATCGGGGCAAATTCATGACTATTTCGATTACATTTGTTCTATGAAGCGATTCTTCTCGTTCCCTAATCCCGTCAACGACGCCGCCGCGCGCACCGTCGCCCTCGGCGTCGTGACAATGTCGATGCTCGCCCTGATCATGAACTGGGCGTGGCTCCTCATCCCGATCACGTACGGTTTCGTCGCGCGTGTCGCGGCCGGACCGAAGATATCCCCGCTTGGCCAGTTCGCCGTGCGCGTCGCCGCACCACGGCTCACGTCGTGGCAGAAGAGCGTGCCCGGTCCGCCGAAGCGCTTTGCGCAGGCCCTCGGCCTCGTCCTCTCCGGAACCGCCTCGGTCGTGTGGCTGAGCGTTGGATGGGGCTCCGCACGCTGGATCCTGCTGCCACTCATTGGTGCGGCGTCTCTCGAGGGCTTCCTCGGTTACTGCCTGGGCTGCGTCATCTTCGGATGGCTCATTCGGGCCAGACTCGTGCCCGAGGCCGTCTGTCTCGAGTGTGGCGACTTGAGCGTGCGCTACGCCGCCACCGGTTACGACACCAAGTAAGTATTGAGTAACAGTTTGCACAACTCTTAGCGGCGGACGCCAATGCCGTTCACCGTTTCGTACACTGAGCGAATGCGCCGACTCCTCCAACGTCGAATGTGGATGGTCGGCGCCCTGAGCGCCTCCCTCGTCGCTCTCTCCCTGCCCTCAGTGGCCGCCCACGCCCTCGAAGGGCGCACGACGGTCGCTCGCGCGGCGGCCATCCCCGCCGGCGACCGGGCTCTCACGACGTCGAGCACCGCGTCGTTCGATGTCGCGCTGCACGGCGCTGACGCCGCGTCGCTCGGCGCCTTCATCGCGAGTCTCTCCAACACTGCCTCGCCGCACTACCACCACTACCTCACGACCGGCCAGTTCGCGCAGCGCT
Organism: Acidimicrobiales bacterium; assembly: GCA_025362585.1. Taxonomy (GTDB): domain Bacteria; phylum Actinomycetota; class Acidimicrobiia; order Acidimicrobiales; family RAAP-2; genus RAAP-2. The sequence goes on along the minus strand of JANYFR010000043.1, from coordinate 10,523 downwards.
TCGGCGCCACGTCGAACACCGTCGCGGCGGTCTCGCACTATTTCGCCGGTTTCGGTTTACGCGTGGGCGACCTCAGTAAGGGCCGCGTCCTGCTGCACGTGAGTGGTTCGACCACCGACATAGCGAAGGCCTTCGCGACGCCGGTCGCGACCGTGCGACGCAGCGACGGCGTCCTCGCCGCCCAGTTCACCTCGAACGCGTCCCTACCGGCGTCGCTCGCGCGCGACGTCGTCGGAGTCGCCGGACTCTCCACCGTCGTCACGCCGTCGTCGCACCTGGTGCACGCGCACGCGAGTGCCCACCAGGTGGTCTCGATGTGCCCGCTGGCCGGCAGCCTGAGCACGACGCCGAACGAACTCGGCGGTTACCCCGTCCAGCAACAGGCCCTGCTCTACGGACTCAGTGCGGCGTGGGCCACCGGCAATACCGGCGTCGGCCAGACCATCGCGACCTACGAGCTCGGCGCCTACGATCCGGCCGACGTCGCGGTCTACTTCAGCTGTTACGCCATTTACTCGACGGTCACGCCCGTGTCGATTGACGGAGGACCGTCGGGGGGGTTCAGCGAAGAGGCGACGCTCGACATCGAAGAGACCGCCGCCCTGGCCCCCGGCGCCACGATCGCGGTCTACCAGGGACCGAACTCCCAAACGGGACCAACCGACGTCTACCAACGAATCGCGGACGACAACACCGCGAGCATTGTCAGCACGTCGTGGGGGACGTGCGAGGCCGATCCCAGTGGCGACATGGCGGCCGAACGGCCGATCTTTGAACAGATGGCGGCGCAGGGTCAGACGGTGGTGGCGGCCGCCGGTGACAACGGGTCCTCGGACTGCACCGGCATCACCAACAACAGGCCGGCGGTTGACGATCCCGCCTCCCAGCCCTACGTCACGGGCGTCGGGGGCTTGAGCGTCAACAGCATCAGCCCCCTCAGCCAGACGGTCTGGAACTCGGGCCCGAAGAGCAGCCTGCCGGGAGCCGGCGGGGGCGGTCGATCAACCGCGTGGTCGCACCCTACGTGGCAGGTCGCGCCGGGCATCGCTCCGACCGAGACGAAGCGCCTCGTGCCCGACCTCTCCACGATGGCCGATCCCTCGACTGGATTCATCGAGTACTACAGCGGAGTCGCGTCGGGCGCCTGCAAGCCCAGTTGTCCCGGGGGCGGCTGGGGTCCGATCGGCGGCACGTCGATCGGTTCACCGATCGTCAGCGCCCTCGTGGCGGTCGCCGCGCAGTCGTGCAACGCCAGCCGTCTCGGCTTCATCAACCCCGCCCTCTACGCCATGGCTGGCAGCGGCTTCGTTGACGTGACGACCGGCTCGAACGACCTCTTTCACGTCGGCGCCTACAGCGCCGGGGTCGGATTCGATCTAGCTTCGGGCCTCGGCAGTCCCAAGCCCGGTACCTTCATCGCGGGACTCTGCCCCGCGATGTTCGACCCGACCAAGAGCTCGTTCACGACGTCGCCGGGTACGGTCGGCTTCGGCGGGGCGGCCCACGTGACCGCCAACCTACGTGACACGCACAACGTGGCGATCGCGAACGCGTTGGTGAACGTCACCGCCGTGACGGGCGCTTCCGCCCCGACCGGTCGGGTCTTGATCAACAACGACCACGCCAGCGCCACGACGAGCGGCAGCGCCGCGTCCATTGTCACGTCCGACGCGACCGGCGTCGTCGCCTTCGACGTCTCGACGACCGCGCCCAGCCCGGTGACCGTCACGGTGAGCTACGGCGCCAAGACGATCTACACGACCGTCGTCAACTTCACGGCCGCCGCGGCGACGACGGTGCCCGGACGAGCGTCGATCGCCCAACTGAGCGCCAGCGTCGGTGGCTTCGTGCTGAGCGTGCGCGCACCGTCGTACAACGGTGGGGCCGTCGTGACGTCGTACCAGTATTCGCTCAATGGTGGATCGAAGTGGGTTCCGTTGGGCGGCGCGACCGGGTCGGTGCGCGTCGGAGGCCTCGCGAAAGGTCATCGCTACAGCGTCGTCGTGCGGGCGATCAACGTCAACGGAGCGGGCGCCGCCTCGGCCATGAAATCAATTGTCACGCGAAAGAAATGAAGCTCACGCTGGTCGCGGGCCACTCCGACCAGTCGCCAAATGGACGCACCCCTAGACTTCCCTTGGGCGGAGGTCCACGATTTGGGTTCGTCCCAACTAAAGGACACGAATGAGGATTCGACGCACAGCGCTGATGGCCGTCGTGGTGCTCGCGGGCATCACGCTCGTGGACACCGGCTCACGCGGCGCCACCTCGAACTCGCCAACGGGGCTGCCGATCTTCCAGTTCGTCAACTCGGGCTCTGGTCCCCTGCCCTGGAACGCCCTTTCGCTCGAGCACGCCATCAACAACACCACGATGTTGGGCGGTCCCCACGCCGCGAGTAACACCACAGCGGGCGTGATCGCCTACCGTACGAACCGGGGCGACCTCGCCACCTACCTCCAGGGCACCACCGGCCGGGCCCAGTGGAGCGACATCTCCCGGACGCAACACCTGCCGGCACCCGCCGCGGACCCGATCCCCTTCTTCGACCCGACGGGCAACGTGGACGTGATCTACGTGGACTCCGACGGCCACGTCATTGTGCTGAGCAAGAACGATCCCGTCACTCGCCGCTGGCACAACTTGCGCGGCGGCACGGCCTGGCGCCCACTCACCACAATCGACCTGTCGGCCTTCAGTGGCGTCGTCGCGTCCAACGGTCTGCCGAGTATCCAGGTGCGCGGACTGGGGGCGACTGTGGCCTTCCGCACGGTCGCCAACGGCGTCGAGATCGTCACCCTCGGCTGGTCGGTCGGGTCCCCGGCGCCGTTCGTCGTGGGCACCCCGGGCAATGTCGCCGGTACGACGACTCCGACCACACCACCGCCGTCAACGACGACGACGACGAAACCGACGACGACGACCTCGAGCACCACCACGACAACCAAACCGACCACGACGACCTCGAGCACCACCACGACCGTGAAGCCCACGACGACGACCTCGAGCACCACGACGACGACGGTCCCCACCGCGACTGCCGTCGCCAGTGATCCGGTGGTAGTGGCGGGAGCGGTCGCCACCTTCGCACTCACCACGAATCACGGTGACGTCATCGTCTACACCAATACCGGGCCGACACTCTCGACGTGGTCGATGATCGATCTGACCACGCTGACCATTGCTCCGAAGGTCGCCGGTACCCTCGCCGTGGGCGCGAGTCCGACAACGGCCTACCTCGCCGGACTGACCAGCAGCGGTGCCGTCGAGCTCTTCTCGTCGCCGATCACCGCGGCCACGTCGGTAACCGGTCACGTCGCGGCGTTACCGCCCCCGGTGTGGAGCGCCCTCAACGTCACCTCGGCCGCCCCCGGCGCGCCGCCCCTTAGTGGCTCGATCTTCGTGAACGCCTCATCAAGCCTGCTGACGATCGCGGGTCAGGCCGCCAACTGGGGCGACCTCTTCGCGCTCACGAACGCCACGAACTCGCCAATCTGGAGCGCCACCGACGTCTCGGTGACGGCCGGGAGTGCCGCGCGCACCGTCGGAGGCGTCGTGACGGGTCTACAGGTCGGTGCAACCCTGACGCTCTACGCCGCGGGCGTCAACTCACCCCCGCCCCAGGGCGTCGGCGTCTACGCCATCCCGTCAGCGAAGTGGACCCAGGCGATCACCGACGGGTGGCCAATCATCAGCGAGACGGGCGGCCTGGGTACCCAGAGCGCGCCATGGGTCGGCTTCACGAATACCAAAAACGTCGCGTCGTCGCCCGACTTCCTCATTGGCCAGAGCATCTATAACGCGCACAAGCGCGTGACGTGGCTCTCGTTCTGGACCGCCAGCGGGCCGCTCGCCAGCGAGGCCCAAACGGTCGCCAACTACTACCGCCACGGCTTCGTGTCGGGCGCCTGGGTCGCGGGACAGGTCGATCAGTACCGCGGACTCGGCGTGGGGCTGAAACCCGACTGGGTGATCTTCGATCCCGAGGGCTACCCCGACAACCACTCGGGTCTCGACGCTCCCGGCGGATCGTCGGCGTCCACGATTGCGCGCTACGCGACCTACTGGAACGCAATGCTGAGCGGCTGGGCCGCGGGCCTGACGTCGGTCGACCCGGCACTCAACGCCGGGGTCTACGCCTCACAGTCCGAGTACCGCAACTACGGTCTCGCTACCCAGTCGATGCCGGTGTTCGTCGCGGTCGCTTTTGGCGGAGGCGGACCGGTGCCAGTGGCGGGGGCCAGCGGATCGAATATTCGAGGATTCATCTCCTTCAGTGCCACCTGCACGCCCACCAGTCGATTGAGGAACGAGGAAGCGACGTTGCTCAATCCGCCATGGGCCGGGCAGTTCAACACACTGCAGTTCAACGCCGGCGTGTACTGCGCACCGGCCTCGGCCTAGTGTCGAGCCATGAGCGAACAAGCCACACCACCCCACGACTGGTCCCAGGATCTGCGCAGCCGCGTCAAGCAGTTCACCCAGCCCCTGGTTGACTCGCTCGACACGCGCCTACGTGACCAGGTAGACCACCGCGTCGATGAGCGCGTCGACGAGCAGATCGATCAGAAGATCGACGCGGTGCTCTCCGCCCGGCTCGCGGTGATCGAGCGGGCCATTGCCGACCTCGATCGAGTCGTGCGCGAACTCGAGGAACGGTTAAAGCCCTAGCGCGGCTCACTCGGCGGTCGGGATCGGCCCTGGCGGTCTCGTCGCAGCGCCCAGCGCACGGTGAGAATGCACAGTGCCAATGTGGCCACGACGAAGAGAGAGAAGACCGCGATGAACACGACGTCACGCTAGGCCGTGTCACAGGGGGGCGCAAGAGTATCGCCATGACCTCCCTGCTCGACTCCCCCCAAAGTGTGGTCGAGGCGCTGCGCGGCGATCGACTGCGACGTCCCCTCGTCGACCACTCGGTCGCCGCGGGACTGCGCGCCGTCCTTGAGGACGGCATCTACGGCATCGTCGGGACCGCTCTGCTGACGACACCGATCGTCGTGCGCGCCGCGACGCTGGCGCGCCCGTCGGGGACTATTGACCTCCGCTCGTCGTCACCATCGCGTCTACGGGGCGTCCTGGTCCACCAGCTCCTGCGACTGCACTGCGTCGGCGCGACGATCAATGACGCCTTGGACGACGCGACGCGCGCGTGGCGGGCCCAGGACCCGTCCAACGACCTGCTCGCCATGCTCGACCGGTTGGACGACGACGAACGGGCCCGCCTCTCGACCGACGTGACTGCTCACTGGGTCACCTTCTCGCGCGCGCTCGGTGACGTGCCGAGCCGGTGGATGCCACGCACCTCGGTGCGCGCGAGCCAGTCGTTAGCGGGCGGGGGCGTTCTGTTGCGCGACGTCGTCGATCTGATGATTGGCACGGTCGGCGACGACGTCGCCTCGGTCGCACTGTTCGATGTGACGACGGCCCCCCTAGGCGTCGGCGCCGAGCGGGTGATGCGCTACCACGCGCTCGTCCAAACGCTGCGTACCTCCACGAAGCCGCTGCGCACCGCGACGTTTTCTAGCGCCACCGGCGAACTGCTGGTGCGCGACGTCGACGATGAAATGCTCACGCGCTCAGTGGACGAGGTGATTGCCTGCGTGGGCGATCGGTGGATCGAGCGATGACCACGCTGGTGCACCGTCGCCTCGTCGCCGCCCAGCTCGATCAACTCGTCGCCGAGTCACCGGCCTCGCCGACCGTTCTCTCCGCCGACCACCGGCGCTCGCTGACGGCGCGGTTTCGAGCGGTCTCGACCGGCCAGCACCGCCGCCTCGACGCTTGGAGCGTCGAGCAGGCCGGCCGGCCGGACGCGTCGTTCCAGTGGTCGCCCGCGAGCGCGCGCCGCACAATCGGCAATCGGGCGCTGGGGCGCCTGACAACGACGGCCACCGCGTCACTCGCCGAGGCCGTGTCCGACGAAGTGACCGACCACCTCTTGCGCGCCACTTCGGGCTACGCCCGTCCCGGATCGCTCGCCCACTGGCTGGCGTCGGCGTCGGCCCCGGTCATGGGCGTGGTGCGCGCCGAGGCCGTCAACTGGGCGACCCAACTCTGCGAAGTTGCCGTGGGGCTCGAGGCGTCGTGGCAGGTCGCGTCGAACGACGCCTACTACGACGTCGCGGCGGCGCGCACGACGCTGCGCGCCCGTCGAGACCTGGTCGTCGCTCGAGGCGACGACCGGGTGGTGGTGCGGCTGCGCTCGGGAGCGCCCGGCAAGAGCGCGGGCGCGGGTCTGCGCGCCGACCTGACGATCGAAACGCTGGCCCATCCGTCGGGCGTGTCGCCCGTGCGGTTCATTGGGCTCTGGCCCGAAGCGGGCGTCTGTTTGGCGGTCGACGCGACCATGGCCGATCTGCGCTCGGGCGCACGGGATTTGGTGCGCACGGCCATGGTTCGCCGTCGCGATCACGACACCAGGGCCGCGTAAGTTCTGGTCCGGGGCCACGCCTAGTAGCGTGGTCTGGCCATGCCTATACGTACGTCACTTCGAAATATCGCAATTATCGCCCACGTCGACCACGGCAAGACCACCCTCGTCGACAAGATGCTGCGACAGACGGGCTCGTTCACGGCCCACGAGGAGCTGACCGACCGCGTCATGGACTCGGGCGACCTCGAGCGCGAGAAGGGCATCACCATCCTCGCCAAGAACACGGCCGTCAAGTGGAACGACCTCACGATCAATATCATCGACACGCCTGGTCACGCCGACTTTGGTGGCGAGGTCGAGCGCGGACTGGCCATGGTGGACGCCGTCATCTTGCTGGTGGACGCCGCTGAGGGTCCCCTGCCCCAGACTCGTTTCGTCTTGCGCAAAACCCTCGAGAAACGTCTGCCGGTCGTGCTCGTGATCAATAAGGTCGACCGACCCGACGCCCGCATCGCCGAGGTCGTCGAGGAGGTCGAGAATCTGTTCCTCGACCTCGACGCCGACGAGCACCAGATCTCCTTCCCAATCCTCTACGCGAGCGCGCGCCAGGGTTGGGCTTCGCGCAACGTCGAGGACACCTCGGGGGACCTCTCGCCCCTCTTCCAGACGATTGCCGACTACGTGCCCGCGCCTGAGTACGAGGAGGGCCACGGCCTCCAGGCGCTCGTCTGCAACCTCGACGCCTCGCCCTACCTCGGTCGCCTGGCGCTCTGTCGCGTGGTGAACGGGACCCTCGAGCGCGGACAGCGCGTCGCGTGGTGCCGGATCGACGGCACGATCGAGCACGCCAAAATCACCGAACTGTTCATCACCGAGGCCCTCGAGCGCGTGCCCGCCCAGAGCGCGGGGCCGGGCGACATCGTCGCGGTCGCCGGCTTCGAGGACATCACGATCGGCGAGACGCTCGCCGATCCCGAGGACCCGATCGCCCTCGAGCCCCTGCACGTCGACGAGCCGAGCCTCTCGATGACCATTGGTATCAACACCTCACCGCTCGCCGGTACCGAGGGCCGACTCCTCACCGCGCGAATGGTGAAGGACCGCCTCGACAAGGAGCTCGTCGGCAACGTGGCGTTGCGCGTCATCAACACCGAGCGGCCCGACGCGTGGGAGGTGCAGGGCCGCGGCGAGCTCCAGCTCGCGGTGCTGATCGAGACCATGCGACGCGAGGGCTTCGAGCTCACCGTCGGCAAGCCCCAGGTCGTCACGAAGGTCGTCGACGGGAAGGTCCACGAGCCCCTCGAACACGTGACCATCGACGTCCACGAGGAGTACGTCGGCGCGGTGACGACGTTACTCGCGACCCGCAAGGGCGCGATGACCGACATGGTGAACCACGGCACCGGCTGGGTGCGCCTGGAGTGGCGCATCCCCGCGCGCGGTCTCGTCGGCATCCGCACCGAATTCATGACCGAGACCCGCGGCGGGGGCATGATGCACTCGAACTTCGACGGCTACGCCCCGTGGTTCGGCGACATCCGCATGCGCCAGAACGGCGTGCTCGTGGCCGACCGCCGTGGCGACACCACCGGCAACGCGCTGCTCGACCTCGAGCAGCGCGGCGTGCTCTTCGTGGGACCGGGTATCGAGGTCTACGAGGGGATGATCGTGGGGGAGAACGCCCGGTCCGAGGAGATGAACGTCAATCCCACGAAGGAGAAGAAACTCACCAACATGCGCGCGTCGGGCAGCGATAACACCGAACGCATCGCGCCGCCGACGATCTTCTCCCTCGAACAGGCGCTCGAGTTCATTGCCGACGACGAGGCGGTCGAGGTGACCCCGAAGTCGGTGCGTCTGCGCAAGGTCGTCCTCGACCACGCGTCGCGCGCGCGCCTGCACAAGAAGAAGTAGACCGTCCGTCCACTAGCATCCTCCTCGGAGGGATGACAGAGCGGCCGAATGTACCGGTCTTGAAAACCGGCGTGGGCTTGCCCACCGTGGGTTCAAATCCCACTCCCTCCGCTCTCGGTATTCGCTCGTCAGCGTGGTGCTTGGTTGGAGTGCCGCGCCACCAGCGGTACTGTTCACATCGTGGAAGACGCCGAACTCCTGGACCGCCTCCTGGGCGGGGACGAGACGGCGTTCACCGAGCTAGTCCGGCGCTACCACTCGACGCTCGTACGCGTCGCGCGCTACTACGTGGGGACCGAGGTCCTCGCCGAGGACGTCGCGCAGGACACCTGGGTCGCCGTCGTGCGAGGCCTCGAGCGCTTCGAGCGTCGAAGCTCCTTTAAGACCTGGCTGCTCCGGATCTGCGCCAACCGAGCTCGCACGACCGCGGTGCGAGAGCACCGCACGATTCCGGCGGACCCCTCGCCGGCCGTCGCCACCGTCGCCAGTCGGCGATTCGACGAGGGCGGCATGTGGGTGGATCCACCGGTTCCGTTCACGGAGTCCGTCGAGTTTCGCAGTGACAGCGGCGCCCTCGTCACGGCCGTACGCGCGGCGATCTCCTCGCTCGGTGAGCCGCAGCGATCCGTCGTAACGCTGCGCGACGTGGAGGGACTATCTAGTGACGATGTGGCGAGTCTCCTCGGTCTGAGCGTGGGCAACGTGCGGGTGATCCTGCACCGGGGTCGCGCGCGGGTCCGGGACATTGTCGAGTCGAGCACGAAAGGAAACGAACAATGAGGTGGACCGCGCCTCCCCTGGTCTGTCGCGAGGCAGTCGAACTCGTCAGTGACTTCCTCGAGGGGTCCCTGCCCCGACGCGAGCGCCGACGCCTCGAGCGCCACCTCGCCGCCTGCGACGCCTGCGACGCCTACCTCGAGCAGATGCGTGCCGTCATCGCCGCGAGCGGACGGGTGACCGCCGACGACCTGGACCCCGACGTCCTCGAGGGACTCGTCACCCTGTTCCACCAATACCAACAAGAGAGCTGAGAGCCCCATGGCGTCCCCGTCACCCTCGACCACTGGTCCCCTCATCGTTTACGGCGCGAGCTGGTGCCCGGACTGCCGTCGCGCCAAGCAGTTCCTCGCGTCGCACCGCGTCGCCTACGACTGGATCGACCTCGAAGAGCACCCCGAGAGGACCGCCGAGGTCGAGGCCCGCAACGACGGGAAGCGAATCATCCCGACCATCGTCTTTCCCGATGGATCGTTCCTCGCCGAGCCGACCAATGACGAGTTGGCCGACCGTATTGGACTGACGCGCGTCGCCTCGATGCACGAGTACGACATCGTGATCGTCGGTGGCGGTCCGACCGGACTCACGACCGCCATCTACGGCGCGCGCGAGAACGCGAAGGTGCTCATCGTCGAGAAGTCCGCTCCCGGCGGTCAAGCCGGCATCACTGAGCGGTTTGACAACTATCCCGGCTTTCCCGACGGTGTCAGCGGCGCGGAGTTGGCCGAACGGATGACCCAACAGGCCGAGCGCTACGGCGTCGAAATCCTCCAGGCCGTCGGCGCCGTTTCGATCGTGCGTGAGGGACCGATGTTGCGCGTCAACCTGTCGACCGGCGACTACGTCGCGGCGCCCGCGGTCCTCATCGCCTCCGGCTCGACCTACCGTCGCACCGATGCCGAAGGCGAGGCCGACCTCATCGGTGCAGGCATCCACTTCTGTGCGACCTGTGACGGCCCCTTCTACAAGGGAGCCGCTGACCTCACTGTCGTCGGCGGTGGGAATAGTGGACTCGAGGAGGGGCTGTTTCTGACTCAATTCGCCCAGCACGTCACAGTCATTCAGTCACTGCCGGAGCTGACCGCCAACAGACTGCTGCAGGAGAAGGTTCTCAACCACCCCAAGATGAGCGTGATGCTCAACTCGTCGGTGACCGCGTTTAACGCCAATGACACGGGCAAACTGAAGTCGGTCACAGTCCGTCAGGACGACCACGACGTCGAACACGAGACTGCGGGTGCCTTTATATTCATCGGTCTCGATCCCAATACCGACTTCCTTGATGGCTCCCTCAACGTCGACCCACGAGGCTTCATCGCCACCGACACCGCATTTCGATCCAGTGTCGACGGCATCTTCGCGGCCGGCGATGTTCGTTCCGGTTCGACCAAGCAGATTGCCTCCGCCGTCGGCGAAGGTGCCGCGGTAGCGATTCAGATTCGGTACTACCTGGATT
>JANYFR010000028.1 GCA_025362585.1 Acidimicrobiales bacterium | reverse complement strand
ATCGCACCTCCGGCAACTCGCACTGACCGCGTGGGACCTCGCCCAAGATCCGTCTCTTGCGCAGTTGAATACTCGAGGGCACGCCCACGCCTTCGGTTTCCGAGGGCAACTGATCACCAAATCTCGTCACTACTCGACGCGCTTTCAGGATCTGCGCGACGCCCGCGCCGAGCATATGAAGTCGCCCCACTCCGACGACCCCGTCGAAGGTTCGTTCAGTTACGACGGTCGAGGTTACGACGATCCGCGCGCCACCGCGATCGCTGAGTTCCTTCACCAGCTCTCCATCGAAGCACGTAAGGACTCAAAAGGGGACGCCGAAAACAAAGGAGGAAGCCTGTGAGCCAGAGTGAGCAGCTTCCGAGGGCGTTGATAAGTGTGAATGAAGCGGCACGAGTCATCAGTGTCTCTCGTTCCTACGCGTACGAACTTGTGGCCTCCGGGCACCTCGCCTCAGTTCGACTAGGTCGACGTGTCCTGGTCCCTGTCTCCGCCATCGATGATCTCATCGCGCAGAATCTTGTTGACATCTAAGCCCGGTGATTCGGTGAAGTCGAGCACGTTGCTGAGTGTCAAGGCAATTGGTGCGTCCGCCGCTTCCACAGCATGAGCGTACGTTCGCAGGGTCATCGATGGATTGGCGTGGCCCAGACGATTGGCGACGGTTCTGATGTCATGACCTCCGACAATCGACGTCGTTGCGGACCAGTGCCGCAAGTCATGCAAGCGCCACTTCGAGTCGAGACCGGCACCATTGCGAGCTCGACGCCACCACGCGGTGATGCGCTCCGGATTAACCGGTTCGATTCTCGAAGAAAGTATCCACGGTGAACCGAATCCATGTTCGACGTTGAGTGATTCCAGTAGTTCAATCGAAGAGGAGTCAAGCGAAATCACTCGCCGGTTTGCCGTCTTCGTCGGGTCATCGCGTAGCGTCGGTCTCCGTTTTCCATCGCCACTACGGAGAATGGCGATACTGGAGTCGATGACCAGGCGTCCCGCGTCGAGGTCCTCCCAGCGAAGGGCGGCCAACTCGGCTCGGCGTGCGCCAGTTATCGCCGCCAGTCGTAGGGCCATTGAGGCTTGGGGCTCAATGCGTCCCGCCGTGACGAGAGTCGCAGCGCTCAACAACACCGCTCGTACCTCGGTGTTGGTGAGCGTCCCGCGCGGTTGGGACTTCCGTCTGGCGAGTCGGGCCACGGCTACGACATTCGTCGGGACCCATCCCCAGCGCACCGCGAGCGTCATCGCGGCGCGTAGCACCAGGTGACGATTTCGGATGGCGGACTCACCCACTCCCTGCCGCTCGAGGCGCGCGTGCCACTGGTCGACCTCGACAGCCGTCAGTCGCGAAATCGGGAGCTTCGATATGCAATCGGACTTGACCAGCCGGATTCGGCTCAGCTGGTTGCTTTCGGTCGATGGCGACCAGGATGCCTTCGTGTTCTCGGACCACAGATCGAGCATCTCGGAAACCGAGACCCGGGCTACAGACGCCGTAGGCGCCCTCACGGTCAACTCCGCGGCGAGACGCTGCGCGTCCTTCTTCGTCCCCCGCACGGTTCGGCTGAGCTGAAATGGACGACCTAATTGGTCTCGACCCGCGAAGGAGCGGACCTCCCAGACGCCTGGTTGTCGTTCACGAATGGTCGCCACGTCGCCCAACGGTCGCGTAGTAGGGATGAAGTAGGGATTAAGTAGGGATGAAGTAGGGATGAAATCGCAAAACTTGCCAGCGTGGAGAGCGGATTTTCCCAGGAACTTCTACTTGAGCAGGTGTTTGCGATCACCACTCGTTGGATCTGGTTGGTTCCTTCGTAGATCTGGGTGATTTTGGCGTCACGCATGAAGCGTTCGACCGGAAAGTCCTTCGTAAAGCCGTAGCCGCCGAGGAGTTGGACGGCGTCGGTCGTGACGCTCATGGCGGTGTCCGAGGCGAAGGACTTGGCGGCGGCCCCGAGATAGGACAAGGCGCCGTCGGGGTCACCCGCGTCAATGGTCGCGCACGCCCGATAGACCAAGGCCCGGGCGGCCTCGGTGCGGATTGCCATGTCGGCGAGCATGAAGCGCAGCCCCTGCAACTCGGCGATGGGCTTGCCGAACGCCTTGCGACCCTTCATGTACTGGCCCGCGTAGTCGACTGCCGCCTGGGCAATCCCGATTGCCTGGGCCCCGATGGTCGGACGCGACCGGTCGAGTGTGTGCATCGCGATAAGGAAACCCTCCCCCTCGTTACCAATGCGGTGCGTGGCGGGGACTCGGACGTCGTGGAAGATGACCTCGCCGGTGGGCGACGCGCGAAGTCCCATCTTGTCCTCGTGATTGGCGAACTCAACGCCCCACTCTTTCTCGACGAGAAAGCAGGTAATGCCGTGGGTGCGCGCGGACGGATCCGTCGTGGCGAAGACCGTGTAGGTGTCCGAAACACCCGCGTTGGTGATCCAGTACTTCGAACCGTTGAGGACGTAGTCGTCGCCGTCGCGCACCGCGCGACACCGCATCGAGGCGACGTCGGACCCGGCGTCCGCTTCGGAGAGGCAGTAGCTCGCCTGAATCTCGCCACTCGCGATGCGAGGCAGATAGCTCTGCTTGATCTCTTCGGACGCGAAGTTCATCACCGGCAGCATCCCCAGTTTGGAAATCAACATCGTCACCGACGTCGAGGCGCAGCCGCGAGCCAACTCCTCGGCCATGATTGCTTGGGTAACCATGTCGGCCCCCGCGCCGCCGTAGGCCTCGGGAACCTGCAGTGACGGCAACTCCATGGCGACGCAGGCGTCGAAGCTCTCCTGGGGAAAGGTCTGGTCGCGGTCGTGCTGGGCCGCGTGGGGCGCGACCTTCTCGTCGACGAAACCGCGCATGACGTCTCGAAAGGCTCGCTGCTCAGTATTCAGGTCGAAGCTCATGGTGGTCCCTCGTCGTCGTTGACTGGTGCAGTTCGCCCGGGCCCACGAGCCGGCCCTCGGTGACGGCGTCGACGAAGCGGCGCTGGGCGACGTAACTGTGCGCGATGCCGGCGAAGGGCGCCGAGAGCGTCGGGCTGACCGCATCGACCCGTACGAGGCCAAACAGCTTCATCGCCATTTGGACGTCGCTCAACTGGGGTGCGCGTCCCATCAGGCTCGCACGCTTCGCGGCGACGAGCGCCACCCCGAGGACGACGTCGTGACGGTCGTGGTCGTGATCGAAAGTGAGCTTCGCGCATTCGCGTTCGGCAATCGTGAGCGCGAATCCCTCACCGGGCGCTTGGGTGCCCTGACCGCGACCGACCGTTGCCGCACCGGGAACGGCGCCAAGCAGGCCGGGCTTGGGTCGACGGGCGAATTCGGGCGTCGCGGTCGCCATGGTCGGACGCACGACGCCGGACGCGGGTACGGGCGCGAACGTTGGTTGGGTCACGCCACGAGACTACCGCGACAGGCTGATCAGACCCTCGTGAGCCAGCTCTCGTACTGGGGTCGCTCGCCGCGCACCGCCTGGGCGTAGGTCGCCTTGACGTCCTTGGTTATGGGGCCCGGTCGACCATCGCCGATGAGTCGGTCGTCCACCGAGCCAATCGGCACGACCTCGGCGGCGGTGCCCGAAAGGAAAGCCTCGTCGGCGACGTAGAGGTCGTCGCGGCGCAACGCCTCGAAGCGCACCTCGTAGTCGAGATCGTTGGCGATCGTCACGATGCTCGACAGCGTGATTCCGCTCAGCGCACCGGCCTCGGAGGGCGGAGGGGTCACGAGGGCCCCGTCACGCACGATGAACAGGTTCTCGCCAGTGCACTCCGAGATCAAGCCGTCGGTTCCGAGCATGATCGCCTCGTCGTAGCCGGCCTTCACGGCCTCCACCTTGGCGAGGCCTGAGTTCACGTAGCCGCCGACCGTCTTTGCGCCGGTGGGCATCGAGTTCGGGTGGTGGCGCGACCACGACGAGATCTTCATCTTCGCCCCGTTGTCCGCGGCGTCCTCACCCAAGTACGCACCCCACGGCCAGACCGCAATGATGACGTTGGTCGGTGCCGGCAGGGGGTTGACGCCCATCTCGCCGTAGCCGAGGTAGACGAGTGGTCGGATGTAACAGCCCTCGGACATGTCGTTCACCCGCACGGTCGCCACGACCGCGTCACAGAGTTGGCCGAGGGTGTAGGGCACGTCCACCATGAGGATCTTGCAGCTGCGCAGCAGTCGTTCCATGTGCTCACGCAGGCGAAAGACCGCGACGCCGTCGGGCGTCTTGTAGGCGCGGACGCCCTCGAAGGCCCCGGTGCCGTAGTGCAGCGTGTGGCTCAAGACGTGCGTCGTGGCCTTCTCCCAGTCGACGAGCGCGCCGTCCATCCAAATTTTCTTCGTCGGAGTAATCGACATCTACAGCCTTCCTAATATTTCTTGCGTAATCGAGGTGGTGCCGAGCGTGACGTCCCCGCTGAAGTCTCGCACTGCTCGCGCGATCTTGGATGCCGCGTCGCCCTCTCCGAGGTGTTCGAGCATCAGCGTCGCCGAGGAGATCGCGGCGAGGGGATTCGCGCGACCCGAGCCCACGATGTCGTGCGCGGCGCCGTGGACCGGTTCGAAGAGCGAGGCGCCGGTCTTCGCCGGATTGAGGTTCGCGCTCGCGGCGAAGCCGATGCCGCCGGTCACGGCGCCGGCGAGGTCCGACAGAATGTCGCCAAAGAGGTTGTCGGTGACGATCACGCCGTAGCGCTCGGGGCTCTCGACGAGGTAGATGCAGGCCGCGTCGACGTGGTTGTAGTCCACCTCGACGTCACCAAACTCCTCGCCAACATCCGCAACGACGCGCGACCAGAGATCGCCCGCGAAGGTGAGCACGTTGGTCTTGTGCACCAGGGTGAGGCGCGGTCGCGCCAGCTTCGACGCGCGCTCGAAGGCGTAGCGCACACACCGTTCGACCCCGAAGCGCGTGTTGACCGATCCCTGGGTCGCGACTTCATGGGGGGTCGCTCGACGCAGCACTCCTCCCTCGCCGGCGTAGGGCCCTTCGGTGTTCTCGCGCACGATGGCGAACTCGTGGCCGTCGGCGATCGAGCCCGCGACGCCACGAAACGGTCGGTAGTTGACGTAGAGATCGAGGCCGAAGCGCAGACGCAGCAGCAGGCCCCGCTCTAGGACCCCGTTCGGAATGCGGGTATCGCCAATGGCCGGACCGACCGCGCCGAGCAGGATTGCGTCAAAGGCCCGTAGCTCTTCGAGGGTCGCGTCGTCCATGACGAAGCCGTCGCGCAAGTAACGCGCGGCGCCCAGTTCGTAGTGGGTGGTCCTCAGCTCGACGCCCGCGCCACGCACGACCTCGAGCGCCGCGTTCACGACCTCGG
Source organism: Acidimicrobiales bacterium (assembly GCA_025362585.1). Classification (GTDB taxonomy): domain Bacteria; phylum Actinomycetota; class Acidimicrobiia; order Acidimicrobiales; family RAAP-2; genus RAAP-2. The sequence goes on along the minus strand of JANYFR010000028.1, from coordinate 89,459 downwards.
GTCCAATGCCGTCGCCACCAAGCACCGCCACGCGGTACGTCCGTCCGTTGCTCATGCGTGGACCCTCCTTTCTCCTATTGTGGTCGGCGCAGCCCAGTGGTGGCAAACCCATTCGAGCCGCGCGAGACCGAACGGTAGAATTAGTGCTCCACCACTCAGAGGAATCGGCATGGCCGTCGAAATCCATCGCATCACCCAAGAGACGCTCGACAAGTTGCGGGCCGAGTACCTGCACCTCACGACCGTCGGGCGTACCGACATCGCCCGGGTGATTGAATCGGCTCGACTGCTCGGCGACCTCTCGGAGAACGGTGACTACCACGCCGCGAAGGACGCCCAGGGCAAGATGGAGTCGCGCATCCGCCAGATTGACAACGTCATCAGAAATCACGAGATCGTCGAACGCGATCAGAATGCCAACACCGTTCGCCACGCCACCGTCGCCCAGGTGGTCTACGAGGGTGACCGCGACGACGAGTACCAAGAGTTCTTCATTGGGTCCATTGAAGAGCGACCCGAAGGCGTGCTGGTCGCCTCGCCGACCTCCCCGCTCGGCGAGGCGCTGCTCGGTCATTCGGTTGGCGACCTCGTCGAGTACGAGGCGCCGTCGGGGGTGCTGCGCGTACGAATCGTCGGACTGCGCTGAACCATGGCCGGACGAACTCTCTACGAGAAGATCTGGGACGAGCACGTCGTCGCGTCGCCCGAGGGCGAGCCCACCCTGCTCTACATTGACCTGCACCTCGTGCACGAGGTAACGAGCCCCCAAGCCTTTGACGGCCTGCGCCTGCATCACCGACCGGTGCGCCGACCGGATCGGACCCTCGCCACGGCCGACCACAACGTCCCCACCGACCCCATCTCGACGCCGGTCAGTGATCCGATCTCCAGGCGCCAGCTCGAGGCCCTCGAGGAGAACTGCGCCGAGTTCGGCATTACCGTCTTTCCGAGGGGACACGAGAATCAGGGCATCGTTCACGTCATTGGCCCCGAGCTCGGCGTCACTCAACCGGGCATGACCATTGTCTGTGGTGACTCGCACACGTCGACCCACGGCGCCTTCGGGGCCCTCGCCTTCGGCATCGGGACCAGTGAAGTAGAACACGTCCTCGCAACGCAGACGCTCCCCCAACAGCGCGCCAAGACCATGTCGGTCGCCGTCGAAAATCACGCGCCCCAGGGCGTCAGCGCGAAGGACATCGTGCTCGCCATCATCGCCCGGCTCGGCACCGGGGGCGGGGCCGGTCACGTCATTGAGTACCGGGGCGAGGCAATCAAGGGCCTCACCATGGAGGGCCGGATGACGGTCTGCAACATGAGCATTGAAGCGGGCGCCCGCGCCGGCCTCGTGGCCGTCGACGACTCGACCATTGGGTACCTGCGGGGCCGAGCGGGGGTTCCCGATGGCGACGCGTTTGAGGTGGCCGCCCAGCGGTGGCGCACGTTCGTGAGCGACGACGACGCGGTCTTTGACTCGGCAATCGTGCTAGACGCGAGCACGATTGTTCCTTCGATCACTTGGGGGACGAACCCGGCGCAAGTCGTGGCCCTCAGTGGGGTGATCCCGTCGCCCGAGCAGTTCGACGACCCCGGCGAGCGCGACGCGACCGCGCGATCTCTCGCCTACATGGGCCTGACGCCCGGCACCGAGGTGCGATCGATCCCCCTCGACGTCGTGTTCATTGGCTCGTGCACCAATTCACGCATCGAGGACCTGCGCGTGGCGGCGGCCGTCGTTGAGGGTCGGCGGGTGGCGAGTCGGGTGCGCGCGCTCGTCGTACCGGGTTCGCACCGCGTGAAGGCGCAAGCGGAGATGGAAGGTCTCGACGAAATTTTCCTCGCGGCCGGCTTCGAGTGGCGTGAACCCGGCTGTTCCATGTGCCTCGGCATGAATCCGGACCACCTCGCCCCCGGCCAGCGCTGCGCCTCGACGTCCAATCGCAACTTCGAAGGTCGCCAGGGACGCGGCGGGCGGACCCACCTGGTCTCTCCTGCGGTCGCGGCGGCGAGCGCGATCATGGGCCGCTTCGCCTCACCCGACGAGGTGGGCCGGTGAAACCAGTGCACGTGGTCGAGGGTCGGGCCGTCCCGCTCGAGCGCTCCGACGTCGACACCGACCAGATCATTCCCTCGGACTGGCTGAAGCGGGTGGAGCGAACCGGCTTCGGACGTGGACTGTTCAGTGAGTGGCGCGACGACCCCGGTTTCGTCCTCAATCAAGCGCAGTTCGTCGGCGCAAGCATCCTGGTCGCGGGGCCGCGTTTCGGTACTGGCTCGTCGCGCGAGCACGCGGTGTGGGCCCTGATGGATTTCGGATTCGCAGCGGTCGTCGCCCCGTCCTTCGGCGACATTTTCGCGAACAACTCCTCCAAACAGGGCCTCGTCATCGTGCAGGTAGCGGCGAACGACGTGGACGAGCTGATGGGGCTGGTGAACGCCGATCCGACGACACTGGTGCTGGTCGACGTCGAGCGTCTATGCGTTGAAGTTCCCCAGTACGGTTGGCATCGCGACTTCACGCTCGACCCGATGACCCGAGAGCGACTGCTCAACGGCTGGGACGACATTGGACTCACGATGCGCCGCGAAGGTGCCATCGCGACGTACGAGGCGACGAGCGTCGCGCCCAGCCTCGCCGGACTCTTCGACGACGCCGGTCACGCCCCCTAGGTCCGCGAGCCCGTCCCCTCCCGCGCCGTGACGATCGCCTCAACGTTCGAACCGATTCGCCCTACGATGCTGGCCAGACATTGACTGGAGCGACATGAGCGGCTTTCCCTACGCGAATGAGTACGAGGTCCATCGGACCCTGCCCGAACAGGGCATGGAACGGGCGGACATTCTGCACATGCTGAGCGACCTTTCGGCACGCGAAAACCTCGCATGGGAGTCCGGACAGTGCTCGGGCACGATGTACTGCGGCGATCACGACCACTACGATTTCTTGAACAAAGCCTTCGCCCAGTTCTCGTACGTGAACACGCTCCAACGCGACATGTGTCCGAGCGCGACCAAGTCCGAGGCCGAGATCATCGCGATGACCCTCGACCTATTGGGCGCCGAGCACCTGGCCGGTGCCAATCCGGGAGGACTCGTGACGTCGGGGGGATCGGGGTCCATTGCCCATGCCGTGCTCGCCTACCGCGAGGCCAACCCCCAACTCACCGGACGAGCGAACATCATCAAACCCGAGACGGCCCACCCCGCGTTCGCGAAGGCCGGCCACCTCTTTGGTGTGGAGATGAGAGTCGCGCCCGTCGACCCGACGACCACCTTGGTCGACCTCGACTGGGTGCGGACCCACATCGACGCGAACACGGTGGCCCTCATTGGTTCGGCCTGCAACTACGGCTACGGCACCATCGATCCGATCGGTGAACTCGGCGCGATCGCGCTGGAGCACGGTATTGGACTGCACGTCGACAGCTGTCTTGGCGGTTTTATCCTGCCCTTCGGTCGCGAGCTCGGCTACGACATCCCGGCCTTCGACTTCTCGGTGCCCGGCGTGACGACGATCTCGGCCGACACGCACAAGTACGGCTACGCCCTGAAGGGCACCAGCGTCCTCGCCTTCGCCGATCAGTCGCTGCGCAACGCGCAGTACTTCTACCTGACTGACTGGTCCGGTGGCAAGTACTGCTCGCCCGGCATGGACGGTTCGCGATCGGGTGGACTGTTGGCGGCGACCTGGGCCGCGATGGTGCACGTCGGACGCTCGGGCTACCGCCGATACGCTAAGGCCATCTTCGAGACGTCGGCCCAGATGCAGACGGCCGTGCGCAGCCACCCCGAACTGCGAGTGATCGGAACCCCGAGTTTTCTCTTCTCCTTCACTTCGGACGAGTTCGACATCTATCACGTCAACGACTTCTTGCGCACTCGAGGCTGGCGCATGAATGGCCAGCAGTACCCCAACGCCATCCACATGGCGGTCACCCGGCCCCAGACCCTGCCCGGCGTGCTCGAGCGGTGGACGGCCGACCTCGCCGAGGCGGTGCGCTACGCCACGGCGCACCGGGCCGACCCGGCGAAGTCGGGCGCGATTTACGGCGGCGTCGTCGGGGGGCCGTCGCTCGAAGCGGACGAGTTCATCCGCGCCGTGATGGCCGAAATGATGGACCACCAGGCCTCGATTCCGGCCCCGTGAGCGACGAGCTCTGCCTCGCCATCGATCTCGGCACCGGCGGACCGAAGATCGGCCTCGTGACCCTCGACGGTGACGTGATCGCCTACGAGTTGCACACGGTGGCGACCGAGTTTGGTCTCGACGGCAGCGCGACCCAGGACGCCACCCAGTGGTGGACGTTGATCTCGGACGCCGCGCGACGGCTCCTCGCCCGCCCCGACGTCGACCGCGACCGGGTGCGGACCGTCGCGGTCACTGGCCAGTACGGATCGACGGTACCGGTTGACGAGCACGGGCAACCGACCGGACCCTGTCTCACGTGGCTCGACACGCGCGGTGGTCCGTTCAGTCGGGCGGCCTTCGGCGGATCTTTCCAGGGCTACAACGGGCGAAAGCTCCTTCAGTTCATTCGAAAGACGGCCGGGGCGCCCGTGCCGACGGGTGGCGACGCCGTGGGCCAGATCCTTTTCCTGATGCACGAAGCACCCGACATCGTGGCAATGACCCGGTGGTTCATGGAGCCGGTCGACTACCTCACTATGCGCTTCACGGGCGTGGCGTCCGCGACGCACGCGTCGCGCTTCGCGCTTTGGCTGACCGACACGCGACGCCTCTCGCACTACGACTACGACCCTGGACTCGTTCGGATGGTCGGCATCGATCGGGAGCGACTGCCGCCCCTGGTACCCATTGGCGCGGTCGTCGGGCAGGTCTCGGCCTCCGTCGCCGCGCAGCTCGGACTCGGCGAGAACGTCGCCGTCATCACCGGACTCCTCGACCTGCACGCGGCCGCGATCGGGTCGGCGGGGGCGCGCTCCTTCGACACGCACATTGCCCTTTCGACGACTTCGTGGATCAGCTGTCCCGTTCCAAAGAAGAAGAGCGACGTGAACCACTCCATACTCACGGCCCCCGGACTCACCAACGACTCGTACCTCATCTTCAACAACCAAGACACCGGCGCCAAGGCCCTCGAGTGGCTGCGGGCCGTGCTCGCCGGAGCGGGTGACGTCCTCAGCTACGACGAGATGACGGCTCTGGCGTCGACGTCACCTCCGGGCGCGCACGGCGTGATCTTCACGCCATGGTTGGCGGGCCAACTCTCTCCCGTCTCCAGTCACAGCGTCCGGGCCAGCTTCATCAACCTGTCGCTTACGACGACGACCGCCGACATGGTGCGCGCGGTGATGGAGGGCGTCGCCGTGAACAGCGCGTGGCTGTTGAAGTTCGTGGAGAAGTTCGCGGGCCAGCGCCTCTCACCGATTCGTCTCGTCGGTGGTGGTGCTCAATCGACTCTCTGGTGTCAGATCTTCGCCGACGCGCTCGACCGGGAGGTCGAACAGGTCCCCGAACCTATGGTCGCTCAGTTGCGCGGTGCCGCTCTCATGTCGGCGGTCTCGCTCGGGCGACATCAACTCGACGACCTCGCGTCGCTGCGCCCCAGGGGCGCCATCTTCGTGCCCCGCGCGCCCGAAAGAGACCTCTACCGGGCCCGGCGCGATCAGTTCGCCGACCTCTTTCATCGCGATCGAAAGTGGGCGAGGGCCAACCTCACAGCGAGGCGACGTTAGCGGACCCTCCGTCCGCGCACGATGCGCTCCGTCGTATCCGTTGCGTCACTTCAACGGTCGTCGTTGGCACGGTCGAGGCAACCCAACCGCCCGCCGGTCATGCTGCGCACGCGGAACGAGCTGCGAACGCCGGGAAGATCCTCAGCGCAGCGGGCCACCGCGACGTACCCTGAGTCCATGGGCAGCGAGGCCCTCGACAGCGCATCACCCGGCAACATTCGCCAGTACGTGATGGTTCTCTCACCGAGCCCCGAAGAGCGGGCGCCTCGGCGACGAGGAGACCGTCTTCGTCGCCCACCGCGTTTCTCGACGAACAGCGGCGACTGGGCCGTAACCTGATACCGAGCCCGTTTGGTGACCGTGGGAATCTTCGAGGTCTCTCGATCTACGACAGTACGTCAGTCGGGGACGTCGGGCACTGGGTCGCCGACGACGCCGCGGTCGTCCAGGGTTGGATGACCATCGAGGTGCGACCCAGGTGGGGTATCGCCGAGTCGGCGTTGCCGTGACACGCGATTCGTGACGGCGAGAGCACCGTCGTCGAAATCAACCGCGCCGTGGCCAACACTCAAGTCCTAATTTGCCTACGCTTAGGTGAAGAACCCGGAAGGAAATCATGCGTGTGAACGGAATAGTGGTGTGGTCTCGTGCCCTCGTGGCCTCGATGGCGATCGTGGCCACCGGACTTTGCGGACTCTCGGGAGCCGCCGGTGCTCAGACTGCGACCGTCGTGGCTCCCACGTGCCACGACGCGCAACTCCGTCTCGCCCTCGTCTCGGGTGGCGCGGGACTCGGCCACGTCGCCATTGTCGTCCAGATTAAGAACGTCAGCGGTCGTGCCTGCTCGCTGAGCGGCTATCCGAAGGCGGCGTTGCGCACGTCGTCGACGGCGAAGTGGATCGCGGCCACCGAGACTCAACACGGCTACCTCGGGGGCCTGGGCCACACGAGTCAGCACATGACGCTTCCCATCGTCGTGCTTCACGCCCACGGTGGGGTCGCGTCGGCCATGATCGAAGGGAGCGACGTGCCGGCGGGTAACGCGAAACGGTGCTCAAACTTTCGCACCGTGAATGTGCGACTGCCCCACACTGCAACGGCCGCGGGGTTCTACTTCACCTTCCCGGCGTGCGTCACACCACAGGTCCATCCGATCGTCGCGGGCATCTACGGATCGGCCGGCTAAGTCCGACGACGTCAGCGCGAACCCGGCGTCTAGAACGTCGCGACGTAGAGGTCGCAGAGATTCCAGCCGGTGGGCCGGCCCGCGATCAGCTGATCGAGCGCCTCGAGACCGTGGAACACGTCGTTCGTCGCCAGAAGGTGCTCCACGTCAATGCCCTGTTCGAGCGCGCGCGACGTCGTCGACCGGTCGACCCACGCGCCCGCCACGCCGGGTACGAAGTCCTGACCGTCACTGGAGCGCGCGACGAAGACACCGTCGCTGGTGCGCTCGCTCAGGACCGCGGCCATCCGCCACGCAAACTCTTGGCAGCGTCCCCCGACGCCGCCGCCTCGAACTTTCACCGTGACCTCGCCAGCCCCGAGTACGCAACATCGGTCAACTGGCGCTGACGCGGCGGCAATCACGTCGCCCCATTGGCGAACGACGTCGCCCACATCGCCGCTCACGGCGCTGCCCATATCAACGACGCGATAGCCCAATCGCGACGCCTCACGTCGAGCGAGTTCGAGCATCATGACCGGCTCGGCGACCGTACGGTTCTGGTGCGCCGTCGTCATTGGTTCGGCCCACACTGAGCGACGATCTTCGAACGCGCTCACAATTGCCGCTTCGAGATTTGTGCCCGATTGACCGATTGACCGGACGAGGCGGGACACGTCGGCGAGCGAGGGCCGGTATTCGTAGGTCAGCGCCGAGGCCACCCATTGGGGTCCGGAGACGACGTTGTCGACCATTATCAACGAGAGCGAACGAGGCGTGCGCACGTGACGCAAGATGGCACCCCCCGCGATGCGTGAGGTGGCGGCGCGCAGTTGATTGAGCGTGGTGATGTCGACGCCGGCCGCGAGTGCGGCCCGCCAGATCTCGCCGAGTTCGACCACGCCTAGTGCACCGGCCGGCCAGGCGCAGACGCTGGAGGCACCGCCCGAGATTAGGAACAGCGTGACGTCGGCGCTCGATTCGTCGAGGAACGCGACGAGACCGCGTCCGGCGGCGAGGCTTCGTGCACTCGGCACCGGATGGTCTCCCACCATGACTCCGGCCCCGGGTCCGGAGATTTCGCCGTCGTCGTCGGCGACGACGAGGAATTGACGGCGCGTGCGACGACCGAGGATTTCGCGGGCCCCGGAGGCCATGATCCTCGACGCCTTGCCGAGGGCGACGACGTCGACCGTCAGGTGGGCATCGAGCAAACCCGCGTCACGCATCTGTCCTTCGACGAGCACGTTGACATTGAGTTCGTCGGTCCAGCGCGCACTGATGACGAGTGCGTCAGTGAGCAGTCTCGTAGTCATGAGCTCCTGCGTTGCTTGCGTTCCAACGACCTGCCGAGAACTTGTCCGTGCACCACTTCAACGGCGACGATTGGCCGCCGAAATAACCGCCTCGAGCGAGGCGTCCAGAATCGACGAACTCATGCCGACGCCCCACCACGTCGTGCCGTCGTCGCCCTCAGCTTCAACGTACGCAACCGCTGACGCTTCGGACCCCGCGGTGAGAGCGTGCTCGTGGTAGTCACGGACTTTGAAGTTCACGTCCATCTCGTTATGCAGCCCGACCATCAGTGCGTCGATTGGTCCGTTGCCTTCTCCTTTCACCGTCACGTGGTGGCCATTCACGACGAGTTGAGCGAAGATGCGCGTGCTGTGCTGGTCGGCGGACACTTCGCTCGAGAGCAGTTGCATCGTCGGATTCTCTGGTTGGTACGTCGTCGTGAACACGTCCCAGATCTCGGCGGGCGAGATCTCGGTGCCCGTCGCCTCGGTGAGCTCCTGGACCTGCTTGGAGAACTCGACCTGCATCGCGCGCGGCAGGTCGAGGCCGTGCTCTTGGCTGAGTAGGTAGGCCACGCCTCCCTTGCCGGACTGCGAGTTGACCCGGATGATGGCCTCGTAGGTGCGACCGGTGTGCTTGGGGTCGATGGGCAGGTACGGCACCTCCCAGTGGTCGTAGGAGTCGCCGATTGCCGTCATCCCCTTCTTGATGGCGTCCTGGTGGGAACCGGAAAATGCGGTGTAGACGAGCTCGCCGACGTAGGGGTGACGCATGTGGACCGGTAGCCGGTTGGCGTACTCGGCGACGTGACGGGCCTTGTCGATGTCGCGGATGTCGAGCTCGGGGTCGACGCCCTGACTGAAGAGGTTGAGCGCGAGGTTGACGACGTCGACGTTGCCGGTCCGTTCGCCGTTACCAAACAACGTCCCTTCGACGCGGTCGGCACCAGCGAGCACGCCTAGTTCGGCCGCCGCGACGCCCGTCCCCCGATCGTTGTGGGGGTGCAAGGAGAGCACAATGCTTTCCCGCCGATCGACGTGGCGCAAGAACCATTCGATAGCGTCCGCGTAAAGGTTCGGGGTGAACATCTCGACGGTCGCGGGCAGATTCAGGATCAGTGGTCGGGCCGGCGAAGGGTCAATTACTTCGATGACGGCGTTGCAGACCTCAAGTGCGTAGTCGAGCTCGGTGCCGGTGAAACTCTCGGGCGAGTACTCGTAGAGGAATTCGGTCGCGGGCGACGTTGACTCGAGCGAACGACAGAAAGCGGCGGCGTCGGTGGCGATCTTCTTGATCCCGTCCCGGTCGAGTCCGAAGACGACCCGGCGCTGCAGGGTGGAGGTTGAATTGTAGAAGTGAATAATGGCGCGCGCGGCGCCGTTGACCGACTCGTAGGTTCTTCGGATGAGGTCCGCGCGGCACTGGGTGAGCACTTGGATTGTCACGTCTGCGGGAATCCGGTCGCCCTCGATAATGTGGCGTACGAAGTCGAAATCGGGCTGGGAGGCGGAGGGAAAGCCGACCTCGATCTCCTTGAACCCCATGGCGATCAACTGGTCGAACATGACGTTCTTACGCTCCAGGTCCATCGGATCGATGAGGGCCTGATTGCCGTCCCGCAGGTCCACGCTGCACCAGCGCGGGGCCTGGGTGAGCTGACGGTTGGGCCAGGTTCGGTCGGGCAGCTCGACGGGCACCGTCGGGTGGTACTTGGCGTACGCCATGGGGCTGGGCTGCTGGGGATTCGGGCGCACGTCCATCCTTTCGGTCGCGGTCTGGAGCGAAAAACAAAAAACCCCCGCGGACGCGGGGGTCAGGGCGAGCGCGGGCTCACCCTATCTCAGCAGTAGTTCGCTCTGGCCGTAGGTCACAATCACATTGTACCCGACGGGGAGGAAATGTCCAGAGGGCCGCTCCACTATCCTCAATCTTCGTGAGCTTCTTCAAGGTCCTACTCAGACTGATGCTGCTTCTTCTACTCGGTGTCGCGATTGCGGGCGTCGTCTCGACGGCTCGTCGATCCAGGGACCCCAGTCCGGTCTCCTTCGAGGAGTGGCCCGACGTTCCCCAAAACCCGGCCGCGTAGGTACGCCACCCCATCGCAATCGCGCAATCATAAGGAGAGAACATGGCAAAGATGGAATATCGACGACTGGGACGATCGGGGCTACGCGTCAGCCTGCTGTCGTTTGGCAGTTGGGTCACTTTCGCCAACGCCAATCAGATCGAGACCGCGAAACAGGCCGCCGAGTGCCTCCACGCCGCGAAAGAGGCGGGTGTCAACTTCTTCGATAACGCCGAGGCCTACGGTGGCGGCGAGTCTGAGCGGGTTATGGGAGCCGCCATTCGTGAGCTCGAGTGGCCGCGCCACGAGTACGTTGTCTCCACCAAGCTCTTCTGGGGACTGCACGACGGCGTCAATATGCGCAACACGCTCAACCGTAAGTACTTGAACCAGGCCATCGACGCCTCGCTCGAGCGATTCGGCCTCGACTTCGTCGACCTGGTCTTCTGCCATCGACCCGACGCGCGCACGCCGATCGAAGAGACCGTCTGGGCAATGAGCGACATGATCAGCCAAGGCAAAGCCCTCTACTGGGGAACGTCCGAGTGGAGCGCGGACGAGATCCGTGCCGCGTACGACATCGCCGACCGCCACCACCTCCACAAGCCCCTGATGGAGCAGCCCGAGTACAACATCTTCCACCGCGACAAGGTCGAGAAGGAGTACAAGCGACTGTACGAGGACATTGGTCTCGGCACGACCATCTGGTCACCGCTCGCGTCGGGCCTCCTCACTGGCAAGTACATGAACGGGATCCCCGACGGATCACGCGCCTCGTTGCCGGGCTACGAATGGCTGCGCGACCACCTCACCAATCCCGAGCGCAACAAGAAGGTGGGCGACCTCAAGGTCATTGCCGACGAGCTCGACGTCACGCTCGCCCAGCTCTCGCTCGCGTGGTGCGCCATGAATCCCAACGTCTCGACGGTCATTACCGGTGCGTCCAACGCCGCTCAGGTGCGCGAAAACATGACCGCGCTCGACGTGATGCCCTTGCTCACGAAGGACGTCATGGAACGAATCGACCTCATCAGCTTCTTCTAGGGGCCGCGATGGCGCGCATCGGGCTCATCGGGGGTCTCTCGTGGGAGTCGACCGCTTCCTACTACCGGTACCTCAACGAGGCGTTCCACGGTCCGAGTGACTGGTCCCAGCCAGAAGTGATCGTCGACTCGATCGACTTCGGTGAGATCGTCGAGATGCAGCGCAACGATGACTGGGCGGCCACCGGCAAGGTTCTGGCGGCGTCGGCTCGCCGACTCGAGCTCGCCGGGGCGACGGTTCTCGCCATCTGCGCCAACACAATGCACGTCAACCTGGCAGAGGTGCGCGACGCCGTCGACGTCCCGATTGTTGACGTGCGCGACGCCGTCGCGCACGAGGTCCTCGAAAAGGGCGCTCGCACCCTCGCGCTACTCGGAACCAAATACTTGATCGAGAAAGACTTCTACTCGTCGCGCCTCGAGTCATTGGGAGTCAGCGTGGTTCGCCCGAACAGGGACGAGACGGAGCGCATGCAATCAATCATCTTCAACGAACTGGTCCGGGGAATCATCACCACGGAGGCCCGTGATTACCTGCTCACCGTTGCCGCCTCCTGTCGTGAGCGCGGTGCCGCGGTCGTCGGTCTCTGTTGTACCGAATTCGGTCTCCTGATGGGCGAAGATGAGCCCTTCGCGGTCATCGACTCGACCAAAGCTCACGTGCGAGCGCTGCTGAAGACCATAGGTTGAATTTCGGGTCACGAGGCCTTGAACGCCCACGCCTGAATTTGCCGACCTCGTGCGAAGCGCGTCCACGACGTGGCAGTACTCAACCCGATCGTGCTTGAAATGGACTGCGTGTGACCAAGCGGAGTAGGCGAAATATGTGGGTTAAATAGCAAGGTGACTGCGCCCATCGACTTCTGCCTAGCCACTGTGGTGACGCTCGCATCAAGCGCGTTGCTCGTGACGCGCCTCGAGAGGGTGGGCACCCGTCTGGGGTTTACTCCGGCGATCCTGGGACTCGCCACCGCCTTCGCCGCGAACGCCCCCGAAATGACCAGCGCGATCACGGCGTTGGTGCGCGGACAGAACGAAATCGGCGTTGGCGTCGTCCTCGGGTCGAACGTGTTCAACCTCGCGGCGTTACTCGGTCTCGGAGCAATGGTGGCCGGGCGAATCGACTTGCACCGTCGGGTCGTCACCCTCGTCGGCGGTGTCTCGCTGTGGATCGCCCTGGTGACCTTCGGCACCGTCACCACCAACGTGTCAGTGCCGATTTCACTCGCGTTCGCCATGGTGATCTTCGTACCGTATGTCGTGATCTCGGCGTGGCCCCGCTCACCGAAGCGGCGCGGCAGCTCGACGAGGTCCCGGACGTGGATGCGCCTCGCGATACGAGAGGAGGAGGAGGAGATCGCTGACGCGCTCCACGCGACGCCGGGTGACTGGCGCGACGCGTCCGTGGCCGCTCTCGCGCTCGCCGTCGTTATCCTCGCCAGTGTCGTGATGGAGCACGCGGCGACCTCGTTGGGTCACACTATGGGTTGGTCGAACGTCGTCGTCGGGGCCGTCGTCCTCGCGGGCGTCACCAGCCTGCCCAACGCGGTCGCCGCGGTCTACTTTGCTGCGCGCGGACGCGGCACCGTGGTGTTGAGTGAGGCGCTCAACTCGAACAACCTGAACGCCCTCTTTGGCTTCATGGTCCCGGCGGCGTTCCTCGGACTACACCACCCGGGCTCACCCGACCTCATCGTGGCCGGCTTCTATCTGGGCCTGACGGCCCTGGCCCTCGTGCTCGTGTACGCACGTCGTGGCCTCGGGCGCCTCTCGGGTGCCATCATCATCGCGGGCTACGTCGCCTTCGTCGCGACCATCGTACGCTGAGGTCGCGCGACGACGTTAGCGCAACGTGATGAGGTGAATATCCTGGATGCCCGCGGTCTCGCGCAGTCGATCGACCACGGCCTGGGGGGTCGGCGTGACGGTGGACAGCACCATCAGGGCGGTGTTGGTCTGGTGGTCGGGACCGACCGCCATCGAGGCAATCGAGACACCGGCCTCACCGAGCGCGACGCCGACCAGACCGATCATGCCCGGACGGTCGTCGTTGTGTACCACCAGCATCGAGGCCGCGGGGGGGATCTCGACGCTGTGGCCATCGACGCCGACGATGCGGGTCTCGAGGCGCGTCCCGATGGTCACGAGGGTGCCCGAGACCGCGTGATCCCCCGAGCGCACGGTGATCTGACTCAGGTACTCGGGCGACTCCACCGTCGACACCTCGCCGTAGGTGAGGTCGTGATCGGCGGCGAGCTGGGGCGCGTTCACGAACGAGACGCCCTCGTGGCCCGTCGCGGTGAGTAGACCCTTCAGGGCACAGAGCGTCAGGATCTTCGTGCCCGTACCGGCCAGCTCTCCCTGGTAGATGACCTCGAGATCGGCCGGCTTGCCGTCGAGCAGGCCCCCGATGAATCGACCGAGCGCTTCGGCCAGGGCCATGAAGGGACGCACGACGTTGGACACGTCGCCCGCGGCGACGTTGACCGCGTAGGGAACGAAATCGCCCGCGAGGGCTAACTGCACCTGTTCGGCGATCGTCACGCCGGCCTTGTCCTGCGCCTCGAACGTCGACGCGCCAAGGTGGGGCACTACCACGACGGAGGGAAGATCGAAGAGCGGCGACTCGGTCGTCGGCTCCTTCTCAAAGACGTCGAGGGCGGCTCCCTGGACGTGACCACTGCGAATCGCCTCGGCGAGGTCGGCCTCGTTGACGATGCCGCCGCGCGCCACGTTGATGATCCGCACTCCGGGCTTCGTCAGTTTGAGGGACGCCGCGTTCAGTAAGTTCGTCGTCTCCTTGTTCTTGGGCAGATGGATCGTGATGAAGTCGCTCTGGGCCAGCAGTGCGTCGAGGCCCATCAGTTCGACGCCCATGTGACGGGCTCGCTCATCGGTGATGAAGGGGTCGTAGGCGACCAGTCGCATCCCGAAGGCCAACGCTCGCTGGGCGACCAGCGCACCGATCTTGCCCAGTCCAATGACCCCGAGAGTCTTACCGTGCAGTTCGACGCCCTCCCACTTGCTGCGCTCCCACTTGCCGTTCTTCAGTGCCGAGTGGGCTTGGGGAATATTGCGGGCCTGGGCGAGCAGCAGGGCCATGGTCTGCTCGGCGGCGGAGAGGATGTTCGACACGGGGGCGTTCACGACCATGACGCCTAGTTCCGTAGCCCGAGCGACGTCGACGTTGTCGAGACCGATGCCGGCGCGCCCGACGACGATCAGATCCTTCGCCGCCGCCAGCGTCGGGCCGTCAACCTTGGTCGCCGAACGGATGATGAGGGCGTGGGCACCCTCGAGCGCCACCCGCAACTCCTCGGGTGAGAGACCGAGACGGATGTCGACCTGATGGCCCGCGTTTCGCAGTTGCTGAAGACCGGAGTCGGCGATCTCTTCTGTCACCAGTACACGTGCCACGTCACTGCCTTTCGTTAAGTCCCCTCACATTAAGGGCGTGAATCGACGCTTCAGCCGGCGGCGACGAGGCCCGCCAGGCGCTCGAGACCTTCGACGAGGTCCCCGTCGCTCAGGGCGTAACTCAGTCGGAAGTAGCCCGGCGTTCCGAAGGCCTCACCGGGCACGACGGCAATCTGGATCGTTTCGAGCAAGGTCTCGGCCAACTCGGTCGTCGTGGCGCTGACGCGGCCCCCGATGGATCGACCGAGCAGTCCCCGTACGTTAGGGAAGCAGTAGAACGCGCCCTCGGGCTCGGCGCAACTGATCCCGTCAATGGCGTTGAGCATGGAGGTCATCGTCTGGCGCCGTCGATCGAAGGCGACGCGCATCTCGTACACGGCGCTGAGGTCGCCGTTCAACGCCGCCACCGCGGCGCGCTGGGAGATGTTGGAGATGTTCGACGTGGTCTGACTCTGGTAGTTGACGGCGGCGCCCATGACGTCCGGGGCGCCGATCATCCAGCCGACGCGCCACCCGGTCATGGCGTAGGTCTTCGCGACGCCGTTCACGACAATCCAGCGATCACCGAGCTCGGGGGTGACCACTGGCATCGAGACGCTCTTGGCGTCGCCGTAGATGAGGTGTTCGTAAATCTCGTCGCAGAGGACCCAGATATCGTGCTCGGCGGCCCAGCGGCCGATCGCCGCCACGTCGTCGGGACGCACCACCGCCCCCGAGGGGTTGGACGGCGATACGAAGACCAGCAGTTTGGTCTTGGCGGTGCGAGCCCGTTCGAGCTCGTCGACGCTCACGCGAAATCCGTGGGCTTCACTCGTCATCACGGCGACGGGTATCGCGCCGGCCAGATAGACCGCCTCGGGGTAGGTCGTCCAGTACGGCGCGGGAATCAGGACCTCGTCGCCGGGGTTGAGCGACGTCATGAAGGCCGTCGCGACGGCGTGCTTGCCCCCATTGGTCACGAGGACCTGGCTGGGCGTCACCACGAGTCCGGTGTCGCGCATGGACTTGGCGACGATGGCCTCGCGCAGTTCGGCCAGTCCGGCCGTCGGCGTGTACTTGTAGTTCACCGGGTCGTAACAGGCCTTCACCGCGGCCTCGACGATGTGCACGGGAGTTGGAAAGTCCGGCTCACCGGCGCCGTAGCCAATGACCGGTTGGCCGGCGGCCTTCAACGCTTTGGCCTTGGCGTCAACGGCCAGCGTCGCGCTGGGGGCGAGGCCGCTGAGAAGGTCACTCACTCTCGAACTCATCGGAGGCTCCGTTCAATTTCCGTAAGAATGAGTCTATGAGTTCCCCCGATACCATTACGATCCCCGCCCACCTACTTCCCACCGACGGCCGCTTCGGCGCCGGACCTTCCAAGGTCCGCGCCGAACAGTTGAGTGCCCTCGTCGCGACCGGCACGACCTACCTGGGCACGTCACACCGCCAGGCGACGGTTCGCGACAAGGTCGCCGAAGTGCGCGACGGACTCAACTCACTGTTCAACCTGCCCGATGGCTACGAGGTCCTGCTCGGCAACGGCGGCACGACGTGCTTCTGGGACGCCGCCACCTTCCACCTCATCAGTCAACGCTCCCAACACCTCACGTTCGGCGAGTTCTCGAGCAAGTTCGCGACCTGCGCGAAAGAGGCGCCCCACCTCGGTGATCCCCGGGTGATTTCGAGCGAGGTCGGGACCCACCCGGTCGCGGTCAGCGACGACTCGGTCGACCTCTACGCGATGACCCACAACGAGACCTCGACGGGCGTCATGATGCCCATCGAGCGTCCGGCCGACGCCTCGGGCCTCGTCGCGGTCGACGCCACTTCGGCGGCCGGGGGCCTCCTGGTCAATCCTTCGCAGTTCGACTGCTACTACTTCGCACCCCAGAAGTCCTTCTCCTCCGACGGCGGCCTCTGGATTGCGATCTGCTCACCGGCCGCGATCGAGCGCATCGAGACGCTCGCTTCGTCGGGGCGCTGGACGCCGGCCTTCTTCGACCTCAAAATCGCCCTCGACAACTCGCGACTCAATCAGACGTACAACACGCCGGCGTTGGCGACCATTCACTTACTGGCGAGCCAGATCCAGTGGATGAACTACCAGGGAGGACTCAAATTCTCGGCGGGACGCTCTGCTCGCTCGGCCGAGATCCTCTACACCTGGGCCGAGGCGTCGGATTTCGCGGCGCCCTTCGTGGCGAACCCCCGGGAGCGCAGCAACGTCGTTGGCACCATTGACTTGCACGACGATGTCGACGCGGCGTTGATTGCGAAGATCCTTCGCGCCAACGGGGTGCTCGACACCGAGCCCTACCGCAAGCTCGGCCGCAACCAGTTGCGGATCGCGATGTTTCCGAGCATCGACCCCGAGGACGTCGCGTCGCTGTGCGCGTGCATCAACTACGTCGTCGGGAACCTCTAGGCCCACCGGTACGCTCGAAGAGTGAATTCCCCACGAGCGAACGCGAGTCGAGTACTGGTCACCGGTGCGACCGGTTACGTCGGTGGCCGCCTGGTGCCGCGCCTGCTCGAAGGAGGCCACCCGGTGCGCTGTCTCGTGCGCACGCCCGCCAAGCTCGCCGACGCCGCCTGGCGCGGCGACGTTGACATCGTGCGCGGTTCGCTCAACGGCCCGCTCGAGGCGGCGATGGCCGACGTCGACGTCGCCGTCTACCTGGTGCACGGCATTGGCGAAGGACCCGACTGGGTGGCGCGAGAGACGAGCGACGCGGAACACTTTCGTCGCACGGCCGAGGCGGCCGGCGTGCAGAGGATCGTCTACCTCGGTGGAATGGGCGCGGACGACGCGCAACTGAGTGTCCACCTCGCCAGTCGACACGCCGTGGGACGAACCCTCGCGTCGGGCACGATCCCCGTCACCGAACTTCGCGCGGCGATCATCATTGGTTCGGGCTCGGCCAGTTTCGAGATGCTGCGCTACCTGGTCGAGGTACTGCCGGTCATGGTGACCCCGAAGTGGGTCACCACACGCTCACAACCGATTGCGATCTCCGACGTGCTCGACTACCTCGTCAAGGCCATTGAATCGCCCACGGCCAACGACGGCATCTTCGAGATTGGCGGACCCGACGTCGTCTCCTACGCCGAGATGATGGCGATGTACGCAACCGAGGCCGGGTTGAAACGGCGCCGCCTGATCCCCGTGCCCTTCCTGACCCCCCGGCTGTCGAGCCACTGGGTGGGACTGGTGACCCCGGTACCGGCCTCCCTCGCCCGTCCCTTGGTCGACAGCCTCGTGAACGAGGTGGTCGTTCGCAACCAGCGCACGACCGACGCCTTCGGACCGCCGAAAAAGACGCTCGAAGAGGCCATGCGCCTCGCGCTCGGGGGCACCTCGCGCGACGAGGTGCCCACGTCCTTCACGGGCGCCGACCTTCAGCCCTTCCGCAGCTACACGACCGACCCGACGTGGTCCGGCGGGACGGTGTTGCGCGACGTGCGCGTGGTGCACACCCTCGCCTCGCCCGAAGAGGCCTTCGCCGCGATCGCGTCGCTCGGCGGCGCGAAGGGCTGGCACCGCGGTGAGTGGCTCTGGCGCGTGCGGGGCTACTTCGACCTGGTGTGGGGTGGGCCGGGTCTACGCCGGGGCCGACGCCATCCCCTCGAATTGCGCCAGGGCGACCACGTGGACTTCTGGCGCGTCGAGCAGCTCGAACGGCCGAATCATTTGAAACTCCACGCCGAGATGGTGCTGCCCGGCGAGGCGTGGCTCGAGTGGACCATCACCGCCAGCACGACCGGCACGACGATCACTCAGTCGGCGCTCTTCAAGCCCCGAGGACTCCTCGGGCGGGTCTACTGGTTCGCGGTCGCGCCGTTCCACTTCCTCGTGTTTCCCGGTCTCCTCGACGGGATCGTCACCGACGCCGAGCGGGCCTAGTCGGTGTCGCCTCCCGAGACGTCCGAAACCTTCTGCTTGCCCGCCGAAACGAACGGCATCATTGCGCGCAGTTTCTGGCCAATATCCTCGATCGGATGCTTCTTGCCGGCCTCGCGCAACTCGCGATAGCGCGGACGGCCGATCTCGTTCTCCTGGATCCACTCAGCGGCGAAGGTGCCGTCTTGGATCTCGGTGAGAATCTTCTTCATCTCACCCTTCACCTGCTCGTTGATCACTCGCGAGCCGCGCGTCAGGTCGCCGTACTCGGCGGTGTCCGAGACGCTGTAGCGCATCCCGGTGATCCCCTCTTCGTACATCAGGTCGACGATCAGTTTCAGTTCGTGCAGGCACTCGAAGTAGGCGCTCTCGGGCTGGTAGCCGGCCTCGACGAGGGTCTCGTAGCCGGCGCGCACCAGCGCGGTGACGCCGCCGCAGAGTACCGCCTGCTCACCGAAGAGGTCAGTCTCGGTCTCTTCGGTGAAGGTCGTTTCGAGGACGCCGGCGCGCGTGGCGCCGATGGCGTGGGCGTACGCCAGGGCCAGATCGTGGGCCTGTCCAGTGGCGTCGTGGTGGACCGCGATGAGCGACGGTACGCCGCCGCCCTCCACGTAGGTGCGGCGTACGAGATGACCGGGACCCTTCGGGGCGACCATCGCGACGTCGACGTCGGCCGGAGGGTTGATGAGGTCGAAGCGGATGTTGAAGCCGTGGGCGAAGAGCAGGCACTTGCCCGCACTGAGGTGGGGCGCGATGTCGGTGTCGTACGTGCGCTTCTGCTCGGTGTCGGGCACGAGCACCATGATCACGTCGGCCTCGGCGCAGGCGTCGCCAATCGACAGCACGCGCAGTCCCGCCTCTTCGGCCTTCAGCACCGACGAGGACTCGTGGCGCAGCCCGACCCGCACGTCGTAGCCACCGTCGTGCAGGTTGAGGGCGTGGGCGTGACCCTGGGATCCGTAGCCGAGGATCGCGATCTTCTTGGCCTTCAGCAGTTCGGGCTTGGCGTCGGCTTCGTAGTACATCGTAGTCATGGGGGTTCGTCTCTTCTCGTCGTTGTTCAGGCCGTAGCCGCTCGGCCAAGTCTAGGGAGTGCCACGCGACCGGTGCGATGGAGTTCGACGCGCGCGAACTCCTCGAGGGCGCGCTCCAACGCGTCACACGCGCTGGGGGTTCCCGCGAGCATCACGGTGACCGCGCCGGGGTCGACGTCGATGATGGCGGCGCCGGCGTTGGCGAGCGTGTCGAGCAGCGACGTACGGTTCGCCACGTCCGTCTCGATCGTCGCGAGGAGTAGTTCACGCTCGACTGCGTCGACCGGGGCGAGGTCGTTGATTTCGACGACGTTCACGAGCTTGTCCAACTGACCCATGATCTGCTCGAGCGGCGCGGACTCGGCGTCAACGACGATCGTCACGCGCGAAAAGCGCGCGTGACTCTCCGCGGGCGCGACGGCCAGTGAGTAGATGTTGAAGCCGCGTCGCGCGAACAGCCCGGCGATACGGGCGAGGACGCCCGCCTTGTTCTCCACCAACACCGACAGGATGTGGTGGCGCACGGGCGTGTGGGCGACGTCGCCGAGGAACGGTTCGGGACTCACTGGGCACTCCGCTGACTGGGGTGGACCATGATGTCGTCGTTGCTCGCGCCCGAGGCGACCATCGGGAAGACCTTTTCGGCGGCGTCGGTTCGAAAGTCGATCACGACCGGTACGTCGTTGATGGCGTTGGCCTGATCGATCGCGTCGTGCATCTCTTGCAGGGTGCGCGCGCGCAGTCCCACGCAGCCCATGGCTTCGGCCCACTTCACGTAATCGGGCAGGTCGGCGCTCAGGTAGACCTCGGAGTAGCGCTCCTCGTAGAACATCTCCTGCCACTGACGGACCATGCCGAGGTAGGCGTTGTTCAGGATCGCGACCTTGATGGGAATGCCCTCGGAGCGCGCGGTGGTCAGTTCCTGGGCGGTCATCTGAAAGCAGCCGTCGCCGTCGATGCACCACACCGTGCGGTCGGGACGTCCGACTTTGGCGCCGATCGCCGCGGGCACGCCGAATCCCATGGTGCCCGCGCCCCCGGAATTGACCCACGTGCCGGGCTCTTCGAACTTCCAAAACTGCGACGCCCACATCTGGTGCTGTCCGACCCCGGCCGCGACGATGGTGCCGGGCGCGGCCTTCGCGGCGATCGCCTCGATCACGTGCTGGGGGCGCAGCAGGCCGTCGCTCGCCGGCTCATCGTAGACGAGCGGGAACGCCTCTTGCCACCCCCGGATCGTCTTCCACCAGACGTCGAGGTTGCGCGGCATCGCGCCACCGGCGTCGAGGGCCGTCAGGGCCACCGCGACGTTGCTCTGGAGTGCGACGTCGACCTGGCGGACCTTGTTGAACTCGGCGCGGTCAATGTCCACGTGGATGATCTTCGCGTCGGGCGCGAAGGCGGCGATCTTTCCGGTGACGCGGTCGTCGAAGCGCGCGCCGAGCGAGATCAAGAGGTCGCAGCGCTGGATCGCGGTCACCGCCGAGTACATGCCGTGCATCCCCGGCATGCCCAGATGCTGGGGATGCGAGTCGGGGAAGGCGCCGCGGGCCATCAACGTCGTCACGACCGGCATCGCGGTGCGCTCGGCGAAGGCCAGCAGCTCCTTCGCGGCCCGCGACTTGAGCGTGCCGCCCCCGACGTAGAGGACCGGCCGTTCGGCCTCGTTGATGAGCGCCACGGCCGCGGCGACCGCCCGGTCGTCGAGGGGGACCTCGGGACGGTAGCCCGGCAGGTCGTACTCGTCGATCGTGACGGGGTACCACCACTCCATCATCGACTGGGTGACGTCTTTCGGCACGTCGATCAGGACCGGACCGGGTCGACCGGTCGTCGCGAGGTGGAAGGCCGCCGCGACCGCGCGCGGAATCTCCTGGGCCGACTGGATGAGGAAGTTGTGCTTGGTGATGCCCATCGTGATGCCGGTGATGTCGCACTCTTGGAAGGCGTCGGTGCCGATCGAACCGGTCGCCACCTGGCCGGTGATGACCACGAGCGGCGTCGAGTCCATGTGAGCGTTCCCGATGGGGGTGACGATGTTGGTCGCCCCGGGGCCGCTCGTGACCATGGCGACGCCAGGGCGCCCGGTCGCGAGCGCGTAGCCCTCGGCCATGTGGCCCGCCCCCTGCTCGTGGCGCACAAGGATGTGGCGGATCGAGGAATCGATCAGCGGGTCGTAGACCGGCAGGATCGCCCCGCCGGGCAGGCCGAAGATCGTGTCGACGCCCTCCTGCTCGAGGCTCTTGATGAGTGCTTGCGCCCCTGTGAGTTGCACGGTGTTCCTCTTTTGGTTGGAGAAGCAGAAAGGCCTCCCTAAATCGGGAGGCCTCTGGTGTACGGACGAGCGTGACTACCAGCGCCGAGCGCCTACTACCACCGTCAGAGTATCGATTCGGGTCGTCACGCCTCTATCGTAGCACCGACCTCGCCCGTACCGACGGCCTAGCGCGTGGTCACCGCGCCCTTCTCCGCGCCCTGGACGAGACGGGCGAACTTCTCGAGGACCCCGGTCGTGTACCGCGGCACGAACGGCGCGAGGTGTCGGGCCCGCTCCTCGAGCACCGCGGCCGACACGTCGAGATCGATGCTCAGGCGGTCCACGTCGATGGTGATCTGGTCGCCGTTCGCCACCAGACCGATCGGTCCGCCGTCGAGCGCCTCGGGGGCGACGTGGCCCACGCAGAAACCGTGGGTCCCGCCGCTGAATCGACCGTCGGTGACGAGCGCGCAGTCGCCGCCCCGACCAACACCCTTCATGGCGCCGGTGACGGCCAGCATTTCGCGCATGCCCGGGCCGGCCCGGGGCCCCTCGTAGCGAATCACCACGACGGTCTGGGGTTCGATCTCCCCGGCCATGATCGCCGTCATCGCGGCCTCCTCACCGTCAAAGACCCGCGCGGTGCCGGTGAACTGCATACGGTCGATGCCGGCGACCTTCACGACCGCGCCCTTAGGTGCGAGCGAGCCCCGCAACACCGCAATGCCACCGCTCGCGTGAATCGGGTGCTGCAGGTCGTGCACGACGTCGCCGTCGGGCCCGTTGGCGTGGTAGAGGGCCAGGCTCTCCGCCATGGTGGCGCCGCTCACCGTCATCACGTCGCCGTGCAGGAGGCCATGCTCGAGCAGGTGCTGCAAAACTACCGGGACCCCGCCGATCCGGTCGAGGTCACTCATGTGGTACCGGCCGTGGGGCTTCGTGTCGGCAATGTGGGGAACGCGCCGGGCGACCTTGTTGAAGTCGTCGAGCTCGAGCGCGACGCGGGCCTCGTGGGCAATCGCGAGCAGGTGCAGCACCGCGTTGGTCGAGCCGCCGAGTGCCATCACCACGGCGATAGCGTTCTCGAACGCCTCCTTGGTCATGATCTTCCTCGCGGTGATCTCGTGGTCGAGGAGGTGCAGGACCGCCAGACCCGAGTCGTAGGCGATTTGGTCGCGGCGCGGATCGATCGCCGGCACCGACGCGCTGCCGAGCAACGACATGCCGAGCGCCTCGCCGACACTGGCCATC
Organism: Acidimicrobiales bacterium; assembly: GCA_025362585.1. Classification (GTDB taxonomy): domain Bacteria; phylum Actinomycetota; class Acidimicrobiia; order Acidimicrobiales; family RAAP-2; genus RAAP-2. The sequence goes on along the minus strand of JANYFR010000028.1, from coordinate 66,351 downwards.
GTGTTCGCCGTGAACATTCCCGCGCAGCTACCCTCGCCCGGGCAGGCCGCGCACTCGATCGCCTTCAGCTCTTCGTCACTGATGGCGCCAACGGCATGGGCGCCGACGGCCTCGAAGACCGACGTGATGTCGAGGGCCTCGCCACGTAGCTCGCCCGGCAGGATCGAACCGCCGTAGACGAAGACGCTCGGCACGTCGAGCCGAGCGGCGGCCATCAACATGCCCGGCAGCGACTTGTCACAGCCGGCGAAGGTGACCATGGCGTCGAAGCGCTCGGCGTGCATGACCGTTTCGACCGAATCGGCGATGACCTCGCGCGACACCAGAGAGGCCCGCATGCCCTCGTGGCCCATGGATATCCCGTCCGAGACGGCGATCGTGACGAACTCGAACGGCACCCCGCCCCCGTCACGCACCGCGACCTTTGCGCGTTTCGCGAGGCGGTCGAGGGGCAGGTTGCACGGCGTCACCTCGTTCCAGCTCGAGGCGACGCCAATCTGGGGCTTGGTCATGTCGGCGTCCTGGAGGCCCATCGCGCGCAGCATCGCGCGCGCCGGAGCGCGACTGTTCCCGAGAGTGACGTCGGTGCTGCGAGGAGTCGGATGCGTGGTCATGGGGGAAGTCTAGGAAACCGGTGACGGCTCGAGTGCCGTGGCGCTAGACCGCGGCGACGTGCCCGATGACTCATCGTCGTCATGGTGCGACGTTCGGTGACCGTGCGCACTCACCGCGACACCGCGACACCGAGTCTCTGCAGCGATCGACATCGACGAGATCGACTCGCCGTTCGACGCCGAACGTCGCGTTCTCGGCGTCAATGTCGTCGTACGTACGCCGGGCATCTTCGGCGACGCGACAACGCCGCGCGCGTCAACGACCTCGCGCCCGCTCCCCCGTCACTCTCCCCCGGTGCTCGCACTGGTTCGCGGGTCTAACCCTTCGGCGGGTAGGCGCTCACCGTCTCGCCGGTCGCGAGCAGTTCCACGAAGGTCTGTCCCGGTCGTAGCGCGATGACCTTGCCCGTCGGCGACCGGTACGCGGTCACCTTGGCCACGCCCGAACGGAACCAGCGGCCCTTCTGCACTCGGCCGGCGGAAAAGACCTCCACCGGTCCCGACCCGGTCAATTTCGCCTCCGACCCTTCGACGCCCACGCCGCCGATGTAGTCGACGCTCATCACAATGACGTTGGTCGGCGAGACTTGGACGCCGGTCGCGGTGACGTCGGGGCGACCGAAGATCAAACGAACCCACGACCGCGTGATGCCGTTCCACTCGTACGTGGTGGCGTAGCCCGCGAGGAAGTTGACGGTGAAGATGGCGACCGGCGCCCCGACCGGCGGCGCCGACCGGGCCACGTACGTAAAGAGGGCCCGCGGGGGGTGGACCTTGCCGCCGAGGGCCATCAGGGCCACGGCGTTGGCGAACAGGTTATGGGGCGCGGGGCGCGAATGGTCGCGAAACATTGCGCCACGCGACGACGACTGGTCGAAGAGTTGCACCGGCGCAGTCTTGATGGTGTCGACGGCGTAGGCGGCGCCGCCGGAGAACGCGAAGAGGCCACCGATCGGAAAGACGATCTCGCGGTCCGTGCGTCGCACCGAGCGCACCGGACCCACGACGCTCGGGAGGTTGGAGTTGAAGATCGCCGCCAGGCGGGTGATCCCACCCTCGACGATCTCCTCGTAGACAACGTCGGCCCGATCGATGCCGTACTGGGGATGAGCCAAGTAGGTGTTGTCCATTTTGATCGTGAGCGCTGAACGGCGCTTGGTGATGGCGGTCGGATCAGGTAGACCCGTGAGGGCGGCCACCCGCACGTGTTGGTGCGTGGATTTCGTCATCGCGGTGCTCGACGCGCTCGAGGGCGACGTCGTCGTCTTGGCGGCGGTGGCGCCGGCGGCGCCGGTGGCGACGGCGGTCACGATGAGGGCGGCGGTAATCGAAAGGGGCAGGCGACGCACGACTGCAACCTACTTGCTCGTACCGGCCCGCGGTCGAGGTCGATTAGCGTCGGGCGCGCAACTCGGCGACCACGGCCTTGCCATTGGCCTGTCCGTTGGTAATCCTCATCACCTGGCCAATGAAGAACTGGGCCAACTTCTCGTCACCGTCGCGGTACCGCTCCCATTCACTCGGGAACTGCGCGAGGAGTTCGGCCACGGTAGTGCCCAGCGTGTCCGCGGAGAGCTGCTCGAAGCCCTTGGCGGCGGCGACCGTGCCGGGTTCGCCACCGTGGGCCAACAGTTCGCCCAGCACGGTCTTGGCTTGGGTCGAGGAGAGCTCGCCGCGCTGTTCCATGAGCAGCGTCGCGCTAAAGGCGTCGCGATTGAGTCGCGCGATGTCCTCGAGGCCGGCCGCGAGTTCGTTCGCGCCACGAGCCAGCGCGAGGCCGGGGTCGACGCCGGCGTCAATGGCGTGGTGCACGAAGGGGTCGAGGCCGAGGTCGATGACGACCTCGAGCGCGTCGAGCTGCGCGTCGTTGGCCCCGACCAGGCGGGCCGAGAGGGTCGCGCGCCGTTCGGCGGGCATCGGCGGCAGTCCGGCCCGCACCCGGTCCTGCCAGGCAATGTCGGGAGCGAGGTCGACGAGATCGGGCTCGCGAAAGTAGCGGTAGTCCTCGGCCTCCTCCTTCGTGCGCATGGTCGAGGTCGCCCCCAGATTCTCGTCCCAGTGGCGCGTCTCTTGACGAACCCGCCCACCGCCTTCGAGCAGCTCGACCTGGCGCAGCGCTTCATAATCGATGGCCCGTTGCAGACTGCGCAACGAGTTGAGGTTCTTGATCTCACATCGCGTGCCGAAGGGCTCGTCGGCGTGGCGCACCGAGACGTTGGCGTCGATGCGCATCGAACCCTCTTCCATTCGCCCGTCCGACGCCCCGGTCGCCACAAGAATCGCGCGCAGTTCGCTGGCGTAGAGGCGGGCCTGGGTCGAACTGCGGATGTCGGGCCCCGACACGATCTCGACGAGGGGGACGCCCGAACGGTTGTAGTCAACGAGGGACCGGTCGGCGCCGTGGATGCGCCCGCTCCCGCCGAGGTGGGTCGACTTGCCGGTGTCCTCTTCTAAGTGCGCGCGCTCGATCGTCACCCGCGTGCTGTCGGGCAGGTCGAGGTAGCCACCGGCGTTAATCGGCAGGTCGTACTGGCTGATCTGGAAATCCTTCGGCATGTCGGGATAGAAATAGTTCTTGCGGTGAAAGGTGGAGGGCGAGATCGTACTGTGCAGCGCCATCCCGATGGCCATGGCCAAGTCGATGGCGCGCTCGTTCAGTACCGGTAGCGCTCCGGGTAGTCCGAGACAGACCGGACAGACACTGGTGTTGGGCACCGCCCCGAAGGCGTTGGCGCAGCCGCAGAACATCTTCGTCGCGGTTTGCAGCTCGGTGTGGACCTCGAGTCCGACGACCATCTCCCAGCCGTGGGGCAAACTCATGGCCGACCGTCCGCGATCTCGAGGACCCGCGCCGCCGCGAGCAGGCGCGCCTCACTGCGCCCGGGGCCGAGCAGTTGCACGCCGATGGGTAGGCCACCCTCGCCCGTGCCAAAGGGGACCGACACCGCCGCCTCGCCAGCCAGGTTGGTCGGGATGGTGAAGACGTCCGAGAGGTACATGGCCATGGGGTTGGTGGTCTTCTCGCCGAACGCGAAGGCGACCGACGGGGTGGTGGCGCCGATCAGCAGGTCGGCCTCGCGGTACGCGCGCGCGAACGCGTCGATCATGTGCGTGCGGACCTTCAGCGCCTGGCCGTAGTAGGCGTCGTAGTAGCCGGCCGACAGCGCGTAGGTGCCGAGCATGATGCGCCGCTTCACCTCGGCCCCGAATCCGGCGGTGCGCGTCGCCTCCATCATGGCGGTGACGTTCTTCGCGTCGACGCGCAGTCCGTAGCGCACGCCGTCGAAGCGCGCGAGGTTGCTCGACGCCTCCGCCGGCGCGATCAAGTAGTAGGCGCTGAGCGCGAGGCGGATCTCGGGAATCGATAACTGGACAACGGTGGCCCCGGCGTCAGCGAGTGCCGCCGTCGCGCGCTCGACCGCCTCGAGCACCTCGGGGTCGGCCCCCTCGACCAGCTCGTGGACCAGCGCGACGCGCAGGCCCGCCACGCCGTCCTCGACGTGCGCGACGAGCGACGGCGACGGCTCCGGCAACGACGTCGAGTCCCGAGGGTCGTGCCCGGCGATCGCCTCGAGCAGCAGGGCCGAGTCGAGCACCGTCTTGGCGAGCGGCCCAACCTGGTCGAGCGAACTGGCGAAGGCGATCAACCCGTAACGCGACACGAGACCGTAGGTCGGCTTCACCCCGACGATGCCGCAGAGCGCGGCCGGCTGACGGATGGAGCCGCCGGTGTCGCTCCCGAGGGCGATCGGCGTCATGTCGGCGGCGACGGCGGCCGCCGAGCCGCCCGAGGACCCGCCGGGAACCCTCGAGGGATCGAGCGGGTTGCGCGTGGGACCGAAGGCCGAGTTCTCGGTCGACGAACCCATGGCGAACTCGTCGAGGTTGGTCTTGCCGACACAGACCGCCCCCGCCAGCGCCAGTCGATCGATGACCGTGGCGTTGTAGGGCGGGCGCCAGCCCTCGAGGATCTTGGACGAACAGGTCGTCGGGACGCCGATCTGACAGAGGTTGTCCTTGATGGCAATCGGCACGCCCGCGAGAGCGCCCACCGGCTCACCGCGCGCCACGCGCGCGTCAATGTGGGCGGCTTGGTCTCGGGCGCCCTCTTGGTCAACGTGGAGAAAGACGTTCAGTTCCCCGTTGCGACGGCTGATCGCGGCGAAGGACGCCTCGAGTTCAGCCGTCGCGGTCGTCTCGCCACTTTGCACCTCGCGCGCGATCCGCGCGGCACTCTTCACGGCGCGTCGCCCATGATCTGGGGCACCGCGAAGCGTCCGTCCTGGGCGTCGGGCGCCATCTCCAGGACTCGGGCGCGCTCGAGGCTCGCCGTGACGACGTCCTCGCGAACGACGTTGGTGAGGCCGAAGGGGTGCGCGGTCGCCACGACGTCGTCGAGCGCGAGGGCGCTCATGTCGTTGGCGTGCTCGAGCACCTGGCCGAGCTGTTCAGTGAACATGTCGAGTTCGGCTTCACTCAGGGTCAGCCGGGCGAGCCGCGCGACGTGAGCAACATCCTCACGACGAAGGGGTGGCGCCATTACGCCAGAACTTTTTGGAGGAAGGCCAACGTCGAGGTCTCGACGAGCTCCTGGTCGTGGTCGAGGGTGGCGACGTGGTACGACTCCTCGAGCCAGACCCGCTCGAGCGGTCCCGACACGTGTTCGGCGACGAGGTCGCCGATCTCGGGCGCCACCGTGTGGTCCTCGCGGCTCGTGAGCAGCAGACTCGGGGCGGTAATCGAAGCCAGGTTGTCGAGCACGGGTCCGAGGCCCTCGATGACGCTCTGGAGCGACCGCAGGGGCCAACCGTCGTACTTCGCCTCCGACACGCCCTGCTTCTTGATGTCCGAGCCGCCGTCGGTCGCGAGGACTTCGAGGCCCGAGTCGATGAGGTCGCGCAGCCCCTGTTCGATCTCGGCGCCCGGTCCCTTCACCATCGGGTTGATGAAGACACAGCCGGCCACGCTCTGGCGCTGCTCGGCGATCAGCGCCGTGAGGCCGCCCCCGACCGACAGTCCAACGACTGCGACGCGCTCGCAACGCCCCGCGAGCTCGTCGTAGGCGCCCAGGGCGGTCTCGGTGAAGTCGCTCCAGCGGCGCGTCACCAAGTCCTCGAGGCTGGTGCCGTGCCCGGGCAGACGGATCATCTCGACGCTGTACCCGGCGTCGGCGATCCGCTCGGCGAGCGGGCGCATGGAGCAGGGATTACCGGTGAATCCGTGGATGACCAGGACCCCCGTGGGGCCCCCGAGTACGGAGAGCGGCTCGCAGCCGGGCATGATGTTGGTCGTCATAGGCCTAGAGCCTACCGAATCGCCTTCGTGCGACGACTGGGCCGCTCGCGCGGGATTGAGCGAATGAAGAACGCTGAACCGAGTCCGATAGCCCCGACGGCGGCCCCGATCTCGAACGGTAACTGGAAAGTCGCGAGCAGGGCCGGACCGGGTCTCGCGTGGCTGAGGTGGTGGCGGTGTACGAGGGCCTGGTGGATTGTCTCGAGCACTTGGATGCCCGCCACCTCCCCGACCTGCATGGCGAGCATCTGGGCGGCCGACATCACGCCAAACTCAGTCGTCTTCACCTCATTGGCCATCACCGAACTCGACGACGGCATCGCCACCCCCATGCCCAGTCCCGAGAGGGCGAGCGCGATCGCGATGACCCAGGCGCTCGAGCTCGGATGGAGCAAGGCGAAGAGCACCAGTGACCCGGTGAGAAAGGTCGCTCCCGCGATCGCGCTGACCCGTTCCCCAATGCGCACCGCCACGTAGCCGGCAAGTGGCGAGCAGAGGGAGAACGTGATCGGACGGGCGATCGCCAGCGCGCCGACGTGCGGAATCGAGTAGCCGTAACCCTGCTCCATCAAGAGTGGAAAGAGGAAGAACGCGCCGAAATACGCGAAGTTCGCGCTGGCGCGCAGCACCATTGGCATGACGAAGTTGCGTCGCCGAAAGTAGTGCGCCGGTATGAGGGGGTTCTGGGCGTGACGGATACGGTGCACGAAGAGGGTGGTCATGACGACCGACAGCCCGAACGCCCCGGCAGACCAGACGCTCGACCACCCGAGCGTCGGTCCGATCGACAGCCCGAGCATCAGGGTCGTGACGGCGAGGGAGAGCGCCCAGCTGCCCAGCCAGTCCATCTGCTTGAACTCGAGGCGGGCCCGGGTCTTCTTCTCCCGTTCGTCCTCGTCGCTGCCTCGCCGGCGCGGCAGCACGCTCGACACGACGGCGAAGGCAACGACGAGCAGCCCCAGTTGAAACCAGAACAGCGCCCGCCAGCCGTACGCCGCGATGACCGGCGCGCCGAGCGAGACCCCGATGACCGGTCCCCCGGCCCCGATGAGGCTCCACCACCCCATGGCCTTCACCCGCTCCTCGCGACCGAACACCATATTGATGAGCGCCCCCGACGCCGTGCCGGTCGCCGCACCCTGGATCCCGTCGAGCGCTCGGGCGAAGAGGAGCATGTCGACGTTGCGCGCGGTTGCCGTCAGCACCGCCGAGACCATCGCGCCGAGCAGGCCGAAGAGATAGAGCCGCCGGTGACCGTAGATGTCGCCGGTCTTGCCGAGGATCGGCGCCGCGAGGCCGTAGGCCAGCAGGGGGCCCACCATGGTCCAGGTCAACACGGTGATGCTCGTATGGAACTGACCCGCGACCGTGGGCAGGGCCACGATGAAGACGGTAAACGTGAAGTTGAGCGCGAACAGGCCCGCGAGCAGCGACCACAGGACCCACCACTGGTAGTGCGACGAGCCCTCGGCGCGGACCTGCACGCGGTGGCGCAGCATTCGCAGCCAGTTGAGGTCGCTCCCGGCCTCGTTGCCGAGCGTGCCGAAGAGTTCGGAACCGGGGTCGGTCCGGGCATTCAGCAGTCCGTCGGGATCCTCACGGTCCAGGCGCGCCGACGGGCGCTCTTGGCTCACTTCAACAGAGTGGGCAGTTGCGCCGCGAGCTCGGCGACCGACCACCGGTCGTTCTTCTCGAGCGTCTCGGTCATCGTCCAGTTCTGGAACTTGCGCACGGTGCCGCCCTGGACGAAGAACGTCTGACCGGTCACCGCGCAGTCCTCCATGGCGAGCGTGGCGACGAGCGGCGAGATGTTCGCGGGGTCCCAGACGTCAAAGACCGCGGCGTCGGACGGCTTGACGACGTAGTCCGAGAGTCCGGGCGTCGATTCGGTCATTCGAGTGCGCGCGGCCGGCGCGATGGCGTTGGCGCGCACGCCGTAGCGACTGAGCTCCTCAGCGATAATCACGGTGAAGGCCGCGATGCCGGCCTTCGCGGCGCCGTAGTTGGACTGACCGACGTTGCCGAGCAGTCCCGAGGTCGACGACGTATTGATGATCGAGGCCTTCACGGGCTGGCCGGCCTTGGCCAGTTCGCGCCAGTGGGCCGCGGCGTGGCGGGTCGGGACGAAGTGACCCTTCAGGTGCACGTTGATCACCGAGTCCCAGTCCTCTTCACTGAGGTTGACCAGCACGCGGTCGCGCAGGATGCCGGCGTTGTTCACCAGCACGTGCAGTGCCCCAAAGGCGTCGAGGGCGCTCTGGATGAGCCGGGCGCCACCCTCCCAGTCGGCCACGTTGTCGTGATTCGCCACGGCCTCGCCGCCCATGGCCCGGATCTCGGCGACGACCTCCTCGGCCGGTGAGACACCATGCGACGAACCGTCCAGTCCGCCGCCGAGGTCGTTGACGATGACCCGGGCCCCCTCGGCGGCGAACAGCATCGCGTGCTCGCGCCCGATGCCGCGCCCCGCTCCGGTAATGATTGCTACGCGACCGTCGAGTGCGCCCATGGGGACCCCTTCAAATTATGTGGTCTCACGATTGTAACGACGAACCGGCGACCGCCTACGTTGACGCACGCCGCCAAAAGTACGGCGGACGGGCGTGCGCGTGGTAGTGGTCGGGGATGTTGCGCATGTGGTCGTCGATCGTCCAGTTCCCCTCACCGAGGGCCTCGTCGGCGACATGCGAGAGGGCGTGGTGGAGTCGGGTCAGCACGTCGGGAGGTGGCGCGGCGTCGTGGACCCGCCAGACGACCATTGGCACGAGACAGATCTCGCAGTCCGCGATCCAGCAGTCGTCGTCGGCGAAGTAACGAGTAGTGATGACGGCGCCCTCACAGAGGTCGCATCCGCGATCATCGGACATTGAGCGAGACGGTCGAGAACCGCTTGACCTTGGTTCCCGCCCGCGGGATCTGCGACACGACCCTCTTCCACGTCGGCGTCGCTCCCGACCCGGGACCGCTCGTCGTGTAGTAGAGGCCAATGCCGTGCATCGCGGCGCGGACCTGCGCCCGACTCTTGCCAACGAGGTTGGGCGTGGTGACGAGTGGTTGAGCGACCGTCGTGGTGGTCGTTGACGTTGTCGTTGAGGTCGACGTAGTGGGGGCGACCGTAGTCGTCGTGGTGGCCGTGGCGACGGTCGTGGTGGTGGTTGACGTGGACGTGCCCGGGCCCGAACTGAGCGCCAGCACGAGGGTGGTGTGGGCCGGCACCGCGCTGGGCACCGTCTTGCCATTCAGAAGTAGCACCCGCGCTACCCGTCCGACGGGGGTCACCGTACTGGCGACCGAGGCCGAGGTGGGACACTGGGCGTTAATCTTGAGCGTCGCCAATTGCGACGTCGCCGTCGCGCAGTCCTCGCCAACGAGGCCGATCGGCACCTTCACCAGCACCGCACCGTCCGAGATCGTCACGGTGATCACCTGGCCGCTCTTGGCGCTGGTGCCGGCGACCGGTGACTGGCTGATGATCTCATTCTTCGCGACCGACGTCGAATACCGGTGCAGGTTCGCCGTCACCGTAAACCCGTCGGCCTTCAGCTGGGTCGTGAGCGGATTCGAGGGACGCTGCAACGCGTTGAAGCTGACCCCGATCAGGGATGGCACCGTGTTGTTCGAACTGAAGAGGCCGAACTTCCACGCGGCCCCGGCGCCGACGGCGATGACGAGCAACAGCAGCGCGGCCACGGCGAAGGCCAACTGACGCCGTCGTCCGGCGCTCTCGTACTCGAGCTGCTCGAGCCCGCGCGGCGCGGTACGACGCAGCGGCGTGCCCGCGTCACGACCCGAGGGCGTCCAGTCGCCCGTCGAGCGCGGGCGCGCCAGGTTGGGGCTGCGCGCGGCGAGCGTCGGCGCCGGACCGGGCGCACCGACGACCTGATCGGGCGAGGGCGGGCGAAAACCAATCGAGTTACGCGGCTCGGGAGCCGTGAAGGAGGCCAGCAGTGGGAGCTCGCGTCGCACCGGGGCAACGACCAGTGGCGCGGCGTTGCTGATGACGCCACTGAGTCGACTGGCGAACTGCTCGGCGTCGAGACGCAGGCGCGCGTCGGGCACGGCGGCCTGGGCGAGAAGCATGTCGAGGGTGCCGAGCTCCGGACGCACCGGCAAGGGCGCGTTGATCCGTGCGCGCAGCACCGCCTCGGGCGTCAGGCCGTCAAAGGCGGTGAGACCAGTCACCGCTTCAAAGATAATCAGCGCGAGTGCGTAGACGTCGCTCTCGGCCCCGGCGGGGTCACCAATCGCCTGTTCGGGGCTCAGGTAGCGCACGTCGTCGAGAGTGAAGCGCAGGCGGTAGGCGGCCCCGAGGCCGGCGAGCGCGATGTCACTCACGCGCACGCGGCCCTCGTCGTCAAAGAGCAGCTTGGACGGCGACAGTGCACCGTGCACGAAGCCGTTGTCGTGGACGTAGCTGAGCGCGTTGGCGACGTCGCGTCCCAAACGTGCGCCGTCGTCGACGTCGAGGGTTCGGCCCGACGCGAGGACGTCCTCGAGCGAGCCGCCGCCGAGGTACTCGGTGATCATGAAGATCGCGCCGTGCTCTTGGCCGCCGTCGTAGACGCGCGCGAGGTGCGCATGGCTGAGCGTGGCCGCGCGCACGATCCGGTCGCGAAAGGCGCGGCGCACGTCCTCGTGTTCGGCCAACTGGGGCAACAGGACCTTGACGACGACCGTGCGCTGGAGCGAGAGGTCCTGGGCGAGGTAAACCTCGGCGGTCTGTCCGACGCCCAAGAGTTCCTCGATGCGGTAGCGACTCACGAGGTGGTGGCCGGGGGCGAAGGTCGAAGGTGCCATGTGCAACCCAAACCTACTAAGGACGGACTAACCGAGGGTGGTGGTCCACGCCCCGGTCGCCAGCAGCGAGTCGAACTCCTCACCCGCCACCATCGGGACCCCGAGTTCGCCGGCCCGGGTGAGCTTCGAGGCACCGGGCGCCGTACCGACCACGACGCAGTAGGTCTTCTGGGAGACCGAACCCGGGCACGATCCCCCGCGCGCCACGATGGCCGCGGTCGCCTCGTCGCGCGAGTAGCCCTCGATGGCGCCGGTCACCACGACGGCGCGACCCTCGAGGGTCTGGGACGCGCGCGCGACGTTGCGTGGTTCAAACTGTGAAACGCCCGCCGCCGCGAGTCGCGCCATGCGCTCGATCGTTTCGAGCTCGCGACAGTACTGGTGGACTGACGTGGCGATCACCGGACCGATCCCCTCGACCGCCTCGAGCCCTTCGAGTGAGGCGTCGGCCAGCGACGTCCAGTCGCCAAAAAAGTTGGCCAGCTGGTGGGCCGCGACGGGCCCGACGTGACGGATGCCGAGGCCGACGAGGAGCCGACTGAGCGGCATTGCCTTGGCGCCCTCGATGGCGCGCACCAGCGAAGTGGCCGAGAGCTCGCCGAGGCCCTCGAGCGCGGCGAGGTCCTCGGTCCGCAACGTGAAGAGGTCGGCCACGTCCGCGACGAGGCCACCGGCGAGCAGTTGGATGACACGCTGCTCGCCGAGACCCTCGATGTCGAGCGCCTCTCGTGAGGCGAAATGGACAATCTGTTGGAGCTGCTGGGCCGGACAGGCCGCGTTCACGCAGTAGGTGTCGCTCTCGTCGCCGACTCGTTCGAGGAGACCGCCGCACTCGGGACACGTGGACGGGAAGCGCCACTTTGCTTTGCGTCGTCGTCCGGCCTCGGGGACGGCGCCGACCACCTCGGGGATGACGTCCCCGGCCTTTCGCACGATGACGAGGTCGCCCGGTCGCACGTCCTTCAGGGCCACCTGGTCCTGATTGTGCAGGGTCGCCATCGCGACCGTGGAACCGGCCACCATCACCGGCTCGAGCACGGCGTAGGGGGTGGCGCGTCCCGTGCGCCCGATCGAGACCTCGATGGCGAGCAGCCGGGTCGTGCGCTCTTCGGGGGGAAGCTTTCGCGCGATGGCCCAACGTGGTGCTCGACTGGTGAATCCAAGGAGCGCGCGCTGGGCGAGGTCGTCGATCTTGATTACCACGCCGTCGATCTGGTACACGAGCTCGTGACGGTGGGCCTCGAACCAGTCGCTACGCGCGATCATCGCGTCGACACCGACCTCAATGGACGTCTCGGGTGCGGTGAGGAACCCCCAAGTGGCGAGTTGGGCGATCGTGTCGACGTACCGGGTGAAGGATCTCGTCGCGTCGAGGTCGACGAGCTGGTAGCTGAGCAGGGAGAGCGACCGCGAGGCCGTGACCGACGGATCCTTCTGGCGCAGGCTCCCGGCCGCGGCGTTGCGGGGATTGGCGAATTCGCGTTCCGCGTGCTCGCGCTGGCGTGCGTTGAGGTCCTCGAAATCCGCCTTCGCGAGGAAGACCTCGCCGCGCACTTCCACGCGTCCGCGAGCGCCCGCGAGCACCGTCGGGACGTTGCGAATCGTGCGAACATTCTCCGTGACGTCCTCGCCGGTGCGCCCGTCACCTCGGGTCGCCGCGCGCACCAGCGTCCCGTCGACGAAGAGGATCGAGAGGGCGAGCCCGTCGATCTTGGGCTCTACGGCGACGACCAGTTCCGACGGGTCCACCGCCAGGCCCTTGGCGGCCCTCGCGCCCCACGCGCGCAGTTCGCCGACGTCAAAGACGTTGTCGAGGCTCAACATTGGCTCGGCGTGGGTGACCGCGCTGAAGGTCGTCGACAGCGGCGCGCCGACCTTCTGGCTCACTGAGTCGACACTGGCGAGCTCGGGATGTGTGGCCTCGAGCTCGCGCAGCTCGCGCACGAGCGCGTCGTAATCGCCGTCGGGGATCGTCGGGGCGTCGTGGACGAAGTAGGAGTCGTTGTGTCGCGCAATCTCGTCGCGCAGCCGATTCGCGTGCTCGGCGTTGTTCACGACGCGACGATTCCCGCGCCTTCGACAATCGACGGCTCACTGGCTCGATAGAGCACGACGGTCTGTCCGGCGGCGACGGGCCGGACCGGGCCGTCTAGCGCGAGCGACCAGACCCCGTCGTGGCGCAGCGTCGCGGCCGTCGCGCGGCCGTGGGCGCTCCACTGGGCCAGCACCCGGGTACCGGCCGGCAGCGGTTCGTGCGCGAAGGTCATGGAAGGGCCGTCGATCGTGATTGCCGTGATCATCACGTCCTCGAGGCGTCCGATCTCGACGCGCTGGGCCGCGACATCGACTGAGGCGACGTAACGACGCTCGCCGTCGGCCGCGGGCGGAACGCCTCGTCGCTGACCGACGGTCATCAACTGCGCCGCCTCGCTCGTCGCGACGACCTCGCCGCTCGCCCGGTCGACGACCTTCGCGGGGGTGAGCGCGATGCGCTGGCGCAAGAACGACGCCCGGCCCCTGCTGGCCTCGATGAAGCAGACGTCCTGGCTGTCGAGCTTGTCCCAGGTGCGCAGTCCCAGCCGCTCGGCCTCGGCGCGCACCTCACTCTTGTGCAGCGCACCGATGGGCAACAGGAGTGTCGCCAACTGGTCCTCGCGCAGGTAGCCGAGCACGTAGCTCTGGTCCTTCGCGTCGTCGGCGCCGCGCACGAGGAAGTGATCGCCGTCGCGCTCGAGCACCTGCGCGTGATGACCGGTCGCGACCGCGTCGAAACCCAGCCGACGGGCCCGATCGAAGAGGAGGTCGAACTTAATGTGTCGATTGCACTCGATACAGGGATTGGGCGACGTGCCCACGCGGTGACCCTCGACGAAGGGTGCGACGACGTGACGCTCGAACTCGGCCGAGTAGTTAAAGACGTGGTGGTCGACGCCTAGGGTCTGGGCCACTCGTCGGGCGTCGTCGACGTCGCCGACCGAGCAGCAGCCCGAGTCCGCGACACCGCCCCAGAGCTTCAGCGTCGCGCCGACGACTTCGTGTCCCTGCTCGACGAGCAGTCCCGCCGCGACCGACGAGTCGACGCCACCACTCATCGCTACGAGGACCTTCATCGTCGTCGTCTCTCAGCCGCGCCGACCGCTACGCCTCGCCGCGCAGGCGGTAGACGACCGACGACAGAATTCGGATGAGGGCGTCGACGTCGTCCGTGGTCGTCTCGGCGCCCATGGAGAGTCGCAGCGATCCCCGGGCTCGCTCCGGCGCCACGCCCATCGCGGCGAGCACGTGGCTCGCCTCGGCGGCCCCGCTCGAACAGCTCGCGGCCGCCGAGGCGCAGACGCCCTCTTGGTCGAGCAGAAAGAGCAGTTCGTCGCTCGCCAGTCCGTCGAAGGTCACGTGCACCGTTCCCGGCACCCGCAGGGCGCCGAGGGCGGTCACGCGCGCCCCGGGGAGAAAGGCCAGGGCCGCGACGAGGGTGCTCTGCAGGTCGAGCACTCGATCGGTGACCTCCTCGATCTCTTGGCGTACGATGCGCGTCGCTTCGGCCAATCCGACCGCGGCGGCGACGTCAACGGTGCCGCCCCGACGTCCGCGCTCTTGGCCGCCCCCGGGTACGACGGCGTCGAGGGCGACGTCGTTGCGCAGAATCAGTGCGCCGCTACTGACCGGCCCGCCGATCTTGTGCGCGCAGATCGAGATCATGTCGACGGTCGAGGTGACGAGGGGCAGGTGCAGCCAGGGCGCCGCCGCGACCGCGTCGGTGTGGGTGGGCACGCCGCCCGGTATCAGGCTCTTCGCCATGGCGTTCACGGCGTCGAGCGGTTGGCGCACCCCGGTCTCGTTGTTCACCGCCATCACGCTCACGAGCGCGGTGTCGACGCTCAGGGCCGACTCGAGCGACTCCAGGTCGACCACGCCGTCGTGGTCGACCTCGACGTAGCGCACGATCACGCTCGCAAAGTCGCGGGCCATCATCTCGGCGGCGTCGACGACCGCGTGGTGCTCGACGCGAGAGATGATGATCTCGGTGCGTTCGTGGCTCCGTCGGTGGTGGTTGGCCACGCCGGCGATCGCCAGGTCGCACGATTCGGTGCCGCCACCAGTGAAGATGACGCCGCCGGGCTTGGCGCCCACGAAGGCCGCCACCTCGTCACGGGCCTCCTCGACGGCCCGGCGGGCTTCGCGCGCCGCGCGGTGACTGCCCGACGGGTTGCCAACGACGCCGTGCTGCCAGCGCGCCATGACGTCGGCGACCTCGTCACGGCGCGGCGCCGACGCGGCGTGATCGAAGTAGTAGAGGCTCACGCCACGTAGAAGGATTTGACGTTGGTGAACTCCCGCACGCCGAACTCACCCAACTCGCGACCGAAGCCGGACTCCTTCGTGCCGCCAAAGGGCAGCTCGGGCATCGACGCGACGATGGCGTTGGCAAAGACCATGCCGACGTCGAGCCCAGCAATGGCCTCGTCGATCTCGGCCTGATCGGTCGCGTAGATCGCGCCGCCGAGTCCCCACGGCGTCGCGTTGGCGAACTCGATCGCCGCCTTCAGGTCGTCGACCACCTGGACAACGGCGACGGGGCCAAAGAGCTCCTCGCAACCGGCGCGCGAGTCGGTCGGCACGTTGGTCAGTACCGTCGCGGGGAAGTAGTAGCCCTTGCGGTCGAGCGGGAGACCGCCCGTACGGGCCACGGCCCCTTTGGCAATGGCGTCATTCACCTGGAGGGAGAGCTCTTCGAGTTGGCCTCGACTGACGACCGGACCGAGGATTGTCGCGGGGTCCATCGGGTCCCCCGTCGGCACTGCCGCCATGGCGGTCACGAACTTCTCGAGGAATTCGTCGGCCCGCTCGGCCACGACGATGTAGCGCTTGGACGCAATGCAGGCCTGGCCGTTGTTCTGCACCCGCGCGGTCACCGCGAGGGGGATCGTCACGTCCATGTCGGCCGAACTCGCGACGATAAACGGATCCGATCCCCCCAACTCGAGCACGGCCTTCTTCAAGTTCTGACCGGCGAGTTGGGCGACCGAGCGACCGGCCTTGTCCGAGCCCGTGAGCGTCACGGCCGCGATGCGCGGGTCGGCAATGATGGTCTCGATCTGGTGGTGGCTCACGAAGAGGGTCGTGACCACGCCCTGGGGGAACCCGGCGCGATTGAACAGGTCCTCCAGATACTTCGCGCAGCCGGGCACGTTCGACGCGTGCTTCAGGACCATCACGTTGCCGGCCATCACCGTCGGCGCGGCGACGCGGATGAACTGCCAGAGGGGGAAGTTCCACGGCATCACCGCGAGGACCGCCCCAATCGGGTCGAAGCGGTAGCCGCTGCGCGCGCCCTTGGTCTCGACGACCTCGTCGGCGAGCATCGCCTCGGCGTGCTCGGCGTAGTAGCGCATGGTCGCGGCGCACTTCGCGGCCTCGCCCTTGGCGGCGTTGAAGGTCTTGCCCATCTCGCTGGTCATCAGTTCGGCGACCGTGGGAATCTCACCCTCGAGCAGCTCGGCGGCGCGCACCATGAGTTGCGCGCGGTCCTTGACCGGCGTCAGCTTCCACTGGTGGAAGGCGCTCGACGCCACGCCGAGGGCGTGGTCGACCTGGTCGGGGCTGTGGCCGTCGAACTCGGCGACAATCTCTTCGGTGGCGGGGTTAATGGCGATGAATGACATGGCCCTAGTCTGCCAGCAAAACCGGCGCCTGATTCGAGCCGGCACCGATTTCGACCCAGAACGCCGGTCGTAGCACCGTCACGAGCAGCAGCACGAACGCGAAGACGAAGGCGGCGCCGAGCGTGACGGGCCGCACGCCCCACGATTTGGCGAGCGCCGCCTGCGCGAGGGCCCCCAGGGGATAGAAGAAAGAGAGCGAGAGGGTGTAGAGCGAGAGGATGCGCGAGCGCTCGCTGAGCGGCGCGTGCAACTGCACGGCCGTGTTAAAGCCCGTCAGCGTGCCGACGTAGGCGCCGCCGAGCACCACGAGCGCCGCGACCGCGAACGCCAGGTTCGGGGCCGCCCCGTACAGGGCGAGGGTCACGGCGACCGTGGCGAGCGAGCCACGCAGTACCGCGAGGCGCGAGGTGCGCTTCGCGATCGCGGGCAGCGTCACAGCTCCCACCACCGCGCCCACTCCCTGGGCCGTGACCAGCCACGAGACGCCGACGCGCCCGGTGTGCAACGTCTGAATCGCCATCGCCGGCACGAGGGCAATGAACGGGCTCGCGATCAGTGCGACGGTGCCGATCCCGAGAATCGGGTAGCGACATCCCTTGACCGCCCAGGCCCGTTTCGCCCCGACGACGGTCTCGGCCCAGAGGCGCACCTTGGAGGTCTGCTTGGGCCGCGCAGGGCTGCGCACGAAGGAGAAGATGACGACCACGAAGACGAAGGACGCCGCGTTGAACGCGAAGCAGACCCCGGGGGACGAGAACGCCAGGGTGACGCCCGCGAGCATCGGGCCGATGATGCGTCCGAGATTGAACTGCGCCGAAGAGAGTGAGACCGCCGCGAGCACCTCGTCACGTTCGACGAGGTCGGGCAGCAACGACTGCCACGCCGACCACGACGCCGAGCCGCAGAGGCCCTCGAAGAGGGCGAGGTACACGGCCAACAGGGGCGAGAGGTGGTGGGTCAGCGCCGCCACCGCGAGGACGGTCGCGGTCAGTGCCAGGACTGAGTTGTTGAGCTGGATCCACCGTTGTCGACTCCAGCGATCGGCGACGACCCCACCGAGCGGCGAACCGATGAGGGCCGGACTCCACGCCGCGACCGTGAGCAGACCGAGCCACAGTGGGTTGTGCGTCGTCTCGGTGAGGTAGACCCCGAGCGCCACGGTCTGCATCCAGGTTCCGGTCGACGAGACGAAGGACGAGAGCAGGGTGAGGCTGAAACTGCGATGGCGCAACGGGGCGAATGAGGCGGAGGCCATGACGTCAACGCTAACGCTGCGACGTCGTTATCAACGACCCCGTGACGCGATGACTACTCTTCGTGCTTGTTGAACCTCGGACGCAGTGCGAACCACCACACCGAGACGATTGTCGCGAGCGCACCGAGGACGCCGAGGCCGCCCTTGACCGCTTTGCCTTTGGAGTTTTTCGCCATGGACCCATCGTAACGTCCAGCACGCCGGGGGCGATACCCCCGGCGTGCTGGACTGGTGCGAGCGGTTAGCGCTGCTCAGCGGCTTCGATCGCGAACTCGAGGGCGATCTTGTTGCCCACGACGAGACTGCCGTTCTCCAACGAACCCTCGAAGTTGACGCCGAAATCGCGGCGGTCAATCTCTCCACGGGCTTCAAAACCGGCGACGTTAGCGCCGGGGACCATCGACGGGCCCGCGCCGAGGAATTCGAGCGTGAAGGTCACCGACTTGGTCACGCCTCGCAGCGTCAGGTCCGCGACGAGCTCGTAGTTCTCCCCCTTGGGCGAGATCTTGGTCGACTTGAGGGTCAACGTTGGGTTGTTCTCGAGGTCGAGGAAGTCGGCGCTCTTGAGGTGGCCATCGCGCATGTCGTTGTCGGTGGTGATACTGGCGGCCTGGACCACGGCCTCGACCGACGATGTCTCGGGGGTGGCGCCAATAGAGATCACGCCCGAGAAATCGGTGAAGCGGCCACGGACCTTCGCGGCGACCAGGTGGCGCGCGACGAAGCTCACGGTCGAGTGGACGGCGTCAACGGTGTAGACACCGGCCTCGGGAAGGTTGCGGGCACTGGTCTGGATTGCGGTATCGGTCATTGCGGTTCTCCTATTTTGGGGGGGTTTTCCTTACTGATGACCAGTATACTCGTATGTGCAACTACTTGTCAAGCAATAAATTCTAGGTAAACAATGCGCTACAATTTAGAAGTGACCACCCTCCCAAATACCTGCCCATCAGGCGACGAGAGGGTCCAACTGTTCGGGCTCTTGATGGACACGAACGCCCGACTGGCCCGCAGCCTCGGACTGGAGCTCGAAACGAGTTGCGACTTGCCCCTCGCGTGGTTCGACGTGTTGCTGCAACTTCGCCGTTCGCCCGAGGGCCGGCTCAAGATGAACCAGATCGCCGACGCCATTGTCCATTCGACCGGCGGCACGACCAGGTTGATCGACCGTCTCGAAGGGGCCGGATTCGTGATTCGTCAGAACTGTCCCAGTGACCGTCGCGCTATTCACGTGGCCATCACTGACCTCGGGAACGCGAAACTCGACGACGCCCTCAACGTGCACCTCGAGTATCTCGGGGTCCACCTCACGAGTCGCCTGGACGACGTGGAGCGCTCGACCCTCGCCGGTCTGCTCGAGAAGCTCAACAGTCCGCTCTAGGCGCGCGTAATCCAGGCTCGGGCCACGCGTCCGTCGTCGAGTTCGAGGACCGCCCCCTCACCGGGACCCTCCCCCGCGGTCACCTGGGTCGCGAGCACCTCGTGTGCGAGGAGCGTGAAGCCGTCGCTCAAGTCGTCGATGCCCGTCACGAACAGGTGCACGCGGTCCGACACGTCGAGGCCCGAGTTCTTTCGCAGATCCTGAACCTGGCGAACGACGTCGCGCAGGTAGCCCCGTCGCCGAAGATCGTCGTCGAGCGTGAGGTCCAGTGCGATGACCTCGCCGCCGTCGCGCGACACCGCGTAGCCCCCTTGACTCTTCACGCGCAGTTCAATGTCCCCACTGCTGAGTTCAAAGGTCCCCGTCGACAATGTCACCGACACCGTGGCGCCGCCCTCGAGGGCTTGGGCGGCCTGGACTGAATCGAGCGCCGCGAGTGCCGGTCGGAGCTCTTTCGCGGTCTCCCCCAAGCGTGGTCCGACCGTGCGAAAGTTCGGCACGAGTTCGAATTTCAAAACGTCGGCGAGCTCTTGGCCGTACTCCAGAAGGTCGACGTTGAGTTCGTCTTCGACGACCCCCGCGGGCGGCATCGGCGAACCGGCGGGCAGAAAGACGAGGGCGCGCGCGAGGGGCTGGCGCACTTTGACGCCGGCTTCGGCGCGCGCGGCGCGACCGAGTGAGGTGAGGCGTCGCGCCACGGCCATCGACTCCTCGAGGTCCACGTCGCGGTCACCGGGAGAGAGCGACGGCCAGTCGGCGAGGTGGACCGAGTCGCTCGGTGCGACGTCGAAGAGCTCGGTGAAGAGGCGCTCGGCGAGGAACGGGCAGAACGGCGCCAGCAGCAGCGTGACGCGCTGCAGGACTTCGAGCAGGGTCGCCTGGGCGCCGAGTGAGTCCGAGCGCGGCGCAGTGGGATCGGTACGCCAAAAGCGGCGCCGACCACGACGTACGTACCAGTTCGAGAGGTCGTCGATGAACGCGTTCATGGCGTCGGTGCCCCCCAGGGGCTCGTAACCGTCGAGTGCGCTCGTCATGGCGCCCGTCACCTGCTCGAGGCGCGAGAGGATCCATCGGTCCATGGCGGGGCGGGCCGTTCGCGCCGGGATGTCCGCGTCGGTGGGGTCGAAGTCGTTGAGTGACGCGTAGGTCGTGAAGAAGCTGAACGTGTTCCAGAGGGTGGCGAGGGTCTCACGCATCGAGGAGTCGATGGCACCCAGGCTCGCGCGCGTCGAGGTCCACGGTGAGCCCTGGGAGAACATCCACCAGCGCAACGGGTCGGCACCGCGCGTGTTGAGCACCTCCCACGGGTCGATCACGTTGCCGACCGACTTGCTCATCTTCTTGCCGGTCTCGTCGACGATGTGGCCGAGGCAGAGGACGTGCTCGTAGGGCTTCGCGCCAAAGACGAGAGTGTTGACGGCGAGGAGCGAGTAGAACCACCCGCGAGTCTGGTCGATCGCTTCCGCGACAAACTGGGCGGGGAACTGGAGGGCGTCCGACGATCCGGGGACGTGGGGGTAACCAACCTGGGCCGCCGGCATCGAGCCGGAGTCGAACCACGCGTCGATCACCGGCTCGACCCGTCGGGCCTCTCGCGCGCAGGTGCGACACGGCACCACCACCTCATCGATCGTCGGGCGGTGCGGATCGAGGTCACGCAGGTCGCGCCCCGCGAGCTCACCCAACTCGCGCAGCGACCCCACGCAGGTGTAGTGATTGTCGTCGCAGCGCCAGATCGGCAGGGGCGTACCCCAAAAGCGGTCGCGCGACAGCGCCCAGTCGACGTTATTCTCCAGCCATTCGCCGAAGCGACCGTCGCGAATGTGGCCGGGGTGCCAGTCAATCGTCTGGTTTTCGGCCAGCATCGTCTCCTTGAACCGGCTCGTCGCGACGTACCAGCTGGGCTTGCCCCAGTAGATGAGGACGGTCCCACAGCGCCAGCAGTGCGGCATCGCGTGGACGTAGTCGTGGCGACGCAGCAAGAGCCCGCGTCGCTCCAATTCGTCGTTGATTCGGTGATTCGCCTCGCGCACGGCGCAACCCTCGAGCCACGCCACGGCCGAGGTGAAACAGCCATCGGGTCCCACAGGATTGACCGTCGGCAGGAGGTGCTGGCGCGCGATGATGCGGTCGATCTCACCAAAGGCCGGCGACTGGTGGACGAGACCCGTGCCCTCGTCGGTCGTCACGTAGTCGGCCAGGACCACGTAGGCGGCGTCGACGTCCTCGGGCAGTTCGACGTCGTGAAAGGGCCGCTCGTAGTGGACTCCTTCGAGTGCGGCACCGGGCATCGCGGCACTGAAAGTAGTGCCGTCGCCGAAGACCGACTCGACGAGGTCCTGGGCGACGATGATCCCGTCAACCACCACGTAGCTCACCAAGGGGTTGACCGCCACGGCGACGTTGGAGAGCAGCGTCCAGGGTGTCGTCGTCCAGACCGCGAGGTGCGTCGCGCCGAAGAGGCCCCCGTGCGCCTCTGCGTCCGTGATCCGCAGTTTCACGTAGGCACTCTCGTCGAGCTCGTCGGTGTAGACCTCGGGCTGGCCGAGCTCGTGGCTGGACAGCGCCGTGCCGCAGCGCGGACAGTAGGGCACGACCTTCAAATCCTCGTAGAGCAGTCCACGATCGAAGAGCTGCTGAAGGTGCCACCACACCGACTCGATGTACTCGGGGTGAAACGTGTAGTACGCGTGCTCCATGTCGGTCCAGTAGCCCACGCGCTCGGTCAGCCGTTCAAACTCGCCGACGTAGGTCAGCACCGACTCGCGACAGAGACGCGTGAACTCGGTGATCCCGATCTGATCGACGATCGCCTGCTTGCCCGAGATACCCAATTGCTTCTCGACCTGGACCTCGACGGGCAGGCCGTGCGTGTCCCACCCGGCGCGGCGCGCGACCTGTCGACCCTGCATGGTCTGGTAGCGACAGAAGAGATCCTTGTAGACCCGCGCCCACACGTGGTGAAGCCCCGGTTTGCCGTTGGCGGTCGGCGGACCCTCGTAGAAGACCCACGGTTCGGCACCTTCGCGCTGGCGCATCGAGCGCGCGAAAACGTCATTCGTCCGCCAACGGGCGAGCTCCGCCTCTTCAATGGCCACGAAATCCAATTCGGCGCTGACGGGGCGAAACACGGTGCTCCTTCGATGAGTCCTCCAATCGTAGTTAACGATTCGTCGACAACGCGCCGGCTCGTACTGTTGGAAGGTACCCCCACTGACGATTCGCGACGAATCAATCGAGTCGAGTGGGGCGCGCAACGTCTTTCACGCCGCACTCGACGAACGGGCCCGGCGCTACGACGACTTCGGAGAAGTCCCAGTTGTCACTGGATGAACGACAACCGCCGCGGGGTCGCTTTCTCGTCGCGCGGGTCGACGGCGACCTCGCGGGCAGCGTCGGCGTGCGATCGATCAGCGATCCACACTCGAACCTCGGCGAAGTGAAGCGCCTCAGGGTCCGACCCGACCGACGCCGCGCCGGAGTGGCCGCGGCGTTGATCACGTGCGTGGAGGAGCAGCTGCTCACTCGGCTTCGTCCAGCTCTACCTCGAGACGGGACTGGCCCAACCCGAGGCGCTGGCCTTCTACACAAACAACGGTTGGACGCCGGTCGAACAGTGCCCACCCGACGCGTTCACCCACCCGGTGGCCAGTCGTTTTACGAACGTCCTCTAGGCGAATTCGCTGTCGAGCCACGCTTCAGTTAGATCTTCGAGTGAGTCGAGCACGAGGTCGGCAATCGCGAACGCCGCACGGACCCGGTCCTCGGTCGTCGGCACGGCGACCACGGTCATGGACGCCGCCTTGGCGGCGATGACGCCGGCGGCGGAGTCCTCAAACACCAGGCACTGGCCCGGGGTGACGTTGAGCGAGGCGGCCGCGGTGAGAAAGACCCCGGGATGGGGCTTGCCGAATGGTTCGAACTGCGCGGAGTGGATTGACGTGAAGCGCGTGCCCAGTTCGAAGTGGTCGAGACACTGGTGGATCAGTGCGAGCGGTGTCGAACTGGCGAGCGCGACCGGACCGCGCTCGCTCGCCAGATCGAGCGCGCGTAGGGCCCCGGGCAACAGTCGGCCTTCGGTTTCAACGAGTTCGCCCACGCGCGCCAGCAACTGAGCGACGACGTCGGCGACCGACGGCCCGTCCCACGGGAAGCGAGCACGCCAGTACTCCACTACTTCGTTGACGTACATTCCCTTGGTGGAGCGCTCCTCGCTCTCGTCGAGGACCACCCCGAGTCCCGAGAAGATCTCGTGTTCGGCCTTTAGCCAGAGGACCTCGGAATCGAAGAGCAGTCCGTCCATGTCGAAGAGCGTCGCCCGCAAAGTCACCCCGCAACTCTGGCACAACCCCGCGACTACGGTGGCCCCGTGACGACGGTACGCCCCCTGCACCCCGACGACATCGACGACGTCGTCACCCGCGTCCAGCGGCGCCTCGCCCTCGACGCGTCGCTCCAGCCGCTCATCAATCCCGTGATCGATCGCGATCTCTTCGTCGAATCGCTTCGTCAGTCGACGAACGCCACCTGGGTCGCGCTCGAGGGCCGTCGGGTCGTGGGTCATCTCTACGGGGCTCTCCTCGACGACGCCACGTACGGCAACGCCGCGTGGACCGGTCCCGACGGCGCGTCATTTGATGACGTCGAGGTGTTGAGTGACCTCTACGCCGCCGCCGGAACGACGTGGATCGACGCGGGCGCCGTCGAGCACTACGTCTGGACACTGGACGACGCGGCCTCAACGTCGCCGTGGTACGAACTCGGTTTCGCGCGGATGCACACCCGCGGCGTGCGGTCGCTTCCCCTCGTCCAGCGTCACGCCCCGCCCGCGGGCTACGCGCTGCGCCGAGGCGGCGTCGAAGACCTCGACGCCGCGGTCATGCTCGATCGCGTCATCGACGACGCCCAACGGCTCGGACCCAGTTTTTCACTTTTCGTGGACGTGTCCAAGCGCGAGGACCTCCACGAGGCGCTCGTCGATCCCGAGGTGCACCACTACCTCGTGGAACATCTCGATGGACCGGTCGCACAGTGCATCACCTTCGCGTTGCCAACGCGTCGAGGATCCTTCGAACGGACGTTGCACCTAAGTGCCGTGTCGGTGCTGCCCGAACATCGCGGGCGTGGCGTCGCCACCGCGTTAGTCGACCACGCGATGGCCGACGCCAGTGCGGCCGGCTTCGCGTACGTGGAGACGAACTGGCGGGTCACCAACCGCGCCGCGCAGCGCTACTGGCTCGGCTACGGCTTTCGAGCGACGTACGTGCGACTCCATCGCACCATCGGCAGCCGCTAGGGAAGCGTGGCCTCGATGGCCGCGACGAGGGCGGGGTCCTCGGGTTCGACGAGCGGGGCGAAGCGTTGCACCGAGCCGTCCGGTCCGACGAGGAACTTCTCGAAGTTCCAGCGAATGTCGCCCTCGTGACCTTCGGCGTCCGGGCTCTTGGTCAGTTCGATGTAGATCGGGTGGCGCTCGCTCCCGTTGACGTCAATCTTCTCCATCATCGGGAACGTGACGCCGTAGGTCGTCGAACAGAACGTCTCGATCTCCTCGGCCGTGCCGGGCTCTTGCGCACCGAACTGGTTGGAGGGGAAAGCCACGACTGAGAAGTTGCGGTCCTGGTACTTCTTCTGCAGTCGCTCGAGGCCCTCGTACTGCGGTGTGAGGCCGCACTGGGAGGCGACGTTGACAATCAGGATTGTCTTGCCGGCGAAGGGGGCGAGCGAACTCTCGTCACCCTTCAGGGTGTGAATGGGGATGTCGTAAATAGTCATCCGAGCACATTATCGGTTCGCCTCGACGATGGTCCGCCGTAGGCTGGGCTCGTGCACGCGGTCGTTATCCACGAAGGCGCGCTCGTGGTCGAAGAGCGCCCGACGCCCGATCCCGGTCCCCACGACGTTCTCGTCACGGTTCGAAGTGCCGGCGTGAATGCGGCCGACCTCTTGCAACGCCAGGGTTACTACCCGGCCCCCGCCGGGTGGCCGGTCGACGTCCCCGGCCTCGAGCTCGCCGGGGTCGTCACTGCGGTCGGCGCCCACGTCGTCGAGCCACTCCTCGGACGACGGGTCTGCGCGATCGTGGGCGGCGGGGCGCAGGCCACGCACTGCGTCGTGCCCAGCGAACACCTACTCTTTCTCCCCGATCACGTCAGTTGGAACGAAGCGGGCGGTTTCGCCGAGGCGTTCGTGACGGCCTACGACGCGCTCGTGAGCCAGGGTCTGCTCGCCCCGCACGACCGGGTGCTGGTGTCGGGCGCCTCGGGAGGAGTTGGCGTGGCGGCCGTGCAGGTCGCGCACACGCTCGGCGCCCACGTGATCGCCGTCACTCGCACCCCCGAGCACCACGACGCTCTTCGAGCACTCGGCGCCAACGAGGCGATCACCGTCGAACAGGTCGACGCGATCGAGCCCGTCGACGTCGTCCTCGAACTGGTGGGAGCGGCCCACCTCAGCCTCGCCCTCCACGTCCTGGCTCCGTTCGCCCGCGTCGTCGTGATCGGCGTGGGCGCCGGCGCCCGGGTCGACCTCGACCTGCTCGCCCTCATGCGCGCACGCTCGTCGATCACCGGTTCGACCTTGCGGTCGCGATCGCGCGAGGAGAAGGCCGAGATCGTCGCCCTGGTCAATCAGTCCCTCGTGTCGAGGTGGACGGCCGGGGCGTGGCGCGTGCCCGTCGCCGCGACGTTTCCCCTCGCCGACGCCGCGGTGGCCTACGACTACTTCAGTCGTCGGGGCAAGTTCGGCAAGGTCGTGCTGCGCGTCGACGAACCGACGCCGTTAGTTTGAGTCGATGAGCCCGTCGGTGCCGCGTCCGCATCCCAGCCGCTGTGACCCATCACGCAGCGACTACGCGGTGATTGTCGCCCTCCACGAGCGGGCGGTCGCGCGCGACGAGCCCACCTACCGCGATCCCTCGAGCGGTCTCATCGTCCAGACCGTGGCCACCCATCTGGCGAGGGGCAGCTGTTGTGACAGTGGATGTCGCCACTGTCCCTACGTCGCGCTCTAGACGACCACCGACGTCGCCTCGTCGTGCTGACCGAGGTGATGGCGATCGATGTTTACCAAGAAGAAGAAGCTGACCGCCCCGAGCAGGAGCATCAGCGAACCGAATCGAAACGCCTGGTCGTAACCGTGCACGGCCGCGGCGTTGCGCAACGCGAGAACGGCCGCCGGCGTGTTCGAGTGGTGCAGCGAGCCGGCCACGAACGCCGTCGCGCTCGAGACCACGATGGTGTTCTGGATCGCCGTGCCGAACGAACCGCCGATCTGCTGGGCCGTCTGCAGGACCGCCGACGCGGCACCGGTGTCGTTCGGTCGCACGTTAAAGAGTGCGGTCGACGCGATCGTCACGAAGGCGAGGCCGAGACCGAGGCTGGTGATGACCATCGCGGGCATCACGTGGCCGAGGTAGGAGCTGTCGGGCTTCAAGAACGACAGCAGCGAGAGACCAATCGCGCCCATCGTGCAGCCGATCGTCGCGAGCGGTCGCGGGCCGAACTTGGGAAGAAGTTGACTGGCCGTGGCCGCCGAGACAATGACCCCCACCGAGAACGGCAGGAAGAGCAGACCGGATTTGATCGCCGAGTACTGGTGGACGTTCTGGAAGTAGAACGTCATGAAGAGGAACATCCCGAAGAGCCCGAGTCCGACGAAGATCTGGGAGAGGTACGAACCGGCGCGCACCCGGTCGGTGATGAGGCGAAGGGGCAGCAGCGGCGACTTGATTCGACTCTCGAGCACGAAGAAGATGGCGAGGAGCACCGCCCCCAGCGCAATGTAGGGCCAGGCGCTCGTTGATCCCCACCCGTGAGTTGACGCCTGCGAGACGCCGTAGACAATACCGACCATGCCCACCGTCGCCGTCAGAGCGCCGGGCACGTCGTAGTGCGGGTGGCCGTCGACCTTCGACTCCTTGATGTTGGGGATGGCGAGGAAGAGGGCGATCAGGGCCATGGGCGTGTTGACGAAGAGGCACCAGCGCCACGAAAGGTACTGCGTGAGCAGCCCGCCCGCGATAAGCCCGATCGCGGCGCCGACCCCCGACAGCGCGCCAAAAACGCCAAAGGCCTTCGCCCGTTCCTTGGAGTCCGTGAAAGTCACCGAGATCAGCGACAGCGACGCGGGGGCGAGCAGCGCGCCAAAGATGCCCTGGAGCGCTCGCGCCCCGAACAACATCCCCTGGTTCTGGGCGAAACCACCGAGCAGCGACGCGGCGGCGAAGCCGACGAGCCCAATGAGAAACGCCCTCTTGCGTCCGACGTAGTCCCCGATACGACCACCGAGTAACAAGAAACCACCGAACGTCAGGGTGTAGGCCGTCACCGCCCATTGGTAGTTCTTCAACGCGATACCGAGACCACCCATGGCCTTGGGCAGCGCCGCGTGCGGCAGGGCGATGTTGACGATCGACGCGTCGAGCACCACCATCAACGCGGCGATTGCGATGACGAACAGGGCGAACCAACGTCGCGGGTCGGGCACGTCGGCGTGCACGACGTTGCTCTCTACAGCATCAGACATGGAACCCCCGTGATTCGTTTGAGAAGCGACAAGGACTCAACGAGTGCGATCCCCTGAATCCTTCGAGTACCGCAATCTACAGCAGTGAACGCAGTGGACTGTAAGGGAGGCCGAGAGCGTCGGCGACGGGCCCGTAGGTGACGGCGCCGCCGACCACGTTCACGCCCTCGGCGAGCGCGTCGTCGGCGAGCACCGCCTCGCGCCAGCCGTGACGCGCGAGCTCCAAGGTGTAGGGCAGCGTCGCGTTCGCCAGCGCGTACGTGGACGTGTACGGCACGGCGCCGGGCATGTTCGCCACGCAGTAGAAGATCGAACCATTCACCTCAAAGACCGGGTCCGAGTGCGTCGTGGGCCTCGTGGCCTCAAAGCAGCCTCCCTGGTCGACCGCGATATCGACGAGGACCGATCCGGGACGCATTCGCGACACCAGATCGTTGCTGACGAGTTTCGGGGCCCGCGCCCCGACCACCAAGACGGCACCGATGACGATGTCCGCGTCGAGACAGGCCTCTTCGATTGCCAGAGTCGAGGACGCAATCGTCTGCACGCGACCGTCGAGATGGATGTCCACCTGGCGTAGGCGTTCGAGGTTGCGGTCGAGGATCTTCACGTTCGCGTGCAGTCCGACCGCCATCGTGGCGGCCGCGAGTCCCGAAACGCCGGCGCCGATAACCACGACGTTGCACGGCGCTACCCCGGGCACGCCACTGATCAATGATCCGTGGCCCCCGCCGGGACGCATCAAGTGGTGCGCGCCCATCAGCGTGGCCATGCGGCCGGCGACCTCGCTCATGGGGGTTAGCAGCGGCAGCGAGTTGTCGCGCAGTCGCACGGTCTCGTACGCGATCGCGACGTTGTTGGCCTTCACCAACGCGTCGGTGCACTCCTGGGAGGCGGCGAGGTGGAGGTAGGTGAAGAGGACCTGGTTCTTGCGGGCGCCGAGCCGCGCAAATTCGGTGGCAATCGGCTCCTTCACCTTGGTGATGAGGTCGCTCCGGCTCCAGACGTCGTCCACGTCGTCGACGATGGTGGCCCCGTTGGCGACGTAGTCGGCGTCGGCAATGGACGAGCCGACTCCCGCCCCCTTCTCAATGAGGACCTGGTGTCCCGCGCCGGTCAACTCGCGCACTCCCGCGGGCGTCAGCGCGACCCGGTATTCGTCGGTCTTAATTTCCTTCGGTACTCCAATAATCATCGTCAATCAAACTTTCGTCCTGCGGGGAGCGGCACCACGACGTCGTCCTCAATTGACGTGTAGGCCACCAGGGGCTGGGTGAAGAAACTCCTCTTCTTGTGGGTCGAGGCCCACGCCAGAATCACCAACGGCACGCCCAAGCCCAGCGCGATGATGTCGGGAATCGCTGCCCGGCCATTCAGTTTGATGACTTCAAAGCAGGTGAAGAGCAGAACTATGCCACCGAGGAAAGGGGCCACGATCATGGCGAGGTTCGCCCGCAGTCCCTGTCCCAGGGTCTTTCGAAAGGCCCAGGCGCAGGCCACGCCGGTGATCCCGTAATAGAAGGCCACCAACACGCCGATGTTGTTCACCAGATTCTGAAACACGTGATTCGACGACGACGAGAGCGTCGTGAGCATGATGCCAAACAGTGAAAGGAAGGCCAGAATCAACGTACCGACCGCCGGCGTCTTGAACTTCTCGTGCACGGAGCCGAAAATCTTGGGGAAGACGCCGTCGCGGGCCATGGCGTAGGTGATGCGCGCCGCCGGCAACAGCGTCGTCTGGGTCGTGGCGACCGTGGACGAAATGACGGCGAAGATCATGACGTAACTGGCCCACGTTCCGGCGAACTGCTGGCCAAAGTAGAAGAGCACGTTGGCCCCCTGTGCGGCGGCCGCGGTCGGACCGAGGAGCATCTCGATGGCCACGAAGTTAAGCACGAAGACCGCGAGCAAGAGCCACATCGAGATGAGACCGGCCTGGCCGGGGATCTTGCTCGAGTTCTTCGACTCCTCGGTCAGATTGAGTGCGGTATCCCATCCCCAGAAGAAGAACACGCCGAGCGCCAGTCCCGAGGCCAAGGCGCCAAAACTGGCAATGTGCAGCGGGTTGAACCACGACAGGTGAAAGCTCACGGAGTGCACGGGGTGGCTCACCCACACCTTGATGATGCCGCCAATGGAGAAGCCAATGACCGCGAAGTACTCAATGCAGACCATCACCCACTGCGCGTTCGTCGTCCAGCGGATGCCGTAGATGCAGATGAAGGTCACGACGGCGAGATAGATCGCCGCCACCACCGCGATGTCGTGGGGATTGCCATACGCGTTCGGGCCCACGGCGTTGAAGGCCAGGTGCAGAAACTGCAGGGTGTAGATGCCTGCGAGCAGAGGGGCGGAGGTGCAGAAGATCACCGAGCTCGCAATCTGGACCCAGCCGTTGTACCACCCCACCGCCGGGTGGACGACTTGGCTCAGCCACGAGTAGCTCGCACCACAGTTCGGATTGCGGCGATTGAGATGGAAGTACGAAAGGGCGACGAACATCACCGGCACGAACGAGACCAAGATGACGGACGGGCCGTACGCGCCAACGCCCACGATCACCAGAACCAACGAGAGCGTGGACGCGGCCGAGTAGGCCGGTGCCACCGACGACACCGCCACCGCGGTGGCGTCGAAGAGGTTCAACTCATCATGCAGCAGTTGCGTTTTTTCCTGGGACTTCGGAACCGGAGCACCAAAAGGACCCTTGATGTCATCTATGGACATTGTGACTATTCCTCCTCGTAGCAACTTGAACTTCAACCGATGATGTTGATGACCCTACGCCTGAACGTGGTGCCCAACGTGACTGCTTCCAGTGCACTCCTCGACGCCGTCGCCCAGGGTTTCAGTTCCACGGTGCTGCGCGTCGACGGCCATGGCCTCCTCGGCGCGACGTCCTGGCCCCGATGTGATGGGCGAAACGAGCGATAGTCCCCTCCAACGTCGCGGCGGCCTGGCGGCCGTTCCCGCAGTCACTCTGCCAGAGTTTCCTAGGTTTCCGCAACAGAAATGTACGAATATGTCTCCTCACGGGAAAAAAGCGACTCAATCCGTCGCAATATGGTCCTATACTGTCTCTATCCGCAGCCACGGAGCCTTCGGGCCACCGAGCCTGGAGCACACAATGCCAGCCCACAAATCTCAACCGAAGAGTCCGAAGAGCGTCGAGCGATCGAACCTCGAACTCATCTCTTCCGCGCCGAACGCCCTCGACGCGATTGACCGCCAGATCATCAGCCAACTGCAACGCGACGGTCGTCGCGCCTACGGTGCGATTGCCGAGGAGGTTGGTCTCTCCGAGGCGGCGGTGCGTCGTCGCGTGCAACGTCTTCGGGACTCTGGCGTCATGCAGATCGTGGCGATTACCGATCCGCTACAACTCGGCTACGGACGAGAGGCGCTCGTGGGCATTCGCGTCCACGGTGACGTCCGACTCGTCGCTGACAAGGTCGCGTCAATCGAAGAGGCGAACTACGTCGTCATGACGGCGGGCAGTTTCGACATCATCGCCGAACTGATCGCCGTCGACGACGACGCGCTGGTCCACCTCTTGAACGACGCCATCCGGAGCATTCCCGGGGTGACCGAAGTCGAGACATTTCTGTATTTGAAGTTATCGAAGCAGACCTACGCCTGGGGGGCAAAGTGACGATTCACGACATCATCAGTGACGGAGTCAATTTCTCTGACGAGAAACACGCCAGCCGCGACTATTCGGAGAGGGCTCGGCGCCACCTGTGGCTCCAGATGTCGCGGATGGGTGCCTACAGCGAGAACAAGGAGATCCCCATAATGGTGCGCGGCGAGGGCACTCGGGTCTACGACGCCAACGGCGTCGAGTACTTTGACGGCCTGTCGGGTCTCTTCACCAACATGCTCGGCCACGGGCGCGCCGACATTGCGGCCGCCGCCGCGGAACAGATGACCACGATGGCCTTCTTCCCGTTGTGGACCTACGCACACCCGAAAGCCATTGAACTGGCCGAGAAGATCGCGAGCCTCGCCCCCGGTGACCTCAACCGCGTCTTCTTCACTTCCGGTGGCGCCGAGGCCGTCGAGAGTGCCTGGAAGCTCGCTCGCCAGTATCACAAGATGCGCGGTGACACCGATCGCTACAAGGTGATCAGCCGCGACGTCGCGTACCACGGCACGACGCTGGGCGCACTCACGATCACGTCGCTCGAGGGCTACCGCAAACCGTTCGAGCCACTCGTGCCCGGAGCCGTGAAGGTACCGACCGTCAACTTCTATCGCGCCGAGCGCTTCGGCGACGACTTCGAGGCCTTCGGTCTGTGGCAGGCCCACCAGATCGAAGAGGCCATACTACGAGAGGGACCCGAGACGGTCGCCGCGGTCTTCCTCGAGCCGGTCCAGAACGCCGGAGGGTGCTTCGTCCCTCCGCGCGGCTACTGGCAGGCCGTGCGTGAGATCTGCGACCGCTACGGCGTCATTCTGGTCTCGGACGACGTGATCTGCGCCTTCGGGCGACTCGGTACCTGGTTCGGCGGCCAAAAGTTCGACTACGTCCCCGACATCATCACCTGCGCCAAGGGCATCACCTCGGGCTACGCACCCCTCGGTGCGATGATCGTCTCGGACCGCCTGGCCGAGCCCTTCCAGCACGACGACGCCTCGTTCCAACACGGCTTCACGTGGTCGGGACACCCCATGGCCTGCGCGGTGGCGTTGAAGAACATCGAGATTATGGAGACCGAGAAGGTCCTCGAGAACGTGCTCGCCAATGAGGACTACTTTCGCCAGAGCCTCAATGACCTGAAGGAGATTCCCATTGTCGGTGACGTGCGCGGCAGCGGCTACTTCTGGGGCGTCGAACTGGTGAAGAACCAGACGACGAAAGAGACGTGGGCCGGCGAAGACGCCGAACGGCTGCTCCGCGGTTACGTCTCGCCCGAGATGTTCCGACGCGGCCTCATCTGCCGCTCGGACGACCGAGGCGACCCGGTGGTCCAGTTGGCGCCCCCACTCATCTCGACGCGGGCCGACATTGACTTCATGGTCGGCACGATGCGCGAGGTCTTCACCGGAGCGGCCAAGCTCTTCGCCTAATGCAGCCACCACCTTCGTTGTGGTGGTCCACGCTCGAGCGGCCCGTCACGGCGCGCCCCGCGCTGGACCGCCACCTCGATGTCGACGTGGCCATTGTCGGAGGCGGCTTCACGGGCCTCTGGACGGCGCGCGAACTGAAGCGGCGCGACCCCACGCTGCGCGTCGCGGTGCTCGAGCAGTCGGTCTGCGGATTCGGTGCGTCGGGACGCAACGGCGGGTGGGCCTCGGCCCTCTTCCCCATCAGTGACGAGAGCGTCGTCGCCTACTGCGGACTCGAGACCTTCACCGAGCAACGACGCCTCCTCGAACGGGCCGTCACGAACCTCGGCCGATGTGAACGAGAAGACGGCATTGAGGCGCACTTCACCCAGGGCGGCACGATCGACTTTGCCCGCTCCGCGGTCCAGCGGGACCGGATTCTCGCGACCATCGAGAGCTCGAGGGCGCTGGGCGTCGGTCCCGAGGACCTCGCCTGGCTCGAGGGCGACGCCCTGGCCGAACACGGCTCCGTCGACGGCGCCCTCGGCGCGAAGTACTCGCCGCACTGTGCCCGTCTCAATCCGGCCCGGCTCGTGCGCGGACTCAGCGACGTCGTCGAGCGACTCGGCGTCTCGGTCTACGAAGCGACGAAGGTGCTGCGGATCCTTCCGGGGCGCCCCGGACGCCAGCCCGAGGTGGTCACGCTCGGCGCGAGCGTGCACGCCGACTTCGTCGTTCGAGCGACCGAGGCCTTCACGCCGACCATGCCACACGAACGAAGAAGCGTCGTGCCGGTTTACTCGCTCATGGTCGCCACCGAACCGCTGTCGGCGAGGTTCTGGGATGACGTGGGATTCTCTCGCCACGCGACCTTCACCGATGATCGCCACCTCGTCATCTACGGGCAACGCACGAGTGACGACCGCATTGCCTTTGGCGGACGGGGCTCGCCCTACCACTTCGGTTCGACCATCGAGGAGCGCTTCGACGCCAACGCGAAAGTCTTTTCGATGCTCGAATCGACTCTGCACGAGCTCTTTCCGACGATGGACGGATCGATCTCGCATCGGTGGGGCGGGCCCCTCGCCATGCCGCGCGACCACTGGCCGTCAGTGCGCGTGAACTACCAGACGGGTCTGGCGTCGGCCGGGGGTTACACCGGTGACGGGGTCGTCTTGAGCCACGTCGCCGCCACGGCGCTGGCGGACCTCATCACCGAGCCCGACGTCGACACCGAGTTCACTCGACTCCCCTTCGTACAGCACCACAGCCGACGCTGGGAAGTGGAGCCCCTGCGCTGGCTCGGCATCAACGTGGGACTCGGTCTCGCGACGTGGGCCGACCGGGTTGAACGGCGCCGCGGACGGTTGAGTCGCGCGAGCGCCCTCCTCGAACGGATGCTGCGCTGATCTACCCGAGGATGTTGACAGCGCGGGCCGCGACGACCGCGATCGTCACGAACGAGACGATCGACTCACCCATAAAGAGGGCCTTGGCTCGAAAGGTCAGGGGCATGGAGTCGGCCGGCGCGAAGCTCGTGCCGTTCGCGAAGGACGTGTAGAGGTAGTCGAAGAAGCGCGGGCGCCAATCGGACGGCGCCAGGTTCGGATTCTCCAGTTGGGGAAACTGAATATCGGGGTGATCGGCCTTTTCGCCGGCCCGCCGGTGAGGACCGCCACGATCGACCTCCCAAAACCACAGACCGTAGACAATGACGTTGGTCAGCCAGACCGAGACCGCCGCAAAGATGAGGTTGCGGCCCTGCGTCACGTGGGCGACCAGCAGGTGGCGCACCAGCAGGGACATCGAGAGCACGTTCGCGACGGTGATGATGACGATCAGCGATATCGTCAGCCGGCGGACCCACGGTGACTCGTCCGGATGACGATGCCTCCTCGCCATCAGTGGAAATAAGAGCAGGGAGATGAGGATCGGCAAGAGCCAGCGCGGCCCCACGACTACTCGACTGGGCAGCACGACGTACAGCGCCACACAGAAGATCACCGCCAACGACGCCGGCCAGTTGGGCTCAGTCTTGGTAGTCGCCATCGTGGTCAATCTAGTTGAGGTTCATTTGGCCCAGGGTGGCGAAGTTCTGTGGCAGCATGACGTTGTTCAGCAGCGCCGAATGGAGAATCTCCCGAAGGATCGAGCCCGACGCCGGAACCACGTCGCTCGGCGGTGGCGCCGTGACGTGGCCAGAGTGATTGTAGGAGAGGACCTGGGCGGACAGCGTCGTCGTCGAACGACGCGACGTGACGATCACGGTGCTGGCGATGACTTCGCCCTCGGCACCAGTGTTGACCGTCCAAACCAGCGTGCCGAGCTCGCCCGTGCGGTTCGCGAAAGCCAAGATATTGGACACCGCGACGTGATCGCGCCGGAAGGTGTACGTGGTGATGAACCCGTTGGTCGTGCTCGACGCCCTCGCGAAGCCCCTGATGAGGGCGATGTGGGGTTTGGTGAGCTCGAGGGCGAGCCCAAGGAGCGACGGGGACTTCATGGCGATCGCCATCCACTTGGCCGACGTCGCCACCGCCGAGCCGACGTAGAGGTGGCCGCCAGTGAGGCGCAGTTGAATCGACGACACCGAGACGACGAGTGGGAAGTTGACGGTGGCCCCCACCGCGTTGTTCGTGAAGTCGACGTTGACGTTGGCCGTCAGTCCGTACGTCTGGCCCGCCGAGAGAGTGACCAGCAGGTTGGCGGAGGTGGGTGGATAGCCGTGCAGTAGGAGGGTGTCCCTGACGACGCCCTGCGGATTGGCATCAGTGGCGGCCACAACGACACCCGTGGTGGAGAGCCCCAACGCAGCGGCGGCGAGCAGCATCGCCCCGGTTCGTTTCGGCACCGCCATGCGCGCACCCTACCGTTCGTCTCTCGACGAACCCGCCCCGTTTAGGAGCGTGGCTCTTGGACAAGCTCAATCAGAAGCTCGTGAGAAATGTTGCGACCACTGACCACGAAGCCAATTCGCGACCTCGTGTCGTCGACGAAGTTCTCCGTGATGGCCGCGTACGACGCCGCGGCCGAACCTTCCATGACGATGCCGTTCGCCTCGATCGTCTCGCGAACCGCGCGCCGGATCGCGCCTTCGGGGACGAGCACCAGCGCGATCTTGTGTCGCTCGATCAGTTCGTTGGTGATGGCGCCGTCGTCACCACCGCCGGCCAGGCCGTCGGCAATCGTCGGATGATGCGTGACCTCGGACATCGTCGCGCCCCGCAGGACGTGGTAGAGGGCCGCGCTCTCCTCGGGCTGCACGCCGGTGATCCGCACGTCCCCGCGACGGTGCACGTCGCGCGACATGAGGGCCCCACTCAGGAGGCCCCCACCGCCGACCGAGATGACGAGGTGCTCGATGTCGGGTGCTTGGACGAGCAACTCGTCAAACGCGGTCGCCTGGCCGGCGATGACGTTGCTGTCGTTGAACGGCGAGATGAATCGGATGGAGCGCTGCTCGGCCAGTTCCATGCCGTGGGCCTGCGCGTCATCGAAGGATCTGCCAAATTGGATGAGCTCGATGTCGAACTCCCGCAATTTCTGCACTTTGGCCGCCGACGCGTTGACGGGGACGACGACGGTCGCACGCACGCCGAGGACGTTCGACGCGTGAGCGATGCCGAGCCCGTGATTGCCCGCCGACGCGGTGATTACGGCCCCACCGGGATCGGCCCGCCGGGCTGCGTCGATCGCGGCGAACGCTCCGCGGACCTTGAAGGAACCGGTCGGTTGCAGGTTTTCGAGCTTGGCGAGCGTCGCGCGTCCTCGAAGGGCGATTGTGACCGTCGGCGTGGGCTCTAGGTGATCGGCCACCACGCGGCGGGCCGCTTCGAGCTCATCGTCGGTTGGCTCCAACACCGTGCGCATCGTGGTCAGCCTATCTGGCCCGTTGAATGCTCACTTCTACTCTCAAGTAAGGTCGACGTGTGCACACGATATTTGGTGTCGTTGTTGTCGCCTCCCTCGCCTTTCTCGGCACGATGTTCGATAACTTCTTCGCGTTCGCGGCGCAACTCGTCGTCACCGACCGCAGTCGGTACCGCCGCGTTGGATGGGCCCAGGCCATCGGGGTCGCGACACTCGTGTTGCTGGCGGGTGCAGTCGGTTCTCTGCTCGCCCCCATCCCGTTGCCGTGGATTGGGATCCTCAGCGTGGCGCCGTTCGCCCTCGGCCTCCACGCGTGGCGCAACCGTCACAAGCCCTCGGGCGAGCAGTTCCGTCGCGGGGCGATCACGACCTTCACCGTCACGCTCGCCCTCGGAGGTGACAACCTCGCCGTCTGGATCCCCCTCCTTCGCGCCAACGGTGCACTCCACGCGTTGATCGCGGTGGCGACCTTTGCGATCTGGGAGCTCATTTTCGTACTGAGTGCCGAAGCGTTGACGAGTCGCCCCCGCGTTGTCGCGTGGGGGGCCAAGCGCGCGCCGACACTCATCCCGTGGGTCTACGCCGGTCTCGGTGTCCTTATCCTCTTCGAGTGCGGGACTCTGTAGCAGAGCGTTGCTCGTGCGCCATGGTGGTTAACGTGCGGCGCCACGAAGTCAAGCGACCCCATTCCTAGGTCACTCACTGGTCGTCCAATGGCGGACTGCGCTCTCGCAATCCCTGCGAGAGACGTGCAACGGCCGGCGGGTACGGCTAGTGGCCCGAGCAAGCCGAGACCCGCGCAGTAGCGTTGACGCCGTGGCGAACAGCACTCCCCAACAGACGCTGCGTCGTCTCACAATCATTGTGGCGATCCAGTGGATGGGCGCGACCCTCGGGCTGCCCCTCCTACCACTGTTCCTCGAGCACCGTGGTGGCACGCCCACCGTCATCGGTTTCATCATGTCGGCGTTCTTCTTCGCCGGCGTCGCCACCCAGTTCGGCTTTGGTCGCCTCGCGGACAAATTCGGACGTCGACCGGTGCTGGTGGCCAGTCTCATTGTGTACGCAATCGCTTCAATGGTTTACCTACTGCCGGTGTCGGCGCCGTGGTTCGCTCTCGCTCGAGCGGTCCAGGGGGCCTCGGCCGGCGCCATTGAGGTGGCGTCGATGTCGGCCGTCGCCAGCCTCTTCTCCGAGGAAAAGCGCGGCCGCGCGGTCTCGCAAATCCTTGCCGCGCAGCTCTTCGGATTCGCCATTGGCCCGGTCGTCGGCGTGGCGGTGTCGGTCAATTCGCTCGGCTGGGCGTTCTTCGTCGCGGGGCTGATCAGCATCACCGCCGCGGTCGTCACCCTCCGTACCAACCTCGGCGACCGGGCCTACGACCCAACGCCGCTACCCAAACTGCGGGTGAACTCACAGTTGGTGGGCGCCCTCGTCGCGGCCAGTGCGAGTGGTCTCGCGATTGGCGTGTACGAAGTCTGTTGGACCTTGCTCATGCACGCGCACCACGCCTCGACCCTGCAAATTCGACTCAGCTGGACGCTGTTCTCCGTGCCGTGGGTCGTACTCAGTCGAGTCGGTGGCTGGCTCGCCGACCACGCGAATCGCCGACTCATCGCCCTCGCCGGTCTATTGAATAACGCGCTGTTCCTGTCGATCTACCCGCATATCCACAACAACAACCTGATGTTGTTTCTCGGATCGCTGGAGTCGGTGGGCGCCGCCCTCTCGGTGCCGTCAATCTCCTCGCTCATGAGCCAGGGGGCCGAGCACCGCGAACTCAGTCGTCGCCAGGGACTGTTCGCAACGTCCAATACCGCAGCGTTGGCAATCGCCGCGGGTGTATCGGGAGCGATGTTCACCGTCGACGCCGCACTGCCATTCACCGTCATGGCCATTGTCTCAGCGTCGTTGGCGGCCACGACCCTCTGGTGGTGGCGCCACGTTGAGGGGAACATCAGCCTCAAAGTACGGCCGTGACGGCAGAGAGGGCGGCGCTCGCGCGCCGCCCTCTCTGCTTACGCAACGAAGCTGACTAGTGCTTCCAGATCTGGTCCCAACGGGCCGAACCGCCATCGGGGCTGAGGCAGCGAGTCGTGCCGTCGCCGGCCGTTCCCGAGACCCAGTTCTGGACGTTCTTGCGCGCGGCGAAGGCGGTGACCGTGGTGTCGAGCCACAGGTACGGGATGTCCTTCGCGAACTGGGCATTGACCTTCTGCCACTCGGCCTTCTGCGCCGCCGAGTTCGGTCGCGACGCGAGGGCGTTCAGCATGGCCGTCTCGACCGCCAGGTCCGCCTGGTGGGCGAAGTTGACCGCACCGGCGAACATCGTGCCCGCCGGCAGTGCGGGCATCCCGAGCCCGCCCGCAGCGAGCGACGCGGTGGCGGAGAACGAGTTGAACCACACGTAGTTGAGTCCCGGGTCGACGCCGCCGAACTGGTTCCACGTCGCGCAGTCGTAGGTGCCGTAGATCACGTTGTTGATCAACGTGCTCTGGATGAGCGGACGCGGTGTCACCGTGATGCCAATCGTGGCGAACTGTTGCTGGAGAAAGCCAAAGGCCTTCTGGGCGGCCGAGTTACCCGAGACGAAGTCGAGCACGAAGCCGACGGACGTCAAGTTGTTGGCCGACTTATAGGCTGCGACCAGGGACCTGGCCTTGCTCGGATTGTAGGCGGGGTAGCCCGGATTCGCGTAGAACCGTGACGTCTTCTTGTAGATGCCGTCCGACACCACGCCGGTCTGACCATCGACGACCTTCCAGTAGGTCGTGCGGTTGACCGCCATGGCGCAAGCCCGGCGGATGGTGACGTCGTTCATCACGGGCTTTAACTTGGTGTTCCAGGTGAGGGTGGAGGGATCGACGGCGCCGAGCGTGCCCAACCAGTCGGCCATCTGCACCGCCGCCGGAGGCACCTGACCCTTCAAGAGGTACTGCAGGGAACCGGGGAGGCCCAGGGCCGCGGTGAACTGTCCGGCCCACGCGAAGTACTGGTTCAAGGTGCCGGTCGTGTTGACGATCAAACAGTTGACCGAAGGGTCACGCGGCGCATTGACGTCGGTCACGTACGTGATGTTCTTGATCTTCTTCAAGTTGGCAATCGCCGCTCCATCCTGAGTGAGGATCATGTCGACCGAGCCGGTCTGCAGCGCCTGATTGCGGGCGTTGTCGTCGGCAATGGTCTTGAAGTTAATGCCGTTCAAGTAGGGCAACTGACGGTTGTGTGCGTCGGATTTCCAGTAGCCGCTGTTGCGAATCAACTGGGACTCGACACCCACCTGCCACGACTTGACCTTGAATGGTCCGGTGCCCACGGGCGTGCCGGCGAACGTCGCGGAGAACGACGACGGGTTGGCCATGTAGGAGATCTGCTGCTCGGCAAGAAGTACCGGGAATGTCGAGTAGGGGATCACCATGCTGTACTGGACGGTCGAACTGTCGACTTTCGAGACCGTCTTGATGATTGGCCTAATGGCCAGTCCGACCGTCGGGTCGGCAGCCGCTGCCGCATAGTTCGCGAGCACGATATCGGCGTCGAACGGGTCACCATTGGTAAAAGAGACGCCCCGGCGAAGCTTGACCGTCCATACGGTGTAGTTCGCGTTCGGCGTCGCCGAGAGGGCCAGCATCGGCAAAGCGACCTTGCCGTTGGCCGACATCACGAAGAGGGGGTCGTAGAGGGCGTTGGCGACGCAGAAACCGGACGCATCCAGTCGTCCCTGCGATCCATTGAAGATGTGGTAATTGGGAACGTCAGAAATGAGTGCCACGGTCAGGGTTCCGCCGCGCCTCGGCTTGCCGGTATTTACCCCGGTTGCCGCGCCGGCAACGCCGGCGACGAGACCGTCCACAACTGTACCGGCCATGGCAACTCCACCAATTGTCGCAGCCGAGTGAGTTAGGAACGATCGACGATCGAACGTTGATGACATCTTGATCCTGCTTTCCCCCGGAGGACCCGCCTGGTGCTGGTACTCCTTTGGGGCAACTTATCAAGAACTCACCAGTAAGTCAGTGCAGCGAACCAATCTCTTCAACCGCATAGCAACAGGGCCCGAGCGCAATGGAGGAAGCGCCCGGGCCCTGCGGATGAAACATCTGTATGCATCAGAACCCAGGCGGTAGGGAGGGACCGCCTGGGTTCTGAGGATTCGGCGCCCGATTTGGGGCTCCACTACGGCGCCCGGTGAAATCCAGACCTACTCATTTTGGACGGCAACTGTGTGGGGGAGTGATGGACGGACTAAGAACGCCATAAAACTCCCTGTCGGCGTTGTGGTGATGGATGTCGTGGTGGGTCGTTGCCAGTCGGCGCAACGTCCGTGGAAAACAGGGTTCATCCTCCGTTCACCGCGCGGTCACGATTCGCCCATCAGACGGGCTGCGTCGGCCATACTGGGCGCGTACGACGAGGACCTCACGGGGTCGTCGCCCGTGCGTTCGACCAAAAAGGGGAGGACCACCACAGTGGCAATTGGCATTGAAAATCAAGACGGATCTTC
This sequence comes from Acidimicrobiales bacterium, assembly GCA_025362585.1. Classification (GTDB taxonomy): domain Bacteria; phylum Actinomycetota; class Acidimicrobiia; order Acidimicrobiales; family RAAP-2; genus RAAP-2. The sequence continues at coordinate 25,394 of JANYFR010000028.1, read as the reverse complement.
GGGTGACGTCGCATTTCGCGTCGAGAGACGGGGCATCGACTACGTACCCGAGAGTGAACGCTGGGCGACTCCTCGAAACATAGGTGCGCTCTGGGGCGGATCGGCGATCAACGTCGAGTACTTCATTTACGGAGCACTGTTGATGGGGTTCGGTTTCAGCTTTTACACCGCGCTCAGCATCATCGTCATCGGTAATCTCTCCTATTTCCTCCTCGGACTGGCGTCGTTGCAGGGTCCCGAGACCGGGACGACGGCCTTTACGATCAGTCGAGCCTCGTTCGGTACCCGGGGCTCGCGCCTCGTCGCCTTCTTCAACTGGATCACCCAGTTGGGCTTCGAGACCGAGGGACTCATCCTCATCGTCGGCGCGGCCATCGTGCTCAGCGAAATGGCGGGTATCCACGTCTCGAGCGCCCTGAAGGTCGTCTTCGTTGTGGTCGCCGCCGCCATCCAGGCGGTGGTGCCCTACCTCGGACACGCCACGATGGTGAAGGTTCTTCGCTCGCTGATTGTCCCCTTCATTGCGATCTTCGTCCTGCTCGCGTTTTACGATCTCAAGCACGGCTCAGCCCACTTCAAGGGCTCGCCGTTCGCCAACTGGGAGCTGTACAGCGCCGGACTGGCGTTCACGTTCGCCCTGTCGGGGCTCGGATGGACCGAGTGCGGCAACGACTACACGCGTTACGTGGCGCGCGACGCGAGCAAGGGCTCGATTGTCGGTTGGATTTTTCTCGGTACTGCCGTACCCGAAATTTTCATGATGATCCTCGGTGCCGCGACGTTCACGTTCATCTCATCGAGTGCCCAGGTCGCCGCGTGGAATGGCGCGAACCCGTTCGAAGCGCTGCACGGTCAGCACGTCATCCCGAGTTGGGTCGTGGCCATCTTCTTGGTCTTCGCCATTATCCAGCTCTTCGGCATCAACTCTCTCGACCTGTACTCCTCGGGCGTCTCGCTCCAGGCCATGGGATTCCATCTGAAGCGCTATCAGGCGGTGGTGCTCGACAGTGTGCTCGCCTGCGGCCTCACGATCTGGGCGGAGTTCCAGTCGACGTTCTCGCTCTACATGAAGGAGTTCGTCGGGGTCATCATCGTGTGGATTGCGCCGTGGCTGGGCATCTATCTCGTCGATTGGTTCCTGCGCCGGTACCGCTACAACGCGGCCGAACTGCAGCGCACTGACGGCGACGGTCTGTACTTCACCGGTTCGAGCGGCGTCCACTGGAACGCCATCATTGCCTTCGTGGCTGGACTAGTGACCGCGACTATCGCCTTCTCCAAGGCGCCGCCGCCGATTAACTTCCCCTTCCACTGGATGACCCCGATTTCCAATCACTACGGCGGGGCGTGCGCGGGCAACCTCGTCCACGGATCCTGCACTGCTGGCTGGTTCGGAGGGGCCGACTTCTCGGTGCCCACCGGCATCATCGTCGCGGGACTCGTCTACTTCATCCTCGAGAAGTCGACCGGTACGGTCGCGCGACAGGTGAAGCGCCAGCGTGAACTCGAGCCGTCGCTGTAACGGCCAAGCTTCGCACCGAGCCCCGTTGTCGCATCGCGTCAACGGGGCTCGTTGCATTCGACGAGGAATCGTGGGTCGACAGCGATTGTGCGGCGTCGGGCACGCCGCGAGCAGGGCACTCGAGAAACTACCCCACCCAGTCTTCGACGTACCCTCCGGCCCCGTCGGGACGAAAGACGGGAATGGAACCGAGCGCTCGAACCTTCCTGGCGTCATCGCCGAGCGCACTCCGCCACAGGGACGCTTCAGTCACGAGAGTCCCGATGATCACGATGTCGGCCCCGACGCCGCGCAGTAAGCGCAGGGCCGCTCCGGTGGAGGCCCCCGTCGAAATGACGTCGTCGACAATCGCCACTCGCTTGGCGGCCACGTCCTTAATCCTCGCCCGATCGAAGAGGAGCCGTTGCTCGGCGTCGGTGGTGATCGATCGCACGGGCTCGGATACGGCGTCAGCCAAATGGATCTTCGGCGTCTTGTGCAGGACGACGTACTGGTCGAGGCCCAGGTGACGCGTGACTTCGACCACGAGCGGAATACCCATGGTCGCGACGGTCGCCACGATGTCCACGTCGTAGGGCCTCAGAATCTCGGCGAGTTCGCCACCGGCCCTCGACATGAACTCCACGCCCGCGTCGACGGTGATCAGTAGGGCGAGTGCGAGGTGGTCGTTGAGGGACACGACGGGCAGGTCCAGTCGTTGCGTGCCAATATCGACCGAATACGTGCGTTCGCCCACGGTGCTGGAGCATACTTAGTCGATGAGTTCTTCGAGGACGCCTCTCGACCACGCGCGGGCCGTTTCGATGCTCGTGACCGCCTACGACGAAGCCGTCGCCGGCCTGCACGAGGGGGGCATCCCCATTGGCGCGGCGCTCTTCTTGCGTGACGGGACGTTGATCAGTGCCGGCCACAATCGACGAGTGCAGGAGAACGACACGTCGATCCACGCCGAGACCGATGCCTTTCGCCGCGGCGGACGTCGTCGCGACTACCCGAACTGCGTGATGGTGACGACGTTGTCACCGTGCTGGTACTGCGCGGGACTCGTGCGCCAGTTCAATATCGGGGCCGTCGTCATCGGGGAGTCGACTAATTTCCACGGCGGTCACGACTGGCTGGCGGAGCTCGGCGTCGAGATCGTTCTTCTCGACGACCCCGCGTGCACGGAACTATTGGGCACATTTATTAACGACCACGCCGAACTCTGGAACGAGGACATCGGCCTCTAGCGCGTTCAGCGTGCCGGCGGTCCGAAGAGGCGATCCCCGGCGTCACCGAGGCCGGGCGTGATGTAGCCCACGTCATTCAGCACCTGGTCGAGCGCGGCCGCGACAATGGCGACGTGGGGGTGGCGCGAAAAGACGAAGTCCACACCGGGTTGGGCGGCGATCAGGCACAGCACCGTGACGTCGCCGGCGCCACGGGCAACCAGCATGTCGAGCACGCACACGAGCGAACCACCAGTCGCCAGCATCGGGTCGCAGAGTACGACGTGCACGCCGGTCAGCGACTCGGGGAGACCATCGAGGTAGACGTCGGGTTGGAGCGTGGTCTCGTTGCGCCGCAGTCCCACGAGACAGACGCGGTGATGCGGGAGGACCTCCTGCACCGCGGGGCTCATGCCCAGTCCCGCGCGCAGGATGGGCACAATCAGATATTCGGTGTCGATGCGCACCGCGGGCGCACCCTTGGTGACCGGGGTATCGACGGTGGTCGCGGTCACCGGCGTGTCGCGGAACGCCTCGTAGGCAACGAATCGGGAGATCTCACCGGCGAGGCGAAGGAAGTCGGCGTTAGTCGTCGCGACGTCGCGCAACTGTCGAACCTTGTCGGACACGACGGGATGATTGATGACGTGGAGCGAGGACACGAGGTCACACTACGTCGTCACGGTCGGCAACGACTGGCAACGATCGGCCCGAGGCGAGTCACTTCTGACGCCGACTAGTACGATTGACCGGTGACTTCCTCTCTTTCCTCGCGAGTCGCGCACGACCGCGAGGGGGGTGGGACGAATCCCCTGGGCGGCGTGACCTCCACGTACGGTGGTCCTCGGGTGCGAATCTCGCGCGACCGAAACCTCGCCTGGTGGCGGCGAATTCTGCCGGTGATGGCGTCGCACCGAGTGACCTTCCTGCTGGCCATTGGTATGTCCTTCCTGAGTCTGATCTTCCAGACGTTGGTGCCCAACATGTTGAACGGCGCCATCAACCACGCCCTCGTGCATCGATCGAGTGCGCTGCACACCGACGTCATTCAGATTCTCGTGGTCGGCGTGCTCGCCGGTGTGACCGGCCTCGTCTCGCGTCAGTTCCTGTTCCGTACGGCCTACAACGTCGAGGCCGACCTGCGTTCGCTGATCTACGAGCACCTGACGTGGCTCTCATTCAGTTTCTACGATCGGGTGCAATCCGGCCAGCTCATCAGCCGCGCCAACAGCGACATCCGCAGTGTGCAGATGTACTCGACCTTCGCGCCGCTGATCCTGGTGCAGTGCTGCATCGGGATTTTGGCGTTCGGCTTTATGGTACGAATCAATCCGCTGTTGGCCGTGATCGCCATGACGGTGATGCCCATCCTCTACTTCGTTGGCATCCGAATGCGACGAGTGATGTTTCCGATCTCGTGGATCACGCAGGCCCGCCTCGCCGACGTCGCCACCATCGTCGACGAGAACGTCAACGGCGTGCGAGTGGTCAAGTCATTCGCCCAAGAAGAGGCCGAGGTCAATCGCCTCGCCGACGCCGCGGAGCGGGTCGCGTGGGCGTACATCAAGGACGCTCAGATTCGGGGTCAATGGTCCCCGTGGGTCCAGAACCTGCCCCAATTGGGCCTCGCGCTCGTGCTGTTCTTTGGCGGATGGATGGTAATCGACGGCCACCTCGGCATTGGCGCGATCCTGGCGTTCAACGCCTACCTCTTGATGCTCCAGGCGCCCTTCATGATGCTCGGCCAGCTCGTGATGATGGGTCAACGGGCCAAGGCCAGCGCCGAACGGATCTTCGAAATCCTTGACGAGAATCCGGACATCGTGGATCGGCCCGGGGCCTTCGACCTCGAAGTTGTCCGGGGCGCGATCGACTTCGACCACGTGCGCTTCTCGTACAACGCCAGCGCCGAGATTCTGCACGACTTCGACGCCCACATCGCGCCCGGCGAATCGATCGCCATCGTCGGGCGCACCGGATCGGGCAAGTCCACGGTCGCGCGCCTCGTGACGCGCTTCTACGACATCGACGGGGGCACGTTGTCGATTGACGGCCACGACGTGCGCGACGTCACGCTCACGTCGCTGCGCGAGAGCGTCGGTGTGGTGCTCGATGAACCGTTCCTCTTCTCGGTCTCCATCCGCGACAACATCGCCTACGGCCGCCCCGACGCCACGGCGTACGACGTCGAAGCGGCGGCCCGGGCGGCTAACGCCCACGAGTTCATCGAGGAGCTGCCCAACGGTTACGAGACGGTCGTGGGCGAACGGGGCTACACCCTGTCGGGCGGCCAACGTCAGCGCATCGCCATCGCGCGCACCCTGCTCGTGAATCCGCCCATCCTCATCCTCGACGACGCCACCAGTTCCATCGACGTCCACGTGGAGGCCGGCATCCACGAAGCTCTCGGTCGGTTGCTGCAGCGACGCACCACCATCGTGATCGCGCACCGCATTTCGACCATCGCGCTCGCGAGTCGCGTGCTGTTGCTCGATGAGGGACGAGTCGTGGCGAGCGGCACCCACGAGGAGCTGCTCGCGACGACCCCGCTCTACGCGCAGGTCCTGGCCCAGAGCGCCACCGGGGAGGCGTAGTGGCCTGGGGCGGCGGTTGGGGTGGCCACGCGGGTGGCGCGAGCACGATGTTCGGCAACAGTCAGGTCGCCGGGCTCCCCTTCGGCGGCATCCCGAGCGAGCTCATGGACGAGGCGACGAAGTTGCTCGCCACCGAACCGCAGCGGGAGCGATCTCGAATCACCTTCACCCAGCGGCCCCCGGCGCGTGCGCGCCAGCGCCTGACCCTACCGCGACTGATCGGCGCCTATCCCCGTTGGGTCGTCGCCGGGTCGACGTACGTGATCGCGATCAGCCTCTTGATGCAGGCCGGTCCCCTCCTCACCGGGTACGCGATCAACCACGGCATGGTTCGCGGCCACCACTCCCTCACCGTCGTCGGCGCCTGCGCACTGGCCTACCTGCTCATCGCGGTCGCCAGCGCCCTTTTGCAGCGAGCCCAGGTCGGCGTCACCGGCACGCTGGCGTCACGAGTAATGCACGACTTGCGTATTCGCGTCTTCACCCACCTGCAGCGCCTCAGCCTCGACTTCTTCACCGAGGAGAAGGCGGGCGTCCTCATGAGTCGCATGACGAGCGACATCGAGAACCTCCAGCAGTTGATTCAAGACGGCATCAGCCAGTTCGCCATGCAGGGTCTCACGATGATCGTGATCATCGTGGTCCTGTTCGCAATGAACGTCACGCTCGCCACGTGGACGGTCCTGCTGGTCGTACCCCTCCTGTTCGCCTTCTCGATCTGGTTCCACCTGGCCTCGGAGCGGGGCTACCTGCTCAGTCGTGACCGCATCGCGAACGTCCTGGCCGACCTCTCGGAGTCGCTCTACGGCACGCGCGTCGTCACGGCGAACAATCGCCAGCGACGCAACATCGCCAACCATCGCCACGTCGTGGGCGCCTACCGCGACGCCAACCTCTACACCGGACGGGTCAACGCCATCTACGGTCCGGTCACCATCACCATTGGCATCCTCGCCCAGGGACTCCTGCTCGGTATCGGCGGCGACTTGGTGCTGCACCACCGCCTGAGCTTCGGGGCGCTGATCACGTTCTTCCTCTACTTGAATCGCTTCTTCGGACCGATCCAACTGCTCGTACAGCAGTACAACGCGCTCCAACAGGGCCGCTCATCGATCACCCGCCTTCGCGAGTTGCTCGAGACGGCGCCTTCCGTCGAGGAACTCGAAGGTGCGCCCGACCTGGCGACGATCGAGGGACGCATCACGTTCGAGAACGTGAGCTTCGGTTATGATCCCGACCACCTGATCTTGCGCGACGTCAACCTCGAGATCGCGCCCGGGGAGTCAGTGGCGTTCGTCGGCCCGACCGGCGCGGGGAAATCGACCATGGCCAAACTGGCCAACCGTTTCTACGACCCGACGTCGGGACGCATCCTGCTCGACGGCGTCGACATCAAGACGGTCACTCTTCGATCACTGCGATCCCAACTGGGCGTCGTGCCCCAGGAGGCCTTCCTCTTCGCCGGCTCGATCCGCACCAATCTGAGTTTCGGCGCCAGCGACGTGACGAACGAGCAAATCGAGGAGGCGATCGACGTCGTAGGTCTGCGCGAACTCGTCGACCGTCTCCCCCAAGGGATCGGCACGGCGGTGCACGAACGCGGCCAGACCCTGTCGGCCGGGGAGCGTCAGCTCCTCGCGCTGGCGCGGGCCTTCCTCGCGCGACCGCGGGTCCTGATCCTCGACGAGGCCACGTCTTCGCTCGACCTGCAAAGCGAGACGGTGATCGAGCACGCCCTGGACCGGCTCCTCGAGGGTCGTACGGCCATTCTGATTGCGCACCGCCTCACGACCGCCCAGCGCGCCGACCGCATTGTCGTGATTGACCACGGTGGCATCGTCGAGGTGGGCTCCCCCGGCGAACTCCTCGCCGCTGGGGGCTCCTACACCGCGATGTTCGATGCCTGGTTGGCCTCGGGCGGGCGCGATTCGACCCGCCGCGCGGTCTAGACGTCGTCGTTCTCCCGGTCCAGCAGCGGTGATGCGTCAGGCCCCACGCTTCGGTCGAAACCACTGATACTCAATAGCGAGCGCGACGCTCGCGGCGAGATCGTCGCCGAGATTGCGCGCGACGAGCCCGAGCGCGAGGTCGGGGCCGCTCGTCACGCCGCCACTGGTGACGGGGTCACCTTCATCGACAACGCGCTCACGAACGACGTCGACCCCGAGATCGGCCAACTCGACCAGCGCCCCGTGATGGGTCGAGACGAGGCGGACCTCGAGGCGGCGGTCCGTTGCCCGCGCCCGTCGAAGGACCGCAAGCGGACCGACCACGTCGAGTTCGTCAACGCCGTCGTAGGCCACGATGTCCACCAACATGGGAGATCCTACGAGTCGTGACGCGAGCGGCGACGACGACGACGACGGCTAGGCCATGGCCTTCACCGCTTCGATGAGATCCGCTTCCGTTTGGTCGCCCGTCGCCACCGGATGGACCTGCAGGTGGGTGACGCCGGCCTCCACGAAGGCCGCGACGCGCTCCTTCACGTACGAGGCCGGCCCGCAGAGCGTCGTCAGCTCGAGGAACTCCTCGGGAATCGCCGCCTCGGCCTCACGCTTCTTGCCGCGCAGGTAGAGGTCCTGGATCAGTGCGGCCTCCTTCTCGTAGCCGTAGCGCACGGCCAACTCGTTGTAGAAGTTCTTGCCCTTGGCGCCCATGCCGCCGACGTAGAGCGCCGTCATCGGACGTTGCAGTTCACGCAACTGCACCACGTCCTCACCTTCGCCGATCGCGAGCAGTCCGCCGGCGCTGATCATCAACTCGCCAAGCCCGGGATCGCGCTTGGCCCTTCCGGCCGCGAGCGAGTCGCCCCACACGCTCTTCGAGCGCTCGGGGATGAAGAAGACGGGGATCCACCCGTTCGCGATCTCGGCGGTCATTTCGACGTTCTTCTCTCCGAGCGACGCGATCCAGATTGGGATGTCGCTGCGCACCGGGTGCGTGAGGATCTTCAGAGCCTTGCCGAGTCCGGTCCCCTGGTCGGCGGGGAGGGGCAACGTGAAGTTCCGGCCCTGATGGACGAGGGGCGCCTCGCGCTTCCAGACGTCGCGACAGATCTCGACGATCTCGCGGGTGCGCCCGAGGGGGTTGGTGTAGGGAACCCCGTGAAACCCCTCGATGACCTGCGGGCCCGACGCTCCGAGGCCCAGGTGGAACCGACCGTCGGAGAGCGCGTCCACCCCGGCCGCGGTCATGGCGAGCAGCGACGGGGTGCGCGTGTAGATCGGCATGATCGCCGATCCAATCTCGACGGTGTCGGTCAATGCCGCGAGGTAGCCCATCATGGAGGGGCTGTCGTAGCCGTAGACCTCGGCGACCCAGACGAGGTCGAGGCCCGCCCTCTCCAGTTCGGCGACGTGGCGGGCCGCCTCTTTGAAGCCCCCGGCGTAACTGAGCATGGTCGTGATCTTCATTGGTGGTCCTTCGCCCCTCGCACTTCGCTCAGAGTACTGGCACCGTCCTATTGATGTGGGGGCCCTACCGACCTGACCTACGCTGGGAACGTCAGCAACGTCGCTGCCATTTACATCAAAGGCTGGTGACAACGTGGTCACGCGTCCGCACGAGGCGACCCCTCACGAGTTCAATCCGTGGCTGCACGTGACGTCACTGATCGAGAAGGCCGGCCGTGTCCTCGGGCTCAATGAGGGACTGATCAAGCGAATCGTGACGCCGGAACGGATTCTCGAAGTCGCCGTTCCGGTGCGGATGGATTCGGGCGAAGTCGAGATGTACCACGGGTGGCGGATCCAGCACGACACCTCGCGGGGCCCCGGCAAGGGCGGCATTCGCTTTCACCCGAGCGTCAACGTCGACGAGATCGCCGCGCTGAGTGCCGACATGTCCATCAAGTGCGCCGTCGTGAACATCCCCTACGGCGGGGCCAAGGGCGGCATCAAGGTCGACCCCTCGGTGCTGTCGCGCGCCGAGCTCGAGCGACTCACCCGTCGCTACGCCTTCTCCATCGCGCCGATGATCGGTCCCGACCGCGACATCCCGGCCCCCGACATCAACACCGACCCCCAGGTCATGAGCTGGATCATGGACACCGTCTCGATGCTGGCCGGTCACAACATGCCCGGGGTCGTCACCGGCAAGCCAATCGCCATCGGCGGCACCCTCGGCCACGCCGGGGCCACCTCCCTCGGGGTCACCATCTGCACGAGCGCCATCCTCCAGCGTCTCGGGCGCCTCGCCAACCAGCAGCGCGTCGTCATCCAGGGCTACGGCAAGGTCGGTGCGCCCCTCGTGAAGCTCTTGAGCGAACGCGGAATGAAAGTGGTCGGGATTGCCGACATCCGCGGCGCGATTCACGTGCCCGGCGGTATCAACCACCTGACCATGACCGAACATTACAAGGAGGCGGGCACGGTGATGGGCTACCCGGGCAGTGACGAGGTGTCGGCCGACCTCTTGTTCACGATCCCGAGCGACATCGCGGTCCCCGCGGCCCTCGGGGGGGTCATCGACGAATTCGTCGCCGAGAGCATGGCGGCCTCGATCATGGTCGAAGCGGCCAACGGTCCGACGACCGGCGAAGGCGCCCAGGCGCTGGCCGAGCGGGGCATTCCGGTCGTGCCCGACGTGCTCGCCAACGCCGGCGGCGTGGTGGCGTCCTACTTCGAGTGGGCCCAGGACCTGCAGGGTTACCTCTGGGAGACCGAACTGTTTCAACAGCGCCTGGAAAAGACCATGCACGAGGCCTTCAACTACGTCTGGACCCGTCATCAGCAGCTCGAGTTGACGATCCGCGAGACCGCCATCGTGGTCGGCGTCGAACGTATTGCCGAGGCGACGGAACTGCGCGGCCTCTTCCCGTAATGATCAACATCGTGATTGCTCGCTCAGTAGAAATCAGGAACCCCATGATCGAGACGCCCACCCAACCGAGGACCACCTACAAGAGGCCCTCCCAGGACCGGTCCAAGGCCACCTTCGCCGCCATCTTGGACGCGGCGACCGCGATCGTCGTCGAACGGGGCATCCAGGGTCTGAACACCAACGTCGTCGCCGAGCGCGCGGGCGTCAATATCGGAACCCTGTACCACTACTTTCCCGACAAGACGGCAATTCTGGTCGAGCTCTTTCGCCTCGACCAGCGCCAGCGTTCGAACTATCTGCTGGCCACGCTCCTGGAACTACCGACGGCGCCCGACCTCACCGAGTGGGTGAGAGCGTTGTTCGACCTCGTACGTCAGCTGCGCAACGAACACCCGACGACGACACCACTTCGTCGGGCTTTTCGTTCGGTGCCCGAACTGGTCGCCCTCGACAGCGTCGACACGTCCGCGACCACGACATTATTCGCGCGACTGTTACGGGAGCGCTATGACGCGCTCGACGACGAGCGGGCCCACTTCGCCTCACGGTTGCTCGTCGAGACGACGATGACGATCATGGACAGCGAACTGGCCGACGGTCCCGAGGCGAGCGCCTTCTTCGACGAGGCGCTCCATCTGATCACGATCTACCTCGAGGACATCGAACGGTAACAACGTCCGGCGCTTGGTCGGCGCCCGTCGCGCGTCCCCTAGCTTTCGATGCGGTGTTGATCGACGTTCTTGTCGGGCCGGGCCAGTCCCTCGTAGAGCGCCCCCACGATCACGATGATCAACATCACGAGCAGCGTCACCCATCCGTAGTTGAAGTAGGCGGCGCGCCCGCTACTGAGCGCCGAGGGCCAGACAATGTTGAGCATCATGACGAACAGGTAGACGGCGCCGGCCACGGTCACCGGGTAGCCCCACTTACCGAGCGTGAACGATCCGTTCGGCACCCAACCGCGGCCGCGTGCAATCAGGGCCCCGAGCACCGTCAAGAAGAACGATAGGTAGATGCCCGAGGTGGCGAACGACACGAGCGCGTAGAGGGCGTTGACCTTCGCGGGATAGTCGAACCACAGGATGTGCAGGTTGTGCGAAGGGTTAATGAGCACGAGCAACAGGAACCCGAAGGGGACGATCGTGCCCACCATGATGGCGTTCACCGGCGTCTTGAACCGGGGGTGGACCGCCCGGATCTGCTTCGAGAAGGGAATTGCGCCGTCCCGGGCCAGACCGAAGGCCACCCGCGCGCCAGCTCCCTGGACGGCGGTACCGCAACTGAAGAACGCGATGATCACCATCACCAGAAAGAAGTCCTGGAGCCAGCTCGGCAGCACGGCCAGCAGCGAGGGAATGCCGCCGGTGACGACGCCGGCGATGCCGGCCTTGGGCGTGGCGAGCAGTAGTCCGAGCACCAGCACGAACGAGGAGATGCCCCCGTAGAGCAGGGCGTTGCGCATCGCGCGCGGCACCTGGCGGTGAGCCTCCTTGGTCTCTTCGGCAATGTCGCCAGCCGACTCGAATCCAAAGAAGATGTAGACGTTGGCCAACACCGCGACGAGGGCGGCGCCGGTCAACCAGTGACCACCGAAGTTGATGCCGAGGTGGTTCGTGGCGGCGTTCTGGGCACCCTGCGAGGTGAAGGTGTAGCCAAAGCCGTGGTGGAAGCCGTGTATGGCGAGCGCGATCGCGACCCCGAAGGTGCCGATGGTCTCCACGTAGACGCCGAGGCCCGCGACGCGACCCATGATCTTGGCGCCGACCGAATTGAGGATCGCCGAGACGACGATCATTGCTCCCACCACGACAAAAATCGTGATGTGGTTCGTGAAGTCGAGGTGCGTCTTGAACCAGATGTTCGACAGGCTCGTCACGTAGCTCACGATGCCCGAGTCGACCGACGCCACGGTCGCGAGCAGCGCGAAGCCGTAGATCCATCCGACGAACCAGCCATAGCGCGCGCTCACGTTGTACTTGCCGTACTGGTAGAGCGCCCCCGACAGCGGGTATTCACTCGCGAGTTCGCCAAAGACCAGGGCCACCAGCATCATCAGTCCCACCACGACGGGCATCGTCCAGATGTAGGCCGGTCCCCCCATGCCCAGGCCGAGGGTGTAGAGCGAATAGATGCCGACGACCGGGCTCAGGTAGGCGAAGGCGACCGAGAAGTTGTCGAACAGCGAGAGCACCCTCGACAGCTCCTGTTTGTAGCCGAGCGCCGCGAGGCGTTCCCCATCCTGCGTCTCAGTGTCAGTACCAGACATTGCTCGCCCCCTCGCGTTGGCCCCTCATTGGGCCAACTCAATTTCAGGTTAACGAATCTGCACCGGGATATCTGGAATACGCCGACCGCGCCGTGTCGCTCCCGACACGGTCTACCCACGGGCCGACCGTGCGATCGGGGCTGCGCCCTGTGCGAACATGGGTCCGTGCCGTCCGCTGAGCCCACCCGCGAAGAGCTGGAGGAGGCCCTCGCCGCGCTACGCGACGAGGTGGCTCGGCTGAAGGAGGAGATCCGACGGATTCATCGCGAACGTCACGAAGTGCCGCCGCACTACCTCTGACGGTCTAGCCCGCGGGCGCGACGGGGCAGGTGAGAGTGTTGCGCGTCGCGAGGACCTGGGCCGCCGCCGCCACCACCGTCGACTGGGCGAGCGTGCCGCCGTTCACCGCCGCCACGACCGCGTTCGAGATTCGTCCGGCTAGAGCCAGCGACGCGCTCGGTGACGAGGGGGACCCGAAGAGGATGAGGTCGGCGCCGGCGCCGAGCGCCTGCACCGCGGCCGCGGGCTCGGCGAGGTGCAGGGCGCCGATGGCGCCCGAGGAGAGGGAATCGGTCACGATCAGTCCCGTAAAGCCGAGGGTCTGACGTAGCACGGTGATCACCGCGGGCGACAGACTGGCCGGCAGCGGGGAGAGGCCCGGGGTGTGGGCGTTCGAGAGCATGATGGCCGGCACGCCGCTGGCGATTGCTTGCTTGAACGGCACGAGCCCGCTCGACTGCAGCCCGGCCCAGGGCAACGTCGCCGCGGGCCCGTAGTCGGTGTTGCGCGTCGCGTAACCGAGGCCCGGGAAGTGCTTGACGACGGCGGTCACGTGGGCCAGTCCCAGACCCTTCACGAAGGCCGCGCCGTCGGCCGCCGCGACCGACGCGACGCCACTGAAGGAGCGAAGCCCGTCGGGGTTCTTTGCCCCCGGGTAGTCCGCACGCCCGTCGACGTCGAGCACTGGGGCCAGATCGGTGTTGACGCCGGCGCCGGCCAACTGGGTCCCCACCCGACGGGCGATCGCGGTGATCTGGGCCGGCGTGGCGTTCGTGCCCATGGTCTGGGCCCACGGGAAGGGACCAACGAGGTTGTTCAGGCGCAGCACGCCGCCGCCCTCCTCGTCGGTCATCACCATCATTGCGTAGTGCCCGGGCCGTTCGCGCTGCAACGTCGCGAGTGTCGCCGTCAAGGTCGGTGGCGCGACGTTGCCAAAGAGCAGCAGACCCCCGTAGCCGGCACGCGCGGCCGGCGCCATGGCGCCGAGCTTCGTCGCGTAGACCGGCACCACGATTGTCTCGTTGGCGATCTGGGTGAGTGGCCAGGTCGAGACGATTTGGAGCGCGCAGGCCAGGTTGGTCGCGGCGACCGGACTCGCGCCGGCCCCGAGACCATTGACGACGAGCGACGTGACGAGCACGAGCCCACCGAGCCATCGACACCTGCGCATGGCTCGATGTTACGGCGAGAGTCGCGCGAGTACCGAACGCTACGATGTCTCCATCGGAATCGAGGACCCATGCCAGCACTAACGGCCGCCGCGTTCATTGGCCACGGCAATCCAATGAACGCCCTCGAACAGAATCGCTACACCGACGCCTGGACCGGCTTCGCCGCATCGATTCCCAAGCCCCGGGCGGTACTCGTCATCTCGGCCCACTGGTTCGTCAACATTACGGCCGTCACCGCGATGCGCCTGCCGCGCACCATCCACGACTTCTACGGCTTCCCCCAGTCGCTCTTCGACGTGAAGTACGCCGCTCCCGGCGATCCCGAACTCGCCCGGCGCATCGTCGACGTCGTCGAACCGACCTACGTCGGGCTGGACGAGGACAGCTGGGGTATCGACCACGGCACCTGGTCGGTACTCGTGCACATGTTCCCCGAGGCCGACGTCCCGGTGCTGCAGCTCTCCATCAACGCGAGCCTGCCCTACGACTACCACTTCAACCTGGGCGCCCAGCTCCACGCGCTGCGCGCCGAGGGCGTGCTCATCCTCGGCAGCGGCAACGTCGTGCACAACCTCCGTCTCGCCGACTGGAACTCGCCGGGCCAGGGCACCACCTGGGCCCACCGCTTCGACGAGGACGTGCGCGCGACCATGACTACCGACGCCGCGCAACTCGGACGGACGAGTGACCACCGCGACTACGACCTGGCGGTCCCGACGCCGGACCACTTCCTGCCGCTCGCCTACCTCGCCGGGCTCGCGTCGGCGGCGTCCACCCCGGCGCGCACCATCATCGACGGTTACGAAATGGGCTCGCTCTCCATGACGTCCTACGAGCTGCCGGCGGCCTAGTCCCTACTTAGACCGCGACGCGCGCCGCGCGCGCATCACTGAGAACGCGAGCGCCAGGACTGCGAGCAGGGGCAGCGTTACGACCGCGGCCGCGTTGTAGTGTCCGCGTTCGCTCAGTAGGGCGATGGCGCCGATTATCACGAGCGCCGCGATGAACAGTTCGGGCGTATCGCCGACCAGGAAGTCCCACCAGAACATGCCGAATCCCTTGACCAGTCGTACGGGCAGTGATGCTTCGCTCTTCACGCGACCACCTCTCGCTGGACGAGGGGCGCTTCGCGTCGGAGCATCCAGACGAGCAACCACGTCACCACCACGTAGATGGCGATGAGGCCGACCAGCATCGTGTCGTTGCCGGGCCAGCGGACCTTCAGTCCCTCTCCGGTCCAGAAGGTCCCGTAGCTCACGAGAAGAATTCCCACGACCATCTTCATGGCGTTCTCGGGAACGTTCGAGAGCTGTTTGGCAACGACCACGCCGACGATGCCCACCAGCACCACCGCGACAGTGGCGACGACCGCGGCGAGACCCAAGCGGTGCGCGGACGTCCCGAGGGTCAAGACGGTGATGACGACCTCGAGACCCTCGAGGAACACACCCTTGAAGGCCATCACGAAGGCAATCCGGTCGCGACCGGGGCTCGTACCGGCCGCGCGCAGCTCCGCGACCTTTTCGGCGTAGATCGCGTCCTCGTCGTGCTTCGCCTTCAACCCGCTCGCCCGCAGGATCGCCTTACGCAGCCACTGCATACCGAAGATCAAGAGGACGCCGCCGACGATCAGTCGAAGGGTGCTCAGGGGAACGTGCACCAGGGCCGGACCGAAAGCTCCGACGAGTGCGGCGAGGACGACCAGCCCCGCGCCGACGCCCTCGAAGGCCGATCGCCAACCTCGAGTGTGGCCAACGGCGAGCACGATAGTGAGCGCCTCGACCATTTCGACGGCGCAGGCGATGAACACCGCTCCCACGAGCACGACGACGCCCGATGACACGGTGGTGGCGACTAGCACGTTCCCTGACCTCCTGCTCAGTCCATCACGAAACCCCGTGACGGGTCGAATCAGACTTTAACGTGGCTGTCCCAATCGACGCGCGAGGGCCAAACGACCGTGCCCGCGACGACACCCTCGCCAACCTCAAGCGGATGCCGACTCGTCTCGCGTCCGTTGGCCGGTGAACCCCGACGTTACTGGTGCAGCGCAACCGAGCCGCCTTTCGAAGAGCGGCCGACCGCTGCCGATCGGAGCGACCGAGGTCGTCCGCGTCGCCGAGCATCGCACCGACGGGGTCGTCGTCGTCAGCGATCGCGGCGTCGAAGCTCGTCCTCGAGTGCGGCGGGGTCGAGTCCGCGACTGCGCAAGAGCACCAGCACGTGAAACCAAAGGTCCGCCGCCTCACTCACCACCCGCTCGTCGTCTTCGCTCAACGCCGCGACCACCAGCTCGGTCGCCTCCTCGCCCACCTTGCGCGCGACCTTCGCCGTCCCCTCGTTGAGCAACGACACAACGTAGGAGTCGACGGGGGCGTCGCGCTCACGTTGGAGAATTTTCCGCCAGAGCCACGGCGTAAAGCACGAAGTGCAACCGTCGTGACAGGTTGGCCCGTCGGGCGTCGCCCGCACGAGAATCGCGTCGTCGTCGCAGTCGGGCGTCACTTGGACCACGTGCAGCGTGTGGCCCGACGTCTCGCCCTTCATCCAGAGGCGCTGGCGCGATCGCGAGAAGAAGTGGACGAGCCCCGTGGACTTCGTCAGCCCGAGCGCTTCGTCGTCCATCCACCCGAGCATCAAGACACGGCCCGAGGCGTCATCTTGCACTATCGCCGCACGCAACTGGTCGCTCACTGTTCCGCCCTCCATGGTCGTAGGTGGATACCCAGCGCTTCGATCTCTCGACGCAGGCCCGGCAGACCGGCCGGGTTCTCGTGCACGATCGAGGCGACGAGCGCGGCGTCGGCGACGCGCAGCGCTTCGGCGACGTGGGCGGCGCAGCCGGCACCGCCCGACGCAATGACCGGCACCGAGACGGCACTACGCACCGCGGCCGTCAAGACCAGGTCGTAGCCCTGGCGCTGACCGTCACATCGAATCGACGTCAACATGATTTCGCCCGCACCACGCTCGGCGGCCTCGACGGCCCAGGGCACGGTCGAGGTGGTGGTCGCGACCCGTCCACCGTGGGTGTGCACCACGCCCTCGCCGGCGTCGATCGCGACCACGACGGCCTGGCTGCCGTACCGGTGCGCGATGGCGGTGATGAGGGCGGGGTCACGCAGCGCCGCCGAGTTGATCGAAACCCGGTCGGCCCCCGCCTCGATGATGCGCGACGCGTCGTCGACACTGCGCACGCCACCTCCCACGGTGAAGGGGATCTCCAGCACGTCGGCCACGCGCGCGACGACCGACGTCATCGTCGCTCCTTGCTCGGGCGTCGCCGCGATGTCGAGAAAGATCAGCTCGTCGGCCCCGCCGTCGCTGTAGTACTTCGCCAGTTCGACGGGATCGCCCACGTCGCGCAGGCCCACGAAGCTGACCCCCTTCACGACGCGCCCGTGGGCCACGTCGAGGCAGGGGATCAGACGGGCGAGAGGCATTGTTCGAGGAAGGTCAATCCGGCGTCGCCGGATTTTTCGGGGTGGAACTGTACGCCGAGGAACGAGCCACGTTGCACGGCGGCGATGATGCCGTCCGCGGTGGCGACGACGTCGACGGACTCGACGGCGTAGGAGTGGGCGAAGTAGTAGGCCTCGCCCCACGGCTCGACGACGGCCCAACCGAGGCGCGGGACGCGTCCCCCGTTGATGCGGTGCGCGTAACCCGGGATGAGGCCGAGGCCGAGGACGCCGTTGTCTTCATCGGTCGTTTCGGTGGCAATCTGCAGGCCGAGACAGATGCCGAGCGTGGCCCCGCCACCGGCGAAGCGGGCGCGAAGCGCCTGGGCGGCGCCGGTGCGGTTGAGGTGCTCCATGGCACTGCGCGCCGAGCCGACGCCGGGCAACACGACGAAGTCGGCCTCTTCAATGGTGGCGGGGTCGCTGCTCACGACGCTGGAGCGACCAACGTGGCCCAGGGCGGCCCGCACCGATCGGGTATTGCCGGCGCCGTAGTCGACGACGACGACCTCGCTCACAACGAACCCTTGGTCGATCGCACCTGGTTACCGTCGCGCACCAGCGCCTGGGCGATCGCTCGACCAACGGCCTTGAAGGCCGCCTCGGCGACGTGGTGGGCGTTCTCTCCCGCGGCCGTGACGTGCAGGGTGATGCGCGCGGTCTGGGCCAATGATTCGAACGCGTGCGCCGCCATTCCGGGATCGGGGACGATCGAGATGTTCGCGGTCGCACGCCCCGAGAGGTCGACCACGGCGTGGGCCAGTGCCTCGTCCATTGGTACGCGGGCTTCGCCGTAGCGGGTGAGGCCCCGTCGGTCGCCGAGCGCTTCGTCCAAGGCCTCACCGAACGTGCGCATCATGTCCTCGACGACGTGGTGCTCCCCGGTCTCGAGGTCGCCAACGCCCTCGAGGCGCAGGTCCATGCCTCCGTGGAACGCCAGTTGCTGCAGCATGTGGTCGTAAAAGCCCGCGCCGGTGTTGACAAAGACTCGGCCCTCGCCGGGGATGCGAAGTCGCACGGTCAACAACGTCTCGGCGGTCGCGCGACGGTGTCGCAGGGGCCGGCTGGGTAGGTCGTCGCCGCGGGTGAGCGCACGGAGTGCGTCGAGCAACACGTCGTCGTCGAGTTCGTCCTTCACGCTGATGCGTAGTCCCCCCTCGTAGGCGCGCACCACGACACCGAAGTCCATCAACTGGTCGACGAGCTCCTGCGGCTCGTCCATGGGAATGAACAGGAAGTTCGTGTACGAGGGCAGCGGCGCCAGACCGAGAGCGGTCAATTCGCCGGCCAACCGCTCGCGTTCGGCGACCTGGCCCGTGACGTCGAGCGGCAGCGACAGCGCCGCCAGGGCCAGCGACGCCGAGAGCGACGAGACCGAGAGTGGGGCCTGGCGCGACGTGATGACCTCGGTCAACGCGGGCGTGGCGAGCGCGTAGCCCACGCGAGCGCCCGCGAGGCCGTAGGCCTTAGAGAACGTGCGCAGGACGATTGCCCCGTCGGCCACCCGATCGAGGGCGTCGACGCCGGCGTAGTCGGCGTAGGCCTCGTCAATGATGAGTTGCCCGGGCACGTCGGGGATGTCGGGCAACTCGCCCGTGGGATTGTTCGGGCGACAGACGAACACCACGTCAGCGAGCATCGGGTCCTCGATGATGCTCGCGCCCGCCATCGACGCGGCGAAGCCGTACATCGAGTACGAGTAGGCCGGCACCGTGGCGACGGTGCCGCCTTCGGCGAAGATCCTCGCGAGCAGCACGATGAATTCGTCGCTGCCCGCCCCGAGGGCGACCTGATCAACCCCGACGCCGTGACGAAGGGCGATCGCCTCGCGCAGGGGCAAGTACCGTCCGCGATCGTATTCGTTGACGTCGGCGAGAGCCTTCGCGAGAGCGGCCGGACGAGCGCTGGCCGGCGGCATCGCGGCGACGTTGCCGTCAAAGCGCAGGATCGAACGGGGATCGAGTCCGACCCGTTGCGCAATCACCTCGCTGGAGGGGGGCCACTGGTAGGCCTCGAGGGCGACGGGCTTCATCGACGGGCCGTGGCCTTGTGCGCGGTCATGCCCTCGAGCTCGGCGAGGGCCTCAATCGTCGGGGCCAGGCGTTCGAGACCTTCTTTGGTCACGCGCTGCACGGTGACGGTCTTCATGAACGCCTCGAGGCCGAGTCCGCCAGTGGACTTCGCCCAGCCCCCCGTCGGCAGCACGTGATTGCCACCGGTGGCGTAGTCCCCCGCGGGGACGGGAGCGTAGGGGCCGACGAACACGGCGCCGGCGTTGCGGATGCGCCCCGCGAGCGACTCGGCCCGTTCGCCCAACAGCGCCACGTGCTCAGCGGCGTAGCCCTCCACCTCGGCGAGAGCGGCCTCGAGGTCGTCGCCGACGCGCACCACGTAGGCGCGCGAATCGGGACCGTGCTCCATCTGGGCGGCCAACTCCTGTTGAATGATCGTGTCGTCGAATCCCTCGTCGGCGACGACGACGACCTCACTGGGTCCCGCGGGCAGGTCGATCGCGACGTCGCGACTCACGAGCAGTTTCGCAGTGTTGACGGCGCCGCCACCCGGTCCGAAAATCTTGTCGACGGCGACGATCGACTCGGTGCCGTAGGCCATCGCCGCGATCGCCTGGGCACCGCCGATGGCCCACACCTCGTCGATGCCGAGCAACGCGGCGGCCGCGGCGACCGCGGGCGACCCACTGGGCGGGGTGCACACGACGATGCGCTCGACACCCGCGACCTGTGCGGGCACCGCCGACATGATGAGCGACGAGACGAGGCCCTTGGGGACGTAGATGCCCACCGACCGGAGCGGCGTCCATCGACGCTCGAGGGTGACGCCGGGCGAGACTTCCAGGAGGAGGTCGGCCGGGCGCTGCGCGGCGTGCCACGTGCGCACCGACGCCGCCGCGGCGAGGACCGCCGCGGTCGGGATGTCGCCGTAGGGCACCGCCCGTTCGGGCACGGTCGCTGTCGCGCCGTCGAGGCGCCGCGCCCATTCGACGAGTGCGGCATCGCCCCGCTGGCGCACGTCGTTGACGATGTCCTCGATGTCGAAGGGGCGATCGGTCGCCACGGGCTTGCTCACGGCACCATCCGTTCAACGGGCAGTGTGAGAATCGAGCTCGCGCCACAGGCTTCCAACTTCGGCAGTAGTGACCAGATGTCCTTCGCCGGCACCAACGCGTGCACCGCGACGACGCCGGGTGTCGCGAGGTCCATCACCGTGGGCGAACCCGTCGTCGGCAACAGGGCCGTGACGTCGGCCAATCGGTCCTTCGCGACGTTGCACAACAGGTACCGGTTCAGCCGGGCGTTCACGACCGAACCGAGGACCATCGTGAGCGTGCGGCGGGCGTCGTGGTCGGTCGAACCGACGCGCCCGACGAGCACCGCCTCCGATTCGAAGAGGACGCCAATGGAGCGCAGGCCGTTCGTGCGCAGCGTGCTGCCAGTCGAGACGAGGTCGATGATGGCGTCGGCCAGACCGAGGCGGGGTGAGATCTCGACCGATCCGGCCACGCGAACGATGTCGGCCTTGACCCCGCGATTGGCGAGCATCTGGGCGGCGACGTTCGGGTGCGACGTCGCGACGCGGCGGCCCTCCAGGTCTTCAATAGTGGCGGCCGGGTCCTCCATCGACACGGCGGCCTGCAGCGAACAGGAACCGAAGCCCAGTCGCAGGAGCACCTCGACGTCGCACTCGCGTTCGTAGATGAGGTCCAGCCCAGTGATGCCACAGTCCACGACGCCGTCCTGCACGTACTCGGGCACGTCATCGGCCCGCACGAAGAGCAGGTCGATGTCGGCGTTGCGACAGTGGGCCTGCAGGACACGCTCACCCGGCTCCTGGGGCGAGACCCCGCTCGCTTCGAGCAACGACCACGAAGGCTCCCGCAGTCGTCCCTTGGACGGCAGCGCGAGGGTGAGGCGCCGCGTCATCGGTTACCCCGTGCCAACACGGCGCGGTAACCGCCCTCACCGTGGTGCAACCACTGGGCCACGCGGGTGACGGTCGCGGTCGACGCGCCGGTGCGCCGAGAGATCTCCTGGTAGGCGAGACCCTCGTCGACGAGTCGCGCGACCTGCAGTCGCTGGCCCATGGCGTCGAGTTCGGTCGACGTGCAGAGGTCGCGCAGGAACGCGGCGGTGAGTGCGGGATTACGAAGTCGCACGAAGGCGCCGACGAGTTCGTCGAATCGCGTCGCGGTGCCCGGGTTCGCTCCGGCGGAGACTACTTTGCCACTGGTCATTGCACTATGCTAACATGCTAACACGCTGCTATGCAAATCATCCCCGCCCTCGACCTGCTCGGCGACGACGCCGTACGCCTCGAGAACGGTGACTTCGAGCGGGTCCTCTTTCGCCAGCCCATCGAGGAGTTCATGGGGCGCATCGTCGCCACCGCTCCCCCGCTGATTCACGTCGTCGACCTCCAGGGCGCGCGCGACGGCGACCTGCGCACCGACGTGATCCGGCGTTGCGCGAACGTCGCCCGGGACACGGCCCTCCAGGTCTCGGGTGGGATCCGATCGGTCGATGCCGCCCTCGACGCGCTAAGTGCCGGCGCGGCGCGGGTCATCGTCGGCACCGCGGTCTGGGACGGCGAGGCCTCCCTCGGTCACTTCGTCGACGAACTCGGTGAGCGACTGGTGGTCGCCTTCGACGTTCGAGACGGTCAGCTCGCCGTGCGTGGCTGGACGGCGTCGAGCGGTCTCGGTGTTGACGAGGCGCTCGAGCGTTGCGTGCGAGTGGGCGTCGCGCGGCTGCACGTCACCGCGATCGATCGCGACGGCACCATGCGTGGTCCCGACCTCGCCCTCTACGAACGCGTCTGTTCGAGCGGCATCGCCATCGTGGCCGCCGGAGGCGTGCGCGACGACGACGTCGACGAACTCGCACGGGTGGGCTGCGAAGCCGCGGTCATGGGTGTCGGCTACCTCACGCGGCTCGGTCTCTCACTGAACGAGTAGCGGCGCCGCCGGCGATCGGCCCGCGGGACCTAAGTCCCTTTTGAGGACCTGGGCACTCGCGTTCGACGTTGCGCCGAGCGGATCTGGTCATGACGAAGCGGAAATGGGTCCTTCTACTCTAGAGAAAGCACGGGTCGCAGTGGCAGTCTGGAGGAGTTCAGTTGGATCAAATGTGGGAGTCGACATGCGCCGAAAGACGTTGGACCTATTGCTCAATTGGGTCGGGGTACTCTTCACCGCCATCTTCCTCGTCGCCTGTTTTGGCATGCTCATTGGCTACAACTTCACGAGCTCGCAGGTCCGTTCGCAGTTGGTCGAGCAGAAGGTCTTCTTTCCCGTCAAGGGCCAGTTGGACTACCAGGACCTCGTCAAGGCCAACATCACCCAGTACGCGGGCAAGCAGGTGGTCACCGGTGCCGAGGCCCAATTGTTCGCCAACAAAATCATCGCCGTGGACACCGCCGCCATCAGTGGCGGCAAGACCTACGCCGAGCTGAGCGCCGCCTCCATGGCCAATCCCTCGAACACCGGCTTGGTCAATCAGGTGCAGCTGGTCTTTCGTGGCGACACGCTGCGGGGCCTCTTGCTCAACGCCTACGCCTTTGGCTTCATTGGCGTAATCGCGCTCTACGGCGCGATTGGCATGTTCTTCGCCATGTTGATCATGCTCACGCTGACCCTGCTCGGCGTGCGTCACTATCGACAGGCCGATCCCGCCGTCGTCGTATAGCCGTTCCGGTCCCCCTGCGGACGACGAGGCCCGGGCCCCGCGCCCGGGCCTCGTGGTTCTCGCCCGGTGGCGTCGCGGCCGAACCGCGACCGCCCTCGACGTCGATCACGACTTTGCCGCGAGCCTCGTCGTCGCCGTGGCCGCCGCGCAGGGTGGTGACCGCGTCGAGGACGCGGTCGAGAGCGAAACGATGAGTGATGAGAAACGAGGGCCGGAGCTCTCGCGAATTGACCCGTTCGACCACCTGCGCCCACGACGCTCGACTGTACGAGAAGCTGCCCTGGATGATCAGGTCGTTGTTGACGAGGTCGTCCGGCGCCACCGCAATGGTCGATCCGTGCACCGGGAGCCCGAGGAGGATCACCATCGCCCCACGAGCCGCGAGCGTGAGCGTGCTCGAGACGGCGGCCACGTTGCCGGCCGCCTCGATAACGAGATCAAACGACTCCGACGGCGTCGTGGTCGTGAACGTGCTCACCCCGGCCCGGGTCGCGAGCGCCGCCTGCGCGTGGCGCCGTCCGACCATCACGATCGAGGTCGGTTCGAAGAGGCGGACCAGGTGTACCGCGAGCATCGCAATAGTCCCGTCGCCGACGACGGCGACGCGCAGGCCCTTCGCCAACGGAATCCTCGTGAGGGCGCGCCAGACCACGGCCATCGGTTCGATCAACGCCGCGTCGTCGAGATCGACCATCGGCGCGAGCCGGTGCACGAGGTTCGCGGGCACCGCGATCCGCTCGGCCAGGGCGCCGGGACGAGTGAAACCGATCTCGTCGTAGGTGTGACAGCGGTTGGTGTCACCACGGACACACTCGGCGCAGCGTCCGCAGGCGACGACGCCTTCGACGACGACGCGGTCCCCAGTGATGGCCCCGTCAATGTCGTCCACGAGCTCGCCGACCCACTCGTGGCCGAGGATGAGTGGGTAACGCACGTAGGCGGGATCGATGCTGCCGTCAATCAGTTCCACGTCGGTGCCGCACATGCCGGCGACGAGTGACGCGACGAGCACCTCGCTGTCACCAACGACCGGCTCGTCCACGTTGAGCACCGCGACCCGTCCCGGCCTCTCGACGACGAACGCCTTCACGCGGACCGTCTCGGACGCACCCCGCCGAGGAGTGCCGTCACTCGATCGGCATGCTGACACACGATGTCGCCGAGGCGCTGGACCTCTCGCAACGACACGTCGACTTTCAGTCCCGTGATGCTGAGGGCGCCCGCACAGCGACCCTGGTGGTCAACGAAGGCCGCCCCCACACAGAAGACGCCCTCCGCCTCCTCCTCGTCGTCCGTCGCGAATCCCTCGCGACGAACACGTTCGAGATCGTCGAGCAGCGCCTCGACCGCGGACAGCGTCTTGGACGTGTAGACCGCCATGCCGGCGTCGCCAATGAGGGTCCCGGACCACCGTCTCGGTCATCTGGGCCACCGTCACCTACCAGGCGGTGCCGAAG
Source organism: Acidimicrobiales bacterium (assembly GCA_025362585.1). GTDB lineage: Bacteria > Actinomycetota > Acidimicrobiia > Acidimicrobiales > RAAP-2 > RAAP-2. The sequence continues at coordinate 912 of JANYFR010000028.1, read as the reverse complement.
GTCTCCTCCCGTCGGCCCTGCAAGAGTCCAATCCCTCGGACTCCTCCGTCGCGTCGACGGCACCCTCACCCGCTGAGCGACAAAACGGCGCCCCGTGCCCGCGGTGCGAGGGTTCGCGAAGTAGTTTGGAGTCAAATGGATTACCCAGTTCCCTTCCGAGGTAATCGGTGATCTCGAGACGTATGGGCGGTGCTCGCTTGGCGGGGCGCGCCGCACTGAGCGCTTTGGCGCTCGGCTTCGCGACGCTCGGGCTCGCGACCGTCGCCTCGAGCGCCCCACAGCCCTCGGCCGTGCAGATCACGGCGGCCTGCGCCGCGGGCACGACCTGCACCTCATTCGTCATCTCGGTCACGAACTCGAACCCGAAGCCCATCAACGGCCTCACCATCGCTGCGGTTGGCGACAAGGTCGCCGCCTTCGCGCTGCACGGCTACCCCGCCACCGCCTGCAAGCTGACGACCAGCGCCAACGCCGTCGTCTGCTTCCCGCTCGCGCTGTCCCCGGGCGCGACACTCACCGGCAGCGGACGGAGTGGCCGTCGCGGCGCGCTTGGTGCGAAGTTCCGGGTCTACACGACGACCGATAGCTTCGCGACGTCGCTTGGCCAGACCGTGGAGCTGGCGAGCTCCCCGGGCCGGGCCGTCAGCGCGCCGGTCGTGCTCGCCACCAACCCCGCGGGTGGTGCGGGACTGTTGGTGGGTCTCGGCGCGCTGGTGCTCGTGCTCGCGGCCGGCGCCTTCGCGGCCCTCTCCTACGCGCGGCGTCGGCGTCGGCCGACCGAGTGCGCCGCCCAACACGAGGCGCTTAGTGGCGCCGAGGGTGCCCTGCACTACTGGCACGCGGCCGTGGCGCATCTCGAGCACGTCGGCGCCGACGCCACCAACCAGTCGCTCAACGAGTTCCCGGTGCCAA
>JANYFR010000006.1 GCA_025362585.1 Acidimicrobiales bacterium | reverse complement strand
TTCAATTGGCAGAACGACGGACTTTGAATCCGTAGGTTGGAGGTTCGAGCCCTCCCCCGCCAGCGAGTCAGCGAAGGACGGGACAGTGTGGCGAGATTCGACGTCGTAGCGTCCCTGCACCGAGCTCGTGCTCACCGGCTTAACGACTCGACCGACAGGCAAGTTTCTGGCAGCCAGTTGCGCCTATGCGTAGTGGAGAGTCGTGAGAATCGAGTGCAGTCGTCAAGTTCCAACGGGGACCGTCGATGGTGAGGCGACGTCCAGGTCGTCACCACTCTCGGCGCGCGGGTCGCGAGCGTGCACGATCGCCAGGCGGGGCGCGAGTGGCTGGTCGGACCACGACATCGGGGGGCCGTAGCAAAGTTCAACGAACCACTTTTTACCGAGACCGACCACTTCGGCCGGTCGACGCCTGTGAGGTGATGGGAGTGGCCGTTCGCGACCCCGGCGAACTCTGGTGTGGTCCGTGGGAGTGTTACGACGCCTCGCCCACGTCCCTGACGCAAGTCTTCGAGAGTCGAACCTTCGGATACCGCTTGGAACGAGCACTGAAGCTGTCGGGCCCCCGGCTCCGGGCCGACTACCGCCTGAGCGCGTCGGCATCGGGACCGCGCCTCTGGGCGTGGCACCCCCAGTTCGCCGCTCGACCCGACACCCGACTCATTTTGGAAGGCGATCTCGATCACGTCCTCGACACGTCCATCGCGACAGCAGTGACCTCGGTGCCCTGGCGTGGCCACCTAGACCTCGCTCACGACTGCGTTGACGGCGGTGACCGCATGCTCTACGCGCCGCCCGAGGTGAGGGTGTCGGGGGCGACACTGGTCGACCCGGGGGGATCGTCATTGAGCCTCCGCTGGGACGCCCAGGCGATTCCCTACGTTGGCGTATGGCTCGATCGGGGCCGCTATAGCAACGGAGGTGCCATTGCCGTCGAACCGACCACCGGGTTCTTCGACGACGTGGCCCGGGCGTGGGCCGCGGGGATGGTTAGCGTATTCGACGAGGGCGACTCGCTCGCGTGGTGGATAGAAATGGAAGTCAGCTAGTGAAGTACTTTGACGCGCAGGCCTGTAACACGGAGACCTATTTCCTTGGGGAGTGCGTCCGCTGGGATGCCCAATTGGGAGAACTCTCGTGGGTCGACGTCAACGCGGGCACCTTCTATCGGGCCGTGGTTGACGGACCGAGGGTGACGATCGTGCACACCTACGACTGTGGGGCCTATCTCACTGCGGTCACTCCATTCGATGACCGCGACTTCGGGTGGATCATCGCCCAGGGTCAGTCCCTCTATCAACTCGATCGCGAAGGTGCGAAGCACCTGCTCGCGGCGCCAGAGGGGCACAACGTGGGTCGGGTACGTACCAATGACGGATCGGCCGACCCCCAGGGTCGCTTCTGGATCGGCTCCATGGCCTTCGGGGCGGTGGCCGGTCAAGGTTCTCTCTATCGATTCAGCCAGGAGGAGGGTGTCACGACCGTGATGTCCGGTGTCACGATCTCCAATGGGTTGGGTTGGAGTCCTGACACTTCGACGTTGTACTACGTGGATTCGGGTCCGGGAACGCTGACTGCGTACGACTACGACGAGACGGGGTCCCTTACTCGTCCCCGCGTCCTGGCGCAACTGGACTACCCCAGCGAAGGAACGCCCGACGGCATCTGCGTGGACGTGGACGGGAACATCTGGGTGGCGATTTGGGGTGGTAGCGAGGTTCGCCACTACTCACCCACGGGCGAGCTGCTGGGTCGGGTTCGCGTGTCGACGTCACAGCCGTCGTGCTGCGCCCTCGGCGGCCCCCTCGGCACCACGCTCTACATCACGACCGCGCAAGAGGACTTGGCCGTCGACACCCTGGAGAACGAACCAGACGCCGGACGGTTGTTCTGTGTCGACGTGGGCGTCCGTGGCCTACCGCTCCTGACGTTTGACTCCTCTAGAACCATGCGTGCCCGTTCGTGACGTCGCCCCTCATTGTCGGTCTGGGCTAAGCGCTCATTCGCCTGACCGCGCCCCACAACGAACCTCTTGAGAGCGCCGATCGCTTCGATGCCATCGTCGCGGGCAGTGAACTCAATCTTCTGATTGCGGCCCCGGCCCTTGGTGCCTCGACCCGGTGGGGTCAGTAGTGTCCATGGGTGCGGTCAATCACGTCGTGGCACCGTTGTCCGGCAGTCGACGACGGCTTGACCGATGTCCTCGAGGTGTTGTATTTTCACGACTTCGTCACTGCGCCAACGGGGCGCCCATCCCTTTGCTTTCATTGGTTGGCGGTTCGAGATCTCGCCCGTCAACCTTGCTTCTAGAGGCAGTAGCGCTGTAGTAACGCGGCCAACTCGAGGGGTTGGTCGCCCTGAATCGAGTGTCCGGCGTTGGCCACGTGCACGACCGTGGCTTTCGGCAGCCGTGCGAGTAGTGCCGTCTCGTCCTCGTCGTCAAC
>JANYFR010000002.1 GCA_025362585.1 Acidimicrobiales bacterium | reverse complement strand
GACTCGCGACGAAATGGAGGCGATCATCGAGAACGCAATCGCGCGCGTCGATTGAACCTGCCGTGCCAAGGACAATAGGAATCTTGAAGAATTCGGATTCCAGTGTCAGGAGCCTTCCATTAGCTCATCGACGGGCTCGGGAAGGTTTGAAAGGCGTCCGCTATGGTCCACGAGCGAACGTAAGATCTGAACCTCCCAACTCACGTCGCAATCGGCATCAGAGTCAACTTGAGGGCAATCAGTGCCATTACGACGCCGATGGAGGAATCGAGTACACGCCCCGTGACGGGTCGTGACATCAGACGAGACGCGAACCGGGCTCCGTAACCAAGGGTGGCAAACCACGCTAGGAAACTCACCGAAGCCCCGAGTGCGAACAGCCAGCGGGCGCGTCCGTATTGGTTGCCAATGGATAGAAGAAGAAGGACGGTATCGGGATACACGTGCGGATTGAGGAATGTGAAGGCCAACGCGGTGGCGATCACGGCTCGCATGGTCGGTGGTGGCTCGACAGAGGGAATGAGCGCTCCCGGACGAAGTGCTCGCCAGAACGAGCGAAAGGCGAAGAGTGACAGGTACGCGACACCCCAGTTGGTTGCCGCGCCCGTGGAGCACGTCACGACGGGGCCATCCGCGCGCTCTTGACGCGTGGCGCCTCGCCAGACTGTTCGCTCGTTGCGACGACCAGCGTGAAGAGGCCCTTGATGGTTGCTGTGATGACCTATTCGGGGCAAACGCCTGTTGATTGAGGCCCAAGGTCATGATTCAAAGGCGGAGCGCCACTTCGATCGGCCTGATCGTTGTGATGCTTGGATTTCACCACCTATGTGATTCGGCCCGGGAATCTTGGTGACTATGACCTTCGATGTGAGTATCGGGGTCAATCAAGCAACCACCAGGGTCGACTTGTCTGGGAGCAGACCCCTAGTTCCGGCTGAAACACAATTGGTGACGTGGCATAATCGCAAATAGGCGAAGGGAGAGCAATGTACGCCAACTTCATTGAGGCGACCATCGACTCGTCGGTTGATCCAGAACGCAAGGGGCTGCACGAAGACATTATTCCGCGAGTCCGTGAGTTTCCAGGCTTCGTGGCGGGTTATTGGCTAGAGCCAATTGATGGCAAGGGGATGTCCGTAGTCATCTACGAAGATGAAGTTTCGGCAACGGGGGCCATGGACCGAATGTCGCTCAGGGTTGGTGGGTCTCCGGCACCTGGAATCACAATAGAGCGATTCGAGACCCGCGAGGTTGTTGGTCACGCCTAACTGACGTCCGACATTAATCGTACGAGGAAGCGGTAATCTCCGCAGATTGTCGACGTCGGCCCGGAGACTTTAGGCATCGAGAGCTAGCCGGCAACGCTTGATCGCAAACCTTGCAACTCGACCCACCGTTTCAACATCGCGATTGGCAGTTGTGGTCGCGCCAACGCACCGACTGCTCGCGGCGGCGCGACCTGCTTCATACATGGGGTTCTGTTTAAGCCGCGCCGGGCCCCTCTCTCCCGCACTGTGCAAGTGGCGTAGGGGCAGACCCTGTCCATACTTGAGCCCGTGCAAAAAAGGGCAGCAATCCCGAGTCTGTCATCGCCGGTGCCTCCCTACTAAATATTTTCCTGGCCAGTCACTGTGGGATCGGGCCAAATTCACTTTATGGTTGGCTCCCTATTCGCGACAGCCGCGAATGTGCAGTCACACGAATTTATGGTGTGCCCCGAGCTTCGCCAGCGTGTCGAAGTTGGCCGCGTCAACGTTGGAGTGGGTTGCCATCCGAGTGTCCTGCACGAGTCCTCTCTCTCCGATGAAATCGAGCACGGAGTCGGCAGGGCGCAGAGGTACAGGGCATTTCGACGTCGCGGGTCTCTCGATCGGGACCGAGCCAAATGGCAACCGCCATCCGCCGAATGCCGTTGTCACTCCGACAGCGTTTGACTTGGGGCGAAATCGATGGTATCCAGAGCAGACGCCGAAACGTTGAGGAGGGGTCTTGAGAGAACGGGGTCGTGGGACACGCACCCTTGGACCGTCCTCGCCCGTCGCATGCACGTTCGATGATCGAGGCCGTTTGGGCCGGCGCAAAGCCGGTAGCTCGCAGAGTGGGGCCTAAGTGCAGACCACGGTAGTTGAAGAGTGCCGCCATCGAACGATAGCGGTTCACGAAAAAGGGAGAAGGTAGTTTCAATGAAAAACAGAGTCGCACTCTGGTCCGCTTTGGCGCTCGTCGTGGCGTCTTTCGTCGTCACCGGGGGAGCGGCGACAGCCTCGAACTCGGTTAACACCGTCACCAGTTCGAGCTTGGGGGTCTTCTCACCCACATTCGTCGGACCGGCCGCGACCGGATGTAACACTCCGGGCTGTTCGCTGCTCTCGGGTCCGTTTGACTCACCGTCGACGGCATCGTTGCCGACGAGCCCGAGCGCCCCGATCGCCCCGACGTCGGGTCAGACGCTGACGACGGCGGCGTTACGGACGAGCGGTTTCCATTCGCTGCCGAACCCCACGGTCCTGCGACACGGCCCCGACCCGACGCCGCCGACGGTGAACTGTCGCCTGGAGCGCTCTGGGTGCTTTCAAGTGAGCAACAATCCGGGAGGTGCCGTCGGTGTGAAGGGCCTCAACGCGGTCGACAGCGGCTCGCTCAGCACTAACCCCAATGGGGACATCGAGCCATCGGACCAAGGCCTCTGCGCTGGCAACGGCTACGTGGTCGAGAGCAACAACCTCGGTGAGATGCTGGTGTTCAACACGGCCCTCGCCCGAGTCTCATCGGTGATACCGCTCGACACCGTGATGGGTTTGGCCAACATGGGAACCTCTGGATGGAGTAGCGGCGGCGACGTCTCGTGCGTCTACGACCCCAGCAATGGCGGCCATTGGTTCATCAGTCAGTTCGTCTCGGCGAGTAGCGAAGCGAGCGGCGGACCCTTTGGGGGCTGCTTCATTGGCGTACCGAATACCTGCTACGAGGGGATCGCGGTCACTGATGGGTCGAACCCCTTCGGTCCGTATCACGTGTACTTCCTCAACGCCAACTACAACCCCGCTGAGCCCGGGACGCCGACCCTGTTGAACGACTTCGCGAAGACGTCCGTCACGCAGGACGCCTTCCTCTTGTTCTACGACGCGTTCGCGCTCGCGGGCAATGGTATTGGCGGCGGCGGCTTCAACGGAGCCCAGGAGTTCGCCTTCAACAAGAACGCAATGGAGCTGGGTCTGCCCGTCACGAAGCACGACGGCCAGCCCAATACCAACTTCAGCGTGGCCATCGAGAACATGGGGCTCCTGGCGACTCCCGATGGAACCTGCGCGTCCGACAACCTTCATCACGCCCCCAGCACCACTTGTTGGTACTCCGTCATCCCAGCGCAGCCGGCCGACGGCAACCAGTTCGACAACAGCCACGGTGGATCGGGCTTCATGCTGAGCACTCTCGACTTCTATGGGAGTGGCGACACCCGGATCGCGGCCTTTGACTGGACCGGTCTCTCGAACCTGAATAGTCCGCACTGTGCGACCTGCTCGGGCATTCACTTCGGCGGTCAGTTGTTCTCGGGTGTCCAGTATTACTACGGCGAGGGTTTTGTCGCCGATCAGAAGGCCGGACCGACTCCGTTGGGCGACATGTGCGTGGCCGCGGGGCTGAGTACCACCGGTCCTTGCCCCGAGGGCGGCATCGCCACTAACGGTGACAACTTCACCCAGGCGGCGCAGTCACATGGTCAACTCTATGGCGCGGTTAGCACCGCGGTGACGCAGAACTTTGGTGGCTCGTCGCCCCCGGAAGTTCATCAGGGAGCCGCGTACTGGGTCGTCGGCACGAAATCCTTCGACTCGACCGGCAGCTTCAGTTTAACGAGGCAGGGGTACGTGTCGGCCGCGCATGAGGATCTCGAGTTCCCGTCGATGGCCGTGCTCGGATCGGGGGGCAGCGACGGCCCAAGTGGCAACCTCGACGGTGGCGGCGACAGTGGCGGTGGCGGAAGTGGTGCCATCATGGACTTCACGTTGTCGGGAAATGGTGGACCGACGGGGGCACACCACGGCGGCTACTACCCGAGTTCGGCTTACGTACGCCTGGGCGGCTCGCCCGACAGCCCTTCGACGATCAACGTCGTGGACATGGGTCAAGCGCCTCAAGACGGCTTCTTGGAGTACCTGGGCTATCCCGGTCCAGTGCAGCCGCGTTGGGGCGACTACAGCGCTGCGGTCTATCTCCCGGGATCGAATCGACTCTACTTTGCCAATGGGTACGTGCAGTCGCCCAACTGCACGGGGGCCGCGTTCACATTGACAATCGGGACGTGTGGCGGGACTCGAGATGGTTACGCCAATTGGGGGACGTCGGTTAATTACGTCAACCCCTGAGGGCACAGATTGATCAATCGGCCCGGCTCGGCTCGAGTCGGGCCGATTGTTAACGTGACGTTTCGGCGGTCGAGGGTCACGACGGCACAGGGTCGAGCGGTCGATGGGTCCCACGAACTCCGGAAGCGATAGCTTCTCCCATAATGAGACGTCCGTCGCCGGATGCCATGTCAATTCCTCGGGGCAAAGGAGAAGCCCGTGGTATTGCACGGGTCGCTCGCGAAGCTCACCAACCAGTACGTGGGTGTGGGGACGAATTTCATGACTTGATTTTCTGAATGCGCAACTTCGGTAGCGATGACCAAGCAGCACGTCTTGAAATCGTCGCCGAATGGTGCGCGCTTACCGAGGGACGAAAGAATGTTCCGACATGCTTCGCTCGTTGAGGAACTGTGGTTAAGTCAACTGGGAACTGCCGCTGATCAGTCAACAACTGCTCGAACGCGCGAGTTGACCTTTTCTAGATAATGCATGCGGTTTCAAGTCGACCTTTGTGTGGAGGCGCCGTACGGAGCACGCCTTCGACGCTCTGGAACTCGAAGTCGTGGCCCCAAACTGATTGTTGTCGATTGCTTTACGCGGAACCGAGGTCCGCAATCTACATCGAAGGGAACTCACCCTCGAGTGGGCATCGGCTTGGTGTACTTTGCCGGGCCGAATGCCAGAATCGGCACGAAAACGGGGCTCAATATCCACAGGCCGACGCCGAAGCCAGTCGACTTGCCAAAGGCCCTCGCGAAATCAATCGCGACGATGATGCCCACCACGATGTTGACGAGTGGAACCATCAACAGGACCCACCACCATCCGGGCCGTCCGGCGATCTTGCAGTAGAGGTAGAGATTGTAAAAGGGAACGAGGGCGCCCCATCCGGGCTCACCGGCCTTGGTGTACACCTTCCAGTACGAGACAATAAGGAAGGCGACGACCGCCAGGAAAAAAATGATGAAAATGGGTGAGCCCGAACTCGACGGGTAGCCGGTCACTGGACCTCTTTCTTAAGTCAGACGTGATGCTAATGAACGACTTCAGACTCCGGGGGGATGCTCAGACATCTGGCGTCTCCGATTTGTACGATACGGAGTTCGTGACCACGAGGGCTGGCCGCGGCCCACGCGGCACGATGGGCAGGCCGACTCGTAATGGTTCGAGTCGGGCTACGGGGCTGGCCCACGAACGACCGCCATCGGCCAGAACCGGTGCAGGTCCCCTTTGAGGCTTCGAGACGTTGACCAGACGTGCGACGAGGGTCACCATCAAGGAGGTTCTCGACCAGGTATTAGGACGTTGAAATGACCCACCCTCGGGGCTTGTGACGCGATGGTGACGCGATTGTGCGGAGGAAGGTGGCGATGGTAACTTGTTGCGCCATGTCAAAACAGCGGGGGGCGCAGAACGACCACAAGCGTCGCGCCATGACCTTGCGCGGTTTTGAGCGCAGGTCGCTGCTCAGCCTCAGCCTCGTGCTCGTGGCCGGCGGGTTGGTCGCGCCCATCGTGACGGTGACGAGTGCCCAAGCGAACACGCTGCAGATGTCGGCCGACAGCTCGGTGACGGGCTGGTATCCGAACCAGCCACAGTTGAGCCCGGCCCTAGTGACGGGTGGAAAGTTCGGGGAGATTTTCGACGCCAAGTTGAACGGGCAGGTGTACGCCCAGCCGCTGGTGAGCCAACCAACCGTTCTCGCTGTGACGCAGAACAATTATGCCTACGGCCTCAACTCGACGACCGGCGCCATCGAGTGGCAGGACAGTTTTGGTGCTCCGGCCAATCCCCTTCAAAACATCGGCTGTGGCGACATCGGTTCGAAGCTTGGGATCACCGGGACGCCAGTGATTGACCCGACGACTGACACTGCCTACTTCGTCACCGCCAAAGAGCAAGCGGGTAACACGGTCGGCGACTTCATGCAGGCCGTCAACGTGCAGACTGGCGCCCCAGCGCCGGGCTGGCCCGCGGGAGGTGTCCCCATTGTCGGATCCGCCGATGGTGCTCCGGGCATCGTGTTCAACGCGACCAATCAGACCCAGCGTCCCGGGTTGGTGCTCGTGAACGGTGTTATTTACGCGGCGTTCGGCGCCCAGTGCGATCTCAACAGTTGGGAGGGCTGGCTCGTCGGTGTCTCGGCGACGACGGCGTCGATAACGACCATGTGGTCGAGCGAGAAGGGTGTTGCTGTCGCCCCCGACGGCCCCGGGGCTGGCATTTGGCAGTCGGGCTCGGCGCCCGTCGTCGACGGCAATGGCAATATCTTCGTCTCCACCGGAAACGGCTTCATCCCGTCGGGCCCGGAGCCGGGCTCCAACCTCTCGAACCAGACCTACGGTGAGGCCGTCGTCAAACTCCACACCGACGCCAATGGCAAGTTGGCGCCGGTCGATTGGTTCATGGCGGCAAACGCCCAACAGTTGAACGTGCAAGACGGCGACCTCGGCTCGGGAGGACCGGTGGCGTTGCCCACCAGTATGGGCACGTCTGACGACCCCAAACCGATGGTCGTCGCGGGCAAGCAGGGGATCGTCTACGTCCTCAAAATGAACAACCTCGGCGGCTACCAACAAGGGCCCGGCAACTCCGACAACGTAGAGTCCGAGACGGGTACCTACGGCGGCGTGTGGTCGCGGCCAGCGGTCTGGCCGGGCGACGGCGGGTACATCTACATGCCCACGGCCGGAACGACCCCGTACGTGACGGGCGGCGGGACGCTCAACGTCCTCCAACGAACCGACACCGCCGGGGTGCTGTCGTTTCCACTCGTGGGGTCCACTGGCAACTCGGGCAACGTCTTCGGTTTCGGATCTGGCGCGCCAATTGTCACGTCGAACGGCACCACGTCAGGCTCGTCGCTGCTCTGGATCATCCACGCCAGCGGTCCGGGTGGCGCCGGCTCGCAACTCGAAGCTTTCAATCCGGTGCCCGTGAACCCCGGTCCGAAGGGCACCCTGGCGCAGGTCTGGACCTCGCAGCCCTTCACCTCGACCGTCTTCTCCGCGCCGAGCGTCGACAATGGCGTCCTCTACGTGGGCACGAAGGACGGCACGCTGCTGGGCTTCGGGGCACTCCCGTCGTCGACCCCCACGATCGTCGGAACGAACCTCAGCTTCGACCCGACGGTGCTCGCCCAGCCCGAGACGAAGAGTGCGACGTTCACGGCGAGCGCGCCGACGACCATCTCCTCATTGATACTCTCCGGCGCGGCCTACAGCCTCGGCACTCCCTCCCTGGCGCTGCCCACGGCACTGTCGGCCGGTCAGTCCCTCACCGTACCGATCACCTTCACTCCCAACGCACTCGGAGCCAACCAGGGGACACTGACCGCCAACGTCACGGGTGCGACGGCGTGGGTGGTGTTGAGCGGCCAGGGCACGACCGCGAACCCCTCACTCAGCTGGACACCTAACCCGGTGACCTTCCCACCGCAGCAGATTGGTGGTCCGATCGTCACGATACCGGTCACCGTCACCAACAATTCGTCAAGTCCCATAACCGTGAATGGATTCGTTGACCCGCTCGCGCCGTTCTACGTGAACGATCCACCCGCCACGCCGTTGACGCTCGACCCCCATGGCGGTGCGAACGACTCCTTCACCTTTGCGGTTCAGTTCAATCCACCGGGCTCATCGGGCAACTTCTCACACGACTTCAGTTCGTTGGCGACCGTTCAGACCAGCGTCGGTAATTTCGGGGTCGCCATCACCGGCTCCGCTGATCCACCATCCCAGATTTCGACCGTGCCGAGCACGCTCAATTTTGGCTCTGTGGCGGTCGGCTCATCGGCGACGTTGAACTTCACGCTGGGTAATCAGGGCGCCACGCCGTTGACGATTGTGACGTCGACGCCTCCGACCACTAACGGATTTAGTGCTCTCACCAATCCCTTCGTGCAGCTCGCCACGACGACGCCCCCGAATACCATTGCCCCGAACACTTCGATTCAAGAGTCCGTGACGTACACGCCGACGGCTAGTGGCCCGGCGACGGCGTACTGGTATTTCCAAGGTAGCGACGGTAGCGGTGTGCAGAAGGTCATCTTGACGGGGACGGGCACGGCGCCGGGCACCATCACGAAGGTCCAGTCCGGCGACGCCGGCACGAGTGCGATCGCCAGTGGCGCGCCGGGCACGGTGCTGGCGACGAACGCCACGGTGGGCGACACCGTGGTCCTCGCGCTGCTGGGCGCCGGTTCGACCGGTCAGACGGTCACGTCGGTGACCAGTCCAATGGGGACCTTCACCAAGGTCGTGAGCAACCTGCAGAGTGGCCAGTCCGACGTGGAGCTGTGGATCTGCTCGAACGTCACCGGTGCCGCACGGACGGTCAACGTCACCTGGAGTGGCGGCGGCTCGGGGTTCGTCCAAGCGACCGAGTTCAGCGGGACGCTCAGCGCCGTGGCGAACACGCCCACCCAGGGCACCGGCACGGCCCCCACGGCCGCGGTCACCACCGTGGCGCCCGGCAACGTGGCCCTCGTCTACGTGAACGCCCAGAGCATCAGCGCGGCACCACTGTCGCCGTGGTCCAACTACAACGCGGGCGCCTTCGTCTACAGCTGGGGCGAGAGCGTCGCGACCCAGAGCGTCGCCGCCCCCACCACGGTGAACGCCAACTGGACCCTCGCCGCCTCCACGAAGTGGCAGACGATTGGACTCTCCCTCGCGGGCGCC
>JANYFR010000023.1 GCA_025362585.1 Acidimicrobiales bacterium | reverse complement strand
CCCACGTGGGCCTGCGAGCCGTCGACGAAATCCGTCGGGTCAGCGCCCGCTCCGACGTCACGATTCGCGTGCGCCCCTGGCCGCTCGAGTTAGTGAACGATCACCCCCTCGACCCCGAGGCCACGTTGATCCACGTCAACGAGCTGCGCGACCAAGTGTCGCCAACGATGTTTCGAGGCTTTCGCTTGGACCGGTTCCCGCCGTCGACGCTGGAGGCCCTGGCGCTCGCCGAGCAAGCCTATGGACGCGACGTCCGCCTCGGGGAACAGTTGAGTTTCGCGCTTCGTGACGCACTCTTCGAGGAAGGTCGTGACATCTCGGATCCCGAGGTCTTGACGGACCTGGCTGAGAGATTCGATATCGCTCCGGCCACTGACAGTGACCGGGGCGCCGTGCGAGCCAGTTGGCACGAGGGGGTCGCCTGTGGAGTGCGGGGCTCGCCGCACTTCTTCTGCGAGGGCCTCGACTCGTTCTGTCCGGCCCTCCAGATTTCGACCAGCGAGCACGGCAAGAGCATTCGACGTGACGTGACGGGCCTCACCGCCTTTCTCACGACCTGTTTCGCATCGGCCTCTCGCTGAGCCGTACCGGGGGCCGGGGCGGCGACACGCGCCATGCTCACACTCCCACTGTTCGAAACGTCCACTCGGCAGTTCGCTCGAAGAGTGGAAGGAAAGGTAGTGGGCAATGTGCACCAAGACGAACTGCCCGAGGTGTGGCAAAGCGACCTGGAAGGGATGCGGGCGCCACGTTGAACGGACGCTCGCGGGCGTCGTGCAGGAGCAGCGGTGCACGTGCCGCGCGGCCGCGGTCGTGAGACCCGATGCCGGCGCCGACTTCCTCGCCCGGCGTCACGAACGAACCACGTGAACGCCGCGCGCCGGTGGCGCCGGGACCTCGACGCCTGGGCCATTCCCGCCGAGATTCTCGCCGCGGCCGAGGAGAGTCCGTGGATCCACCCCACAGTGCTGTTCGACGTCCCCGACGTGATTGCACCTTCACCGTCACACGACCGCGCCCGTGAGGCGTTGGGGGCGGAGGGCAGTGTCCTCGATATTGGCTGTGGTGGTGGCGTCGCGGCCATGGCGCTCGCGCCTGACGTGAAGAGAGTGATTGGTATCGACCATCAGTCAGAGATGCTGACGATGTTCGAACGAAACGCTCGTGCACGGGGCCTCGAGTGCGTGACCATCGACGGCCGTTGGCCCGACGTTGAGCGGGCGGCGCCCATCGCCGACGTCGTGACGGCCCACCACGTCGCCTACAACGTCGGGGATATTGTGCCCTTCATTGTGGCGCTCAATCTCCACGCGCGGCACCGCGTGGTACTCGAGATGTCGAACCAGCATCCGATGACGGATTTGGACGACGCGTGGCGGCACTTCTGGAAGATTGAGCGCCCGGTGGGGCCCACGCCCGATGACCTCGTTCGGGTCCTCGACGAGATGGACATCAACGCGTCGCTCGAACGTTGGGACGGGCCTGCCAGATCGATGGCCGACCTCGAAGAGGCGGCGCACTTCTTGCGAGTGCGACTCTGTCTGCCCTCCTCGCGTGAGAGTGAGGTGCGTGAGTACTTGGCCGATCATCCCGCGCCAACGAAGCGACCTCTTGCCACTCTCTGGTGGACGACGACGTAGGCAACGCCGTCGCGGCGCCGTCGACGCGACGTGGGTCGCCCGGCCCGAACTCGGCTCGAGTTGATGGAGTAGGGTTCGAAGTGCCTCGCGGCAGCGAAGTTGGTGTGATTCCAACGCTGTCCCGCAACTGTAAGTGGCCTTCATGAGAAGACCGCGTAGCCAGGTCGCCTTCCGCGAGGAGATGTGAAAGACAGCTCTCGAGGTAAGGAGCGGTCGATCGGATATCCATCCGTCGCCCAACCCACTTCGACGGAAAGGAGATATCCATGTTCAAGACCCTTCGGTTGGTCCTCGCCCTGCTCGTCGGCGCGCCGGTCCTTCCCTTCATCACCGCTTCGCCCGGTGGGGCGGTGTCCGTGGCGCGGTGCATTGTCTCGCTCTCGCCAACGGCGACCGAATCGCTCTACGCAATCGGCGCCGGAGCACTGGTCCAGGCGGTCGACAAGGATGCCAACTACCCAACGTCGGGCCTGCCTGCGAAACGGATCGACTCGCTCAATCCCAGCGTGGAGGCGATCGTTGGCATCTGCAAGACCTCGCCGTCACATCCGTCGACGAAGCCGGACCTCGTCGTGATTTCCTACGACGCCAATTCGATCAAGGCGAAGCTCACGGCGCTCGGCGTCAAGGTCGTCGAACAGGACGCGCCCAAGAACCTCCTCGGCGCGTACCAACAGATCCAGGAGCTGGGTGCACTGACGGGCCACGTGCGTAGTGCCCGCAACCTCGTCGCCTCGTTGCGCAGGACGTTCGGCGCGGACGTGAGGTCGATTCCCGCCCATCCGGGCAAGGTCCTGAATGGGTACTACGAGCTTGATCCGACGTACTACTCGATCACCAGCTCGACGTTCGTTGGATCGATCCTGGCCTCGCTGGGTGTCGTCAATATTGCCGACCCCAAGAGCACCTCGGCCGACGCGGGCTACCCTCAACTTTCGCCGGAGTACATCGTGAGTGCGAATCCGAACCTGATCTTCCTCGCGGACACCCTCTGCTGTCAGGCCTCGGCCGCGACGGTGGCGTTGCGTCCGGGGTTCGCCAACGTGAGCGCCGTCGCCAATGGTGAGGTCATTGGGTTGAGTGACAACGTGGCGTCGCGCTGGGGACCACGACTGGCGAACCTGATGAACGCGATCACCGCCGCGGTGAAGGGTGCTCTGCGCAACTCGAAGCTCTGGAAGTAGCTCGTTGGTCACCCATCCTCCGACCGGGCGTCGCGTCGCACTCGTGGTCGCGCTCAGCCTTACCGGTCTCGTCATCGCCGCGATCGGAGGACTGGTCATCGGGCCGACGTCCATCGGGATCGGACCCGTGGTCGGCAACGTCCTTTCGCACCTCGGCGTTGGTCACAACACCCTGTCCACCCTGCAGTCGACGGTTCTCTGGCAGTTACGGGCGCCCCGGATGGTGCTGGGACTGCTCGCCGGCGCGATGCTCGCGGTCGCGGGCGGGACCTACCAGGGCGTGTTTCGCAATCCGTTGGCCGATCCGTACCTCCTCGGCGTCGCCGCCGGCGCCGGTCTGGGCGCGACCATCGCGATCGTCGACGTTGGCAGCGGACTCGTTACTCCGGCCTGGACGCCGTTGCTCGCCTTCGTTGGCGCCATGGGCGCCGTCATCGTCACGTGGCTGATCGGGGGCCGCAACTCGCGTTCGAGTGGTGCGACCCTCATCCTCGCGGGCGTCGCGGTCGCGTCGCTGCTCACGAGCGCCCAGACGTTCCTTCAACAGCAGTCGTCGGGCTCCATCGCGCGCGTCTATATCTGGCTGCTCGGGTCGCTCGCCAGCGCGAGCTGGCATTCGGTGTGGATAGTCGTGCCCTACGTCGCCGTCTGCTCGATGGTCTGCGTCGCGGCCGGACGCGCGCTCGACGTGATGAGTGTCGGTGAGGACGAATCGCGCTCCCTCGGCGTGCGGGTGGGCCGTGTCCGGCTCGTGGTGATCGCGGCGTCGTCGCTCGGCACCGCCGCCGTAGTGTCCGCCGTCGGGCTCATTGGCTTCGTGGGGATCATTGTGCCGCACGTCGTTCGCCTGCTCGTCGGCACTTCCTATCGCCGAATTCTGCCGATTTCCGTCGTCGTGGGTGCGGCCTTTCTCGTGCTCGCCGACACCATCGCGCGTACGGTGATGGCTCCTTCGGAGTTGCCGCTCGGCGTCGTCACCGCCCTCGTCGGCGCGCCGGTCTTCGTCCTGATCCTCAGCCTGCGTCGGCCGGTGGCGGTATGAGCCAAGTCGAACTACGAGACGTGACGGTGAGTGTGGGCGCCAAGGTGCTGGTGTCGAACGTCACCGTCGCGATCCAGTCGGGCACCTGGTGCACCATTGTCGGTCCCAACGGGGCCGGCAAGACCTCGCTGGTGGAAGCGATTGCCGGCCTGCGCCGACCGTCGCGCGGCACCGTCTCGATCGGCGGTCGGGTCCTCGCCGCAATGAATGAGCGCGAACGAGCTCGATTGGTGGCCCTGGTGCCCCAGCACCCGGTGGTGCCGAGTGGCATGACCGTCTACGACTACGTGGCGCTCGGTCGCGTGGCCCACCACGGACTGCTTCGCGCGGCGACCACGCGCGATCGCGCCATCGTAGATTCGGTGCTCGAGCGGCTCTCGCTCGGAGAGTTCCGCGACCGTGACGTCGTGACCCTGTCGGGCGGCGAGCGCCAACGCATGGTCCTTGGCAGGGCCTTCGCCCAGTCGACGATGGTCATCGTGCTCGACGAGCCAATCACGGGTCTCGACCTGCGCCACCAGATGGAGTTGCTCGAGCTGTTGCGGTCCGAGGTGGCCGACGGCGGCTTGACGGTCGTCGCAACTCTGCACGACCTGACGCTGGCCGGACAGTTCGCGGACCGTCTCATCCTCTTGAACCAAGGTGAACTTG
Source organism: Acidimicrobiales bacterium (assembly GCA_025362585.1). Classification (GTDB taxonomy): domain Bacteria; phylum Actinomycetota; class Acidimicrobiia; order Acidimicrobiales; family RAAP-2; genus RAAP-2. Next base: position 14,038 of record JANYFR010000023.1, on the reverse strand, counting down.
TCCTCGACGGCGCCGCTGGCGACGTTGTCCGCAGTGACGAGCTGGCCCACTGTTACGGCATGAACCTACGCGTCATCGACGTCGACGGCGCTGATGTCGTCGTACCGGTGCGACGATAAAGAACGCGACACTTTCGTAACAACTCGGGGGCCGACCTTACTCATCGGTAGCGCGACGTCCGCGTTCTCCAACGCGACGGCCGTGGGCTATCTCGTAGACTCGACGAAATCAGCGAAGGGAACCACGTGCGACGCACGAAGATTGTAGCCACCATTGGACCGGCGTCGGACAGCGATGAGGTGCTGTTGGGGCTCGTCAAGGCCGGCGTTGACGTCTTTCGTCTCTCGTTCGCTCACGGCGACATCGCCTCGGGCGTGGAGCGGCTGCGTCGGGTTCGCGACCTCGCCCCTGACGCTGCCATCATGGTCGACATTCCCGGACCGAAGATTCGCGCGGGCTCTTTCGGCACCGCGTCGGTGTTGCTCAACATCGGCGACGAGATTGAACTCGTCGAGGCTATCGGAGGCGTCTCGACCGCGCAGCGCATTATCGTCGAGCGTCACCACGTTCTCTCGCAGCTCAAGAGTGGTGACAAAATACACATTGGCGACGGGGGCGTCTCGCTGGACGTGGAGCGTGTGGGTGCCGAGGTCATCGCGCGAGTCTCCTCGGGAGGCTCGGTGGTCGGCAAGCCCGGACTGTCGTTGCCGTCGTCCATCCTCAATGACCGCCTGCCGACCGATGACGACCGCGAGCGGCTCGAGGCACTGCGCAGTGAAGCCTTCGAAATTCTCGCAGTCTCCTTCGTCCGATCGGCCTTCGACATGGTGTCGGTACGGACGGTCCTGTCGCGTGACGACGTGATGCTGATGGCCAAGATCGAGACCGGCGAAGGTGTCGAGAACCTCGACGAGATAATTGGCGTGTCGGACGCAATCATGGTGGCGCGCGGTGACCTCGGCGTGCGCATGCCCATCGAAGAGGTACCCCACCTCCAAAAGGAGATTGTGCGACACGGCGTGCGCTACGCCCGTCCCGTCGTCGTGGCGACGCAGATGTTGGAATCGATGACGCACGCGCAAGTCCCGACACGCGCCGAGGTGACCGACGTCGCCAACGCCGTGCTCGACGGTGCGAGCGCGGTCATGCTGAGCGGCGAGACCGCGATTGGCGACGATCCGATCGGTACCGTCGAAACCATGGACCGGATCGTGCGTCGCGCCGAGGAGTACTTCGATTACGAGTCCTGGGGTGCCGGACTAGGGGTCCAACAGGTCGGCGTTGGCACGAGGTCGACGCGAATTACGGCGGCGATCACCGGCGCCGCGTGGCGCGCCGCGATGGAGGAGAAGGCCGTGGCCATCGTGGCCTGCACGCGGTCGGGAATGACCGCGAGAGCCATCTCGCGATTTCGTCCCCCGATGCCCATCGTGGCGATCACGCCGAACGAGTCAACGGCTCGTCAACTGCGCAGTTCGTGGGGCGTGCAGGAGATCTACATTTCACCGGCCCACGACATCGACGAGTTGTGCGACGTCGCGATTACGCGCCTCAAACAGTCGGGCATCGCCAAGGCCGGTGATCCCGTTGTGATCATGGCCGGCTCGACCTCGGGCGGCGCCCAGATCACCGACACCGTGCGCATGGTCATCGTCCCGTAAGCCGACGTCGGCTGGCTCCGCCCGGAGCGACGTCGCCACGTCGAGGGACGACTGGACGAGCCGTGTTTCTGGCGACTCTGCCTAGACCGGCCTGCGTGAGCGTCGCCGTCGATGCGCAGTGATTTCTACGTGTTCGGGCGCTCGCGAAAGACAGTGACGCACTAATCCTGGCGCACAACTACCGGGTCGACGGGCCCTCAATCGCTCGAGAAGTACGCGGTTCGCTGTGGGGGCGGCATGAACTACCGGATGAATCTGAACGACGCGGCGCTGGTGAAGGACAAGCACGTTGCCGCCGCGGGGGGTGTCGTCGAGGCGTTCGCGCTCGTGCGCCACTACGTGCACGAAGTACCTATCGAGATCGAAGTGGACTCGATCGCACAACTACGAGTGGCCATCACCGCGGGGGCGGACTTTCTACTACTGGACAACTTTGCCGTGGACGAACTGCGACGGGCGGTGGACGTCGTTCGAGATCACGAACGCGTGACCGGTCACCCGGTAAAGTTGAGGCGAGTCGGGCCCCACGTTGGCGGGCGCCCGCGCGTCGCGGCGACGGGCGTACAGGCCTCGCGGTGGGCGCCCTGACCCACTCGTCGCCGGTGTTGGATATCGGACTGGACTTCTAGGATCCCGACGCGCGCCGAGCGACACGGTCAACGGACCAGACGCCCTCGAGGTTTCCAAGCATTCGCTCGGCTACCGTGCGGTCATGGATACTTCAATTGACTCGATTGTTCGCGACGCTCTCGTGGGGCGTCTGCTCCTGACCCACCCGTTCTACCGTCGATGGGAGGAGGGCGACCTCGCACCAGAGGAGCTGGCCCGCTACGCGGAGCAGTACCGCCACTTCGAGTCCTTCCTGCCGGAGTTCCTTGGCCATTTGGCCGAAGTCCTCGACGGGAAGGCCCGCGACGCGGTGCTCGACAACCTGAGCGATGAGGTCGGCGAACCGAGCCACCTCATGCTCTTCGAACAGTTCGCCGCTGCCTACGGCGCAGACCGCGTGGAGGCCTCGCCAGCAATGTCGGCGCTGCTCGAGTGCTATCGCACCGCACTCCATGAAGGAGGCGCTACAGCGATGGGCGCGCTCGTCGCCTACGAGGCCCAGGCCGCGGAGATCGCCCAGTCCAAGCACGACGGGCTCGTCACTCACTACGGCGGTGCCGCACCGGCGATTGACTTCTGGGCGGTGCACGGTCTTCTCGAACAGGAGCACGCCAAGTGGACGATGGACGCCCTGTCGTCGATGTCACCGCGCGAGGAACAGATTCGTCGAGGGGTCGACCTCGTCGCGGACGCGTGGTGGCGTTTCCTCGACGAGCGCGAATCCCTGGCACTGGTCTAATCCTCACGCCGCGGCGACGTCGGGCAACGACGACGGCGCCGAATCGTCGAACTTTTGAATCGTGCAGCCTGTGGTGACCTCGCCCGGTACGGTCTGAGGAAGTTATTTCAAAACGAAATTCGTGACGGCGTTGGAGAATCCGTCAGCGTCGTTCGAGTCCGTGACGACGTGGGCCGCGCGTTGCACTTCGGGATCACCGTTACCCATGGCGATGCTCAGGCCGGCCCGTTCGAACATCAGGACGTCGTTGTGGCCATCGCCGATTGCCGCGATCTCTGTCGTCGGGACAGCGAACGTCTGTGAGAGGAAATCGACGACTGTTCCCTTGTTGGCGAGTGGGTGCGTGACATCGAGATAGTACGGCTGGGAGCTGGACGCGGCGACCTGCTGCGCGAGGGCCCCCCCAATCGCCACTCGTGCTGCGGCCATTGCCTCGCCACTGTCGCTCACCCCCACGATCTTGGCGACGTCGGTCTTCAGGCTATCGAAACTGGACAACGAGGTCGGTGTGAACTGGACTGCCGTGGACTCATGATGAACGTGGGGTCCATCGGGATCGCGCACGTACCACTGCTCGCCCTGGTAGACCCACACCGACAGCCCGTGGTCGTCGAGGAGATCGATGGTCGGTTGCACGAGGTCGTCGGGGATCGTCCGCTCCGCGACGATTCGCATGTCGGGATCGACCACCATGCCGCCATTGAACGCCGAGAGCGGTGTTGAAAGCTGTAGCGGCTTGACGAATATCGAGAGGCCACGAGGGGGGCGGCTACTGGTGATGGCGAAGATGATCCCCGCTTCTCGAAGTCCCTTCACGGCCTCGACCGTGGCGTTGGTGAGTCGTTTGTCCGACGTCACCAACGTCCCGTCGACGTCCGAAATCAGCAGTCGGACCCTCGGCGCACTCATCGAGGGAGCGACCATCGATTCGGTGACACGATGCGCTCGATTGACGCGGGACCCCACGACCCCTGGGCGTAGACCTCGACCGGGGGAGGGTTCTCGAGCACCGGAGCGGCGATCTCCCACTGGCGTTCGATACCGTCGGATCGGGTGAACAGAGCCTGGTTCCCGAGCATCGCCTCAAGGATCAGGTGCTCGTAGGCCTCGAGATTGTTGGCGGTGCGAAACGAGTCTTCGTAACGAAACGACATCACCGCCGGCCCTAGGCGCATCTGAGGACCGGGCTGCTTGGCGAGGAAGTGGGTGTGAATCGATCCGGGATCGGCGAAATCGGTGACCAGCTCGTTGCCGTGACGCTGTCCTTCGAGGTGGTCGACGGGAAACATCTTGATTACCGGTTCGTTGAATCCGACGGTGACCACTTGACGGCCCTCGGCCATCGACTTTCCGGTTCGCAAATAGAACGGCACGCCCTTCCATCGGGGGTTCTCCACGTGGACTCGAAGGGCCACGAAGGTCTCCGTCTGGGAGTCTGGTGCGACTCCGGCTTCGTCGCGGTAGCCGTCGTACTGGCCTCGCACGACGCAGTGAGGTTCGATCGGGCGAATTGACTGGAAGACCTTGGCGATCTCGTCGCGCAGCGGTTTGGCGTCAAAGGAGAGTGGCTGTTCCATAGCAATGAAGGCCAAGACCTGCAAGAGGTGGGTCACGACCATGTCACGAAAGGTCCCGGTCTGTTCGAAGAAGGCGCCCCGACCCTCGATGGTGAGCTTCTCGGGTACGTCGATCTGCACGTAACTAATGTGATTTCGATTCCACACTGGTTCGAACAGGCCGTTGGCGAAGCGCAGGGCCAGGATGTTGTCAATCGACTCCTTGCCGAGGAAGTGATCGATCCGAAAGACCCGGGATTCGTCGAAGCAGGTCGCGATGACCCGATTGAGCTCCTGGGCCGACGCGAGGTCGACCCCGAAGGGCTTCTCGCAGATGATCTTAGACTCCCGGTTCAGTCCACTCGAGCCGAGCATCTCGACGATGCCAATGACGGCGCTGGGCGGCACGGCCAAATGGATCAGACGCTCCGCGGAGCCCCCAATCTCTTCTTCGGCGCGGGTGACGGCGTCGACGAGATTACCGGTGCCGTCGTCGTTCGCCCAGGCGAAGGAGAGCGTCTCTTCGAACGCTCGCCACATTGGACCCTCGGGCTTGTTGGAGCCGAACTGGCAGACGGCGTCGTACGCGCGCGAGCGGAACTCTTTTGTCGAGATCGCCGAGTCCTTGCGGGCAACCCCGATAATCCGGTACTTCTTGGGCAGTAGTCCGGCAACCGCCAAGTGGAACAGACCGGGAATGATCTTGCGCTTCGCCAGGTCGCCGGTCGCGCCGAACAACACGAAGACGTGGTCGGCGGGAGTGAACGAATGACTCTCGTTCGTTGGTGACGTCATGAACCACCTTCCAGCCTCGTGCTCGACACCGTTCTACCGGTGGCGATGATGATCTCGCTCACTAGTTCGGGCGAAAAGAGTCCGTGTTCGACGACCCCGGGGGTTGACGAGAGCCAGCGGGCGGTGTCGGACGCGACGACGACCTCGCCGTGGTAGTCGGCGATGAGGCCACCGTCGGGGCTGGGCGCGACGTCACGCAGGGCTGTCGGATGCAAATGACGTAGGGTGGCCCGAATGCCAAAGCTGCTGAGTTCCAGCGGTATCGGTGGACGGATTTGGTCGACCATCTTCGTCGAGTCGGCGATGACCACGAATCGGTGCGCCGCGTGGGCGACGATTTTCTCGCGGGTGTGGGCACCGCCGCCGCCCTTCACGAGCCAGCCCGTGGCCACAATCTGGTCCGCTCCGTCGATGGCGAGGTCGAGTTCGTCGAGCTCGTCAAACGACTCGACCCGGATACCCAGGGCGCGAGCGGCGTACGCGGTCGCCGGGGAGGTCGCGACGAAGAGGGCCTTGGGGTGGCGACGGGCGATCGCTTCGAGTAGGTAGGCCACCGTCGAACCCGTCCCGAGTCCTACCCGCATCCCGTCGTCAACCAGTTCGGCCGCACGATCGCCAACCAGGCGCTTCTCTGCTTCGACGTTCACGGGGTCACCGCGACACGACTCGCCATGATCAACGAATGCGGCGCCTCCACCCGACCGGCCGGAATCGACGTGTCCCCACCTAAGAGCTGCGAGAGGGGAGCGCGGTCTTCGGCGCGGGTGATGAGCCAGAGGAGTTGATTGGCGCGGGCCAGGGCTGGGTAGGTCAGCGTCATTCGCCGATGGCCGTCGTAGGGCTCGGTCACCGCGACGAGCCGTTGGTGCACGTCGAGGACCATGTCGCCCGGCACGAGGGACGCGGTATGGCCGTCGGGTCCGAGTCCCAGGTGCACCAGATCGAATCGTTCGGGTAGTAGTGAGGCGTAGCGCTCGGCCGCGGCGTCCAGGTCAACATCGTCGACCGGCATCGCCACGATGGTCGGACGAGCGGCGCCCAAACTGGACTCTAGGTTTGATAGATTTCGTTCGGCGTCGCCGAGCGCGACCACTCGCTCGTCGACCTGGTAGAGGACGACCTCTTCCCACGGCATCTCATGTGCCCCAAGTCTCTCAAACATTGCCCACGGCGTTCGTCCCCCACTCGCGGCGAACGTGAAGCTGCCCTTGGCGTTGACAGCCCGGCGGGCCCGCTCGGCCACGAACGACGCGGCGGCGTCGGCGAGGGACTCGTCGTCGAGGAAGGTGCGCAGTTCGTGTTGCACGTCACGAGCCTCTTTCGACGTGTCCGCCAAACCCGGCGCGCATCGCCGACAGGACCTTGGCGGTGAACTCGCCCATGCCCCGTGAGTCGAATCGTTGCCAGAGCGCGGCACTCAGCACGGGCACGGGAACGGATTCGTCGATCGCCGCCTCGATAGTCCAGCGACCCTCGCCAGAGTCCGACACTCGACCGCTGTACGCAGCGAGGTCCGGCGACGACGCGAGCGCGTCGGCGGTGAGGTCGACCAGCCACGACGAGATCACCGAGCCGTGGCGCCAAACCTCGACTACCTCAGCGAGGTCGAAGTCGTAGGTGTAGAACTCCGCGTCGCGCAGGGGCGCCGTCTCCGCGTCCTGCGCAAGAGTCTGCTGGCCCACGTTCGCGTGCTTGAGAATATTGAGTCCCTCGGCAACCGACGCCATCATCCCGTATTCGATGCCGTTGTGCACCATCTTGACGAAGTGCCCAGCCCCATTCGGTCCACAGTGGAGGTAGCCGAGTTGGGCCGTGCCCTTGGACAGGGGTCGCCCCACCGTCGCGGGGGTGCCGTCGTCGCCCGGTGCGATGGACTTGAAGATCGGTTCGAGACGGCCGACCACGTCCGGCTCGCCGCCAATCATCAGGCTGTAACCGCGCTCCAGCCCCCAGATGCCCCCGCTCGTGCCGCAGTCGACGAAGTGGAGTCCTTTCTCGGCCAAGGTCGCCGCTCGCCGCACGTCGTCGCGGTAGTAGGAGTTCCCCCCATCGATGACGACGTCGTCGCCACTCAATAGAGGCACGAGCTCGTCGAGGGTCACCTGGGTGATCGCGGCGGGCAGCATGAGCCAGAGCGCCCGCGGAGCGTCGAGCTGAGCGACCAGGTCCTTGAGCGACGAAGCCCCGAGCACGCGCTCGCCCTCAATCGCCTTCACCGCATCGGCGTTGACGTCGTACACGACGCAGCGATGCCCGTCGCGGGCGAGCCGTTTCACAAGGTTCGACCCCATCCGCCCGAGCCCCACCATTCCGAGTTGCGTTGGTCGGTCAGTGGCCATACGTGTCACCTGCCTTCTTGAGTGTGCGATAGAGCGCGATGAGCGCGTTGGTTGAAGAGTCGTGAGCGAGTTCGGAATCGGTCGCGGCGGACAGTTCGGGGATGATCTGCGTCGCCAGGACCTTACCCAGCTCGACCCCCCACTGATCGAAGGAGTCGATACCCCAGATTGTTCCCTGCGTGAAGACCGAGTGCTCGTAGAGTGCGACGAGGGAACCCAACAGCCGAGGGGTGAGGAGTTCGGCCAGGAGGACGTTGGTCGGTCGATTGCCGGTCATCACGCGGTGGGCCACGATCTGGTCGGCCGTCCCTTCGGCGCGGACTTCCTCGGCGGTCTTGCCAAAGGCCAGCGCCTGGGCTTGAGCGAAGACGTTGGACGTGAGGATGTCGTGGTGCCCTCCGAGCGGATTCAGGCTCTTCGCGAAGCCGATCAGATCGACGGGCACGATGGTCGTGCCCTGATGGATCAGTTGGTAAAAGCTGTGTTGGCCGTTGGTGCCCGCCTCGCCCCAGTAGGTGGCGCCGGTGGGGTAGTCGACCTCGACGCCCGCGATGGTCACGTGTTTTCCGTTGGACTCCATGGTCAACTGTTGGAGGTAGGCCGGTAGGCGACGCAAGTACTGGTCGTAGGGCATGACGCCCACGGTGGGACAGTCGAGGAAGTTCCGGTTCCACACCGCGAGCAGCCCCATGATCACCGGGAGGTTCTGTTCGAAGGGGGCGCTTCGAAAGTGCTCGTCCATTGCGTGGAATCCCTCGAGCAACTGATTGAACTGCTCGGGGCCAATCGCGAGCATCGTCGAGAGGCCGATCGCGGACTCCATTGAGTATCGGCCGCCCACCCAGTCCCAGAACCCGAACATATTCTCGATTGCGATCCCGAAGTCGCGGACCTTCACGTCGTTCGTGGAGACCGCCACGAAGTGCTTGGCGACAGCGTCCTCACCGAGCCGCTCGCTGAGCCACTGCCGCGCCGACTGGGCGTTGGTGAGGGTCTCGAGGGTTCCAAAGGTCTTCGACGACACGATGAACAGCGTCTCGGCGGCGTCGAGATCGCGCAGCGCTTCCACGAGATCGGTGGCGTCGACGTTGGAGACGAAGCGAAAGGTGAGGTCCCGGCGCGAGTAGTGGCGTAGCGCCTCGTAGGCCATCACTGGGCCGAGGTCGGATCCCCCGATGCCGACGTTGACCACGTTCTTGATCGACTTACCGGTGTGACCCTTCCACTCGCCGGATCGCACGGCGAGCGCGAACGTGGTCATTCGCTCGAGGACTCGATGGACTTGCTCGACGACGTCAACGCCGTCCACCACCAATGTGGCCTCCTTCGGCATCCGCAGAGCCACGTGGAGAACGGCGCGATCTTCAGAGACGTTGAGGTGATCACCACGAAACATTCGGTCGCGCTGCTCGGCGAGTTCGGACTCTCGAGCCAGTTCGAACAACAGTCGCAATGTTTCGTCGGTAACGCGATTCTTCGAGTAGTCAAGGTAGAGGCCTTCGGCCTGGGCGCGAAGTCGCAACCCGCGGGTGGCGTCGCTCGCGAAGAGGTCGCGCAGGTGCAGCGAATGGACCTCTTCGAAGTGACGTATCAGCGACATCCAGGCCGGACGCTGGCGCAGCGGCAGTGCGGTCATGCGTCCATCCTTCGGCCGGTTAGGTGAGCGTACGTGGCTGAGAATCTATCGTGCCCACGGGTCCGTGCGAGCCCTGAGTAGACGAAGTGGCATCGCCGTAAAGGGAACGTTGATTAAGTGCTCGTTTGTCGGCGGGGCCGCCGCCGCCCTCGCGTTCGGGGGCCGCACCACGACCGCTCCCACGGCCACAAGTGAGCGATCGGGCCGCTGGAGGGGCCGTACACTCAACGTTGGGAGTGGCGCGGCTCACTGCTGGCCGTTGAGAACTCGTTCCTCGGTCGGTCCGAAGACCGTGGCTGCTTCGCGCGGGACCGAAAGAAATGAGTCGTTGATGACGAATCGCAGTGCAGCTGGTCATGGTCGAGCAGGTACTCGTGCGAGATCCCTGTGATCAACCACTGGTGCTACGAGATCGAACCTTGGTGCCTGCGCGAGACGGAGTTGGACCTGGACGTCTTGGCTCAGAGTGAATCGGTCTTCACGCTGTCGAACGGTCACATTGGATGGCGCGCGAATCTCGACGAAGGTGATCCCCACGGGATTCCCGGGTCGTACCTGAACGGCGTGCACGAGCTACGGCCGCTGCCCTACGCCGAGGCCGGCTACGGATATCCCCAGGACGACCAGGTGATGATCAACGTCACCAACGGCAAGGTCATTCGTCTACTTGTGGACGACGAGCCCTTCGACCTGCGTTACGGCGAGCTCCATTCTCACGAGCGGACGCTCGATTTTCGTACCGGGTTGCTCCGGCGCGACCTGGAGTGGTCATCGCCGTCGCACCAGCGTGTTCGCGTTACCTCTACGCGGATGGTGTCGATGGTGCAGCGGTCCGTCGCCGCCATTCGCTACGAGGTCGAGGCGGTCGGTCAACCTGTTCATATTGTCGTGCAGTCAGAACTTGTGGCCAACGAGCCCCTGCCCACATCCAGTGACGATCCGCGGGAGTCCTGGGTGCTCGAAGCGCCGTGGCAGGCAGAACTCCACGATCACGAGGGTGCGCGCTGCGCACTCGTACACCGCACCACGCTCAGTCAACTTATGGTGGCGGCGGCCATGGACCACGTCTTCGAGGGTCCGCCATCGGTCAACCTCGCGTCGGAGAGCCGCGACAATCTCGGTCGCGTAACAATCACCGTGGCGCTCGAACCGGGAGAACGGCTGGTCCTCGACAAATTCGTCACGTACGGATGGTCGAGCGAACGGACTCGCGACGCGTTGCGTGACCAGGTGGACGCCGCCCTCTCGTCAGCTCTCGTCAAGGGCTGGGACGGTCTCGTCGCGGAGCAACGGGAGTTCTTTGACGATTTCTGGGCGCGTGCCGACGTCGAGGTCGATGGTGATCCCGAGATCCAACAGGCCGTGCGATTCTCGCTCTTTCACGTCCTCCAGGCCGGAGCTCGGGCGGAGCGTCGAGGAATCGGGGCGAAGGGGCTGACCGGCACCGGCTACGACGGACACACGTTCTGGGACACCGAGACCTTCGTCTTGCCCGTCCTCACCTACAGCGCGCCCTCGACGGTCGCCGACGCGCTGGCCTGGCGTCACAGCACCCTCGCGATCGCCGAGGAACGGGCGCGCGTGTTGGGTTTCGCGGGCGCGGCCTTCCCGTGGCGCACGATCACCGGTGCGGAGTGCTCGGGCTACTGGCCAGCCGGCACGGCCGCCTTTCACGTGAACGCGGACGTCGCCGACGCCGTCATTCGCTACCTCAACGCGACCGACGACAGGTCGTTCGAAAGTAATTTCGGACTGGAGATCCTCGTGTCGACGGCCCGCCTGTGGACCTCCCTCGGGCACTATGACAGGCAGGGCGGCTTTTGCATCGACGGCGTGACGGGACCCGACGAGTACAGCGCCATCGCCGACAACAACCTCTACACCAACCTCATGGCCCAGTGCAACCTAACGGGCGCCGCCGACGTGGCGGAACGTAATCCGGAAAGGGCGCACGAGTTTGGCGTCGACGAAGATGAGATTGCCGCCTGGCGCCACGTGGCCGATGCAATGGTCGTGCGGTTCGACGAAGAGCATGGCGTGCACGAACAGGCCGAGCGCTTCACGTCACATCAACGCTGGGACTTCGCGGCGACGACCGCCGAACAGTATCCGCTGCTCCTGCACTTTCCCTACTTCGACCTCTATCGCAAACAGGTGGTAAAACAGGCCGACCTCGTCTTAGCGATGTACCGGTGCGGCGACAGCTTCAGCGCCGAGGAGAAGGCAGCCAACTTCGCCTATTACGAGGCGTTGACGGTTCGAGACTCGTCACTCTCCGCCTGTATTCAATCGGTGGTCGCTGCGGAGGTCGGGCAGTTGGATCTCGCCTATGACTACTTGGCCGAGGCCGCCCTCATAGATTTGGGGGACCTGCAACACAACACGCGAGACGGGCTCCACATCGCCTCGCTGGCGGGCACCTGGATTGCGCTGGTGGGCGGACTCGCGTGCATGAGAGAGAGATCCGGGTCGTTGGCCTTCGCCCCCCGTCTCCCGAACGGAATTACTCGACTGGCCTTCGGCATCGTGTTCAGGGGCCGTCGCCTTCGCGTCGAGACAACTCCACGGGCGACCACGTACTCGTTGACCGCAGGTGCACCGTTGGAACTATTTCACTTTGGGGAACCCTTCTCGCTGTCCGAGGGTGGTCCGGTCGTCTTCGAAACCCGACCAGTCGAAGAGTCACTTCCCACCATGCCGCGACCGACCCAGCCGTTCGGTCGAGCGCCGGCGCGACGACTCGCGACGAAGCCGGACCAATTGGAAGGGACGTGATGATGACCGAAGGCAAAAGTGGAGAAGCGAACCCCCGCGTGGATTTAAGTGCCTACCAGGCGTGGCTCTTCGACATGGACGGCGTTCTGACCAAGACCGCGCTGGTCCACGCGGCAGCGTGGAAGCAGACCTTCGACGAATTCCTCAAGAGTGAATCCACCCGCACCGGAACGACTTACGAGCCATTTGATCCCGAAGCCGACTACCAAAAGTACGTCGACGGAGAGCCTCGTGAAGACGGTGTCCGAAATTTTCTCAAGGCCCGCGGCATCGTTCTCGACGAAGGCACCGCCTCCGACGGACCCGACGTCCGCTCGGTCGAGGGACTTGGCAATCGCAAGAATGAGTTGGTGTTAACGGTGATGCAGCGCGATGGTGTGGAGGTCTACGAAGGAGTGATTGCACTGGTCACCGAGTTGCGTCGGTTGAAGGTGAAGGTTGCAGTCGTTTCGGCGAGCCAGAACACGAAGGCCGCGTTGGCCGCGGCTGGAATTGACGGGCTCTTTGACGCACTCGTTGACGGCAACGTCGTGAAGGAACGCCACCTCGCCGGCAAGCCGGCCCCCGACAGTTTCCTAGAGGCGGCAAGGACTCTCGCTGTCGACGCCTCGAAGGCCGTCGTGCTCGAAGACGCGTTGGCCGGCGTGGAGGCCGGGCGCGCCGGACATTTCGCGTTGGTGATTGGCGTGGATCATCATGATGACGAGGGCGGTCACGAGTACGCGGACCAACTGCGTTCGCACGGAGCCGACCTCGTAGTGAATGACCTGGGTGAACTGCTCGGTACGAATCCGGACATCGTGGCCCCGTAGCTTTTGGGGGACGACGAGATGAATCGGATCGTGGCGCTGGTTCGTCGTTGGCAGCATCATTAGGCACCATCGAGTTGACGTTGGCAGCGGCCGACGACCCCGTCATCGGCAGTGAGTGATGTTCAGTCCACCGAAGGTGCCGCGTTGGTCATCGACAACGTCACGGCCGGTGCGTCGGCGTGACTTCGGCCCAATTGCGGCACCGAACGACTGTGGTTTCGGATTAACCGCCGCTCGCCGTGCCGCAATCAAGGCGCCAATTGCGCTCTGCACTGACGCGCCACCTATTGCGGTCGTGCTGGGTGACTGCACTGACGACGTGGAGTTTGAGTCGAAGATGATGGCGTCTCCCCTCGAGCTGCTGTCGGCGGTGTAGCCCGTCGTCGTCGGCGTGGTGTAAGAGCCATACGTGTTGTTGCTGTTGTAACCGACGAACAGCTCGCCCGCTCGCGTCGGTGTCAGCGTCGCGACATCGTCAGCGCGGGAGAAGAGATCTCCACGTGGCCGGCAACGTCGACTGACTAGGTGGCGGCGGCCGAGGGCTGGAACTCTTGGGTGGAGTATTCACACACGCTGGACGCGTTGCTCGATGACCAAGAGAAGGTCAACGTGATCGTGCCGGCCTTCGTCACGGGCACGAACCAGATTTCGTCGCCACTATTGGCGTGCTGCACCGTGAAGTACTGAAAGGCCCTAACAGCTGTACCTACCGCGCCCGATCCGGAGCCCACGATGGCCGTCAGTCGAATGGGCGTGCCCCTGGATTTCACCCAGATGACGAGTACATCGCCCGCGTGCACGAGGTTGTCACTTGCAGTCGTTAGACCTGTCCCGTCGGTGGAGACGAAAGAACCCACTGGGACGAAGGACACGGCGACCGGCGTCCACTGGGCGTAGAGGGTGGCGTCGGTGCTGAAGGGGTAGGTGGCGCCGTCGGCGTAGGGGGTGGCCGAGCCATTGCCGACTACCTGGTACGACACACTCTCGTCCCATGCCAGTTTGCAAGACCCCGCGTTGTAGTTCACCCACGGCGCCCCTGTGCCGGATGCGAGCGAGCTGACCGCTCGATCTAGCGCCCAGGATCGCGAGGACTACGGTGTCGCCGACGGTGGCGTT
>JANYFR010000046.1 GCA_025362585.1 Acidimicrobiales bacterium | reverse complement strand
CGTCTTCAACCCGGTTGCCCAGGGCAAGCGTTTTGATCCTCAAGGAACCTACGTCAGACGTTGGGTGCCAGAACTCGCCACCTTGCCCGACAACGCCATCCACGAACCATCGAATCCAGCCATCGCTACCCTCTTCACCGGTGTCGACTACCCACTCCCGATAGTGGACCACGGCGTCGAGCGCGAAGAGGCGTTACTGCGGTATCGAGCACTACGCGAGAAATGAACACCGCGAGCGCATTGTGTAGGCGAAGCGATACCTAACTAGTCGGGCAATCAAGACAGTCGGTTCGAACGGTGAAACCTGGGAGACGAGCGAGTTACCTGACGTCGTCTGGGACAACTGACTGAGAATGGTGTGGGTATGCCTAAATTACGTTCAAAGGTGGCGACAGGATTGCGATCTCAAATTCACGTCGTCGGTGAATCCGTCACCAATGGCATGGCGGGTTCAGGGGGTGAGCGCAACGCTTGGCGAGTTGTTGGAGCTGTGGCGCCTTGGGGCCGTACCGGACGAGCCGCGATGGGGAATGCTGACCCGGCCCTCTCCTGCGACCTCAAACACCACGACAGAGAACCGAGTGGTTGCACTGACATCTTCCGCTCCAACCATTTTGAAGAGACATTGTTGTTCCTTCAATATCTCAATGAGCGAGTGACAAATGTGCCCCGGACCTCTGTTGGGCGAACGCTAAATGGCCTTATCGAGTTTCGAAAGACGAAATGGCATCGTCGGACTGGCCAGATTGGGGGGATCAAGGAAAGCGGGGGGTGAAGCAAAGTCCAGCGCGTCGAGCGGAGCGGTTGCAGCTTTGTCGCGCATTGTCAATGAGGGGAGATTCCATTTGCGCTCGATAAGTTTCAAGATTGACGTGTGATCAAAGACTGTGTCAGTCACGTAGTCGCGTTTCGCAAAGGGTGAGACTAGTACTGCCGGGACTCGAAAACCGTAGCGGTCGAACGTGCGGGGGCCGGCGTCTCCGTCTTCCCTGTCATATTGTGCGAGTTCGTTTCGAAAGAATGGAATCCGTCGGATCCAGGGGAATCGTTCCGGAAGATTAGTTCCAAGAACGTCGTCGGGCGCCGTGGCGGGGGGTGGCGCGACGTGGTCGTAGTAGCCACCGTGCTCGTCGTACAGCCAGATAAGGAGGGTCTTTGACCAGCCCGGTCCGTGCATGACGCTCTTGATTACTTCCGCCGCGAATCCTTCACCGACTTGGACGTCTTGAGGATTTTCTTCGGAGAAGGATCCGTAGTCCGGGTCCACGAGCGACACCGCTGGGAGCGAGCCAGTCGCCGCTGCCTGGAAGAATTTACTCAGGGGAGGTGCGTGGTTATACGTGCCAAGCAGTTGGCGCGGAAACAGGTCGGCACAGAACTGGAATTCGCCGGTCGCGAACTTTTGGAAGATTGGGAGAACGCTCGATAGAAACGGAAGAGCGCGACGTCCAACGCTGTGTCCAGTTTGGCCGAACAGCGATTTCGCGAGCGTCTTCCCTCTCGGCTTATTGTGATAGTTCGCCCAAGAGATTCCGTGAGCGGTCAGCAGGTCGAAAATCGTCCCCGCCGGTGGAACGTCATAGCAACTTGACATTCGATCGTCTATCAACCCATGCGCCGTGCCGGCGATGAGGAAGCGCCGATTGGGAAATGTCGGGCCCAGGCACGAACTGAACCACCTCGTCGCGAGGGGGAAGGTGTTGGCCAGTGAGTGGTAAAAGGGAAGATCAACTTCCGTCCAGTAGCCCATCGTGTAGTCAGCCTCAGACTCTCGTTGGGGCTGGACCACTTCGACACTTCGAGGAAAGCCGTCCAGCGCACCGCCATTCCACTGAATGTGACTCGCGTTCCACGATTGGGACGGAATTTCGACTCGCTGAACTGTCGAATCAAGATGACGAAGGGCTACCTGTTGGCCGTTGCGACGTCGATTGTCGTGCAGATCGACGGGCTTGCCATCTTGCATCGCAAAACCGTCACCGCGTTCCAGTGTGCCCAGATAGTTGTCAAACGAATGATTTTCCATCATCAGAATAACGATGTGCTCGATTTCGGAGAGGCAGTCCACCCCTTCAGGTCGATTCAGATCAGCTCGATCTCCGGCGTGGTGACGCCGTTGACGCCTAACCCGTTTGCGGGCAAACTCCCTTTCAAACCTTTCGAGAATCACCGCGTCCACTCTCTTGTTGTTGGTCCATAATCTCACGTGCGGGCTTTGCATTCTTGGAGGCAGTTCTTCATCTGCGACGAGTGATTTGATCGTATCGCCGTTGAGCGAGGTTCACGGATTTCATTCGCCGACAGTTGACGACACCAGTGTCCTTAACTCTCTCGACGGACCCTTCGCCCAATGGAGTACCCGAAGAATCGGCATTCGAATCTTCGGCGTGGATGCGGCTCTGGAACGTTGGACTTCGGGCGTAGGTGGTTAACGCTCTAGGTCGAAGTTGAAGATGGTCGCGTCGTACTCGGTGTATGCCTCGTACTCCAGAAGTTCGTAGAGGTCGGCGCGGGTCTGCATTTGGTCGAGCATCGACGTGAGGCTCCCTTCGGCCTTTAACGTTACGAGCGCCTGCTCGCTCACTCCCATGGCAAGGCGCAACAGCGAAACCGGAAAGATTACGATGTTGATTCCAATGTCGCGCAGTTGCGCGGTGGTGAACAGGTCGCTCTTACCAAACTCCGTCATGTTCGCGACGATTGGCACATCGAGCGCCGCGCGCATCGCGGCGAACTCTTCGAGGCTGAGCAGGGCCTCGGGAAAGATCGCGTCGGCTCCGGCGTCCACCATCGCCTTGGCACGATCGACTGCGCTGTCCAGTCCTTCAATCGCGCGAATGTCGGTACGCGCGACAATCAGGAGGTTTGGGTCGCGTCGCGCCGCGACGGCGGCGAGGATCCGACGCCGCGACGTCGCCTCGTCGACCACCTGCTTGCCGTCGAGGTGACCGCAGCGTTTCGGGTTGACCTGATCCTCAAGGTGCAAGGCAGCGACGCCCGCATCTTCGAGCACTTGGACCGTGCGCGCGACGTTCATCGGTTCGCCAAAGCCAGTATCCGCGTCGACCAGTACTGGCAAGTCCGTCACGCGGGCAATCTGGGCGCTGCGACTCGCCACTTCGGTCAGCGTCGTGAGCCCGATATCTGGCAAGCCAAGATCGGCCGACAGCACGGCACCTGAGACGTACACGCCGTCAAACGCATGTCGTTCAATCAGCTTGGCCGAGAGTGGGTTGAACGCGCCGGGCAGGAGGAGGAGCTGGCCGCTCGCGAGCCGTGCGCGCAGGCGAGAACGCTTTTCGGCCGGCGAGAGAGTCGAATGGAGCATCAGAAGATTCCATCGGGCGCGGTGAGTGCGTTGAGGTAACCCGGACGCGCCGTGATGGTGAGCCCGACGAGCTCTTCGCCCGTGAGATCGTTGAGGCGCTGGACGACGTGAAGGAATCGGTTGATCTCCTCCTCCGCTAGTGCGCCCTCGGCGAGGGCGCGAAACTTCTCGACGTACTGCGCCCGGGTGAACGGCCGCGCGCCACCGGGGTGCGCGTCGGGCAGTGCGATCTCTTTGACGACGCGGGTGCCGTCGACCATTTCAACCTCCACGCGCCCGCCAAATGCTTTCTGTGCGGAGTCGGCACTGAGGTAACGCCGGCTCCACTCGGGATCTTCCACCGTGGTGATTTTATGCCACAGGGCAACAGTGTCGGGCCTCGTGGCGCGGGCGCGGGCGTACGAATCTTCGTGGTGCCACACACCGTCTTGCAGGGCGACGGCAAAGATGTAGGGCACGGAGTGGTCGAGCGTCTCGCGCGACGCCTGCGGGTCGTACTTCTGGGGATCGTTCGCGCCCGAGCCGATGACGTTGTGCGTGTGGTACGAGCTGTGGATAACGATGGTTTCAACATTGCGAGGATCGGCCAGCTCGGGTCGCTCGTCATGCAGGCGTCGCGCGAGGTCGATCCAGGCCTGGGCTTGATACTCCGACGAGTGCTCCTTGGTGTACGACGAGAGAATCGCGCGCTTCTCTTCACCGAGGGCCGGCAGCGCCACCCGGTACGAACTGCTCGGACCGTCCAGCAGCCACGCGACGACGCCGTCTTCCCCCTCGTAGATCGGCGTCGGCGACGTCTGGCCACGCATTGCCCGATCCACCGCTTCGATTGCCACCTTGCCCGCGAAGGCGGGCGCGTAAGCCTTCCACGTTGAGATCGCACCCTTGCGTGACTGGCGCGTCGACGTGGTCGTATGCAGAGCCTGGCCGACGGCCTGAAATATTGTTTCGACGTCCAGGCCGAGCAGCGTGCCCAGCCCCGCGGCGACACTAGGTCCCAAGTGCGCGACGTGATCGATCCGGTGCTTGTGCAGGCTGATCGCACTGGCGAGATCGATCTGGATCTCGTAGCCCGTGGCAATGCCCCGTACGAGGTCTCGACCGCAGAGGTGGCGTTTACTCGCCGTGTGTTGCGCCACCGCCACCATCGGTGCGATGTTGTCGCCGGGGTGGGAATACTCTTCGGCGAGAAACGTGTCGTGGAAGTCGAGCTCGCGTACGGCGACGGCGTTGGCCCACGCGGCCCACTCGGGCGACACGCGTACGGCCGGGGCACTGCCGAGCACGGTGGCGCCCGGCGAGAACGGGTGAGTGAGGGCCTGGGCTCGCGCCGCCACCACCGGGGCGCGCACGAGCGACGCCGCCGCGACGGCC
>JANYFR010000052.1 GCA_025362585.1 Acidimicrobiales bacterium | reverse complement strand
ACTGTGTGTCACACCACCGTTGCACTGAGCCCTTGAAATTGCCGAGGGGTTCATTTATCGGGACACGGCCTGGAGCGGTCTCGTGAGCGAAGTCATGAAAGTGATGCTGATCCTCAACGTTTTAACGATCGCGACGGAGATTGCGTCATCGAGTCACAGAAGTGGACGAGGGTAGTGAAAGGTTCTGTCCACTCGTGGACATGTACATAGTGAAGGCGGAAAAGCAGGCCGGCGACTGAGAAAGGTTGTGTGCCATCAATACCCGATGAAATGTACTTGTTTCTCGGTTCCGCGAAGAGTTCGCTGGATTTCCGCCACAGCAAATTTTGGCCTCAGGGTCATCGCAACACATCTCTGGGCACCGAGGAGTCACACGTTGGTGACCAGCACCAAATCAACGAATGGAGCAATAGTGATCAGAAATACTAGGCGAAGCACAAGAACAGTTGGCGCTCTAGCAGCGGGTACCCTTTCCGTCGCACTTTTAGTGCCGGCGATAGCGTCATCGGCGGCGTCCAAGAGCAACGATGGGTACGACGCAGCCGCAAACGCTGCATGCCAACCTATAAAGGTCTATTCGCAACCGCCCGCCGGGTTTGACGCGCTCTCAGCATCTGACGCTAGCCTCGCTACCTACGGCCTGCCACCACATCCACCTGGCGACAACGCGGGTGCCATCGCAACTTGGACGTCAATGATTCAAGGAGCGAAGTACTACTCCACACCACAACCGATATGCGGCACCAATACCCACGCGACGTACACGGGGGGCTGGGCACGTGGTTCCCAACAGTAATTACAGCGGCGACCACTTCACTTGGTCTGAGGGAACATGGATCCAACCGAGCGTGCCCGGAAACGCGAATTACGCCGACGTAAATTGGCAAAGTTCGCCTGATGCTTCATTTTGGACCGGTATCGGTGTAAGCAGTCTGGTTCAGGCAGGAGTGGATTCAATCGCCACAACCGACCCCCAGTACAGATTCTGGACCGAAGATTATCCTAACTCGACCGTGTGGGAAGGCCCGGCGATTTCGCCTGGCGATTCGGCATACGTTTATGCCGAATACATCAGTAGTAACGATTGTTACTACTTCTTGGAGGACATAACCACGGGTCAGTATCAGCCATTCAACAACTCCTGTCCGTACGATGGCTATGCGGCAGCGAACTTTATTAACGAGCGTGTGAATGGGCTGTACCTACCTGACTTTGGAACACACGCTACTTCTGGAAACTATTTCGGGGATAGTTCCAATACGTACGGTCTGTCGTCCAGTAACAACACCATAAACATCATGACGAGCAACTGTCTTTCAAGCGGAACTGTGCTTTCACAACCCAGCGGAGTCGCTACAGATACTTCGTACAATAACGAGTGGTATGCGTCGTCGCCCTACACGAACGGGTGCTAGTCGGTTGAATAATGATGCGATTTTCTAAGAATACTGCGAAGTTAAGTACGAGGTTATGGGCTGCGGCGTCAGCACTAGTCGTGATCGTTGTCCTAATTATTGTGTTGGTCACACAGAGCAGCATCAGTAAGGTTGCCGTGCCGTTGGTCGTCGGCCAAAGTCAGTCACATGCACTGGCACAACTTAAGAAGGATGGTTTCACCTATCTCGTCGAAGAGGTCCATCGCTCGACAGCCACGCCACCGCGTTCAGGAACGGTCATCTCTCAAGATCCACGAGGGGGTTCCCAAATCGACAAGGGACATTCAGTAACGATCGTTGTCTACACTCCATAGCGAAGGGGCAGGTTCCACTGGAATACGTAAAGAAGGTTCTGGACACGGTGTGTGGTACCAGTGTGTAAAAGAGCTCACTGGGCGTCGAAGTCGCTCAGTGAGCTCTTCTCTTCAAAGACCATTCAACGGTCGATGCTGTTCGCGCACCTTCCCGTTCGGTGGGCGCTGGGGGACTCGAACCCTCGACCTCAGCCGTGTGAAGGCTGCGCTCTAACCAACTGAGCTAAGCGCCCGGAGCACTAATCCTACCCGTATCCACTAGCCAATTGCATTTGGACGGCGCTGTAACCTTCACCTGTGACAGAGATCTCCGACTCGCTCCCCCGAAACTCATGGCGAAGCTGGCGCGGATCACGTAGGGTCTCAGAGGTCCCGCGCGAGCTCGTGGTGGGCATCGACGCAACTGAGAGGAAAATCAGTTTCATCGCCGGAGGGCTCGCCATTGTCCTCGCGGCGCTCTTTTTGCCACACCTGCTGCGCAACTCGACGGTCACCGACACACTGAAACCGAAGCACAATCAGTGTCTGGTCGGGTACCACCTCGTGAAGGGCGCCTGTTCACGAACCCACGTCGCTCATCCCTCCGCCTATTTCTTGCAATTTGGCCTGATCTTGGCGTTCGGAATTGCCATGGTCGTGTTCGCTCAGCGTTCAAGACGCTCGGGAGTCGCCATGTCGGCCCTCTTCCTCGGCCTCGCCCTCGGCACTGTCGGACTCCCGTTTCTCTTCCTCGGAGGTTGGCTGATTATCCGCGCACTGCGATTGCAAAAGTACGGTGACGCGTCGTTCGCCGGATCCAATCGGCGAGCGCGCGAGAAGGCCCAAGCGAAACGCGCGGGTCGCTCGACCAGTTCCACCGGACGGACGTCATCGCGCGGCTCCAAGACGGGCTTAAAGCCCTCGGGACCGGCCCAGAACAAGCGCTACACCCCCAAACAGAAGCCCCGCAAACGCTGAGATGACCAAACTCGGCCTCGACTACCCAACGGCGTGGGGTCGCAGCTTCCTCGCGGGCCTCGCTCGCAACCTCTTCCACATCAGTTACATGGTCCCGTACGTGCGCCACGTGGGATCGCTCAAGGTGGAGGGCCTCGAGTACCTCAGCGGCAAGGGACCGTTCATATTCGTTGCGAATCACACGAGTAACCTCGACACGCCGATCTTCATCAGCGCACTGCCACCCAGGATCCGTAAGCGACTCGTCGTCGCCGCCGCCATGGATAACTTCTTCATGGACAAGAAGAAGGCCCGTCGCACCGTCATCATGTTCAACGCCATCCCCATCGACCGCCATCGAGTGAACCGCCGTAGCGCCGAGCAGGCCTTCGATCTGATCGAAGCAGGTTGGAGCCTGCTGCTCTATCCCGAGGGCGGTCGTTCGCCCGACGGCGACCTGAAGGCCTTCAAGGGCGGTGCCGCGTACCTGGCCGAGCGCACCAAGGCCACGGTCGTGCCGACCTATATCCACGAGGCCGGACTGCTCCAGGGATCCAAGTGGGCCAAGGCGCCCAAGTTCGTGAACGCCCCCTACCAACGACGCCACCCCGTCAGCGTCACTTTCGGCGAGCCGCTCATCTGTGGCGACGAGGAGAACATCCGTCGCTTCTCGGTGCGGATCGAAGACGCCGTGATCGGACTCGGACGGCGGGTCAGCGGCAACGCCGAGTACGGCTTTCGACCAGACGATGCGTACTAGACGCGCAACGTCAACCGTCGCTCGTCGTAGAGCCGGTCGGCGGCGGTCGCAAGGGGTTCGAGTTCGACGCCGAGCACGCCCGCAATCACTCGGTCGGCGAACCAAGGATTCAAAGCGAGCACCGGGCCGTGCGCGTAGGTCGCCCACACGTTGCTTGTCGTGAATCCGTCCAGCGCACCGTCGTTGCCCCGCCCGCGCAGGACCGTGCCGAGCGCCGTGACGCCGTCACCCAACCTCGTCACCCCGCCGTGGTTTTCGAATCCGACCAAAGTCTCGTCCTCGACGCGCACGCAGAGTTCACCGACCGAGCGGTGTTCGCCTCGTCGAGTGACGACGTCGACGACGTTCAGTCCCTCGTACTCGTCATCGCCCTCGACGCTGAACGTGGTGCCGAGAATCTGTAGTCCGGCGCAGACCGCCAGCACGTGTGCGCCGTCGCCGACTCGTCGAGCGAACGAGGTGCGCCGCAGCAGATCGGACGCGAGACGTTGGGGACCGTCCTCACCCCCGCCGAGCAGGTAGAGGTCGGCGTCGGGCAGATCGTCGCCCAGCGCCACCGACGTGACGTCGACGTCGTAGCCGCGCCGTCGTGATCGCTCGGCGATCACGAGGCCGTTGCCACCGTCACCGTAGGTACCAAGGAGTTCGGGAAAGAGGACCGCGATCTTCACGATGAGCACGCCAGCCAGTCGCTGAAGGCCGTGTAGTTGGCGAGGACCGGCACCAGGTTTGCGCTCGTGGGGACGGCGGCGTCGTCGTCGACGATGACGTACTCGACCTTCGCGTAGTCGAGTCGAGTGGCGACGTCGAGACGGCGATCCCCGAAGCAGTAGACGCGGTGACCACGGAGCATCTCGAACGGGACGTCGTAGAGCCACGACGGATCCCTGCCGTCGGCGACGCGCGCGTTGATGGCGACCCACACGTCACGCTCGTCGGCCGTGACCGTCTCGAGCATGGCGGCAAACCCGGCGGGGTTCTTCGCGAGGAGAAGTTGGAGGCAGTGCCCACCCCACTGGCGCTCGGCGAAGCGGCCCGCGACACTGGTGATTTCCCCGATCCGTGACGCCGCGGCATCGAGATCGACGCCGACGATCGCGAGTGCGCACAGGGCCATGGCGGCGTTGGCGCGATTGAACTGACCGGGCAGTGCGAGGGTGAGTTCGATACGGTGGTCGCCGACCACGAGCTCCTCGTCGAGGGTCGTGGCCATCGCCCGTGGTCGCGCGAAGCCGCAACGGCAACGCCACAAACCCTCACCGTGTTCGAGCGCGGAGGTGCACTTCGGACAAGAGACCGCGTCGGCCAGCCAGGTGACCGGCACGTCGCACCAGCGGACGTGGCGAGAAACCTCGGCGGCGTAGACGACGAGCGGATCGTTGGCATTGGCGACGACCACGAGGTCGGCGTTGGCGACGTCTCCTAGCATCGTGCGCCAGCGTTCGGCGAGGTGGCGAACCTCGTTGGCCCGGTCGAGTTGATCACGCGACAGGTTCAGTAGCACGCAGACCCGAGGCCGCGTCGCGTCGACCACCGCCGCCAGCCACGCCTCATCGACCTCGAGCACCACTCGCGGACTGTTCGACGCCACGAGGGCCGCCGCGTGGCCGGGGGGCATATTGGCGCCGGTGGCGTTCGAGACCACCGGACCGCCCCAACCCACAGCAGTCATGGCGGTGGTCGTCGTCTTGCCGTTGGTCCCGCTCACCACAATGACGGTGCGCCCAGTGGCCAGTGTCGTCAGAAGTCCCGGAGCGATTCGCAGGCCCACTCGCCCACCGGCTACGGTGCCCGATCCCCGCCGGGCCATTCGAGAGAGTCGATTAACGCTTCGCAGTGCGCGAATTGCGACGCGTTCGCGAACGCCGAGTCGGATCGTCATTGGGACCACGCTAACAACCGGGATAATGCCGTTGAAAAACACAAAAGGGCCAACCGGGGGGTGGTTGGCCCTTTTGCAAAACCATCGCTTCAACAATTGGGGGGAATTGAAGTAGCAGGCAGAGATAAGTATGGCGTCCGGGGTAGTATCACGCAAGGGAATACATCAGATACTTCCTATCTGTAATATAGATAGATGGAGATCCGGCAACTGGAGGCCCTCGTGGGCATTGCCGACCACGGGACTTTCTCTAACGCCGCCGAAGTGCTCGGGACGGTTCAGTCCAACATCTCGAACCGCATCGCCCGCCTGGAGGACGAACTCGGCACTGAGCTCGTCAATCGCGCGACCGGGCAGTTGAGCGAATCAGGCGCGATCGTGGTCGATCGCGCGAGGAGGATCCTCGGCGAGCTCGGGGCCATCGCCGCCGACGTGTCGGAGTTGAACGCCGATATTCGTGGCGAGGTGGTGCTCGGCATGATCGGCACCGCCGGCCGGTGGATTGTGCCCCTGTTGCTGGACGCCCTCAAATCGAACTACCCCCAGATCGCCCTGCGAATCATCGAAGGATCGAACTCCGTACTCGAACCCCAGTTGGTGCACGGTCGGCTCGACCTCGCGGTGCTGGCGTGGCCGGTCGACGCGCCCGAGCTCTCCGAGGTCGAACTCTTTACCGAAGACCTCGTCGTGATCGTTGACCGGCGCCACTCCCTCGCACAACTCCCCGGACCGGTGGACTTTGCGACCCTCGCCCAGTACGAGCTCCTGCTGCCCTTCCGCGGCACACCGATTCGCCGCGAGATCGACGAGGCCAGTCGGGCGCAGGGCATCGAACTCGTACCACTGATCGAACTCGACGGACTGCGCACCATTGCCTCACTGACCTTTGACGGCTACGGCCCGTCGATCCTGCCCGCGACAATGCTCTCGTCGCACTTGCGTGACAAGTTCGTCGCGGTGCACATCGACGAGATTGATCATCGTCGCGTCGTGCTCGCGAGCCGCCGCTTCGGATTCCCGGCCGCCCCAGTACGCGCAATCCATACGTTGCTCATCGACGTCGTGAAGCGCGCGACGAACATCCCCGACGGCGTCTACCTGCCCAACGCGGCACCGCCGCAATAGTCTCGTCACGTGACCTCACTACTGACGCCCCCGGAGATTGCGGTGCACATCGCCAGGCGTGACCAGGCCTTCCAGTCAATTGTCGACCTCGCCGGACCGCCGCCGCTGCGCCGTCGCGCCGCGCCCCAGTCGCGTCGCTTCCCCTCCCTGGTGCGTTCCATCACCTACCAACTCCTCGCGACCAGTGCCGCTAACACGATCCACCAACGCGTGGTCGGGGCCTGCGGCGGAGAGGTCACCGTCGCGTCGGTCCTCGACGCCGGAGTCGAGCGCCTCCGTGGCGCGGGGCTCAATCGCACGAAGGCCCAGGCCATGATCGACCTCGCGGGTGACGTCAACGAGCGGCGCGTGCGACTGAGCGACCACGGTCGAATGAGTGACGAGGAGATCGTGCGCGACGTGACGTCGGTGCGCGGCATCGGTCCCTGGACTGCCCAGATGTACCTCATCACCACGATGGCGCGACGCGACGTGTGGCCCGCGGGCGACTTCGGCGTTCGCAACGGCTGGTCCCTAGTCCACGGGCTCGACGAGATCATCAGCGAACGTCAACTACGCGCCGACGGCGATCGGTTCGAGGGCGAGCGCACCGCGGTCGCCTGGTACTGCTGGGAAGCGGTGCACTTCTCGAGGCAGTCGAAGTAGCCTCTCGCCATGGCTTCGATCACACTGCCGGACTTCGAACGTGACGCCCTCGAATCCCTGACGACCTACGCCGCCATCCCCTGCCTCTCGCCGATGTACGACTCGCAGTGGGTGGAGCACGGACACATCGAGAGCGCCATTGAGCTGCTCCGAGCGTGGGTCCTCGCGCGCTCGATTGCCAACATGGACGTGCGCGTCGAACGTCTCGAGGGACGAACTCCGCTCCTCTTGGTGACGGTCGACGCGACCGCCCCGGGCGACGGGACCGCCGTCCTCTACGGGCACCTCGACAAGCAGCCGCCCCTCGGCGACTGGTCCGAGGGGCTCGCGCCCTTCACCCCGGTTCGGCGAGGGGACCGCGTCTTCGCCCGGGGAATCGCCGACGACGGCTACGCCACGTTCTCATCACTGCTGGCGATCGAGGCCCTGCAGGCCGCTGGTCTCCCCCACAGCCGCTGCGTCGTACTGATAGAAGCAAGTGAGGAGAGCGGGAGCCCCGACCTCGATGCCTACCTCGACCACCTGCGTGACCACCTCGGCCGTGTCGAGCTGATGATCTGTCTCGACTCGGGGGCGCTCACCTACGACCGACTGTGGGTCACCACGTCCCTGCGCGGCGTCTTGAACGTCGAGGTGAACATTCGCGTGCTCGCCCAGGGCCAGCACAGTGGCTCGGCGAGCGGCGTGGTCCCTTCGTCCTTTCGCATCCTGCGCCAACTCCTCGACCGCGTCGAGGACGCGGCGACCGGCGAAGTGCTGGTGCCCGAGCTGCGCGCCGCGATTCCCCCCGAGCAGGTGATCGCCGCGAAGGCGGTGGCCGCGGAGTTCGGCGACATCATCGCGCGCGAGTTGCCGACCGTCGAAGGCGTCGAGCTCATGGGCGCCAGCGCCGAAGAGCGGATCCTGCGACGCACGTGGTATCCGACGCTGTCCATTGTCGGGATGGGCGACGTGCCCGAACCGGCCATCGCCGGCAACGTGCTGCGCGCGGCCACGACCGCGGTGCTGTCGTTTCGCCTCCCGCCGAGCGTCGACGCCGAGGTCGCTCGCGTCGCCGTAGAGAGGATCCTCACCAGTCACGTGCCCTCGTCGGCACTCGTGACGCTCTCGAACTGGAACTTCGGCAGTGGCTGGGTTGCCGAACCGCTCGCCCCGTGGCTCGCGACGGCCCTCGACCAGGCCTCGACCCTCGCGTTTGGACGCGGGCCGGGATTCACCGGAGAGGGTGGTTCGATTCCGTTCCTCGCCTCACTGGCCAAGCGCTACCCGTCGGTACAGTTCGTCGCCACCGGGGTGCTCGGGCCCCAGTCCAACGCCCACGGCATCGATGAAATGCTCGACCTGACGATGGCGGTTGGCGTCACCAACGCAGTCATTACCGTGTTAGGCGCGTACGCATCTTCTAGCTAAGGGACTGCCATGGGACAACTGTTCGACGCCGTCGTGACCAGCGCGGGCACGCCCGGTTTCTACGAGATCAAGCGTTCACGAACAGAAGGGCCCTCATTCCAATGACCGAAGAGAAACTTCCCGGCGGCTTTCCCGTCTACGTGGCGGGCTCCACCGATTTCAAGCGTGCCGTCATTGTCATTCAAGAGGCCTTCGGGGTCAACGGACACGTCCGCAGCGTGGTCGACCGCTTCGCCGAGGCCGGCTATTTCGCCATTGCCCCCCACCTCTTTCACCGTGACGGTTCGCCGGAGGTCGCGTACGACGACTTCCCCACAGCCATGAAGTACATGGCGAATCTGTCGAAGGACGCGATCACCAACGACCTGAACGCCACCACCGACTTTCTCTCGACCCTCGGCTACACCAGTGCCGCTATCGGCATCGTCGGCTACTGCATGGGGGGCACCGTCAGTTTCTACGCCGCCACCCTCGGCAAGGTCGGCGCGGCCGCGAGCTTCTACGGCGGCGGTATCGCGGACGGTCGATTCGGTTTCCCACCGTTGCTCGAGCTCGCGCCCGACCTGCAGTGCCCCTGGCTGGGCCTCTACGGCGACCTCGACCAGGGGATTCCCGTGGAACAGGTCGAAGCACTGCGCGCGGCCACGGCCCAGTCCAAGTTCTCCTCGGAGATCGTGCGTTACGCCGACGCGACGCACGGATTCCACTGTGAAGCCCGACCGGCCGCCTACAACGGCCCGGCGGCGATGGACGCCCACCAGTGCACGCTCGACTTCTTCGACGCCGAACTCAGCGACAAGTAACTAGCTGCGCGGGACGTCCTTCCACGCCACGTCCTTGTCGTTGCGCGGCTCGCCCGGCAGACCGAGGACCCGCTCACCAATGATGTTGCGCATCACTTCACTGGTGCCGCCCTCGATGGAGTTCGCGCGCATGCGGATGAAGGCCTTACGCATGTCACCGCCCATCATCGCCGACTCCGTCGGGCGGATTAGGGGGTACTGGGACGGGTACAACATGCCCTCGGCCCCCATCAGGTTCACGCAGAGTTCACTGGTCTTCTGGTTCTCCTCGGCGAAGGCCAACTTCGCCACCGCCCCTTCCGGACCGGGCGTGCCGGCCTTGCGCAGGTCGCTCGCGCGCCAGTTGGTGAGCCGCGCGACCTCGTTACGCACCCACGACTCCATCAGCGAGGCCCGTACGGCCATGGCGTGGGGGTCGGATCGTCCAGTCCAGTGCTGGCGCCAGATCTTGACGGCTTCGCCAATGAGACCCGAGTCGCGCGGCGGTACGGTTCCGCCGATCGAGACGCGCTCGTTCATCAGCGTGGTGATGGAGACGGCCCAGCCCTCGCCGACGTCGCCCAGTCGCATGACGTCGGGAACGCGCGCGTCGGAGAAGAAGCACTCGTTGAACTCGGCCTCACCCGTCGCCTGAAACAGCGGTCGCACGTCGACCCCGGGCCCGTGCATGTCGACGAGGAACGCCGTGATGCCCCGGTGTTTGGGGACGTCGGGATTGGTGCGCGCGATGAGCAGCCCGTAGGCCGAAATGTGGGCGAGCGTCGTCCAGACCTTCTGGCCATTGAGAATCCACTCGTCGCCGTCGCGCTCCGCGCGGGTCGCGAGCGTCGCGACGTCCGAACCGGCCCCCGGTTCGGAGAAGAGTTGACACCAGACCTCTTCACCGGTAAAGAGCGGGCGCAGGAACCGCTCCTTCTGCCAGTCGGTGCCGTGCACGGCGATCGTCGGTGCGATCATGCCGTAACCGAGGACGTTGCGCAGCAGGGCCGAGGGTGCCCCGAGCGCGGCGAGGCGCCGCAGCACCTGCTGGTGCTCGGTCGGGCTGAGGGCGAGGCCGCCCAGTCCGACGGGGAAGTGGGCCCAGGCGAGACCTCGATCGAACTGCGCGCCGAGGAACGTGACCGGGTCGGTGCTCGCGGGGGGATGGGCCTCGACGAGTTCGTCGATCAGTCCGTCAAGGTGGGTGGTCGTCGTTGACATAGTCTCCTCCACGAACTTTCTCGACGAGTAAATCCTACGCAGTTGCGCGACGAGCCCCCGGTGGCGGGTCACGCTAGAAAGGTGGAGTGCACACTCGCCGGATACTCGCCACGTCGGGGGGCTTCGTCAACGGACCGGTGCAGATGTCCTGGCGCCTCGGCACGATGCTGCTCGACGCCCTCTCGCTCACCGACAAGGTCCGACCCCGCGTCTGTCTCGTCAACACCGCGCTCGGCGACTCGCTCACCCACTACGCGCTCGCCTACGAAGCCTTTGGCGCGGCCGGCTGTGACGTCACGGAGCTGAAGCTCTTCCCACAACCTTCGGCCGACCCCGAGGACCGGCTCTGCTCGAGCAACCTGGTGTGGGTCGGCGGCGGGTCGGTCGCCAACCTGCTCGCGCTCTGGCGCCTGCACGGCGTGGACTGGGCGATGCGCGCCGCCTGGGAACAGGGGGTAATCCTCGGCGGGGTCTCGGCGGGCAGCCTCTGTTGGCACGTCGGGGGCACCACCGACTCCTTCGGGCCCGAACTGCAGCCCGTGACGAACGGACTCGGGTTCTTGCCCTACGCCAACGGCGTTCACTACGACGCCGAGGCTCAGCGGCGACCACTCCTGCATGATTTGATGCAGCGCGAGGTCCTGCCGGCGCTCGCGTACGCGACCGACGACACGATCGGCATCTGGTACGAGGGGCTCGAGGCGACCGTCGTCGTCGCCGACCGCAACGACACGCCACCCGACGGTCCGGCCGCGTACAAGGTCGAACTCATCAATGGGGCAATCGTCGAGAGCAGGGTCGCGGTGGGACGCCACTTCGACTGATCAACGCCAGTGCGCGTTCCCCACGGACCAGCGGCGGCGCCTCGTGGGATCGTCACGTCCTGGCACTCTTGCGTGGCGACCTCGTGACCCGCTCACGCCTCGTGCCGTCGCCCAACGATGCCAGCGGACCGGGGTGATGGCTGGTGGCACACCACTCCCCACCGGGGCGACGAGCCGTGCGTTCTTCGAGGCCCGCTCCGCCATACATAATCGCAGTCGCGCGACGGTTGGACATCCACGCCTCGACCGTCGTACGTTCGGCCGGGCAACCCCGTTAGCATTGTCGGGCCAACCGGTCGAGCTGAACGTTCGCCGCGAGTGCCAACCGGGAGACGCACCTCGATGTTCATCGCTACTTCGAGCTTGACCACCAGCCTGGCAGTCATCGCCCCGGTCATCACCATCTTTCAGGCCCTCGCCCAGGCCGGGCGGATCCGCACAACGGGGGCCAAGGGCGTCTCACTGGCGACCTGGCTCCTCTCGTCATTCCTCGCCCAAATCTGGCTCTGCTACGGCTTCGTCTTCCACGTGCCCGCCGAGGTCTACGCGAACCTGCCGGTCCTCATCGTCGCCTCGGTCGTCGCTTTTCTCGCGGCCCAGAGCCAGGAGCAGATGAGCCGGAGTCTCGTCGCCTACGCCGGGCTGACGACCCTCACCGCCGCCGCGACGTTCATCGGCACATTCCACCAACTGCGCTGGATCATGGCGACGGTCGCAGTCACCAGTTCGGTGGTCATCTACCTTCCGCAGTTGGCGTTGGTCGTGCGGCCCCGCGACCTGAGTGGGGTCTCGGCGATCAGCTGGGCAACGGCCTGCGTCACCGCACTCTGTTGGTTCGTCTACGGATTCCTCATCCACCAACCGGCGGTGGCGTTGCCGAGTGTCGTCATGCTGCCCTCGGCCCTCATCATTCTGATACAGGTCAAGCGACATCGCCTCAAGAACGACCCGCGCCACGGCCTGCAGGCGCCGATCATCGAGTAGCCCCCCTTCAGGGCGTGGGCTGGGGCAGGGCGACGCGCACCGCGTCAATCCGCACCGTCAGCTCGGCGACGCGCGCCAGGGCGTCAGGGGATCCGCACGAGGCGAGCCAGTTCGCGAGAATGCGGTAGCCGTCTTGGGTCAGGATCGACTCGGGGTGGAACTGCACGCCCTCGAGGGGCAACGAGCGATGACGCAACCCCATAATGAGCCCATTCGAACGGGCCGTCACCGTGAGCTCGTCGGGCAGGCCCTCCCCTTCGACCACCAACGAGTGGTAGCGCCCCACCACCAGCGGGTTGGTCACGCCCGCGAAGAGCCCGGAGCCGTCGTGCTCGACGAGACTCGAACGGCCGTGCAACAGTTCGGGCGCTGGGGCGACGCGCGCGCCGAAGGCTGCACCCAGGGCCTGGTGACCGAGACAGACTCCGAACATTGGGAGGGCGAGTTTCGCGCAGTGACGAATAATCGCGAGGCAGTTCCCGGCGTCGCGAGGGTGGCCCGGGCCCGGTGACACGAGTACGCCGTCGGGCTTCAGGCGCGCGACGTCATCGGCGTCGAGCGCATCGTTGCGCACTACCTTCACCTCGGCACCCAATTCGCCGAGGTACTGCACGAGGTTGTAGACGAACGAGTCGTAGTTATCTACCACCAGTATCGACGGCCGGGCTGTCACGGCGAAAGCCTACGGGAACCGAGTCAGTAACCTTTCGCCATGGAGCCGATCGACCTGCCCACCTTTCTCGAGCTCGTCGACCAGGGCTTCAACGTGGTCCCGCTGCCCACGACGCTGCAGCTCGACCGCGAAACGCCGGTCTCGCTCTACCAGCGGCTGGCCGGTCGCGCGATATTCCTGCTCGAGAGTGCCGCGCTCGGCGAGGCCACGGGTCGCTACTCGTTCATCGGACTCGACCGACGGTGGCGCGTCACCACCCACGAGAACGCCACGATCGTCGAGGGCACGACCTTCAGCGACGACGCCCGGTCACCACTGGCGACCCTTCGCCAACTCCTCGCTCGCTACACCACCTACACGCCACGCTCGCTCCCCGACTTCTTCGGGGGCGCCGTTGGCTTCGTCACGTACGACTACGTCCGTCGATTGGAGCGACTCCCGAAGGAGCGATCCTTGAACATGTGGCCCGACGTGGACTTCTCCTTCCCGAACGCGGTGTTGATCTGTGACCACGTGCGCCATTCGACGACCGTCGTCGCGAACGCCATTGTCGACGACGGTGACGACGCCAAATCGGTCTACGCCGAGGCGATTGGCCGGCGCAACGAGATCGTGAACATCCTGCTCGGGACGGCGCCCGAGAACGATCCCGCCACCGAACATCTCATCGCGACCGCCCCCCACCAACAGTCGAGCATCGACATCCGCGCCCTGGCGACGGAGCGGTCGAACTTCACTGCTGGCGAGTACGCCAAAGTCGTCGAGAAGGCGCGCGCGTACATCTACGCCGGTGACGTCTTCCAGGTGGTGCCGAGCCAGCAGTTCACCCGGCCGAGCGCGGTGCACCCCCTCACCCTCTACCGGGTGATGCGGGCACTCAACCCGTCGCCCTACATGTACCTGTTGGACTCGGGCGAGTGCCAAATCGTTGGGGCGTCGCCCGAGATGCTGCTTCGAGTGCACGACGGGCTGGTGAGCACTCGACCGATTGCCGGTACCCGAGCCCGGGGAGCGAGTGAGGACGACGACCGGGCCCTCGAGGACGAGCTGCTCCACGACGAGAAGGAGATCGCCGAGCACGTCATGCTCGTCGACCTCGGACGCAACGACATTGGTCGGGTGGCCACGGCGGGCACCGTCCAGGTCGAGCGTCTCGCCCACGTGGAGCGCTTCAGTCACCTCATGCACCTCGTCTCCCAGGTGAACGGCGCCCTACGGCCCGGCCTCGACGCCTTCGACGCGTTCGACGCTCTCTTTCCCGCCGGGACCCTCACGGGTGCGCCCAAGGTCCGCGCCATGGAGTTGATTGACGAATTCGAAACGGTCTTTCGCGGACCGTACGGCGGTGCGGTCGGCTACTTCTCGCTGTCGGGCAACGCCGATTTTGCGATCACGATTCGCACGGTGTCACTGCGCAACGGCTTCGCCACCGTCCAGGCCGGCGGCGGGATCGTGGCCGACAGTCAGCCCGCGCTCGAGTACGAGGAGTGCATCAACAAGGCCTCGGCCCCGCTGCTGGCGTTGGAGATTGCCGAGCCGACCATCTCACGCGGAGAGCGACCCGGCGACGTCGACGGGCCGTAGAGGACGCGTGCCGGTCCAGTGTCGTAATCCGTCAGCAACTCCTCGGAGATCTCGTTCGACGGCGGGGGGAACCATCAACGGTTACTCCTCGGTCATCGCGTGATCAGTCGTCGTCGAGGTCGTCGTCGAGGTCGTCGTCGCCCTCGCGAGTGGGGCCACGTCGACTCTTGCGCTTCGACGCTCTCTCTCGATCCCGCAGTCGTTCGTGGTTGGCGAGGCCCCCCTGGATCGCCCGCCAACTCTCCAGGCGTCGCCGCGGGAGGTCGCCGTCGACGACGGCCTGTTCGACGGCACATCCCCCATCGCCGCTGTGTCGACAGTCGACGAACCGACAGTCGTTGGCCAGTGCGGCGATGTCGGCGAAGGCGTCGTCGACTCCCTCTTGGGCGACCATGAGGTCCAGTAGTCGGATCCCGGGAATGTCCAGTAGCACGCCTCCGCTCGAAAGCCGATAGAGCCGGCGGGTCGTCGTGGCGTGGCGACCCTCGCCGCTGCGGCTCACCGCTCTGGTCACCTCGTCCCGCTGCTCGAGGGCGTTCAAGAGGGAAGTCTTGCCGGCGCCCGAGGCGCCGAGCATCACCGCGGTCACGCCCGGTTGCAGGAGGCTGCGAAGTTGCTCGATGCCGTGGCCGCTCGTCGAACTGGTGGTGACGATCTCGACATTGGGGACCGCCGCGATCGCCGCGGCGACGACCGCAGCAACGATCTCGGAACCGTCGGACTTGGTCAACACCACAATGGGACGAGCGCCGCTGTCAAAGGCCATGACGGTGAGTCGCTCGAGCATGAGGGTGTTGAGTTCGCGGTCGATCGGCACGACGACCAGGAC
This sequence comes from Acidimicrobiales bacterium, assembly GCA_025362585.1. Lineage (GTDB taxonomy): Bacteria > Actinomycetota > Acidimicrobiia > Acidimicrobiales > RAAP-2 > RAAP-2. The sequence continues at coordinate 4,443 of JANYFR010000052.1, read as the reverse complement.
GATGTCCAGATTCGCCGCCATGACCTGCACCGAGCGCTGGTTGGCACTGGGCCGACGCAACGCCGTCGTGCGCGGGGTCACCGCGACGATGTAACCGTCACGGACACTGACCCAGTCGCCGACCACCGGGCTCGGGTCCAGGACCGTCGCGTACTGACAGACCCCGGTCGTCTCTTGGCCCGCGGCGTTGACCGAGATGACTTCGGCCGTGACCCCGTGGACGATACTCACCCGTCCCGGATTCGCGTCGGGCGCGAATTCGAGCAGCGCAGGATCCGTCGCGCCAAGACTCGCCACCACGGCCCGCGCCCCTTCGCTCAGTGGCGTGACCGACGATTCCAACTGCCTCGATTCGTTTGGGGGGCAATGACCTCCGTGACCCGACGTGCTGTCAAGGCTATTGGATGGCCTCGCTCGGGGCTCACTGGCTCGTTCACCCGCCGTGACGAGGGGGCGAATGCCACAATCTGCCCTCGTCAGATGGGAGGCTGAGGGTATGACAGGCACCGGTTGGACCGCGAAGTGGCACGAGCATCCGGGCGTACGCTCCGGGGAGAACTTGACTCGCGGGGAGCGCGCGGCCGACAAGATGCGCAGCGTCATGGGGTCGTGGCCCTTCGTCTTCAGCTTCTTCGCGGTGATGATCATCTGGGCGACCCTCAACACGTACGTGCTCCAGCGGGTGCTGCACCACAAGGCCTTCGACCCCTACCCCTACATCTTGTTGAACCTCTTCCTCTCGATGCTCGCCGGAGTCCAAGCGGCGGCGCTGTTGATCGCCGCCAAGCGCGCCGACACGATCTCCTCGGAGATTGCCCTCCACACCGTGAAAAACACCGACGACATCAAGGTGCTCTTGGGCGAGAACACCGAGCTGACCAAGGTGGTGAAGAAGAACACCGACCTCCTCGAGGAGATCCATCGCCACGTGGCGGCGATGACCCCCGACGCGGGCCTCTTTCGGCCCGGCGAGGCGCCGCCAACCCCGGCCTAGGGACGGCCCGCGGTCGCGTCCACGCGTTGGACGACGTGCGGGTCCGGTGCAAGGATGATCCCATGAGCGAGAACAGCGTCCGTACGGAACTGATCGGTACCACGTTCGTCGTGACGATCGACCGACCCCAGGTTCGCAACGCCGTCGATCGAGAGACCGCCGCCCAGCTCGCTGACGCCTTTCGCGACTTCGACGAGCACCACGACGCGAAAGTCGCCGTCTTGCGAGGTGAGAACGGCACGTTCTGCTCGGGCGCCGATCTCGCGGCGATCGGCGCGGGCAACACCAACCGGTTCGAGACCCACGGCGACGGCCCGATGGGGCCCACGAGGATGGAACTGCGCAAGCCGGTCATCGCCGCTATCGACGGCTTCGCGGTGGCGGGCGGACTCGAGTTGGCCCTCTGGTGCGACCTGCGCGTCATGGAACGCGACGCCGTGGTGGGCGTGTTCTGTCGGCGATTCGGCGTGCCCCTGGTCGACGGCGGCACCGTCCGGCTACCGCGGATCATCGGAACTGGTCGGGCTCTCGATCTGATCCTTACCGGACGGGCCGTCGGGGCCGACGAGGCGCTCTCGATGGGACTGGTCAACCGCGTCGTGGAAAAGGGCGAGGCCCGGACCCGGGCGATCGAACTCGCCGACGACATTGCTCGGTTCCCCGAGACCTGCATGCGCCACGACCGGCTCTCGATGTACCAGGGTCTGACCCTCTCCGAGGAAGAGGCCCTGCACGTGGAGTTCCAACACGGCTGGACGTCAATGCAGGCTGAGATGACCGACGCGGTCAGTCGCTTCGTCGAGGGAACGGGACGCCACGGCTCCTTCGAGCGGTGATGTTGGCGCTCGACGGCTCACCCTGGGAATCACCGGGGGCTCGACCACGCGCCCGAGCCTGATTTCTCGATGACGTCAGTCCTCGCCCTCGACCCCGCGTGGACCGTGCGTCAGCCGAGCGGCGTCGCGCTGCTCACCGAGACCAACGGGCGGTGGCGATGCGCCGGCCTCGCCCCGAGCTACGGCCAATTCGTGGCGCTCGCCGAACGCGCAATGGTCGACTGGGATGAACGGCCCCTCGGCGGGGCCCCCGACGTCGACGCGATCCTCGACACGGCCACGCGCCTGCTCGCCCAGCACGCGCCCGAGGTCGTCATGGTGGACATGCCCGTCTCGCGCCTCCCCATCAGCGCCCGGCGCGAATCGGACAACGCGGTGTCGCGGGTCTACGGCTCGCGGGGCTGTGCCACGCACTCGCCCTCGCTGGAGCGACCGGGATCGATTGGCCAAAACCTCACCGACGAGTTCGGGCGCCGCGGCTACGCCGTCGCGACGACCACGACGCCACGAGCCACGCCGAGGGTCCTCTGCGAGGTCTACCCGCACCCGGCGCTGCTGAGCCTGCTCCACGAGAACTACCGCCTCGAGTACAAAATCGGCCACGCCGCGAGCTACTGGCGCGACGAACGGCCGTTGCCCACCTTGGAAGAGCGCAAGCGCCGCATCGTGCAGACCTGGCGACGGATCTACGACGAACTGGCGAAGTCGATCTCGTCGATCCCCCTGCTCCTCCCCCCTACCGAGAGGCTCGGGGACTACTCCCTGGCCACTCTGAAACGCTACGAGGACGCCCTCGACGCGCTCATCTGCGGGTGGGTCGGGATTCGGTACCTGCAGGGTCTGGCCGATCCGTACGGCGACGAGCACGCGGCGATTTGGATTCCGAAGTAGGCGGCCCGATCACGGGGCGCGGCGCGCGACCTCGTGGGACAGCCCCCTCGTCGCCGCGCCGAGTTCGTGGTACTGGCGGTAGCGCTCGTCGTAGAGCGCGCGACGTTCCGGGTTGGGACTGATGGTCTCGCCGAGTCCCAACGCTCCCTCGACGAAGCGCCACTCGTCAATCAGCCCGGTGCCGATCCCCGCGAGCACCGCCGCGCCGAACGACGCCCCGGGATGGTCGATGATCGAGAGCAGATCCCGGTCGAGGACGTCAGCGATGATCTGGCGCCAGAGGCGCGACTTCGATCCGCCGTTGGTGACCCACACGCGCCGGACCTCGAGGCCGCGGTCCGCGAAGACGTCGAAATGCGCGCGCACGCCGTAGGCAATGGCCTCGAGGAGGGCCCGGTGGATGTCGCCGCGGGTCGTCGTGAGATTGAGCCCGAGAAGCACACCGCGCAGGTCGGGGTCGTGCAAGGGCGTCTTCTCGCCGAGAAAGTACGGCAGCGCCAGCAGCGCGCCCGGGGCGGACGCCTGCGCCTCATCGTCGAGAGTCGCCATGGCGACGGCGCCAAAGAGGGCCTGCTCCCAGCGCAGCAACGACCCCCCCGTCGCGGTACAACCGTTGGGTAGCCACTTGCCCGCGATGGGGTGGGCGTCGAGGTAGAGACGGGCGTCGAGGAAGAGATCGTCACTCACGACGAGGACGTCAGTGGAGCCACCGAGCTTGATCAGACAGTCGCCCCCTTCGACGAGACCGGCCCCGTAGGCTGAAAGTACGTGGTCCGCGCCGCCAACGACGATTGGCGTGCCGGCGCGCAGCCCGGTCGCCGCGGCGGCGACCTTCGTCACTTCGCCCACCACGTCGCCCGGTACTCGCACGTCGAACAACACCGGCCAGTGCAGGCCGGTCGCGTCGGTGACGGCCGCGATCGGCTCGAGGTCGAGGCGGTAGAGACCACTCTCGATCGCCCAGTTCTGCTCGACGTGCGCCACCGCCCCGAGGGCGCGGGCCAGCCAGTCGTAGGAACCCTGGACCGACCTCGTCTTCGCCCAGACGTCGGGTTCGTGTCGAGCGAGCCAGAGTACCGTCGGGGCCACCGACTGCTGAGAGAGCACCGAGCCCGTGAGGGCCAGCAGGTCGAGATCGGCCAGTTGCCGCGCCAACTCCTCGATCTCCTCGGTGGCGCGCGCGTCACTCTGCAGGATGGCGCGGCGCAGCGCTCGACCGTCCCCGTCAACGAAGATGACGGCCGGCAACATACCCGAGACCGCGACGGCGCCAATATCGGAGCTGGCGGCGTGGGCCCTCTCCAGTAGTTCGGGGACCAGGGCCGCCAGTGCCGCCCACCACTCGGCGGTGTCGGCCTCGGCCCATCCGGGGTGGTCGGTGAAGATCGAAACGTCGCGTCGGGCCGAGGCGGTGATGCCGCGCTTCGGATCGAGGAGAACCGCCTTCACCCCGGAGGAGCCAATGTCGACCCCGAGGAGCAGGTGCGCTCGGCGCTCAGGCACTGCGGGCGGCGTCGACGAATCGTTTGACCCGCTCGGGGTCGACCTCGTTCCAGGTGTAGCCGTCGCGCTTCAGCGAGCTGCCGACGATGCAGCCGTCGGCGTGCTTGAAGTACTCCGCGATGGTCGCGGCCTTGGCGCCCGTGTTGAGTAGCACCGGCACCGACGGATCGAGCGCCTCGCGCACCGCGGCGACGACGCGCACGTCGGGCTCACTGCCCG
>JANYFR010000042.1 GCA_025362585.1 Acidimicrobiales bacterium | reverse complement strand
ATGTCCGTGGCCATGAGAAAGTATCCACTGGTGGCCAGTTGAGGTCCCCGCTGGTGGCCATGAAAAGTCCCCGCTGGTGGCCACGAGAAGTCCTCACCCCTTATTGAGCATCCAAGAGAATTGCCCCCTGGCCGGTGACGGTGGTGGTTGCGAAAACAACCCCGCACCAACCAGGAGACACCTTCTATGAAATCAGTTAGGGAACGTATGGACATCATTTCTGCTTATCGAGAGGTGGGCTCCTATCGAGGGGCCGCCGAGATCTGCGCCACCACGGCCAAGACCGTCAAACGCGTGGTCGAATCGGCGCAACGCACCGACACAGACTCACCGACACCTCATAACTACGACTCGGTCACCGAGCTCGTGGCCCAGCGGGTCGAGAAAACCAAGGGTCGCATCACGGCCAAGCGACTGCTACCCGCCGCCCGGGTCGCGGGTTACACCGGATCGGACCGGAACTTTCGCCGACTCGTCGCCGACGAGAAACGCAACTGGCGCATCGACCACCACCGTGGTCGACGACCGGGCGTGTGGGAACCCGGTGACGTGCTGGCCATTGACTGGGGCGCGATCGGCACGCTGCACGTGTTTTGCGCAGTGCTCGCGTGGAGTCGCGTCCGCTTCATCTACTTCGCCGACAACGAGCGCTCCGAGACGACGCTCGCCGCGTTGGCGGCGTGCTTCGAGTTCCTTGACGGAGTTCCCAAGACGGTGCTCGCGGACCGGATGGGGTGTCTCAAAGGTGGGGTCGTCGCCAACGTGGTGATCCCCTCGCCGCACTACGTGCGTCTCTCGCTGCACTACGGCTTCAGACCCGACTTCTGCGAAGCGGCAGACCCGGCGTCGAAGGGTCTCGTCGAGAACCTCGTTGGTTACGCCAAGAGCGACCTCATGATCCCTGAGGAGCTGAACTCGCGAGACCTGGTTCGCGCCAACGAACTGGGGCGCGACTGGATCGAGGAGGTCAACGCGACAACGCATTCTGAGATTATGGCGGTGCCCGCCGAGCGACTCCTCGTCGAACTCGAACTGCTCGGCGCGTTGCCGCAACTGCGCCCGGCGCTGGGCCACGTGATCTACCGCACCGTCGACAAGCTCAGCTGCGTGCGTTACGCCAGCGCTCGTTACAGCGTGCCGATGGCGCTGGTGTCCAAAGTGGTTGAAGTGCGCGTCGCGAACGGCCAACTCGAGGTCACCTACCTCGGCGTTCTCCAGGCCACGCACGACCTGGTGGCTCCCGGGGAGACGTCGATCACCGACGACCACTACGGCGGGTCGCGCGCCAAGCCCCGTCGCGCGGTGCGTCCACGCACCGACGCTGAGGTGGCGTTCTGCGCGCTGGGGCCGGTCGCCGAGACGTATCTGAAGCGCGCGGCGGCAGCGGGGATGACCTCGCTCAAGGGGGATCTCGTCGTCCTCAATCGGCTCCAGCGCGCCCACGGTCGCGACGCACTCGCGGCGGCGCTGAGCCGCGCCACGCAGTTCGGGCGCTACCGGGCCGGCGACGTGGAATCGATCCTGTTGGCCGGAGCCGGCGTGGCTCGTCCGACGCCACGAGGTGACGCCATCATCGTCGCGCTGCCCACCGTGACCAGTCGACCGCTCAGCGACTACGCGACGGGGACGCCGTCGTGAGCGTCACACCGCTGGCCCCAGATCTCGACGCGGCGCTGCGACGGTTGCGCCTGCGAGCGATGCGCCAACTCGCGCCGGAGTTGCTCCTCACGTCCAAGACCCAACGCTGGAGTCCCGAGGAGTTCCTACGCACGCTGCTCGAAGCTGAAATCACTTCGCGCGACGCGAGCAACGCCACGCAGCGCCTCAAGCTGGCCGGATTCCCGGTCACCAAGACCCTCGAGGAGTTTGACGTGGCTGCCAGTTCGATTCCGGGTGCGACGTTTAGTTACCTCGCGAGCCTCGAGTGGATCAGCGCCCAGGAGAATCTCTGTCTGATCGGTCCGGCCGGCACCGGCAAGAGTCACCTGCTGGTGGCGCTCGGTCACGAGGCCGTCGCCTCGAACTACAAGGTGCGCTACTTCAGCGCGCCGACGCTCATCGAGACCCTCTACCGGGGACTAGCCGACAACTCGGTGGGCAAGGTGATTGACCAGGTGCTGCGCGCCGACCTGATCCTGATCGACGAGATTGGCTTCGCCCCCATGGACGACACCGGAGCGCAGTTATTCTTTCGTCTCATCGCCGCCGCCTACGAGCACCGAGCCCTCGGCATTGGCACACACTGGCCCTTTGAGGAGTGGGGTCGGTTCCTGCCCGAACACAACACCGCGGTCAGTCTCTTGGACCGGCTCGTCCATCACGGCATCATCGTCGTCACGAGCGGCGAGTCATTCCGAATGAAGGAGGCCCGAACGAGAGGAGCCCAGTTTTCGTCAAAGAAGAAGTAATTCACGCTCGAGGGGTGAGGACTTCTCGTGGCCACCAGCGGGGACTTGAAATTGGCCATTGACAACTCAACTGGCTCGTTGATTGTCATCGCAACTCCTTTCGGTAGATAGCGGAAACGTGTCTCATTCGAAAGTGGGACCTTCATCAATGACGAAGTTAAGGACATCGAGGTCGTGATCGCTGCTCGGTGTGAAGACAGATGCTGGCTCATTGGTAGGAACGGAATTGGAGTATTCGCCCGTTGCCCAATCGTGAACGAACTGAACGGCTGGACCAAATGCACCCTCAATTTCCCATTCGGTGATCGGATACTTCCTAAGGAATCTGCCTGCTGCGTCGCTTACCTCCAGCGTCTCTTCCGCGTCCCACTTCAAATCGGGATCAAGGATGTTCAGCGCGAGTTCAATGAACTTCGTCGAGATCGAGACCGAATCCTCGCCTCGAAGAGCAGTGGATGCTGACGGGGCACTCAGCTGAACAGTCAGCCGGTCCATTACATCTTCTATGGCAGGGGGCTCGTCCGACCAATACTGCGTGTCGTCATCGAAGTACAGCCCGTCGGGAAAGAGCAACGCCGGCGCACAACGTCCGGTGTACGAGTTCTTGTCCGTGGAGCGTGTTTCGACGCCGTGCGTCACCGAGGTGGCCCGGCCGTTCTACGCGAGCCGTCAAAGGCGACGCCCGAGGTCATAAGCGTCGGCAATTGTTGCGCGTAAGAGTCGCGGAGCCACACAGTCGCCAACCCGGTGCATAGCTGTGTCACTCCCCGTTGCCGACCACTCGCGATAGAGCCCATCAACCGGCTCGCGCCCGACGGCGGCGACGAGAATGCGCACTTCGGGGACGTCGGTCTCGTCGCCGGTGAAGACGTTGCGGAGCCGAACGGTTGTCCCGTCGTTGCTTACGACCTCGGTCATGGCGAGGACGATCATTCCGCGCGCCGCGGCTCGATCGTAGAACAGCACCCGGCTCGACTCTTCCAGCGAGGCACCCGCCATGTGACCTTTGGTCACCAACCAGACCTGGTAGCCGAGGTTGCTGAGGTACTCGGCCGTGCCCACGGAGTCCCAGTGTCCCGTCACGTCCACCACCACGGCGTTGCCTCCCCCGCGCTCATCGATGCTCATCGCGTCATCCACGGAGATGACGTTCTGGTGCCCAAGGACGCCGAGCGGCAGATCATCGGTGAGGTCGGGGCGACATCCGTAGATCTCGGCACTTCCTCGCGTGTCGGTGCGCCCCGCAAGAGCTGGCCGCGAACCACTGGCCAGAACAACGGCGTCAGGTGAGAACTCGGCGATGTCCTGCGCCGTGATCTCCACTCCCAGGTGAACTTCGACCGGCAAGCGCCGCAACTGACGTTCCAGGTAGTCGATGGACTCGAAGATCTCGACGTGCTCGGGCTGACGCATCGCCAACAGCACTTGTCCGCCCAGTACCTTGTCCTTCTCGAAGAGCGTGATCCGATGACCCCGGCGTGCGAGTGTCTCGGCCGCCTTCATTCCCGCCGGACCCCCTCCGATCACGAGCACCGACTGCGGCTGCGATGCTTTCTTCAGAAGCCTCTCGCTGAGAAACAGCTCCCGGCCCGCCGCGGGGTTGTGGTCACATCGAATCGGGTGTTCCCGGGCCACCTGATAGATGCACGAGTCATTACTGGCCATGCAGAAACGGATCTCGTCCTCGCGCCCTTCGGTAATCTTCGCGGCAGTGTCGGGATCAGCGATGAGCTGACGGGCCATACCGATGAGGTCCGCCTGACCTGTCGCGATCATCTCCTCGGCCATCTCGGGCCTCTTGACCCGTCCGAAAGCGATGATCGGCAGCGACGAGCGACGCTTCAGCGCCGTGTTCAGGTGACGGAAGTGTCCCTCGGGGATGGCAGCCGGCGGAATCTGCATCCAGTAGTTGAGTGCGGTCCCGGCGTCGCAGTTGAAGTAGTCGACCTGCCCCGTCTGCTCGATATAGCTCGCCATGTTGAGTCCGTACTCCGCGTCGTATCCCGACGGAGTGAACTCGCTAAGACAGATCCTTACGCCGACGACGTACGCCGGACCCACTTCTTCACGAACCTCATTGATGACCTCAAGCGTCAGTCTCATCCGGTTCTCGAATGAACCCCCGTACTCGTCAACACGTCGGTTGGAGTGGGGCGAGGCGAAGGCTCGAAGAATGCCGTCATGGCCGACCTTGATCTCGACGCCGTCGAAGTGGGCCGCCTTCGCGTGTCGAGCCGAGAGGCGAAAGCCTTGCAACAAGCTGTCGATGTCGTCGCGGTCCATGGCTCGAGACGCGCCTAGCGTCACCGGCCCGCTCGAGTGGCTCGGCGCGAGCATCGCCTCGGGTCGACTCTCCAGTGAATCCGGCCCCGAGTGCGTGAGCTGGCAGAACATGGCGGCGCCGTGAGCGTGAACACGCTCAACCATCTCCGCGTAGAGAGCGACGTTGTCGGGCTCGTACGCTTCAATCACTCGGTGAGAGTCCTTGCCCGAGGGCATCACTGCTTGTCCTTCGACGATCACGAGCCCCACGCCACCGGCCGCACGCTCCTCGTAGTAGGCAGCGAGATCGGCCGAGGGACGTCCGCCGTAGCCCAACGCCGTAAAGTGTGGCTGGAAGACGATGCGATTCCTCAACACGACGTCGCGAATGGCAAACGGACTGGAAAGGTGGGGGCGCTCCGATTTCGTCACAGTGGCTAAATCCTCCTTCACGGTTGAATGCAATGGGTGCGAGCGACGACGTCGCTCACTAGGTTTCCTGCGTCACTTTCGACAAGAGATCTGGCTTGTCGGGGTCCAGCCCACGCCGAAGCGCCCACGTCAACGCCAGTTGCTGCGCCCTCACGACAGCCAGGATGGTCTGAAGCACTTCACCGGTGTCGGCGGACAGTGGCAAGTCAACGCCGTTCGCCGGCGCGCACAGACCAGTGGGGACTCCGCGGTCAGCCAAGTTCTCGAGAAGTCGACGCACGTCCGCTCCGACGGGACCGGCGGTGGCGATTCCGAGCACCGGAGTTGCTGTCGACACCGACGCGACCGCTCCGTGGCGCAGGTCACCAGTGGAGAGTCCTTGAGAGAACACCAGGGCGGACTCCTTTATCTTCAACGAGGCCTCGAGGGCCGCCGCGTAGGCAACGCCCCGACTCGTAACGAACAGGCGGTCGTAGTTGATCCACCGCTCGACCAGAACTTCAGGACTGTCCCAATCATTCAACACCTCACTGACCAGTCCCGGAAGTTGCCCGATGCCGTCAACCGACTCGACCTGCCCCAACGAGGACGCCAGGATCAGTACCGCGAGCATCTGCGCCGTCACCGTCTTGGTGGCGGGAATTGCCAGCTCGTCGCCGGCCTCCAGCGACACGCACGCGTCGACGACCGACGCGAGGTCCGAGTCAGCGTCATTGGTGATACCTATCACTTTCGCGCCACAGTGGTCGCGAAGCACTCGACACGACTCGATTATCTCCGACGTCATGCCCGATTGGCTGAGCGCGATGACCAGCTGTCCCTCGTAGTTGGGCGTCCTGGCGTATCGGGTCAACAGGCTCGGCGCCAAGAGTGCCGTCGGCCTGCCCGTCGACATCTCCATGACGTAGCGTCCAAAGGTTCCGACGTTCCCCGAGGACCCGCGACCTAGAAAGGCGACGCCCGCCAACGGGTCTGGACAGACCTTTCGAATGACGTCACCGAGTTCGCTCGAGCGTTCGAGGAGCCGAGCAAGTACCTCAGGCTGCTCGTACATCTCGGACATCATGACGGCACCCACGACTAACTCTTTGCTCACGCGGCCACCCATGTTTCCTTCGAAGTGGGTTCATCGGCCTTGGCGAGAGCCAAGCTGACCGCTCCTTCCAACGACGCGGTCGTGAGGAAGTCAGCCCTCACGAGCTCCGGTCTGAACGGTAGGCGATCCAAGTGCTCGTTGAGTGCGTCGAACACCACGTCCCCCGATGCCATCAACCCGCCTCCAACGGCGACGCGCGCCGGATCCACGAGGAGCGTCATCTTCACAACCGCCAGCGCGATCTCGGAGAGAACTTCCTCCAGCAACGCTTTGACCGCTGACTCGGGAGCTGAAAACGCCTGGGCCGCGGATACCGACCGCCCCAGCAGGCGACTGGCGCTGCGACCAATCGCACCGCCGCCCACGCGTTCCTCTAGCAACGACGTGGCGCTCTGTGATGAATCGATCACACGAGACGGCGTGTAGCCAATCTCGCCGGCACCCTGATGGGCCCCTCCGACGACGCGCCCGTCGACCACGAGCGCCGCGCTGATGCCGGTTCCCAGGTTCACGTACAGTGCGGGGTCGGCACCGCGAAGCGACCCTCGCTGGAACTCGGCCAGAGCGGCGGCCTTCACGTCGTTGGCGGCGACAACCGTCTCAATCCCCAGGATGCTTCGAGCGCGATCGAGAACTTGAACCTTCTCCCAACCAGGTCGACTCGGCGCCAAACAGACCCCGTGGTCTCGAACGATGCCCGGACAGACGATGCCCACCGCCCGGCAACGGCCTCTCCCCTCGTTGGTCGCGGTCTCGAGCATCTTCAAACCGAGCGTCAAAGCCCGATCGACGATGACGGCCGCGTCGATCGATTCTGCGCCGTACTCAATCCGCTCGGACGCGAGTTGTCGGGCGTCAAGGGTGGCCACGGCAAGTGCTGCCTTACTGCCCCCGAGATCGATGCCTAGAACAAAATCGCCGACGCCCTCACCGCTCGCGCTCAACGCGTCCCTCCAGGACCAGAAGGCTCGCCACTGACCTGTTCATTGGCCAGCGCCCGA
>JANYFR010000010.1 GCA_025362585.1 Acidimicrobiales bacterium | reverse complement strand
CCATCGGAGACCTAGGTGCAGTAAGTACGTTTGTTTGCCCAAACGCACGATCCTCTAGATAAGGGAAGTCCAATGCGTCGCAGGTCCGTCAACTTAAGTACCGTCCTCTCTGACTTTGGAGCAGTGATCAAGCGATTGCTTGTGGGGGCAATCGTGCTGTCCGCATTCGCGTTTCCACTTTCCGCCAATGCGTTGACTCCACTTCAGACTGTTACCTTCTTCGAACAAGCCAACGCTCTTGACAGCGTAAGTACCTACGAAACTGCGAATTCTCCGAGTGCATTGACACTTTTCTCAAGTCTTTCGCCATCATTTTCAGACTCCGGACACAGATTTCTCAATTGGAATACTTCAGCCAATGGGACTGGCATCACCTACTCAGACGGCTCCATGTATTCATTTGCTGGAGACTTGTCACTCTATGCCCAATGGGTGCCGTTGCCTGTCGTTCACTCAGTCACGTTTTTTGAGAACAACTCAAGTAGCGACGTTGTTAGTCAATTCCAATCGTCAGCATCGAATTTGAAATTAACAACATTCTCAGACCTGAATCCAAAGTTCGTCAATTTGGGCCACACATTTGTCGGTTGGAGCAACTCTCCTGTTGGCGGGTCAATCTCATTTGTAGATGGCGCCACGTATGGATTCGGTGCCGACGTATCCCTTTACGCGCAGTGGACAGCGGATATCTATGCAGTGATCTTGACGCCGAATAGTGGCGACATGACTCAAGCTGAAGTGTCTTACACGTACGGATCGCCGGGACTGACGTTGCCCACTCCGACCACCTCTGGCTCAATTTTTAAAGGATGGTTCACCGCGGCTATTGGTGGAACACTCGTTGGTTTAGGTGGCTCCGCGTTCGTCCCAATTGGATCGATGACGCTGTTCGGACAATGGTCGACGGATGGGATCGTAGTGACCTTCAATCCAGATGGCGGCACTATGAGTCCAGTAATCATGAACTACTCGGTTGGCGCTCCTGCGCTGCTGCTTCCCACTCCCGTCAGGGTCGACTGGGTTTTTAATGGCTGGTTCACGAGCGCAATCGGGGGCACGCTTATCGGTCTCGTTGGTGCGCCCTTGATACCGGCAGTGGCGGCGACCCTCTTCGCTCAGTGGACTCCGGTCTTGAAAGAGACCCTCAAGTTCGACGCCAATGGCGGAAGCGGTGTCGTAGCGTCAATGACGGTCCCTCATGGTTCCATGATTACTTTACCTGGTCAGACTGGTATTCTCCACGCTGGATTCAAGTTGGTCCATTGGAACTCCACTGCTCAAGGAACGGGCACCTCGTATAGCGCAGGTCAAACGATGGCGCTCATGAGTTCGGTCACCCTCTACGCCCAATGGAGCGGACACGCTCCGGCGTCACTCGTAGGCGCCGTGGGCAGCTTCGCCAAAACCTCTGCCGCACTCTCCAATGGGTTGAAGGGTCAGGTGCGACGACTCGCGTCAATCATCAAATCAAGGAAGTACCACGTGGTGAATCTCTACGGCTACACGGCTTGGACTGGACTCGTCTCATTGAACTTCTCCCTGAGTCGGAAGCGTGCGACGGTCGTGGCGAACTATCTGCGCACACAACTCCGGGTCCTGAAGGTGACGGGGGTGACGATCAGGTCGGCCGGTGAAGGATCCATCGGCGGGGCCACCAATCCTTCCTACTCTCGGGTCGAGGTCTTCGTACTGTAACTAGACGTCACTCCAACTTTCGTTGAGACTCTCCGTGCACGAGGGGCAGCGCCGTGCTCGAAGGTCAATCTCCGTGAAGCAGGCCGGACATGATGCCTTCGGCAGTGAAGCATTGGTGTCAAGTCCGAGCCGACGCCGTAGTGCGTTGAGCGGTTTCACCACGACGAAGAACAGCACGATGGCGACAATCATCAGGGTCACGAATGTGTTCACCACCAGCCCGTATTGAAATCGGCTGCCGTGAACGGTGAAAAACAGTTGTGAGAAGTCCTGCTTACCGAAAAGGGCGGCGATGAGCGGCGTGAAGAGTCCAGCGACGATTGCTTGCACGACCGCGGTGAACGCCGCCCCGAGAGCGACGCCGATGGCCAGGTCCACGGCGTTAGCCCTTAGGGCGAAGGCCCGGAACTCCTTCAAGATCGACGCGAATCGGCCGACAACTTTCATGTGCACCTCCCCGGAGCCGGTGGAGGGATTTGAACCCCCGACCTGACGATTACAAATCGCCTGCGCTGCCAGACTGCGCCACACCGGCTTGGAAGTACCAAGGTTAGTGAAAAGCGACTGTTCGCTCTAGGCTGGCGGCCAATGAGTGAATCGTCCCAGCCCCACCACAGCTCCAGCGGTCCCGGCTCCCACTACCAACCTGCGCTGAGCATTGTGATGATCATCGTCGTCCTATTCGTCGCGGCCGCGTTCTTGATGCTTCGATCGACGAGCTTCGCGTCAACCTCGGTCACCACATCCTCGTCGCCAACGACCACGACGACGCACGAGCATTCCACCCGCGTCCCGAAGGCGAAGGTTCGCGTGCAGGTAGCGAATGGCACGTCGACGACCGGACTAGCGCGCCAGTACACCCAGCGCCTACTGACTCTCGGTTGGGACACCCTGCCCCAGGCCAACGCGTCCAAGGTCAGCGCCACCGCCATCTACTTCAACCCGGGTTTCAAATGGGCGGCGCTGCAAATCGCGACCGAGCTTCACGCTGGAGCCCACGCCGTACAGCCCTACAACGGTCAGAACCTGGTCGCCGGCGCGTCGACCGATGACGTGATCGTGATCCTCGGCCCCGATCTCGCCATCGCGGGCTGATCAGACCTGCGGAGGAAGATGCACCGAGTAGCGCTTGAGCGCCGCTCGCAACACGTCCATTGACATCGGTCGCAGTTCCTCAAGGGGACGGTTGCGATGACGCCGAACACCGAGATCGACCTGGGCGAGGCTGTGCACCCCAAACTGTCGCGCGATGTCAATCAAGAGGGCAATCTCCACGCCGTAGGCCTTCTCCAGCGTGATGGCGTCAAAGGCACTGCGCCGACCGGCGGTCTCGCCGGCGAGCGGTTGGCGGATTTCGCCGAGCCCGGGGTAGAGCAGGGAGAGAATCGGGCGGGCGGCCAGTTCATTGACCCGTCCGCCGCCCGTGGGCATGTTGTGCAGGGGCCGTTCGTAGTACCCCTTCACCAGTTGGATGTCACTGCGCTCGAGGAGGGGATGGATCAGTCTGGCCACGAACTCTGACGTGGTGTTGATGACGTCGGCGTCGAGGAAGACCACAAGATCGGAGGTGGTGGCGGCGAGGCCGGCCCGCATCGCCTCGCCCTTGCCGCTCGGTCCGTCCATGGTGACAACGCGGGCCCCGTGGTGATCGGCCACCGTGGTGGTGTCGTCGACCGAGTTGTCGTCCACCACCACCAGTTCGTCGACGAGTACCCGATGGACCTGCACGGCGTCGAGGACCGTCCCCACGGTCGCCGATTCATTCTTCGCCGGTACCACGACCGCCACCGTCGTGTTCGACTTCATTCGAGTGACGCGCTGTAGGTCGAAGTCCTCGCGGCTGAGGGTCCACGGGACGTCGGAGCTGCTCACCCGTAGCAGGTTAGAGGGTTGGCGGACGTACTCGCACTTGACACGAGCGGCGCCAGCGACCAGAATTGTCGAGTCATCCAGAGCGACTGAGGGACGGCCCCGTTGAAGTCGCGACAACCAGTGTGAAACACGAGCCCCCGCTCTTCACACCAGGTGCCAAAGGCCGAACGATGAAAAGGGAGTTATGAGTTTCGCTACTGGTCTTCTCTGTCGAGAGTGTGGTACCGCCTACCCCAGTGAGGCGCGGTACTCGTGCGAGTTCTGTTTCGGTCCCCTCGAGGTCGCCTACGACCTCGAGGCTGCGCGGGGCGTCGTGACCCGCGAAACTATTGCCGAGGGTCCGAACTCGATCTGGCGCTACGGCGCGCTACTGCCCGACCCCGGAATCGAGCCCGTCGACCTCGGAGTTGGTTGGACGCCACTTCGACGCGCCACTCGCCTCGCCGAAGTGCTCGGCGTTCGCGAACTTTGGCTAAAGGACGACACCCGCAACCCCACCGGGTCGTTCAAGGACCGGGTTGTCTCGGTGGCGCTGTCGAGCGCTCGTCGTCTCGGTTTCACGACGGCGGCGTGCGCGTCGACGGGCAACCTCGCCACCTCGGTCGCGGCCCACGCGGCCTTCATTGGGTGGCCGAGCGTGACGATCATCCCCTCGGACCTGGAGAAGTCCAAAATCGCTATGACCGCGATTTTCGGCGGTACGGTGCTCGGCGTTGAGGGTAACTACGACGACGTCAACCGTCTCTGCGTCGAGTTGGTGGCCGAGCACGACGACTGGGCCTTCGTCAACGTCAATCTTCGGCCCTACTACGCCGAAGGCTCGAAGACCCTGGCCTTCGAGATCGCCGAGCAGCTCGGCTGGCGCGCCCCCGACCAGGTAATCGTGCCCGTGGCCTCGGGCAGCCAGCTGACCAAGGTCGCCAAGGGATTCAACCAGTTCATCGAACTGGGCCTCATCGACGGCCCGGCCCCCGTGCTCTTTGGCGCCCAGGCGCTCGGCTGCTCTCCGATCGCGACGGCCTTCGCCTCGGGAGCCGACGTCATCACGCCCCAGCGTCCGAACACGATCGCCCGCTCGCTCGCGATCGGGAATCCGGCCGACGGTCCGTACGTCCTGGACGAGCTGCGCCGACGCGGCGGCGACTGCGGATCGGTGAGCGACGACGAGATCCTCGAGTGTATTGGCCTATTGGCCCGTACTGAAGGGGTCTTCGCCGAGACGGCCGGCGGCGTCACCATTGCCTCGCTACGCCAGATGATTGAGCGCGGGACGATTGACCCCAACAAGTCCATCGTCGCCATTATCTCCGGTCACGGTCTCAAGACGCTCGACGCCGTGGTCGAGACCGCCACGGTCAGTTCGACGATCGAACCGTCGCTCAGCGCGGCCGAGGACGCGCTGCGCTTTCACCAGCTGGTGGCGGCGTCGTGAGCGTCATCGTGCGCCTGCCCAGCCAGCTGCGCTCGCTCGTGGGGGGTGCCGGCGAGGTGCCGGTCGAGGCCCTCACCGTGCGCGAGGCGATCGTCGCGGTCGACAAGGCCTACCCCGGCATCGCCATTCGGGTACTCGACGAGCGCGGGGCGCTTCGACGGTTCGTCAACATCTTCGTGGCTGACGAGGACGTTCGGTTCCTCAACGGCCTCGACACGATCCTCGAAACGGGCCAGACCGTGTCGCTCGTGCCGGCCGTCGCCGGTGGCTGAGGACAATTAGCACTCACCTCCCTAGACTGCTAATATTGCATTGCACCAAAAGGGTGCCATCGCACTAGGAGGATCCACAGTGGCGAAACTGATCGCTTTCGACGAAGAGGCCCGCCGGGCCCTAGAACGCGGCATGAACAAGTTGGCCGACGCCGTTCGAGTGACCCTCGGACCAAAGGGCCGCAACGTCGTGCTCGACAAGAAGTGGGGCGCCCCCACGATCACCAATGACGGGGTCTCCATTGCCAAGGACATCGAACTCGAGGACCCCTTTGAGCGCATCGGTGCGGAGCTGGTGAAGGAAGTCGCGAAGAAGACCGACGACGTCGCCGGTGACGGTACGACGACCGCGACGGTTCTCGCCTGGGCCATGGTCCACGAAGGGCTGCGCAACGTCGCCGCCGGGGCCAACCCCATGTCGTTGAAGAAGGGCATCGAGGCGGCCGTTGAGGCGGCCGTGGCATCGTTACGCGACCTCGCCAAGCCCGCCGACACTAAGGAGCAGATCGCCCAGGTGGCGTCCATCTCCGCTGCCGACACCGAGATTGGTGAGATGATCGCCGACGCCATCGACAAGGTTGGCAAGGACGGCGTCATCACCGTGGAAGAGAGTCAGTCCTTCGGTATGGACATGGACCTCGTCGAGGGCATGCGCTTCGATAAGGGCTTCATCGCGCCGTATTTCGCGACCGACACTGAGCGGATGGAAGCCGTACTCGAGAACGCCTACGTCCTGCTCGTTTCGAGCAAGATCACGTCGGTGCGCGACGTGCTCCCGGTGCTGGAGAAGGTCATGCAGTCTGGTCGCCCATTGCTCATCATCGCCGAGGACATCGAGGGCGAGGCTCTCGCCACGCTCGTCGTGAACAAGATCCGGGGCACCTTTAAGTCCGTCGCCGTCAAGGCCCCGGGCTTTGGGGAACGGCGCAAGGCCATGCTCCAGGACATTGCCATCCTCACGGGCGGCACCGTCATTTCCGAAGAGATCGGCCTCAAGCTCGAAACGACCGGTCTCGAAATGTTGGGCTCCGCACGCAAGGTGGTCGTCACCAAGGATGAGACGACCATCGTCGAGGGCGCCGGCTCCGAGGACGACATCAAGGGTCGCATCAGTCAGATCAAGGCCGAGATCGAAAACACCGACTCCGACTACGACCGCGAGAAGCTCCAAGAGCGCCTCGCCAAGCTGTCCGGTGGCGTGGCCGTCATCAAGGTGGGCGCCGCGACGGAGGTTGAGCTGAAAGAGAAGAAGCACCGCATCGAAGACGCGGTCTCGACGACGAAGGCCGCCATTGAAGAGGGCGTGGTGCCCGGCGGTGGCGTCGCACTGCTGCGCAGCCAGACTCGCATCCTCGAAACCGCCGACAAGTTGACCGGTGATGAGGCGACCGGTGCGCGCATGGTTTCCAAGGCCGTCGAAGCGCCGCTCAACCAGATTGCCGTGAACGCCGGCCTCGAAGGTGGCGTCGTGGTGGACAAGGTCCGCAACCTCGAGAACCCGACCGCCGGCCTCAACGCCGCGACCGGTGAGTACGAGGACCTCATCAAGGCCGGCGTCATCGACGCCGCCAAGGTGACCCGCTCGGCGTTGCAGAACGCGGCGTCAATCGCGGCGCTGTTCCTCACGACCGAGTGCGTCATTGTCGACAAGCCCGAAGAGAAGGCGCCGTCGATGGCCGGTGGCGGGATGGACGACTACTAAGTCGATCACCACGCAGAGTCAAATGAACCGCGGGGCCCTGGGCCCCGCGGTTCTGCGTTGCGGGACGTTCGAAACGCCGTCGCGTCGCACCCGTAACATTGAGTCATGACTGCTCCCGCCCCGCTCGGCCCCGCTCGCGGCCTCAACGTCGTCCACCTCTTCTGCCACCCCGCAGTCTCGGTCGACGCCGGCGCGGTTCGCAAGGCCGTCGACGACGCCGGGGCGACGGGCCTGCAGGTCGTGACCGCCGCAATTATGGGCGCCAAGGCCGACACGTGCTTCATGGTGCTCGGAGAGAACCTCTGGGACCTACGTAAGTTCCAAAGTCGTATCCAGGCGGCCGGTTTCAAGGTCGCTGAAAGTTACGTGTCGGTGACCGAGGTCAGTGAGTACGCCGCGGGCATGCCCGAAAAGATGATCAATGACCGTTTGTTTCCCACGTTGCCTCCCGAGGGCATGAAGGCGTTCTGCTTTTACCCGATGTCGAAGCGTCGCGGCGACGAGCACAACTGGTACGCGCTGAACTACGAGAAGCGCCTGGAGTTGATGCGCCAGCACGGCACGTCGGGCCGCGAGTTCAAGGGCCGGGTACTCCAGGTCGTCACCGGTTCGACGGGCCTCGACGACTGGGAGTGGGGCGTCACGCTCTTCGCCGTGCACGTTGACGACCTGAAGGACTGCGTGTACACCATGCGCTTCGACGAGGCCTCGACGCTCTACGCCGAGTTCGGGAAGTTCTACACCGGCCTCGTTGGAACTGTGGACGAGGTCCTCGACGCGACGCTCGCCTAGCCGACGTTGGTAGCGTCGAGTCGTGGAGTCGGTCCCTGAGAAGACATTGCGCCGTTGGGCCGAGTCGCTCGCCGGGGTCGCTCGCACCGGGATTGGATTCACGGAGAGTCAGTACGAGCGCGAACGCTTCGAAGAGATCTTGAAGATCGCGGGCGACATCAAGGTTGCCGCCGAAGAGGGTCTTGACGGCGTGAACGACGCTGACGGCGTGGTCGTCGAATGGATGAGGGAGGTCGGACGGGGCGTGTCGGGCTACCAGACGCCCAAGGTGGCCGTGGGGGCGGCGGTCACCAACGAACGCGGCGAGCTGCTCCTTATCCAACGGGCCGATTCCGGTATGTGGCTCTACCCAACGGGGTGGTGCGACGTGGGCTACTCCGCGCCCGAGGTCGTCGTGAAGGAGGTCCTGGAAGAGACTGGCTACGAGGTAGAGCCGGTGCGCCTTATTGGGGTACTCGACGGCATGCGCCTTGGCGCGTCGCGGATCCCGCTCTATTCGCTGCTGTTCTTCTGCCGGGTAGTGGGCGGGGCGATGAATATCCACCCCCTCGAGTGCAGCGACGCCGGCTGGTTCGCTCGCGACCGCCTTCCCTCACCGACGATCGGGGCCGAGCGCTGGGCCGGGCCGATCTTCGGCGCAATCGACGGTACGCGAGCCGACGTTTTCTACGACGACCTGCGTCGTCCGGTGTGGCGAGGAGAGCCGTGACCGTTACTGTCGAGATTGCGCTCACTGCCACGAACGATCTGGTCGAAGGACTTAATCACCTCTTGCCTCAGCTGTCGAGTTCGGCGTCAGCGTTGACCTGGTCTGACGTCGAGGTATTAGTGGCCTCGCCCTCGTCGCGCCTCTTTGTCGGGAGGGACGACAATCGGATCGTCGGCGTCCTGACGCTCGTGGTCTTCGCGATTCCGAGCGGACTTCGTGCGTGGATCGAAGACGTGGTCGTCGACGAATCGACGCGGGGGACGGGCGTGGGCGAGGCCCTAACGCGCGCGGCCCTCGAGGAGGCGAAGAGACGCGGGGTGCGCTCGGTCGACTTGACGAGTCGTCCGGCGCGAATTGCGGCGAACTCGCTCTACCAGAAGCTGGGCTTCGAACTGCGGTCGACGAATGTGTATCGGTACGTGATCGAGTAGTTGTTCGGTTTGGGTGTCAGACTGACACCATGCGCCGTGCTTCAGTCGTTGTCACAATGTTCGTCCTCCTCTCCGTGGGTTTCCCGACCGTGATGAGTAGTTCGTCCACGGCTGCTGCGGTCGCTCCAGGGTGTGCGGCGAGCTCGGTGCGGATCACTGACTACAACACTCTTGTTGGCGCGGGAAGCGTGAACGACCTTTTCTGGATACGTAACGTGAGTTCCCACGTTTGCTCACTGCGCGGGTACGTCCGAGTTTCGTACGTGGGCGTCTACGGTATTGGGACCCCTTATAAAGATCCCCAAAGGCTTGCGGTTCTTGAGGTGCACTCGTACGGGCGCGACGGTAATGACATCGGTGGTCTCAAAAGGGGGCTTCCAATTCCAAGAGTGACTGTTCAACCAGACGGCGGTGTGGCATCGTTCTGGCTTGCGGGAACAGATGAACCAGTGGGGAATCCCCCGGGTCGCTGCATCGACTCCCGTGAGATGTTGGTCTCGCTCCCAGGTTCGTCGACTTCGATTGTTGTCCAGCCACTTCGCGCAAACGGCTTTTTCTGGTGCGGCGGCTTCGCGGCACATCCGATTCTCCCGGGCAAATCGGGATCTGATCCCTCGATGCCTCTCAGCTATTACTTCGGAACACCGGGATAGTTTTCCTCACCTAGTCGAGAATTCGCTTTTATCACCCAGTGGCACACAAATGTGTATCGGTTTTCGTGAACGACGGTCACTTACGCTACGGGAGGCGGGACTGGATCTCCGTGCTCACGCAATGACTCAATGTGCATTTGCGTCGTAGGACGAATTCACTTCGCCAGACGTCCGGAGACGAACGTATGCCGGTACTCGTTCGACGAGTGACGATGTTCAGAATGCTCATCTGAACACCGCGTGCGCAGAGCGTTCACGACTGCTCGGCCACCCACGGCGCGACACAGCGATGGTGGTTGTCCGGGATTGCGACTGGATGGACGTGTCCATCAGTCCTGCTGATACCCTCAAGCCTGGAGCGAGCAGCAGATCTCGTGGCGGAGACTGTCGATTGACGAGGAACCGGGGGGCGGCGTGCGTGTACTGGTCAGCACCACCGGCGGAGTGGGTCATATCTTGCCCGTGATTCCTCTCGCACTCGAACTGCAGCGTCAAGGTCACGACGTCGTGTGGGCCACGGCGTCGGGATCATGTTCGATTGTCGAAGGCGTCGGGATTGCCACCAGTCCGGCGGGCCTGACGCCAGTCGAACGTTCGCAACGATTCTTCCAGGGCCAACCGAACGCCTTCGACGTCCCACCGCGCGAGCGTCGCCCGGTGGCCTTCGCCGGGTTGTTCGCCGCGACGGCCGCTCCCGTCATGATGGACGCCCTCATACCCCTGTTCGAAACGTTCAGGCCCGACCTGGTGGTCCACGAGACCTCCGAACTAGCCTCGACGCCTCTTGCGACGTCGAAGGACGTTCCGAGCGTGAACGTCGCTTTCAGCGGTGGATTGCCGGGACCGGTTCTTGCGGCGGGTCGGGTAGCGGCCGCGCCTCTGTGGACACGCTTCGGACTTGAAGTTCCAGGTGACCTGGGTCTGTACGTGCACGCCTACCTTCATCCGTTCGCTGCCGCACTCGGCCAACGACCACCGGGCGCGACCGTTCACGACCTGCAGCCACGCACGGTAGAGGGCCCCTCGAGTGATTGTCCGGACTGGCTGGAGTCCGTTGGTACCGAGCGCCCCTTCGTCTACGCGACGTACGGCACGGAGGATAGTCCCCGAGCACCCTGGGCGGCCATCGTCGGCGCACTCGCGGCAGTTGACGTCGACGCGATCGTCACAGTCGGTCGCGGTGTCGAACTGGACCCCTTGCGGGCGATGGTCGCGAATCTGCCTCCGGGACGCCTCCGGATTGAGCAGTACGTACCACAGCCGATTCTGATGGAGCGGGCAGCCGTCGTGATCTCCCACGGCGGCGCCGGCACCATGTTGGCCGCCGGAGTCGCTGGTGTACCCCAGATCGTCATGCCCGTGGCCGCGGATCAGTTCGACAACGCTGACGCCTTCGTCGCCGCCGGGGTAGCGGTGGCGCTCGGAGATGGTGAGCGAGACCAGGCCACACTCGCCAATCGTCTGAGGTGGATACTGGAAAACGGTGAATTGGGCGAACGTAGCGCAGCGCTCGCTCGTGGCTTTGGCGAGATGGCGACCCCCGAGGCGATTGCGCACCGGCTCGCTCTGCTCGTCTGACTCCTGGTACTCGTCTCGCGTCGCCGTCGAGTGCCGTTTAAAAGTGGCGCGAGTCGCCCGAGGGCGCCATCCCCGACGCGCCCGACGACCGCGTACGGGATCTGCGCGGATACCTGTTAGGTCTCGAGTCGATACCATTTCTTCGTGGCCGACATCAGCACATCGAATTGGCCTATCGGGCGACGGTGGACCGAGATCGACAGTATGCGACGTGTGAGGGTCAACGCGAAGTCCCTCGGGCATTCAGTGGTCGTCCTCAAACGTGACGGTCGCGCAATCGGACACGTCGGTCCCGGCGCGGCCGAGATTGCCTCCCTTCACCTTCCTAGCGGAAAAGAGTTGAGATCGACCTGGAAGAAGGCGTCGTGCGACACACGGTAAAGCTCACGCTAGCGATTGTCGCGTTGTCTATTGGGGTAGTACCAGGCGCCTTGGCCACCGCCAGCACCCGAGTGCTCGCGCATCATTCGAGTCCCCTTTTCTACGTGGCACTGGGCGATTCGTACGCGCAGGGATACCAACCCGGCTTCGTGAACGGCGCTGAGACACTGCACGGCTATACCAATCAGGTGGGCCCGTTGGTCGTGCGACGTCACACCTTGATGCTGCGGAACTTCGGATGCGGTGGTGCGACGAGTTCGTCCATTCTCTTGAGTATTGGGTGTCCTGCGGGCGCGCTCGCCAAGAACGGCGTTCCCTATCCGACGACCACGCAGGCCGCTGCCGCGCTGGCCTTCATCGCAACCCATCGCGGCAAAATCGGCCTCATCACACTTTCGATTGGGGGCAACGATTTCGTCAGTTGCGCCGGGGCGACCGATGCCGCGTCGTGTCTGCTCAGTGTCATGCCCTCAATGAGGGCCAACATTGTGACATTGGTGGCGGAACTGCGCACGGTCGCCGGCCCCCAGGTGCCGATGATCGCCACGTCGTATCCCGATGTTCTGTTGGGCGCGGTCCTCGTCAAACCCGCGAACCCGGTCCTCGCCCAGCTCTCGGTCACCGCCTTCTCTCAGATCATCAATCCAAATCTGAGTGCGGCGTACGCGACCCAGGGAGTTGACTTCATTGACGTCACTTCGGCAACGGGTGCGTACATTGCACTCACCCAGACAACGTCCCTTGCTCCCTATGGAGTGATTCCGGTGGCCGTAGCCAACGTGTGCACGTTGACCTGGATCTGCACGAGGGGCGATATACATCCAACTGCGCTGGGATACTCGTTGATCGCGCGATTGGTCGCCCGACAGTACCTGAAATTGGCCACGTAGCGACGTGCGGTCGCAGTGAGCGGACCTTCGCACCAAGCGTTTACCTCGTGGCGCGTCACTCGGGCTACCGACGTAGGCTCGCGCCCGTGAGACATACCGCTGGATTCCTCGTCGCGGTGCTCTGGATCGCGACCGCTCTCGTCTGGACCGTTCTGGTGTTCGGCAATAAGAGGACCGTCGCCCGACGCGGCGTCAGCGGGGTCATACCGGTGATCGCGGTTCTCGCCCTCATCTTCGCTCCCTCGTCACTCAAGCGAACGTGGCTGCACCATCAACTCTGGGTCGCGTCGAGCGCGACGTGTCTCGTCGCGCTACTTGTCGTCGGCGCGGGCGCGGGCTTCGCGATCTGGGCGCGTCTCACGATCGGGCGCAACTGGAGTGGAACGGTCACCCTAAAGCAGGACCATGAACTGGTCCAACGAGGACCGTACGGCCTCACGCGACACCCGATCTACACGGGACTGCTGACGATGTGTGTCGGCACCATGGTGTTGACTGGCATCGTCGAATCGGTGGTCACGCTCGCGGTCGGCGTGGTCTACGTCTTCATCAAAGTGCCCGAAGAGGAAAAGTTGATGGGCGAGGCCTTTCCATCGCAGTACCCGGAGTATCGGCGCCGGGTGAAGGCCATTGTCCCCTTCATCCTCTGACGCTCGGCGCGAGGTCGCCCATAGGGCTTGGCGTCGCTCGTTCGTCGACGTTAGAATTCGTCGATGCCCTCCGTTTCTCCGTTCCTGTGGTTTAGCGAGAAGGCCGACGAGGCGCTCGAACTGTACACGAAAGTCTTTGCCGACTCAGAAGTTTTGAACGTCGAGCGAGCGCCGACTGAGGGCCACGAACAGTTCATGGCGGGTACGATTCGAATCGGTGGCACGGAGATCATCATCTTCAACGGTGGACCGTACGCCCAATTTGCCTTCAATCCGTCGTTCTCGCTGTTCGTGGTCTGTGACGACCAGGTGGAAGTCGATCGTTACTGGTACGGGCTGAGTGAGAACGGCGCGCCGGGACAGTGCGGATGGCTCACTGACCCCTTCGGTGTTTCCTGGCAGATTGTCCCCAGGCTCTTTACTGAACTCATGCGCGATCCCGACCAGGAGAAGACCGGTCGGCTCTTCGAAGCGATGATGAAAATGACCAGGCTCGACAGCGCGAAGCTGCGGGCCGCCTTCGACGGCACGTAGCCTGTTCGGCGCCGATTCGCCGCCCGTTGACGGTGTTAGAGGATCTTGCGCCAGTACGTGCCCGAACTCGCGTAGCCGAGCGCATCGTAGAAATCGGTCGCTCGTCGTGTGGCGAGCGCTACCAGGGTGGCACCGCGATGTCGGGCCCCTCGAACGCTGCACCGCGCGAGCGACCAACACCACGGCGCTGGAACGGGCGGGCGACCGAGATCTCTTCCATCCAGGCGACCGGTCCGTTGGCATAAAAGGTGTCGTGGATTGCCGAGGACGTAGCCGACTACTCGACCGTCGACTTCAGCAACGAACAGCGCAGCGCTGCCATCATCGACGATGACGATCAGGGCCTTCGCGAAGGCGTCGTCGTCGGGTTCGAACGCCACGGCGAGTTCGTGGGCGAGCACCAGAATGGCGTGGGGGTCACCGGAGTTCGCGGCGCGGATCCGTCATCCACCAGTCGGACACTACCGGAGGAGTTGTTAGTGCAGCCAACTCCACTTAGATTGGTCCAATGGTGGTCATTGAACCGGTGGAGCGATCGCGAATGCTCAAGATCGGTAGTGAAGAGAGCGTCCTATGGTCGATGGTCGACTTCTACCGGGCGACACTGCTCTCGAAATGTTCCGGCCTGGATGAGGAACAGCTCAAGCGTCGGGCAGTCAACCCCTCGTCTCTGTCGCTGCTAGGACTCTTGCGACACTGCACCGCAACGGAGCGCTACTTCTTCGAGGAGTGCCTGGAGGGAGGTACGCTCGCCCCCCTCTACTCGACCATCGCCAATCCCGATGGTGACTTCAATGATCTCGACTCACTCTCGGCCGCTCAGGTCGTGCACCGATTCCTCGAACAGTGCGATCGCTCGCGGGTCATCGCCGCCGCTCACTCCTTTGACGATGTTGCCTATAGCGACGTCTTTCAAAGTGACCTGTCTCTGCGCTTCGTCGCGGTCCACCTGGTCGACGAGTATGCCCGGCACTGTGGCCACGCCGACCTCCTCCGAGAGGTGATTGACGGGTCCGTCGGCCACTGACGGTCCCTACGTCCTGGTGAATTCGGTAGAGGCGTGGTGCAGGCACCGAGGCAACAGTCGCACGAAGGACTGGGTGTTGGTGCCCGACCCAGAGAGAACGGTTGGTCCTCGATCATATTCGTCGAGTCGAGATCTACTTCGAGCGTTTCGGCGAAGCAGACTCGACGCACGGGCTCGTCAACTGCCTCTATCGCCAGTGAAATGATGCTGGATCTGCGAGCGTTTGGCTCGTGAGGCCAGCTTCGCGCGACCACCCGATTGCGACGACACCGCTCACGCAATTGTCCTCCTGGCCGGCGTCACCCCCCGGTCAATGACGGCGGCGACCTCCCCAGACGGGAGATGGCCCACTACGGCGACAGAACTAAGGTTCTCAATGGCACGTCGCCACTGTAAGGAGAAGAAGGTCCTAATTGTCAGAACTCTCGATGCCCCAACGCGTGGTAATCCTCGGATGCGGATCAGTGACCCAGTGCCTGTTGCCCTTGTTACTCGATCACTTTGGATTCAAACCCTCGAGGGTGAAGGTGATCGAGAGTCGCGAGAATGCCGGGCGCATTGAATCATCGATCGCGAAGGGCGTCCAGTACGTTCAGTTCGAGATCACCCCAGAGAACCTTCGCACGACGCTGGACGAGAACCTGAGCGCCGGCGATCTGTTGATTGACCTCGCCTGGAACATCGATCTCACCGAGTTGCTCGAGTGGTGTCGTGATCACGACGTTCGCTACCTCAACACCTCGGTAGAAGTGTGGGACCCCTACATGGACCCCGCGACCACCTCACCCCAGGAGCGGACGCTGTACCACCGCCACATGGCGTTGCGCCGTCAGTTGGCCCGATGGGGTCGCAACGATGGCCCTTCCGCGGTTGTTGAGCACGGCGCGAACCCGGGCCTCGTCAGTCACTTTACGAAGCAGGCCCTCAGTGATGTCGCCGACGCGGTGTTGCGTGATGGCCTCCTCGCCAGCCGCCACGACGCCAT
The DNA here is from genome assembly GCA_025362585.1 of Acidimicrobiales bacterium. Classification (GTDB taxonomy): domain Bacteria; phylum Actinomycetota; class Acidimicrobiia; order Acidimicrobiales; family RAAP-2; genus RAAP-2. The sequence goes on along the minus strand of JANYFR010000010.1, from coordinate 32,400 downwards.
TAGGGCGGCGGTTGACGCGGGCCACTTCAACACCCTCGCTCGCCTGCTCGATGTCAAGGCCATCCACATCGCCGAGCGCGACAGCCAGGTGACCGACCGACCGAAACGGCCAGGCGAGTTCGTCAACACCTGGAGTGTCGACGGATTCTACGAAGAGGGTGTCGCGCCGGCGGAGATGGGTTGGGGGACTCACGAGAAGACGATGCCCGCTCTCGCGTGCGCCCACGAGAGCGGTCCGCGCAATCAGATCTGTCTCGCCCAGATGGCCCACAAGACACTCGTTCGTTCGTGCGTTCCTTCGGGGCCGATTGTCGGAATGGTCATTCGCCACGGTGAGGCCTTCACCATCTGTGATCACCTCACGGTCTGGGAGGGCGACGAGGCGGTCTACCGGCCCACCGTGCACTACGCCTACTGTCCGAGCGATGTGGCGTGGGCGAGTTTCGTTGAACTCGAAGGAACTCAGTACGCCTATCCAACTGAACAGCGCATCATGAACGATGAGATCGTCGACGGTCGCGACGAGCTGGGCGTCTTGGTGATGGGCCACCCCTACAAGTCGTGGTGGACGGGCATGCTCACGTCAATCGACGAGGCCCGTGCAGTCGCGCCCCACCAGAGTGCCACCACCGTGCAGGTCGCCGCATCCATTCTCGGCGCCGTCGACTGGCTCCTGCGGGCTCCCCGTGAGGGCGTGCGGGTTCCCGACGAACTGCCATGGCGCGACGTCGTCGCGGTTGCCACCCCCTACGTCGGCACGACTTGGTCGGGTCCGATCGACTGGGATCCAGTCACGACGAAGGCAGACTGGTTCGACCAGTGGTCGGGGCGTGTGCTCGACACCAACGACCCCTGGCAGTTCACCAACTTCCTCACATAATGCGACGGACCGACAACAATGTCGGCGCCCGTTGTTCGGTCGAGGGCACCGCGCTCGCTAGCGTGCGGAGATGGCGATCGATCTCGACGATGCCCGTCGTCGCTACCACTACTCGTTCTCGCCCGACGACCATGACCGCCTGCCGTTCTATTCGGCACTCCTGCTCGCCCTCGAAAGCGACGACCTCGCCCTCGAGGTCCTCGCGGCGGTGCCGGAGGAGCAGCGCAACCCAATGCTGGTGCTGGCGGCGCTGCACCTCGCCGCGCTGCGCGGCCATTCGGTCCTCGCGCCGATCTACTCGGGCGCGCGTCACGGCGACCTGCCAGATCCCGTTAGCGCCGCTCGAACCGTTCTTGGAGTGTTCCACGATGACCCGGGCCTCGTCCGCGTTGAATTACATCGTCGTACCCAGACCAACGAACCGGGTCGCGCCGCGGTCCTCCAGGCCGTGATTGTTGAGGTGGCACGTCGCTCGGGAGAACAGATCAACCTCATCGATGTGGGCACCTCCGCCGGTATCAACCTCTACCTCGATTACTTCCCCGTTCGATCGGTCGACGACGGAGAGCCCCTCACTCTCGTGTGCGAGGACCTCACCACGGTCGATCGACGTCAGGCACTGCCCGACATCGTGTCGCGCGTCGGCATCGATCTGTCACCCTTGGACCTCCACGACGACGACGACCGTCTCTGGCTCAGGGCCTGCCTCTGGCCCGAAGAGAATCGTCGCCACGTCCGCCTCGACGCAGTGATCGAGGCCCGTCACTCGTGGCCCGTCGCGACGGTGCTGACGGGTGACGCGCTCGATTGCCTGTCCGACGCACTTTCGCTCGGACGGCCGGGGATTACGACGGTGGTAGTCAATACGTGGGCCGTGGCCTACTTTTCGAAGACGGCCCAGCGAACGTACTTCGACGAGATGGTCCGCCGATGCGCGAGCGGGGCGGTGGCCTGGGTCTCGATCGAGTCGCCGTTCACGGTCGCGTGGCCGGCGCCCTCGGGCGAGGGCGCGCCGCCGCGGAAGGGTGGTTCGCAGATTCTGGCCACGCTGCCTGGCGCAGCACCGTCGACGTGGGGATGGTGTCATCCCCACGGCCACTGGCTCTGGCTCAAGGTGCCAACTTAGTGGAGGTGGATGCAGCTCACTCGGGTTCGCGGGCTCCGTCAACGTCGTCGCGGTCCGAGTAGCCACTTAGCGGACCGCCACGCTCGGAGAACCTCTGTCTCGCTCACCCAGGACGGCGCGCCGAGGGGCACTCGTCGGCGACTCAACGCTGCGTCTGGTCGCCCGCACTTTGAAAGTTCGTCGACTCATCTATATCCCAGGACGGCGAGAAACGTTGACGAGCAATGCCCGTGATTGCCGTGAAATTGTGTCTCGAAAGGTGCCATCAGTACGCTCGTAAGATGGACGTCCTCGAAGAGCGCACCGTCGCCGCCCAACTCTACGGGCGGTGCTGGGAGTTACTCGAGTCGCCGGAGCGAAGTGCCGACGAGGACGCCGAACTACTCACGAGCGCCTTCGCCTCTCGCCACCACTGGCTCCCCGTCGGGGGGCCTGAGCAGTGGGCGGTGAGCGACTGGATGGTCGCACGGGCCGCCGGCGCCGTGGGAATGGGCGAGTTGGCGATTCGATTTGCGTGGCGAGCTCACGTCGCGGTGCTTGGGGAGGGTGGTCCGGACTGGCTCGTCGCCTCGTGCGTTGAGGGCCTCGCGCGCGCGTACGCGGTGGTCGGCGACGTCGGTGAGCGCGACCGATGGCTCGCCGAGGCCGCGCGGCTGACATCGCTGATTGTGGACGACGAGGACCGAACCCTCATCGAGAGCCAGGTGGCAACGGTGCCGCTCGGCGGACCGACGGCGATCACGACCATCCGAGATCAACGTTTCCCGGACTGATCGTCGGACGGCCTGACCGAGGACCGTTCAATGAGTTGTTTCGTCGGGAATGGGAACGTGCCGGAACCAGACCCACAGGGTCAGGTCGTAGACGATCTTGATGGAACCGGCCACGACGAATGGCAACCCGAGGGCGACCTGCGTCATCGCCGCCGCGCAGGGCGGTCCGAAGGGTCGCGTCACGTAACGAGCGGTGTTGGTGTACGCGGCCGCGGGGACCCGTTCGATGGGCGACACCATCGTCATGACGTAGGCCTGACGGGTCGGGACGTCCATTTGGGAGAGGAAGGCCCGGGCCACGAGGAGCGCCACGGCGCTCGAGAGGTTCGGCGCGAAGGCGACCGCAATCACCAGCACGTTCGACGGTAGATGCGTGAACACCATGGTCGCGAGCAGCCCGAAGCGGCGTGCGAGTTCGGGGGCGACGAGGAACGACACCGCTTGAAAGAGCCCAAGGAAGAAGAACAGGAGGCCGATGGCGCCGGTGGTGGCGTGAAATCGGGCGTGGAGCCAAACGCCGACGAAGACTGAGACAGTCAGACCACCGGCGAAGGAGTCGAGTGCGAAGAGGCCCGACAGGCGCCGCACCACGCCGCGTGAGGATCGCAATCGGGCAGTCGGACCTGCGTGCGGTTCGGCTTCGGCACGGTCACTGAGCGACATCGCGACGAGTGATCCCGCAATTGACACCGGCACGAACACGAGGAAGTACCTCGACGAAAGGTCGTGCTGTGCGCTGGGGTGGAGCGTCTGGACCGCGCTCGCGGCGAGGGCACCCAACGAGCCGCTGATCGCTGCCACCGCGTTGTAGCGACCGAATCGACGCGTTCGCGTCGCGCCGCGTGCATCGGACGACAGCATTGCCTGCTCCAGTGTCGTGAAGGGGCCCGATTCAATGACCTCAGTCGACAGTGAACCCGTGAGGGCCGCGACGACCAGCATCCATGGCGTTCGAGCGAACGCGAAGACGACACCTGACACCGCGAGGAGAACAAAGAGGCCGGCGTAGCAACGTCGACGACCCAGGCGATCGCCCAGGCGACCGACGAGCAGGGACATGAACGCCGTGCCGGCGAGGATGGCGCCGAGGACCAGCCCGACCTGCCACTTCGCGAGTCCGCGGTCGGAGAGCGACGTCGAAAGAACCACTGCTCCGAATCCGTAGGCGGAGGCACGAAGCCCCTGGGCGACGTAGATCCTGGTCGTGTCCGAGAGCGGGCTCTTCTGTCGTCGACTTGAGAAGGTACGCCTTCTTGCCTCGTCGCCGCGTCCGTCCGTCACCATCACTTTCTAGACGACGACGCCGCGACCGTTCGGACCGATCACCGTAGGCATGTCGCATTGCGGTCGAAGCGACTACGTCAAAGGTGCGGTCACCGTGTAGATTCCCCGGTGGAGCGGCAGCTGTCGAAGTGGTGATCGCCTAGTGAGGAAGACAATGTTCCGCAGGACCGTTACCGTGCTGGCTCTCCTCTCAATGTCGCAACTTATTATGACGACGTTCGGCGACGTCGGCGGCGCGAGCGACCTGTCACGTCGCGCGCCCTTCGCACTGCGCACCCTCGCCGTCAACGGCACGTGGGGCCCGACGATCGAGGTGCCGGGGATATCGCAATTGAATACCGCCGGCCAGGGTGCGGTCGCCAGCGTGTCGTGCTGGTCGAACGGCAACTGTAGCGCCGCGGGCATCTACAAGGACCAGTTCAATCATCAGCAGGCCTTTGTCGTGAACGCCGTCAACGGCACGTGGGGCACCGCCATGGAGATACCTGGGTTGGGCGCCCTCAACGCTGGCGGCACCGCGCTCGTCAATGAGGTGTCGTGTGGTACCGGCGGCAACTGCGCCGCGGGGGGCTACTACACCGACGGAGCGAGCAACACTCAGGCCTTCGTCGTCAACGAGGTGAACGGTACCTGGAGCAACGCCATCGAAGTTCCGGGCACCGCACTCTTAAACGCGATGGGTGCGGCGACCACATTCTCGGTCTCGTGTCCCTCAAGGGGGAACTGTCGGGCCGGCGGGTACTACGCCGACCCGGCGGGCAAATACCAGGCTTTTGTCGCCGACGAGGTCGCGGGCATCTGGTCGACGGCGATCCAGATGCCGGGATCGGCGCTGTTGAACGTCGGAGGGTCCGCGACCGTCTTCGAGATCTCGTGCCGATCGACGGGGAACTGCAGTGCTGGGGGGAACTACGTCGACGCGTCGAACCACCAGCAGTCCCTGGTCGTCAACGAGGTGAACGGTACCTGGAGCAACGCGATCGAAGTTCCGGGCATCTCGACGCTCAACCTGGGCGGCAACTCCACGGTCAACAACCTGAGGTGCTGGTCGGCGGGAAACTGCAGTGCCGTTGGCGAGTACACGGACGGCTCGAGCCACCTGCAGGCGTTCGTCGCGAATGAGGTCGTGGGCACGTGGAAAAGCGCCGTGCCAGCGTCGGGCACCTTGAGCTTGAACATTGGCGGTGACGCGACGCTCAACGGTCTCTCGTGCTGGTCAAACGGCAACTGCAGCGCTGGGGGACACTACACCGACGCATTGGGTCACGTCCAGGCCTTTGTGCTGAATGAAGCGCACGGTTCCTGGGGTTCAGCGCTCGAAATTCCGGGCAGCGCGGTGTTGAACGCGGGTGGGGGAGCCGACGTCACCGACGTCTCCTGCTCGTCGGGCGGCAACTGCATCGCCGGAGGTATCTATTTGGATACGACCAAGAGTTCGCAGGCCTTCGTCACCCAATTCGCTGGGGGCCACTGGGCCTCCGCGATCGAGACCCCGGGCACGGCGGGGCTGAATGTCGGTGCCAACGGATCGACGTTAGCGGTGTGGTGCACGTCGCCGGGCAACTGCGGCGCTGGTGGGGTCTACCGCGACGCGTCGGGCGCCTTCCAGCCATTCGTCGTCAACGAGACGTACACCAAGGTCACGTCGACCATGCACGTGTCCGTGGTCGTCACGACCCGCGTGCGTGGAAGTGTGACATCATCGTCACTGCGTTTCGTCGCCACCGGCCTCGCTGCGTCGGCCACCGGCACGGTGTCATTCTCCTTAGGGAGAGTGCGTTACTGCAGTGTCGCCGTCACCAACGGCTCGGCCTCATGCACGTCGAAGCAAAGGTTGAGCAAGGGTGCTCACGTGGCGAGTGGTCAGTACTCGGGTGACGACGCGTTTCTCCCCGTGGCGTCGAGCAAATCGTTCACGGTTCACTGACCGCGTCGTTCTCAACGAAATACGAACTCAGCAGGATTCGCTGATTACCATCGATCTAGTGACGCTGATGTGGCATGACGACGCTCAAGTGAATGACTGTTTCACCAAGCGCTTGCGGCCCATAGTCGCTTGGCCCACTACGGATTCACCCGGTTGCCGTCTTCGTCCACGCCGCCGACAACCAGCGGGACTCGATCGGTCCGACGCGACGTCGCAGGTCAACTTAGCTCACGGGGTCAGTTGCGAGCAACGAAGTGAGGGTTGAAGATGAAGCCCAAGAAATTGCCCTGGGGCGTCATGACCGCGCCAACGATAATCCCGTCGCCGATGTCGTGGGGTGGTTCTCGCAAAGTTGCGTGCCGCAGGGTCGACGCCTCGATGGCGCCGGCGACGTCCTCGACCCCCCAGTAAGTAAGGGCACCAACCGACGGATCGCCGTCGGGCAGGAGGCCCAACTCGTAACCACCGACGTCGAATCCGACGTAGAACGACTCGTCGAAGTACGGCGGAAACCCGAGGAAATCGACCCACCACTCCTTGGCGGCCTCGATGTCGGGGGTGGGGTAGATGACAGTGCGCAGCCCCTGGAGGTGGTTGGACATTTGCTCAACGTAGCAGGACCGCCTCGCCTCTGTAGAGTCTCCACCGTGAAGGCATCGGTGTGAAGACGCACTCTCGTGAGCGGTTGGAAGACCTCCCGGGCGTCGGACCGGCGATCGCTCGTGACCTCCGTCGTCTCGGGATTGAGGTGCCGTCGGACTTGCTGGACGTGACGCCCGAGGAACTCTACGACCGGCTCCAGCACCTCGATGGTCCGACCGACCGCTGCGTGCTGTACACCTTTCGCGGCGCACGCTACTTTGTCGTGAGTGACGACGGCGCCATCGACCCCGAACTGTTGAAGTGGTGGCACTGGAAGGACTAGGTCGAGGGACGTTGCGCTTGACGAACTCGACGGGCGAGTTGCGCCTTGTCCGCGAGGATCTCGTAGGTGGTGAGCGTGCGACCGGTGGCACGACACGGTAGAGCCAGCCAGAGTGTGGAGTATCCGGCACTTGTCCCGACCTCGACCACTGCGCCCGACGGTGCCGACGCCGCCCAAAGGGCAATGAAGCGCCCAGTTTCGGGGGGACTTGGCGCAGGCGCCGCAGTCGATGTCCCGTCGACGCGGTCCTTCGAGTCCCGCTCTTCCAGGTCGTGCATCCGCTGGGCGATCCGTGTTGGAATCTCATTGAACATCCGACGTCTCCTCAGGGACCTGCAGCAGACGTGGCCCGTGCCACCTCACCCCCGGCTTGGCGCGATGAAGCCGGGCACGAGCGAGCCGGCACTGGTCAGTCCGAGCGCCTCTTCAATGCTCTGGGCGACCGCTAACAACACGGCTTCGTCCCCGGGACGTCCGACAATCGAGAGGCCGACCGGTAGTCCGTCAACGAGTCCCATTGGCACCGTGGCAATTGGCCAGCCAGCGATGGCCGGCGCCTGAGTCACCTGCGACCAGCGGGCACTGCCACTGCCGCCAAGGACCAGGTCGTTCTTCCACGCCGGGCTGTAGCAGGGAGCGACGAAGCAGTCGACGTTGGCGAGCGCCGGTTCGAGACAGACGTCGACCGCCCACGCGACATTTCGTGATCGCGCCTCGTCGTAGGAGGCGCCGCCACGGCCACCGGTCGCGAGGGACTGCACGAAGAATTCGTGACCGAAGAACGCCAACTCCACGTCGGCGTGCTGGTCCTCGAAGCCGATCACGTCGGCGAGGGAGGACGGACCCTCACCGCCTCGGCTCGCCAGATAGGTGCTCAGGTCGTCGGCCATCTCACAGAGCAGGACCGTCAACTCGTCGGCCCCCACCTTGTCGTCGGCCTCGGCGACGGTCACCTCGACGGTCTCGATGCCCGCCTCGTTGGCTCGGCGCACCGCGGAACGGAACACCTCGTCGGTGGCACCGTGCCCGGTCATGAGGTTCGTCGCGACGCCGACGCGTACGCCGGTGGCGCCGAGGGCGACTCGCGCCACGACCCCGTCAATGCCCGCGAGCACTTCGAAGAGCGCCGCGGCGTCAGCGACGGTGCGAGCCATTGGTCCGGGGCTGTCCTGGCTCGCCGCGATCGGCACTACGCCTTCACCCGGTACCACTCCGACGGCCGGCTTTAGTCCTACGACACCGTTGAGCGAGGCCGGACAGGTGATCGAGCCGTCGGTCTCTGTGCCGACCGCCAGCGGAGCGAGCCGCGCCGCCAAGGCCGCGCCCGATCCCGCGGACGAACCGCCGGCGCACCGGTCCAGTCGGTAAGGATTCGCGGTCAATCCACCAACCGCGGACCACCCACTCGTTGATTGGGGAGAGCGCATATTGGCCCACTGCGAGAGATTGGTCGATCCGAGCAGCACGAGTCCGGCGGCGCGAAGTCGCGCGACCAGCGGTGCGTCGTGAAGGACGTCGCGGCCGAGCAACGCCGTTGAGCCGGCGGTCCCGGGCAGGCCCACCGCCTCAATATTGTCCTTCACGAGGACCGGAACACCATGGAGGTGACTGCGGAGCGTCCCCGCACTCCGCTCGTCATCGCAGCGGCGGGCGTCGTCAAGAGCGCCGGGCGAGACGGCGAGCACGCTGCGCAGAGCCACGTCGGTCCCTGCGGCGTCGATGCGCGCGATGCGCGCCAGAAGTGCGCTGACGATGGCCACCGACGTCGTTTCACCGCTCTCGAGAACTTCTACAAGTTGGGCCGCGGACGCGTCGCAGAGCCATTCGTTGGACAACGTCATCGAGACCACCTTCGTTGAGTTCGAGGCTAACACTGCACTCCAACACACTTTGAGAACGAAGTGAGGGAGGTGGTGGCGATGTCAAAGATTCGCGGGCGCGTTGCGCGGAGCTGCGTCAAATGGTGAGGGGGATCAAACTTCACCGCGGCAACTGCCCGTCGGGTGCCGCAATCACCCGGACCTCGATGAGATGTTCGCGCCGCGATATGCCGCGATCGTCGCGTCCAGTACGTCGGGCCACGGCGTCGGAGCGATGCCGAAGGAGTCTCAGAGTCGTCGATGACGAAGGGGAACTCGAACTGGTACAGCGTTTTTGGCAGTTCGCGTAGCAGCGGGCTGAACCGTCCGAGAGTCCACAACAGCGCCTTCGGGACCGTCAATATTTCGTGTGCAACGCCACCGACGTCCGCGATGTCATTGATGGCTTAAGAGAGCACTGCTCTCTAATTAAGTATGACACGGCTAGTGCGAATTTGCAAGAGCACTGCTCTCGTATTCGTGCACGACGCCCGGCGTCGTGGAATACTGGGGTGGTGGATGAACGGCGGCCGACACGAGTCGAGGCTCGGACCCATCAGGTGGAGACCATCAAGGCGACGTCGAGAAGGCTGATGGCCGAGCGCGGCGCTCCGGCCCTCTCTCTGCGCGCAGTGGCCCGGGAAATGGGACTCGTGTCATCGGCCATCTATCGGTACTTCCCCACCCGTGACGACCTGCTCACCGCGCTGATCGTCGACGCCTACAACGATCTCGGCGCCTCAGCCGAACGCGCCGTGGCGCGCCATGCCACCAACGACCCTCGTCGTCGACTCCACGCCGCCGCCTCGTCAATTCGCCGGTGGGCGAAACGACACCCCAACGAGTACGCACTCATTTACGGGTCACCGGTGCCCGGTTACGAGGCGCCCGAGAATACCGTGGCTCCCGCGACGAGGGTGACCATGGTGCTGTCGCGAATCGTCACCGACGCGTGGGCGCAGGAGCCCCTCGCACCAATGGAACCACTTCCGTCGTCGTTCGACGCGATGTTCGAAAGCGACAGCCTGCGGGCGGTGATGCCTGGGGTGCCCGACGCGGTGCGGGGACGAGCCCTCATGGTGTGGACGTCGATTTTCGGTACGGTCAGCTTCGAGCTCTTCGGTCACTATCGAGGGTCCGTGCGTAGTGCCACCCAGTACTTTTCGTTCGTCGTGGACGAATTGGCAGACTTGGTGTTGAACCGCAGCGCGATGGGGACGTAGGAGAGTCGTGCCACTCGCGTACCCCTTGCGGACCGAACGTCTGATCTTGCGACCGCTCAGCATGTCAGACCTCCCGCGTCACTACGAGATCTTCTCGAATCCCGACGTCGTGCGGTTTCTCTACGAGGAGCCGTTCAAACTTCAGGGCGCGCGAGAGCACCTCGCGAGGCGCTGCAAGATGGAGCTGCCCAAGATTGAGGGCGAATGGCTCAATCTCGGTGTCGAGGTCGACGGTGCGGGAGTGCTCATTGGCGAGGTGGGCGTTGCACTGGTCAGTGATGTGCATCGTCAATGCGAGGTCGGCTATCTGATGGACCCCGCGTACGCCGGACACGGCTATGCCACCGAGGCCACTGCGATGATGGTCGAACTGGCCTTTTCGGCCCTCGGGGCGCATCGGGTCGCCGCCCGACTGGACGCGCGAAATCGAGCCTCGTCGCGGCTCCTCGAGCGTCTGGGCCTGCGCCGTGAAGGGCTCTTTGTGGAGAACGAATTCGTCAAGGGCGAATGGACCGACGAGGCGGTGTACGCGGTGCTCGACACCGAGTGGCGTCGAATGCGCGGCCCGGCACCAATCGTCCCCTCTCGCTCCTGACGTTCAATGCTCGACGCGCCCCCTCGCTTGTATCGTCGGCCCATGGGCTTCTACGTTGACCAGATCGCGCCGAGGATTATGGACAGGGCCTGCGGATCGCGCTCAATTGAGAGTTGGCGTCGTCGAACGACTGAGGGCCTCCAGGGTGACATCGTGGAGATCGGCTTCGGGTCGGGCCACAACCTGCCGTTCTACCCGCTCGAGGTTCACCAGGTCTTCGCCGTCGAGCCGTCGGCGACTGCCCTCAGGATTGCCGAGCGGCGCGTCAATCGTTCGACGACCATCGTGACGTCGATCGGACGACGCGGCGAGTCACTAGCCCTCAACGACGAGAGTTGCGACGGCGCGATCTGCACCTTCACCCTTTGCTCGGTGGCTGATCCAGGGGCGGTCGTCGGTGAGATTCATCGTGTGCTTCGACGCGGCGCATCACTCCACTTTCTAGAACACGGGATTGCGCCCGACGCATCGGTAGCGCGATGGCAACAGCGTCTCGATCCGTGGCAGGGGCGACTGGCCGATGGATGCCACCTGACGCGTGACGCGGTTGCGGTGATTGGCGCGAGGGATTTCGAGGTAGAAGTGCTCGATCGGCGCTACGCCAATGGTCCGAAGCCCTGGTCCTACTTCACCGTGGGGCGCGCGACGAAGCGCTGAGGCCGGCCCGCGAGGGGCGCCCGCGAGGGGCGCCCGCGACACGACCGTGTTGGGGGTTAGGTCGCACCCGGCGGGTCCGCGCCACGAGGGTCCTATGGTGGAGACCGACGCCGCCCAGAAGGAGAGTTCATGCGAATCGCTGACGACATTACGGACCTGGTGGGGAACACGCCCCTCGTGCGCCTGCGCAAGGTCATCCCGGCGAACGGTGCCGAGGTGCTGGCGAAGCTGGAGTTCTTCAACCCCGGGGGGAGCGTGAAGGACCGTATCGCCGTGTCGATGATCGACGCCGCCGAGACCGCCGGTCTCCTCGCGCCCGGCGACACCGTGGTCGAGCCAACGAGCGGCAACACCGGTATTGCGTTGGCGATGGTCTGCGCCGCTCGCGGCTACCGGGCAATCTTCACGATGCCCGAGACAATGAGCAAAGAGCGTCGAATGCTCCTGCGAGGCTATGGGGCGGAGCTCGTGCTCACTCCGGGACCCGACGGGATGGGCGGTGCCATCGCCAAGGCGAAGGAGATCGCCGACGAGGGCGGCTACTTCATGCCCCAGCAGTTTGAGAATCCGGCCAATCCGGCGGTCCATCGCACGACAACCGCGGAAGAAGTATGGAATGACACTGACGGAAAGGTCGACATCTTCATTGCGGGCGTCGGCACGGGGGGGACAATCACGGGGGTGGGCGAGGTCCTGAAACAACGTAATCCCGCCATCCAGATCATCGCGGTCGAACCGGCGGCGTCACCGGTCCTGTCCGGTGGGCCCAAGGGTCCTCACCCTATCCAGGGCATCGGGGCCGGGTTCATTCCCGCCATTATGGACATGGACGTCGTCGACGAGGTCATTCAGGTGCAGAGCGAGGACGCGTTCGCTATGGCTCGACTCATGGCCACTCGCGAAGGACTCCTCGTGGGCATCAGCTCCGGAGCAGCGACGTGGGCGGCCCTGCAGGTCGCCGCTCGCCCCCAGAACGTGGGTAAGACGATCGTGGTGGTCATTCCCTCCTTTGGCGAGCGTTATCTCTCGACCGCACTTTTTGAGGGGCTCGGCGATTGAGTCTGTTCACCACGCTTCGACACGACGTCGAGGTGGTCCTTCAGCGCGATCCAGCGGCCCGCAGCACGCTCGACGTGGTGTTGACCTATCCGGGGTTGCACGCGCTATGGGGATACCGACTGGCCCACGCGCTGTGGACTGCGAATCTGAAATTCGCAGCCCGCCTTCTCTCGGCGGCCGTTCGCGCCGTCACCAGCGTCGACATCCATCCGGGAGCCATTATCGGTGAGGGACTGTTCATCGACCACGCCATCGGCGTCGTGATCGGCGAGACGGCGGTCATTGGCACGGACGTAACGATGTACCACGGCGTCACCCTCGGGGGCCTCACGCTCGAGAGGGGCCGGCGCCACCCCACCGTGGGGGACCGCGTCATGCTGGGCGCCGGCGCCAAGGTACTTGGTCCGGTCGCAATCGGCGACGACAGTCGGATTGGAGCGAACGCGGTCATCGTGCACGACGTACCCGCGGGCAGCGTGATGGTGGGCGTGCCCGGCCGTTCACTGGCGCCCGAGGGGCACGTCGCCGGCCCCGCGGAGGTGGTCAACTTGATGGAGCGGGTTGAAGAGCTCGAGCGCCAGGTGTCCGCCGACGATGATTTCACGATCTAGAGGCACTTCTACACCGTCAAGGCCTAGCGAGATGCAGTCACGGAATCAGCGTGTCGTCATCTCCGCGTCGACGGCGACGCCTCTGCCAGGGTGGTGGTCTGCAATAGTCTTCCGACATGGTGCAGTTCAGGGAGATGTCCCTCGAAGAGATTGCTGCGTGGCTGCCGGCAATGTGGAAGACCTATATTGACGAACGTCGAAACGCCGGCGAGGACGTGGAAGCGCTTCGTCTGGAAGTTGCCCGACAACAGGAACTGCTCTTTCCCGAAGGGCGTTTGGCCGAGGGTCAACACATCATGGCGATTGTGGCGGGCGACCATGAGGTCGGTACGATTTGGCTGGGTCGGCCGTTCAACGGGGCGCTCGACATGTGGTTCGTCTACGACATCGAGATTGACAAGACGTTACGGGGCCAGGGTTACGGTCGCGCCGCCATGGAGAGCGCGGAGGGCTGGACGCGAGAGCGCGGGGGCCGGCGCCTCGGCCTCAACGTGTTCGGACCCAACACGGTGGCGCGAGCCCTCTACGACTCACTGAACTATCAAGTCTTCGCCACCTCAATGTTCAAGGACGTCGATCCTCGAGACTCCTAGCGAGCGCTGATGGACTACGCCGCTTCGCGCACCATTATGAGGGCGCCGGCGACTACGGCGTGGGCGTCAGGGGGAAGTTGAACATCCAGCGAACGCCGAATCGATCAAGGCGGGAGCCCCAGCACGAGCCCAGAACAACCCTTGCATCCCAGATCCCTCGCTGCCTCCGGCGGAGTGGGCGTCGTGGAGCCGGTCGGTCTCCTCATGACTATCCGGCTCCAGATTGATCGTCCCGTTGTCGCCATTTTTCAGTTCATGGCCCATCGACTCGATCATGTCCGTGGCCATCAAAAGATGACTACCCACGATCGGCAACTCAAAGTGCAACACCATGTTCTTTTCGCGTGCGGAGTGTGCCGGCATGCTCGGGTCGCTCGGCGTCTCTCCGAGTCGGTTGATTGGATGGACGTAGTCGGTCTTGAAGACCGAACGATAAAATTCGAACGCCTCCTCAGTATTTCCCATGAAGTTCAGATACGTGCCCGCTCGCGCCGTGCGGCCTACCGCCGTCGGAACACTGTCTCATCGCAACCGATGCTCGTCAAGAACAACTTGCCGGGACCGTCAATTTTACGTCACGACGTCGGTGACTCTGCACTGGTCCGTGACCAGCGATACTCGCGCACGATAGTCGCGACCTCAATTTCGTACTCGTCGTAGAAGGAGTCGCGCCCGTATTGCTGGGCTTGGCGGTGACGAGCGGCGGTTCGCCATTCATCGAGTGACTGCATGGAGTCGAAGTAGGAGATAGTGACGCCTTCGCGAGCCGCTGAGCCGCGAAAGCTGAAGTGGCGCAAGTACCCGGGGACCTCTCGCACCAATGTGTCCATTTCGGCCGACCACTTCTCGTACTGCTCGTCCGAGCGGTGGCGCAATGTCGAGCGAAAGACGCAGACGACGGAGGGTTCGCGGTCCATACGGCATCGTACCTCCGACCTTCTGACTGACCTCGACCCGTCAGATCTCCTATCGCAGCTCGTCCGTTGAGGTTGCGAGATGTCGGGGACCGACTGACGTAGCGCGAACGGGCGTCGCACCCTCACCGCAGCTATCGTTCATTGGAGGAAGTGACCGCGGGTTCTTTGGCTCGAGGGGGCTGCTCGGTTGATCGTGGGTATCTCGCGTCCACTCGTGCCGGTCATCGTCGTTGCGAGTGCGACAGTGCGCGCCGGCCGTCGATCCGAACGACGAATGGCACGACAAACTATGGCGATGACCATGCGGTTCGCACGTGCCGCGTGCAGTTCTCGAGCCAGTACCTCCGTAGTGTGGCGAGGTGCCAATGCCCGGTATCGGTGAGAAACTTGGCAACTACACTCCGAACAACGGCCGATTCGACGTGAATTTGCCCGATTGTTCTCCTAGTGGAGGGACTGAACTGTGGGACTTGTTCTGGCAGTCATAGGTGGCGTGGTCGTCCTCATGGTCATTTTGGTGATCGTGATGGCGGTGCGCATCGTGCAACAGGGCTTCGTCGGCGTGGTGACGCGTTTTGGCGAGTTCAAGGACATCAAGAACCCGGGATTGGCGTTCATTGTGCCCTTCATCGAGGTGATGAAGATTGTCGACGTTCGCGAAACGCCGCGCACCGGCGATCGCCAACAGGTCATCACCCGCGACAATGTGGCGGTGATCGTGAACGCCACCATCTTTAGTCAGGTCGTGGACGTGCGTCTCGCGCTCTTCACCAACTCCGACTACCTGGTGAGCGTGGACAATCTCGCCCGGACCTCCGTGCGCGCCGTCTTTGGCAGCATCACGCTGGACGAGGCCTTCTCCCAGCGCGAGCGTATCGGCACGTTGCTACAGACCCAAATGGAAGAGGCGACTGATAAGTGGGGGGTCCGAATCAACCGCGTGGAAGTGCTGGAGATCACTCCACCCGAGCAGATCCTCCAAGCGATGGCCCTGCAGAAGCAGGCCGACCAGGAGAAGCGGGCCCGGATTCTCGAATCGGAAGGTCAGCAGCAGTCGGCAGTGAACGTGGCCGATGGACAACGCCAGGCCGCAATCAAAGAGGCCGAAGGTGCCCAGCAGTCGGACATCCTGCGAGCCCAAGGCCGGCGACAGGCCTTGATTCTCGAGGCTGAGGGTCGGGCCCAGGCCATTGCGTCGGTCTACGCGGCGATCAAACTGCAAGCGCCCGATCCAACGCTGGTCGCGATCCTGCAGTTGGACACGCTCGCCAAGTTCGCCGAAAGCGCCAACACCAAGCTCATCATTCCTGCGGAGAGCGCTGCCCTGCTCGGCGCTGCCCAGGCTATTAAGAGCGTGATGGCCGACGTACCGAGTATGCCGGCGACCTAGTGGCCGTTGATTAAACCGGGTCGACCCAGAGGGTCGTGCCGTAGGCCTTGCGAACGATGACGGCGGTACCGTCGGGGAGCTCGGCTGGCCAGTCGGTGACTGCCTTCCACGACTCTCCCTGGATCTTCACCCGACCTGGGTGATTCGCGTCGCCAACCGATAGTTCAACGTAGCCGCGCATGTCGGACATGGCGGTGTGTGTCGGGAGTGACATGTTGATCTCGTAGGGGCGTCGATGGAATTTGCGGATTGCGAACGGTCGCAGGAACAAAAGAGACAGCGTGGATATGCCTAACCACGCGAACGCTTGGAAGATAAACGGCAGCCCCGTCAATGACAGGACGAATGAGATGGCGGCGCCAAAGCCAATGAAAACGGCGATGAACGCGTTGGTGTGAATTTCGACGGCTAAACAAGAGCCGACGATGGCGACCCAAAAGAGTATTGCCAGCATGAATGGCAGTATAAGGCTGGTACAAATTGTCGTTCGGGCGCTCGACCGATCCTCCACTGGGGCTTCGCGGCCGCTTCGGGGTCTGGCAATTCAGTGTGGGGACTGGGAGACTCGACCTGTGTCAGACGACAGGTCCGATTCCGTCAACGGGGTGCCCGGTGCGAACGGGCACGTCATCGAAGTGACCGACAGCCGAACGGTCCACATCGGTCCGCTCAGCGTGCGGCGTGCGTTGCCGACTCGTGGACGACGCATGGTGGGCGCGTGGTGCTTTGTCGACCACATGGGTCCCGAGACGGTCAGCGTCGAGCGCTCGGTCGACATCGCGCCGCATCCTCACGTTGGACTGCAGACCGTAACGTGGTTGTTCAGTGGCGAATTGCTCCATCGCGACAGCTTGGGCACCGAACAGTTGATTCGCCCGGGTCAACTCAACTTGATGAGCGCGGGCCGCGGCGTCGCGCATTCCGAGGAGAATCCCGGACTGACCTACGGACAACTCCACGGCATCCAGCTATGGCTGGCCCAGCCCTCGTCGACTCGTAATGACCCCGCGGCATTCGAGCATCACCGCGAACTCCCTCGCCTGGACGCCGCGAACGCCACCGTCACAATTCTCGTCGGCACCGTCGACAAAATCGACGCGGGAGTTCGTGGCGACTGCGACCTCGTGGGCCTCGAACTCGACTTGCACGGTGGCGACACGACAATCGGATTGAACCCCGCCTTCGAGCACGCCTTGGTCGTGGCCAGCGGTGCGGCGATCGTCGATGGCGTGCGCGTGAGCCCAGGCCATCTGGCCCACCTCGGCCTCGGTCGAGATGAGTTGCGTCTCTCGACCGAGGGGCCGGGCAAAGCCTTGTTGATCGGTGGCGTCCCGTTCTCGGAACGAATCCTTATGTGGTGGAACTTTGTCGCTCGCACCGAGGCAGAGATCACTGATGCGTGGATGGACTGGGCGGAAGGTGCCGGGCGCTTCGGTGTCGTAGCATCGGAGTTCAAGCGCATCGAAGTCGGTCCGCCGCCTTGGGTCTTGCCCCTGCGCTGAGTTCATAACCTCTCTGGCTCTCGCGCCGACGGACGCGATCATTTCCCACGAACGGGACCGAAAAATACGTAGGGCTACCATAGTTTCGTCGAGCAGAGAGGTCCATGGAACGGAAGCGCGGCGGTGAAAGCGAACGCCTCCGCGTTCCCCAACCATTGATCAAGCGACGGATCGCGTCGGGTCGCGGTGCCATGGAACAGCCCAACGTCACGGACGACGGTGAGGCCCGCCTGACTCCGAAGTTCTGGGTCGCGGTCGTCGTCACCGGTGTCGCTGCCGGACTCTTCGGCATCCTCCTCATGTGGATCCTGAAGATGACCGAGCATTTGGCGTTTCACTACTCGTCGGGCACCTTCCAGGCGTCGGTCATCGCGACGGGGAAGATTCGACGGGTGGCGTCGCTCGTCACCGCGAGCGCTATCGGTTCGGTCGCGTGGTATCTCATTCGACGGTTCTTGAAAGACGAGAAGTCCGAGATTGACGACGCACTCTGGCATGGCGACGGCGAACTCTCGCCACGGCGAAGCCTGCTCACTTCGGTCGTGTCAGAAGTTGTCATTGGACTGGGTGCCTCAATCGGACGCGAGGCGGCGCCCAAGCTCATGGGCGGCGCGTCGGGCAGCGTCGTGTCGAAGTGGTTCGGTCTCACTCCGGCCCAGAAACGACTCCTGGTGGCGTGCGGCGGCGGTGCCGGTCTCGCCGCGGTCTACAACGTGCCCCTCGGAGGAGCGATCTTCACGGCCGAGGTACTTTTCGGGAGTTTCGCGTTGCCGGTCGTCATGCCGGCGCTGACCACGTCCCTGATTGCCACGATGGTGGCCTGGCTCTACCTCGGACGGAGCACGACCTTTGTAAACGTCCCCGAGTACCGGTTCAGCGCATCGTTGATGGTGTGGTCGATTGTCGCGGGTGTCGTCATTGGACTGCTCGCCCTCTTGTACGTGCGGCTCATCGGCTGGGTGTCGCACTACCGGGCGAGGGGCCTCAACATCTTCTGGGCTATGCCGCTCACCTTTCTCGTCGTCGGTGTCGTCGGGATCTGGTATCCACAACTCTTTGGCAACGGCAAGGACATGGCGCACGATGCCTTCCTCGGCGTCGGCGGGATCGGACTGCTGTTGGTCCTCTTCACCTTGAAGCCACTGCTCACGGCACTGACCCTCGGCAGCGGGGCCGCCGGAGGCGTCTTCACCCCGTTCCTCGCGACGGGCGCCCTCTTCGGCGCCTTCTTCGGCGTGGCGTGGTCACACCTCTGGCCGGGCACGCCCGTTGGCGCGTTCGCCCTGGTTGGAGCGGCGGCGATGATCGGCGCCTCGATGCAGGCGCCCCTCGCTGGCCTGGTGTTGGTGATGGAACTGACCCATCACGGCTTCTCACTAATGATTCCGATGATGGCGGCCACGGCGATTGCCACGTTTCTCGTGCGACAGATCGACGGCTACTCGATCTACTCGGCTCGATTGCCGCGACGTGACGGCGACGACGAACCGCCGATGGTCTGAGCAATCAGCGCGACCTGTTCAAAGTAGCTGGACGCGTTGCAGTCGGGCCCTCGCCGGGGCCGCGTCACCGTGAAACAATGGAGGAGTGTACGTCCCGCCACATTTCGCCCTCGACGATGCCACTGCCTGGCAGGTTGTCGTTGACGCCGGCGCGGGAATGCTCGTGCGAACCACACCCGATGGCCTCGAGAGTGTTTTCGTCCCGGTCATCATCAGCGAGGATCGTGGGACCATCCGCAGTCACGTCGCGCGAGCTAACTCCTGGTGGCGCGGCGTCGAAGACGCGATCGACGTCCTCGGGCTGTTTCTCGCCGCGAGCGCGTACGTTTCACCGTCGAACTACCCGAGTCGTCTTGAGAGCCCGGGCGTGGTGCCGACGTGGAACTACGTGGCGACCGAGGTTCGCGGACGACTGACTATCCGTGACGACGTCGACTGGCTCGACGACCAGGTCCGTGCCTTGACCGATCACTTCGAAGCAACGCGGCAGCCGCGTTGGCGGGTAGGGGATTCGCCCGACGCGTACGTGGCGAAACAGTTGCGTGCGATCGTCGGACTCGAGATTGAGGTGACCTCAATCGTGGGCAAAGCGAAGCTCTCTCAGAATCGACCTAGTGCCGACCACGAAGCCGTGCGGGCGGCGTTCGAACATGGCAGTCTGGCCGAGCGCAACGTGGCGGCGCGTATGGGCGATGACCAGTAGTTCCTCAATCGCCGTGCGCCGCGCGGGCGCAACCGACTGGCGCGCGCTGCGCGCGATTCGACTTGAAGCCCTTGAAATGACGCCCGAGGCTTACGGGTCAACGTTCGCCGATTCGATTACGTGGGCCGACGAGCGCTGGCAGTTGGTGGCCTCGCAGTGGGCCTATTTCCTCGCCGAGCGTGACGGGATGGTCGTCGGAATGGCGTCGGGTGGTCGGCACGACCAGTACCCGGGAACGCGGTGGCTGTACGGAATGTACGTCACCCCGTCGGCGCGAGGGTCGGGCGCGGCCACGGACCTGGTCAAGGAGGTCGGAGGTTGGGCCCGGAGCGAGGGAGTGACTGAGATCTATCTCAACGTCTCGTCGTCGGTGCCGCGAGCCCGCCGCTTCTACGAAAGGGTCGGCTTTCGTCCCGCCGGTGAGGTCGTGGTGATGGAACGCGATCCTTCGATATCACTGGAGATGATGGTCCTCAATCTTGGCTGACGACGAAAACGCGGAACAAGATTCGACCGACTCTTAGCGACGACGTCAAGTTTTCCGAGCGCGTCAGCATCCGATGGCGCTGTCGGCTGAACCCCAGGGCGAGTGATGAGATAAACCGTGCATCGCGAACCGTTCATCGCGGCGGCATTCAGTAGGTTTAGGAGATGCGAAAAAAACTGAGTATCGCCGCCGCTGCCGCCGTCATCGTCATCGCTATCGGAGTGGGGACGATCGCCCTCACCCAGTCGAAGAGCCGGACGACGCCCACCACGACGACGACCTCGACATTGCCGGCCCCGAAGTACCCCACGGCTCCGTTGACCGGACTGGTCGACCCAACGGACCTGTCGGTGAAGCGTTCGGCGTTGATTGTGAAAATCGAGAACACTCCCGACGCACTGCCCCAGTGGGGTGTCGATCAGGCCGACGTGGTGTACGAGGAGATTGTGAACGGCGGTATCACGCGCCTGGCCGCGATTTTCAACTCCCACGCCCCCACGAAGGTCGGACCGGTGAGGTCGGTGCGCCCTACCGACACCCAGATCGTCTGGCCCCTTGGTGGCATCTTCGCCTACTCGGGTGGAGCGGCGTACGCGGTTGCGAGCATCTCGACGGCCCCGGTGAAGTTGATCGACGAGTCCAACGCCGGGAAGGCCATGTTTCGCGATCCGACCCGCTACGCGCCACACAACCTCTACGCCGTGGCGGCGGGCCTCTTCGCCCGGGGGGGCACGCCCGTGCCGCCACCGGCCCTCTTCTCGTATCGCAGCGGCACCACGGTGCAACCGGGCACGCACGTCAAGAGCTTCGTCGTCCCCTTTCCGAGCATCTACCCCGTTACTTGGACGTGGAACGCGAGCACCGCCTCGTGGGACCGGACGCTGTTCGGCCATGCCGACATCACCGGTACGGGCGTTCGCGAATCACCGAAGAACGTGGTGGTGATGCTCGTGAACTACGTGAATGGAATTGGCACGCTGGCCTCCTACGGCGACCTGCAGGGTAGTGGTCAGGCGATGATCTTTACGGGGGCCAGAGAGATTGTCGGGACCTGGTCCCGGGGTCCCTCGAAGTCCGACGTCATCGCCTACCGGACAGTCGCCGGTAAGAAAGTCACCCTGACGCCCGGCCAGACGTGGGTGGAGCTGTTGGACACTGGGGTGACCGTGAGTGTCACGAAGTGACGAGTTCCTCAATTCGAGCGAGGGTCTGCTCCATCGCCACGCGATTGCGTTCGGGAAAGCCCGTCCGGATGATCGCGAAGGCCCACGGCTTGTCGTAGTTGAACGACTCGGTGACGCGGGTGCCGCCCTCAACCTCTTCGAGGTCGTAGCGCCACACGAAGCGCGCGACGTGGTGCCACGCAATGCAACGGTTCTCGTCGAAGGCGACAACCTTGTTGGCGGTGGAGTACTTCGCGCCCATCTTCATGTTCATAGAGAATTTGGCGCCGAGAAAGAGGCGCTCGGGCGCGCTCTTCACACCTACGACACTGCCCGAACCGTCGAGGGCCACGTGGCGACGGGGGTCAGCGAGGAGGTCGAAGATTGTTGAGGCGGGGGCGGGGATGAGTCGAGTGACCGAGATGGTGCGAGTGGGCTTCATTGGTCCAGCGTAGGGTTGGGAAAGGTCGAGGAGGTACATCAGTGACGTACAGCGAACAGTTGGTCGAAGGTCCGAACGGGCGCACGCTCGAGGTCGCGACCATGGGCAATCCGTCGGGCGCGTCGATCTACTTCCACCACGGGACCCCGGGTTCGACTCGGCTCCTCAAGACCCTGTCGGCGTTAATCGAGCGCACGAACCTCTTCTTCATCACCACCTCGCGCGCGGGGTACGGGAATTCGACACGCCACGAGGGTCGCAGTGTGGGCGACGTCGTCGCGGACGTGCGCGCAGTGATGCGCGCTCTGGATCGGGGCCGTTACGGCGTGATGGGATGGTCCGGGGGCGGGCCTCACGCGCTGGCCTGTGCGGCGCTCGATCCCCTGTGTCTGGGGGCGTGGTCGATTGCGGGGGTCGCGCCAATTGACGCGGACATCAACTGGACCGAGGGAATGGGCCCCGAGAACCTCGAAGAGTTCGCGCTCGCGCAGGCCGGCGGGCCGGTCTACGAGGCCCACATCGCCCAGGCCGGTGCGGCCTTCGGGAGTGCGACCAAGGACACGATCGTTGAGCTCTTCGGCGAACTGCTGTCCGAGCCCGACCGGCGCATCTTCGCCAGCGACGAGGTGCGCGCCGAGCACGCCGAGGCCATGAGCTTCGCCTTCGCGAACGGCGCCTCGGGGCTTTTGGACGACGACCAGGCGTTCATGAAGCCCTGGGGTTTCGACGTTGCGTCGATCGACGTTCCCGTGTCGATCTGGTACGGCGACGCGGACCTCATGGTGCCGCCAACGCACGGGTCATGGCTCGTCGGTGCGATTCGCTCGGCACAGGAACATCGCTACCCGAGCGAGGGACACATATCAATCATTTTCAATCACGTTGACGAGTTGGCCACGGAGTTGACCCGGGCTTTCGAAGGAGTGACGACCTGATGGCCCGCCTGAGGAGAGGCACTCGATGCGCATAGGCAACCTGTACGGCCCCGACGCCACGTTCCTCGGTGTGCCCGCAGCAGATCCCGATCGGCCCGACGAGTGGACGTCGGCCGGTGCGGCCATCATCGGCGCTCCGTTCGATGGTGGCACCTCGCACCGCGCGGGCTGTCGATTCGGTCCTCAGGCAATTCGCACCTCGGACTACCTCGCTCACGACGGCAAGCGCCCCAGTCTCGCTCTCGGAGTCGACCCGCTCGTGGATCTGCGCGTCGTCGACCTCGGCGACGTGGCGATGGCCCCGGGCGAGACGGAGCGGGCCCTCGCCTTACTCGAAGCGCGGGTGACCCACGTCGCCGCGGCCGGCGTGTTGCCAGTCATACTCGGTGGTGACCACACGATTGCCCTACCGGACGTCACCGGCGTCGCGCGCCACGTTGGCTGGGGGAGGGTCTCGGTGATTCACTTCGACGCACACGCCGACACCGGCGACACCCAGATGGGATCGCTCTACGGCCACGGCACGCCGATGCGCCGACTCATCGAGTCCGGTGCCTGTCGAGGGGACCGCTTCCTGCAGGTGGGCCTGCGAGGATACTGGCCCGAACCCGAGACGCTCGACTGGATGGCCGCCCAGGGGATGCGGTCCTTCGAGATGGGAGAGATCGTCGCGCGCGGTCTCGATGACGTGCTCTCCGAGGCGATCGCCATTGCGACGGACGACTGCGACGCCGTCTTTCTTTCAGTCGACGTCGACGTGGTGGACCCCGGCTCCGCACCGGGCACCGGCACCCCCGAGCCCGGCGGACTGACGAGCCGGCAACTGCTCGACGCAGTGCGACGGATTGCCATGGAGGTGCCGATCGGGGGCATGGACGTGGTCGAGGTCTCGCCCCCGTACGACCACGCCGAGATCACGGCCTACCTCGGTAATCGGATCGTGCTCGAGGCCCTCGGGGGCGTCGCCTGGCGTGCCAGGCGCCAGCGGGGCGAACGTGGTCGTGCGCCGAGTGATCCTCTCCTGAAGGACCGCTAGTCGCGCATCGAGTCGAGGATGCGCCGGACGAGGTCCTCCGTCGTGTTGGGGTGCAGGAACGCCAGTCGGGCAACGGTCTCGCCCTCCCACTTGGTCGGGGTAACGAAGGCGACCTGGTCGCGTAGCAATTGGTGACTCCACTCGGTGTAGCGCTCGTCCGACCAACCCTTGCGTCGAAAGAGCACGATGGAGAGGCTCGAGTCGCGCACCATCTCGACGTGGTCCATTGATTCAATCATCTCGACCGCGCGCTTCGCCAGATCGACGGCGGCCTGCACGGCACTCTCGTAGGCGGCGGTCCCGTTGGTCACGAGTGAGTACCAGAAAGGTAGGCCCCGCGCTCGTCGCGAGAGGTGAATCGCGAAGTCTGAGGGGTTCCACTCGTAGTTGGCGTCATCGCCCGCGTGCAGAATGTCGAGATAGCTCGCCTGTTGGGCGAGGACCTTTCGCGCGATGGTCGGGTTGCGGTAGACCAGGGCACAGCAGTCGAGCGGTGCGAACAGCCATTTGTGGGGGTCGACGATGAAGCTGTCGGCGTGGCGAAGTCCCTCGAAGAGGTGACGCTCGCTCGGCGAGAACAGCGCCGCACCCCCGTAGGCGCCGTCCACGTGAAACCAGAGGTCGTGGTCGCGCGCGTAACTGCCGAGGCCCTCGAGATCGTCGACGATGCCAGCGTTGGTGGTTCCGGCGGTCGCGACGACGCCGACGACGGTGTCCGGATGCGAATCGTTGGCCAACGCCGCTTCGAGACCTTCTCGCGTGAAGCGATGGTCGCTCGACGCGACCACCAGCGGTTCGACGCCGAGCACGTGCAGCGCCTTGGCGATGCTCGAATGGGCGTCGCCCGAGATGGCGAAGCGCACCTCGTGGGGCGCCAGGTGGGAGCGCTTGGAACGGCCGACGTCACGACCGACGGTCAAGCTCGACAGGTTGCCCAGTGATCCGCCCGACACGAAGGCGCCGCCCGAGCCGGCCGGCATGCCGGCCAGGCCGGCGAGATACTCGAGAGCCTGATTCTCGGCCATCACGACTCCGCTCGATTCGAGCCAACTGGTCCCGTTCAGTCCCGAACAGGCGACGACCATGTCGAATAACAGCGAGCTCTTCGTGGGCGCGTTCGGAATGAAGGCGAGGAACCCCGGTGAGTCAATCGAGACCACCGCCGGAGCCAACGTCTCCTTAAAGAACGCGAAGATCTGGTCGGGATCATGACCCTCAGGTCGGATGAAGCCCTCCATGCTCGAGGGAGCGATTGGGTGCAGACTGCCGAAATCGAGGGGCACCGGGTCCATCGAAAGGCGGTCCCGGCAGTAGTCGAAGACCTCGTTCGCGAGTTCGGCGTTGTAGTCAAACATCTGGTGCCCCATTGCACGGCCTTTCGAAATTGGTCCCTGACCATCGTACGCACTGGCGCCTCACCCAACCGACGGGCGCGCGGAGGTCGTCAAATCAACGGAAGTATCATCGCGTGATGACAGCAACCCGCGTCGGCTACCTGGGACCCGAAGGCTCCTTCTCCCACGAGGCCGTCTCCACCCTCGCCGACGTCGACCCCGTGGCCTGTGATTCACTCACCGACCTGCTTGATGCGGTGAGTGACGGGAGCGTCCAACAGGGTCTCGTGCCCATCGAGAACGCCATCGAGGGGACGGTCTCGGCAACTATCGACGGCCTCGTATTCGACCACGAACTGGTGATTGAGCGCGAGGTGGTCATTCCGATCCGACTTCACCTGCTCGCGCGACCGGGCGTCGTCCTCGGCGACGTGACGGTGGTGCGCAGTTACGTGCACGCCCTCGCGCAGTGCCGGGGCTTCCTCCACACCCTCGGCGCCACCGTCGAACAGTCGACCTCGACGTCCCAGGCCGCCCGCGAGGTCGCTGGCTCCAATGCGCCACTGGCCGCGGTTGCGTCCTCGCTCGCGGGCGAGCTCTTTGGGCTGGTGTCGCTCGCCACCGACATCGAGGACCATCCCGGCAACGCGACCCGTTTCGTCGTCGTTGGACGCGACGCGGTCGCCGCACCGACCGGTCACGATCGAACCACCATCGTCTGTTTCCAAGATGCCGACCGACCCGGTTCGCTCTACGGAATTCTCGGCCGCTTCGCAGCTCGCGACATTAACCTCACGAAACTCGAGAGCCGCCCGACGAAACGCGGACTAGGGGATTACTGTTTCGTGATCGAATTTGAGGGACACGTCGCTGACGACGTCGTGGCGGACTGCCTCGCGGACCTTCAAGCCCACCTCGCGCGGGTGAAGTTCCTAGGCTCCTACCCGGTCAGCGGTGACGACGCGACGGAACGTCGCCACGAGGTCGCCGAAGCGCGAAAGTTGGCCACCGCCTGGATTCAAGGGATCCGCGCGCGAGTGCGCCGCTGAGCGGTTCCGTCGAGCGAGCATCCAGTCGCCAGTGCGCGCCGCTCCGGGGTCGCGCCGAGTGGCACCGCGCCAGGCGTCGCCGAACGGCGCGCCTCTTCTCGACGGGAGGGTCCACGGAACGACCGTTTCGCTCGATCCACGCGTCGTCGATTGGAACTATCGAACGGTCACTGCAATCGGCGGCGGATTGCGAGTGCCGGTGGGCAGCCCGATGGTGATGACCGACGTCGTGTAATGACCCTTGGGCAATGGCGGGGGACCGTTCTTGGTGCAGCGCGGGACGAACGAGTTTTTCGTTCGCACGCAGGCGGAGTATGACGTGCTGACGGTGAGTGCAAACCGATTGACGCCTGGCTTGAGACGGACCGTGGCCGCACACTTGGTCGTGGATCGAGAGACGCTGTAGGTGATCCTACTATTCATGAGGCCGACGTAGAGCCAACCGTCCGCGGCACACGCCTGCACAATGACCGGCCTCGGCGACGAGTTGGTGAGGGTCGCGAGGCCACGAATCGTTGTGCCGGCGGTCACGGAGGACTGGTAGAGGATGACGTGGATCGATATTGGCGACGCGGTCTGGGCTGAGGCCACGACGCCAGAGGCGACCAGGGCCACCACCGTGCAACATGTCGCAGTGAAGAGTCGTACTCGCATGGTCCCCCTTGACGTTTTACTGTGTTGACCGAGTCAAGCGTAGGGCAATCGGCGGGGGAAGGGTACCCGCCCCGGGCGCTGCGCCGGTGATTTTACGTCAGTTTCACTTCGTTGCGGCCTGGGTCATCGCAAGGAGCCTCGTCACGGTGTTCCAGTTTCGGTAGGTGATTGGGACTTTCAAGTGGCGAGTCAGGTAGTCGGGAAGCTTCGTCGAGCCCATGCCGGCCGGCAAGTGCAAGTACAGGTCAGGCGGGACGACGACCGCGACGTCGGGACTGAACTTCTCGACGTCGAGATCGGCGAGGGCGTCGGGTGACGGCGAGCGTGCCATGAAGCCAACGTGCACTCGCGAGTGGTCGGAGGCTTTGAAGGGATTCGACTGGACGAGCGCTTGAAAATCGGTTCCTTTTCGTACGACGACGGTCACCGCCAGCTCGAGCTCAGACATGATCGCGGCTTCGATCCTTGTTGCACTCACCGCGGAACTGCTGGCAAACACCACGTTGCCGCTCTGGATGTAGGTGGCGACGTCCCGGTAGCCGAGTTCGTGGAAGAGGTGCCGGAGCGACTCCATGGTCACCTTCGCGTGACCACCAACGTTGATGCCCCGCAGGAGAGCGACGTGGGTCTCGGTCATCGAGGTACCTCCGCGAGAGTGGGTGCGCAATCCGTTGCGTCGTGGGCGAATGGTACCTTGGTCGCGATGCGAGTGTACGCAACCGCACTGACGGCGTCGAGTGGTGTCGACCGATCTCGCCGGTCCGCTTGCTCAAAGGCTCAGTCGGTCAACGGAGATGATGCCTGGCACGCCACGAGTGGGCCTAGGGAGTCGGGTCCGGCTCCCAGAGTTCGCATCGATTGCCCTCGGGATCCGTTGACCACGAGAATTGCCCGTAAGGCTCCTCACGTACAGCCTCGACGTCCGCGCCAGTCGCACGCCGTCGGTTGAGAACGCCGTCGAGGTCGTCGACGCGGAAGTTCACCATCGCCATCAGACGGCTCGGATCGCCCATGTAGTGATCATCGGAACCACAGAACGAGAATACGGCAGTCGAATTCGGTGACTCGTTGACCAGGGCGACGAAGTGATCGTCGCCCTCGAAGGCAATGCCGAGCGCTTCGGCGTACCAGTGGGCGAGCGCCCCAGGGTCCCGCGCCCTCAAGAAGACCCCGCCGACGCCGACGACTTTCGCCATTGGCGCGTCATCGTCACGGCGTCGGTCACGCGACGTCGACGACATTGAGTCATGCAATGAGACGTCGGACCTCGAAGGGCCGATCGTCGAGCGTCCCGCTGCCGACCTCTCTACTATTGGCGTCATGACCTACGACCTCGCACTCGCCGACCGCATTCGGGACCTCATTGCCGACCTACCCGGTCTGAGTGAGAAGAAAATGTTCGGCGGTCTGGCCTTTCTGGTGAACGGCAACATGATGGTCGCGGCGAGCGGCCAGGGTGGCCTGATGGTGCGCGTCAACCCCGAGCAGTCCGACGACCTGGCGGCGGCTGGCGTTGCTCGTCCCATGGAGATGAGGGGACGTCCCATGAGGGGTTGGCTGCGCGTCGACGGCGACAACCTTCGCACCAAACGCGAACTCGCCAAGTGGGTGACGCTGGGGTCGAAGTACGCACAGTCACTCGCGCCCAAGCGCTGAGGCGCGGGTCAACTCGTCAGGTAGCGCCGCGTCGCCTCGACGCAACGGGCCCCGTGTTCGCTAGGGGATGAGCGAGTGACCTAATCCAACGATTGCGCCGACGGAGGCCTTAGGAGCGATAAGAATGAGTTGCAGCGTGCCGATGTGCACGTAGAGCCAGGGCGTCGATCCAATGGCCACGTACGCGGCGTTGCCGAGGTGACTGATGTTCACCAAGACGACGCCGTGCGACACGTTATTGCTCTTCATCAACGTAAACGTCGAGGTTGAGATCGGGCTGGCGTAACGGACCTCGGTGGGGATGACTTCCTTGCCCTGGTAGATCCCCGCACTCGTTTCGTAGAAACAATCGAGTGAACCAGGTCCCTTCACGTAGTGGACCTTCGACACCTTCACCCCGAGATGTGACGCGATGATCGACCGGATGGGGCACGTCGCGGGAACTCGTGAACCGGCACCGGCCGGAAGCGCGGCACCAAGGGAGATCGCGGCGAACACCGTCACGCCAGCAAGTGGACCCCTCAGCAACGCGCCCATCGAGCGTTCCAATCGGCTCCGACGTCCGGTGCCGTCGACTGCACCTCTCCGCTTTCGGATCATGACTAAGTGTAGGTTCCCGATGGCCGCAATTCGGACCAACCAGATCTCGGGAGACTCATCGCGCACACGCCGGACACAACTCTTAATTGACGAGCACCATTGGTTCCGCGCTGGAGTCGCTCGTCCGAGCCACCTCGGCGCCGTTGGCACGAACGCTGGTCCCGACAGCGTGCTCGGACGGGCCGTTGCGGTGAACTGCCGGGCCAGGTTCACGCGGGCTCGCGTCGCTATCCCCCGGCGGCGGTAACGATCATGTCGGTGACGAATCCGGCAGCGATACCGGAGAAAATTCCCCACATGACGAGAACGGGGCGGTTGGCCCGTTGGGCGACGTTCAAGAGTTGTATCACGACGTAGAGAATCGACCCCGCCGCGAGTGTCAGGAAGATGATGCTCATGGCACTGCTGGTGAATTGACTGCCCACCAGCGTGCCGAAGAATGTGGGACCGCCCCCGATGAGGCCGAGGCTCAAAAGAAAGGGCCACGATGGGCGCTCCGACGCTGCGCTCATCGGGGCCACGATTCCAAAACCCTCGGTGGCGTTGTGCAGGGCGAAGCCAATGACTAAGAGTGTGGCGAGCGAAATCTCCCCGCGAACCGCGCTGCCGCCGATGGCCAGGCCCTCGCCGAAGTTATGAAGTCCGATGCCGACGGCGATTAAGAACGCCAGTCGCTGGGAGGGGCTGAACGTACTCACTCGCCAGCGCCGGGCGGTCAGTTCCGTGGCGGTCATGGCGCCGGGCCCCATCCGACGCGACTTCTGTCGGCTTAGGAACCGCTCGTAGTACACCAGACTGAGGAGTCCGACGCCCGTTCCGACGAAGAACAGGGTGCCGTAGCCCACGACCGGCCACAGGCCCGCGGCGTGGTGGCGCAGATTCGAGAGGGCGGCGTCGATTGGCGCGTACGCGTGGGACAGAACATCCCAAAGGAGAAAGACGAGGATGCCCGTCGCCAGGGCGCTCAAGAAAAGGCGAAGACCCGGCGCCGAACGCTTCATGCGACCGATTGGCAAACCAATGAGTATTGTGCTGCCGGCGATCAAGCCAAGAATCAGGATTTTGGATTCGGACATACCAGAACAATCTAGGCGCTCAGTGGAAAAGTGAGACTAGCGGACCGCAACACGACGGTCGGAACGCTAAAATTACCGCTCGCGTGTGAGGTCGGCGCAGGGAGATCAAGCGTTGGTCCGTTCTCAATGAAAAAAGCTCAATTCCGTCAACGATTGAATCGAGCAGCCTCCTCTGACCCAGCCGTGGTGTTGCCTTCGCTGTAGGAGTGGGCACCGGTACCGGCAAGGTGTCCACCGTCGACAATGAGGTACTCGTCGCGTATGGGGCGTCCCTCGAAGAAGCATTCGAGAATCTCGCGCGTTCCGGCCGCGTAGCGGGTCTGTGCCGATAGGGAAGTTCCCGAGATGTGGGGGGTCATGCCGTGATGGGGCATCGTTCGCCACGGGTGGTCGCCGGGCGCCGGCTGCGGGAACCACACGTCGCCGGCGTAGCCGGCGAGCTGGCCCGACTCGAGACCCCGAACGACGGCGTCCGTGTTGCAGATTTTGCCTCGAGCGGTGTTGACCAGGAATGCTCCGCGCTTCATGGTCCCAATGAGCTTGTCGTCAAAGAGTCCTTCAGTGCCCGGATAGAGCGGGGCGTTGATGGTCACGACGTCACAGAAGGGGACCATGGATTCGGTGCTCTCGTGGAATGTCAATCCGAGCTCGCTCTCGAGGTCCGCGGCCAGTCGGTGTCGGTCGGTGTAGTGCAGGTCGACACCGAAGGGCTTTAGACGACGAAGGACGGCCAGACCAATGCGACCAGCGGCCACCGTCCCCACGGCCATCCCCTCGAGATCGTACGAGCGCTGGGCGCAGTCGGCGATGTTCCAGCCGCCCCGGACGACCCAGCCGTACGAAGGGATGTAGTTGCGTACCAAGGCGAGGATCATCATGAGTACGTGCTCGGACACGCTGATGCTGTTGGAGTAGGTCACCTCGGCGACGGTGATGCCGTGCGCCGCCGCGGCCTCCAGGTCGACGTGGTCGGACCCAATGCCGGCCGTGACGGCCAATTTCAACTTGGGGGCCATTCCAATTCGTTCAGCCGTGAGGTAGGCGGGCCAGAACGGCTGGGAGATCACCACGTCGGCGTCCACGAGCTCACGTTCAAACTCCGAGTCGGGGCCGTCCTTGTCCGACGTTACGACGAGGGTGTGGCCCGCACCTTCGAGATACTTTCGAAGACCTAACTCCCCCGAGACACTTCCGAGCAATTGGCCCGGCGTGAAGTCGATGCCGGAGGGAGTGGGGGCAGTCTGACCGCCAGGGTAGGTCGAGATGGTAGGAATCGTGTCGCGGGGGTAGTCGTGTGGATACCCGTCGATTGGATCGTCGTAGAGAACGCACAGAATCTTGGCCACCGGGCTACCTCCATTGAGTCGTGAGACCTATCGAGTCATAGTAAAGCAACTTGCGGTTCGCAGCCACTCGAGTGAAAGGCGAGTCGGCAACCTGGCGTCGCGGGCGCCAACCAGTGTCAGACATTCGTTGCCACCAGCTCGCCCATCGATTCGATACTCACTGCGGCGCCA
This sequence comes from Acidimicrobiales bacterium, assembly GCA_025362585.1. Taxonomy (GTDB): domain Bacteria; phylum Actinomycetota; class Acidimicrobiia; order Acidimicrobiales; family RAAP-2; genus RAAP-2. The sequence goes on along the minus strand of JANYFR010000010.1, from coordinate 925 downwards.
CGAGGTCGAATCGTCAAGTCGCGGATCGACCAACGTCGCGCACTCTTCGTCTTAGACGGAGTCGATGAACCGATGCACTGCGCGACGACAGCCGGTGTTGCGACGCCAGCCGATGCGGAGCAACGACGATGGAGAGTTGAGCACTACGCGCCGACAGCGCTACTCCTCCAGATGTCGTCGCAGCGGACCCCAGTACATTTCGTGCCAACCCGCGTCCAAATCGTCGTGCGCCTCTTCTGGATAGCCGACTTGATCAAATGTCAGGTTGGCCCCGTCGACGTCTGCACTCAATTCGAAGCGCGCAATGGAATAGTCACCCCGCTGCCAACCCGCGACTCGCCACGCCTGCACGATAAGGGCCGACGGAACGAGTTCAACGTTTCGTCCAAGGATTTGACCACCGAAGAGGGAGAAGGCACCCCCGGCGTGCCGGTCAATCTCGGCGGGCGCACCCGTCATATCGCTGAACGACTGCGCGTTAAGGAGGCTCTCGTAAATCTGCTCAGGGGTACCGGGAAGAGCGACGACTTGGCGGATTCGATGGGCCATGGAGTCTGTCTACTGGAGCGACGTTGCACTGTCAAACGCAGGAGGCTCGACGGACGGGTCATCGCGCAGCCCGGCCGGACACATCGCCCCTGGGAGAGAATAAGTTCTTGAGCTTCCCCCGCCAGTTCGTTGGTGGCATCTGCTCGTCGCCGGTCGTCGGGATTGAGGTCAACGCTCCTCGCCGATCGTCAGTCCGTGCTGTTGGTATCACTCGTCGACGGCTACGGGCCAGAGGTAGGCTCCGCCTGCCGGTGCAGCACCGCCGGACGACACGGATTTTTGGGAGAGCACATGAAGCCCACCAGTCAGCCACATGACGACGGCCCTTCGGCGAACATCACGAAGCGAATTGAGGAGTTGGGCGACTGGAGGGGAG
>JANYFR010000062.1 GCA_025362585.1 Acidimicrobiales bacterium | reverse complement strand
TTCGCCGACGCAAGGTCAGATGGGCTTCGAGATGAGCACACGGCTCCGCGGAAGAGCTCACTCGGTGAGGGTGCACGGCCACGTCGGCCACCGGTCTGGTTCGACTTCGTGATGCAGTGCACCGCTTCCTGGGCGCCGTGGGTCAGACGACCTTCCAATATCGCTCAGCCTCCTTCATGGCTGAGCGAAAGCCCGGCCGATGAGCACGTTTCGTTGGCCCGTACTGCGACGCGTAGGTCCTCATGGCCGGCCGCTTGATCGCGGCGTTGCCGACGAACGGTTCCAGTGCTTCCAACACGGTAGCGCGCTCCACGTCGCGAATGCGCTCGGGGACCGTCTCGCGCATGGCCTGACCGTAGGGCATATCCATATTGAGATACCAATCGGACGAGAACTCTCGAGCGAGCTCGAGACTCGCGTTGCTGACGGCCAAATGATCCGAGTGAACCAAGCCCAGCGGAGACAGGACCGAACGCGGCGCCACGTCGTCCAGGACTCGACGTATCGCCTCCAGAATCTCTCCTTCATCGCGCCCGCCATGATTGACTTCGAGATAGTCGTTGTCGAAAAGTTCGAGCCACACGAAGTTGGCTCCAAGTTGGGACATGGCGCGGGCATCTTCCGCCCGGCGTATCCCAATGGCGTCAGGGGCAAACGATGCTCCGGTGGTCTTGCTGTTGTACCCCTCATGATTCTTGGTCGGGGCACCAGCCAGCACCGTGACCACGGTCGTGTTGGGGCTTGAATGAATGAATTGAGCGCACGAAAGAAAGGCGTCGTCCAAATGTGTCGATACGACCAACACGGGCGACTGGGTGGGAATGTCGCGTGTTCTCGGCCCGCAGGTCGCTCGACGTCCCCTCTTTTTCGCCGCGATCGATTCGTTCCTGGCGGACCCAGTTGCCAAGGGTCTGTTCCACAACCCCCAGCTCTCGGGCAACGTCAGCGACGCTGCGACGCTGGTCCAGAATCCACGCCGCGGCGTCGCGACCAAACTCTTTCGAATAGCGACCTCGACGCCCTGGTGGACGCCCTGTCTCTGTACTCATAACTGCCATGACCACCTCCTACACGAGGTGTCCGGCAAGTGGGGGAAAGGTCAGGTACGACGAAAAGAGAATCAGCATTTTTCCCTTCGCATGTCGCATCCGAAGTTTGGGGCCCACGACAGATAGCGTCGGTAACCACCTCATCGATACTGCCTTTCACACGAGCAGATGTGAAAAATCATTTAATCCCCGACCTCAGCGCGTGGCCAAGCGCTGGGCGCTCGGGCCCGGTCTTAATCGTTCTGTCGAAGGAGAACGCGAGAATTGTACTGAATTCAACACCAAATTTGCGACATCGTGCGGGACTATTGCACCTCGCTCAGCTCACATTGTCGCGAATGAGCTCTTGGAAGTCCCAATCGCCCCATCAGCGGATGCTGACGGGGCGATTGTGAGTTCCATCTACTTAATTACGTAGCCGATCCTGCACGATTTCCCGTTCGCCAAACGGATGGTGAAGACGGCGTGTCCTGGTCGCGTTGAGCTTGGAACCTTCACCCAGACGGTTAGTTGACTTCCCGTCACCTTCGACACCACCACAACGGTTCCCCGTGAATTGCTCGTGACCTTCGGTCGACCGGAGAAACCGGCACCGTCAATCGTCACTTTCACGCGATGCCCATGGTAGATGACACCCGTGATGTGGGTGGCGTGAAGAACGACGGGAGGCTTCGCTACGGCCGCGATCATTAATGTTCCTGGTACGTAGGTGTAAGTAAGTCCGTAGTTGGAAGCGTCGGCGACAGGCGACACGACCACCGTGGCGGCGGACGGCGTGATGGAGTACGTCCCGGCGGTCGTGGGGGCGGTGGTCGACGCGGGATACGTCGTTGATCCGGAACCGGTGTACGTGTAGGTGGCGGTTGATACCGCGGCACTGTCGGTGCCAACCATGCCGCTGACAGTTGCGCTCGGCGTGACGGCAGCGCCAGACTTGACACTGATATTCCCCTCCGTTACGGTCAGCGGGGCCCCATTAATTGTTAGGGCACCCGAGACATAGGCGTAGGTCGTTGAATACTTGCCCTGATCGGCCGTCGGGGTCACGGTGACCGTCGCGCCGGAAGGCTTCACCGAATAGGTACCCGCGGCGGTTGGCGCGGTGGTGGATGCCGCGTACGTAGTCGCACCCGTTCCGGTGTAAGTGAATGTAGTGCCCGTAACCACGGCAGTGTCACCGGCGGCCAGTCCCGCGCTCACGGTGGCGCTTGGTGTAAAGGGACTCCCGTAGCTCACCGTGCCACTCGCAGCCGTGACGCCAAGGGTCATCAACGGAGGAGCGATAAAGGACGCTTGCCATTGCGCGTACAGCGTGGTGTTCGCGGTGAAGGGATAGATCGCACCGTCGTAGTAGACAGTTCCTGACCCATTGGCAGCAGTATTCCATCCAGTGAAATACGAGTTGGTCTGGGTCATGTTGCCGGTCTGAAAGAGTGAAAGCGCTGTTGGAGAACTGGCCGTCTGATTAGCAAGCGAACCTTGGCCCCCATTGTTGTTAAAGGTGACCGTAAATGTTCCGACGACTGGCGTCCATTGGGCGGTGAAGATGATAGCTGCGCCCGCGCTGGCGAGAGTGTACGTAGCGCCCGCAGCGTACGTGGTCGTGCCGTCGTTCCACCCGGTAAAGGTGAAGCCCGTGCGAGTAAAGGTATTCGCGGCCAATGTGATCGTGGTGCCGTTAAGGCCAGAGCCCGAAGCCGGTGCCGTACCTGTGCCGCCTCCAGCGGCGTAACTGAAGGCATCGCTGGCATTAGCTGTCCATTGAGCGTAAAGGGTGACGTTTGCGCTGAAGGCGTAGTTGGCGTTGTTGGCGTAGGCCGTACCCGAGCCGTTGGCCGCAGTATTCCACCCAGCGAAGGTGTAGCCCGCGCGAGTGAAGGTATTCGCGGTCAGATTCTTTGGCACGCTACTGGTCTCGTTCGCCATAGTTCCCGTGCCGAGATTCGCGCTAAAAGTGACGGTGTAATTCGTGAAATCGATTACCGAGACGTTATTGGAACTTAAATTGGCAACGTAGGCGGTGGTACTCGCCGGATTGACCGCGATTCCCTCGGGTGCATTACCAACGGTCACCGTTTGGATGACCGTATTGCTCGAAATCTGGATAACCGAAACGTTGGGGGTCGCCCCAGAGTCCGACACAAAGGCAAAGGTGTTGGTGGGGTCGATAGCAACGGCATCAGGGATTGTGCCGACGGTTATGGTCGCCACGACGGTGTTCGAGGACACCTGGATCACCGAGACGTTATTGCTAGCAGTATTGGTGACGTAGAGGTTGGTGCCCGCAGGGTTCGAGGCGATACGACTAGGTGCGGTGCCCACGGGGATGGTCGTGACGAGGGAGTTGGTCGCCACCGTAATCACCGAAACGGTCCCGTCGGTTCTGTTCGTTACGTATGCATTGGCCCCAATCAAAACGATTCCTTCCGGGCCGTTGCCGGGTGTAAGGGGTGTGGTGAGTGTAAGACCAGGTAGCGCGATTACCGAGATACTGTTCGTGCCGCGATCGGTCACGTAAAGATCGGAAGACGTCACAGCAATCTGCTCGGGCTTCGAGCCCGCGGGCAAACCTACGGTTCCGGTGACCGTGTTGGTAGACAATTGAATCTGCGAGACATTGCCGGAGGTGAAGTCCGAGACGTACGCATAGGTGCCGGAACCGTCGATGACAATCCGACTTGGCCCAGAACCGGCGGGAAGCGAGATCGTTGAAGTGACGGTTTTGGTGGTCAAGTCGACTACCGAGATATTGTCAGCACCGGAGTTGGCGATGTACGCAACTGTTCCCGCCGCATTCACGGCAACGTCGAGGGGACTGGTATTAACCGAAATAGTTCCCGTGACCGTGTCCGCTCCGGCAAAACTGGGCAGCCCGACGGCCAGAATCGACGACATTAACGTGACGAGCATGAGGGACGCTGACGCAGTCCGAACGATTCCACCGAGTGTCCCGTGGTCGCTTTTCATTGAAGTCCTCCTCGAGGGGAAAAGTAAAGAATCCATTAGTTTACTCAGGGAAGACTACAATACATATCCTGATGACGGTGTTCGCCGTATGGTAATCAATTAGCGCCCGTGCATCGGTAAACAGTCTTCAATGTTACAAAAATATTACAACTCAATCGATGCGAGCACACTTTAAGTTCGAATACCAAGATTCGAATCGATTCGGCACTCCCCTCACTTCTCTGGAGTTCGAAGTTGCAATTTTTGCGGCGATCCCAAATGAAAGACTTTGATCAAGGACCACTCATCATTACTTCGTTCGTTACTCATTAGCCACGCGTGTGACGCCTTCGTCGATATCGGGGCAAATCGCGGAGCCAAACGGCCAATAATGCGTCGGTCAGCGAGCGAACCGTGTTCCGAGAGGGTGACGTGCGGTATGACTTCGTCGAAGGCGCCGCCGTATGGGTCAAAGTCCGGAAACTCGTGTTGTAGTCGTTCGGTAATCGAACGGAAGGTTGCGGCGTTGGTGGGCTCGAAGTAGACAACATCACGGTTAAACCACCGGACCGCATTGAGTTCAAAATCGAACTGAGGTGTTGCATCGAATAGTTTCGTCAGGCGTTGGACCACCTCGTCGTCCACTGTTTCAAGCGCCATGAACGGGATAGCCAGTGTGACGTGGGGTGGCACCATGAGGTCGTTGTGGTACAGCCTGCAAAGTCTCCAAAGATCAGGTGGGAACGCAAAAATCGGAACAAGTAGGAGCGTCGAGGGTTGACGCGATTCTCCCCGCGAATATTCGCCAAGGTGATGCATCGGATTGATCGATCCGTGTTGCTGCATGGAAATCAGTCGAACGATGTCCTCGGCATGCGACTCCTCTGGACGCGGTGGATAGCCAAGGTGGAATAGCTGTTGGGCCACCAGCGACAGCGCCGGTACCACCACGTTATCGAGTGTGCCTACCGCCGTCAACCGTGCCAGCAACAGCTGCGTTTCGGTGCCGAGCAACTTTTCGATTGCGTTCAATAACTCCCAGTTGATATCGAGCACTTGCACGTCATGGCCATGCTTATCTACGTAGACCTCGGCATTGGGGAACCACTCTGTGCCGCCGAGCGGCGTTGTGCGCTCATAACCAAGACTCGTAAGCAACTCCCCCACTTTTGGCAAATTCTCGTGAAAAGGATGCACTACAAGATCCAGATCGCGGTGGCGACGAGTTTGACAGCCAACCAGAGCGTCCAACCCCCATCCTCCAGCCACCCAGAAGGGGACATTGGACCCAGCAAACAAAGTACATACCCTGAGCACTTCCTCCAACTCAAAATGGAAGACGTCGTACGTATCGACACGGGCCAACAAGGGATCGAATCCCCGTCCGACGATCGGCGTTCGCGCTAAGGAACGCAGGAACTTCACACCAGAGAATGAGAGGCGGCGAATCGATCGATCGATCATCTTCGCCATACGAATCAAATGGAGAGTCGTGAGGACGTCCCGCAACGTATCAATACGAGTTCGCCGCTCTAAACGCTCCGAGGACGACGACGACTGAGCCACTTTCAAATCATATCCTACCTCGGCGGAATTTGATTTCGAACCCTTGATGAGAGCATAAGGAGGGGGCAGTGGCATTTTGGCTTCGACCGCAACCGTGAGTCACTCTCAGTCCAGCCCCTCATGGCGTGCTACTTCCCACTTAACGCTCACGGAAACACAGCTGCGCCCCCACCTCGAGCTCCACCTAGATGAATCAAAAGCGCTGAAGTTCCGACGTCAAAATACTTTCACCCCCTTGAAAAAAAGTCACGCAGGCGCAATCTTCAGGAGACAGTTCGTCCTCTTCTGTTAGGTGCCGCACATGACGAGGGGACCGCACACGATTTCAGCCGAGTCCGTCCGGTTGCCTCCGTGCGCGTTTGTCCTGACGGCGGGTACCTGCAGTTCGCTGAGACTCGCGACGCTCGGCAGCGGCACGAAGTGGCGACGGCGAAAACGGCCGATCTCGCCTTCGACGCCTCCTTTTTCGTGCGCGCCCTCGACGCCCGCCAGGCAGAAGAAGGCGTCGAAGAGGTGGTCACTGCGCAGCTGCGTGAAGCGCTCGGACTCGACGCAACTGCAACCCTTCAAGACGCGCACCACGGCGGTCTTTAAGTTGTCGTAGCGCACGCGAGTGGGCACGCCGGCGAAGTGCTCGAAGGCGCGCACGTGGCCCTCGATGAAGACCTCTTGGGCCTGGTTGTATGAGACGAAGTGGAAGGCTCGACCACTGGCCGAGCGGCGCATCACGAACATCCAGGCCTCCACCATGACACCTTCGAGCACGAAGGAGAACTGGCCGAAGTCGACTTCGGCCTCATCACCCAAGGGGTGCGACTGGGGAACGATGACCCGGGGAACGCCGAAGGCGCGCCTTCTTTTCGCCTCTGCGACGTAGCGTCGAACCGTCGACTCCGAGATCTCAGCGTCGTGCTCTTCCACGAGTCGTTGAAAGACTCGTCGCGCGGTGTGGCGCTGCTTCTTCGGTGCAGACTTATCCGCCTCGAGCCACCCGTCAATGACTGGGATCCAGCGCCCGAGCACCGGGGAGGTTCGCTCAGTCGAAGCCCTGGACGGTGGCACCGCACTCACCAACGCTTGACGAACCGTTCGTCGGTGAACGCCGTATTGCTCGGCGAGAGCTCGGATGGAAACCTCATCGACCGAAGTGGGCTTTGCGAATTTCTTCGAACATTACTGATTTGGACCTTGTCGTCATGGCCCTAGATTTCCAGCCCGCAACGTTAGTTGCGTACTCCACCAATGCTGGTCACCGGGTGGGGCCAAATTGGATGCTTAAGGTGGGGCAAAATCAGGTAATAACACTCAACTGGGGATCGAATCTCGTCATGCGTCGACTATTTCTAATGATTTAGGTTGAAATGTGGGGTCAAGAATCCGTTTGACATTGTGAGACGACACTACATTTCGAATGGACCCAGTGACTGGAACTGTAACTAGGTAGTTGCAGTCGGAGGCTCGTTCGCCGTTGGGTGATACTTCCTGACGTACTTGCACGAGCGCAGGCGATGTCGTCCATGCCGTCGGCAGTCCCTCTCTTGACGTACCACAACGGGCGAATCCGTGGCGAACGCCTTCACCTTCACTGGGCTGGCCAGCGTTAGCATGATGGTCAGCCACCGTGTAGTTGACGGCATATGGATTGGCAGGGCCATAATGATGGGCCAAGGGGACGGGAGGTCGCGAATGCTGGACGGTCAATGTCCAGTCACCCTGGTGCAACTTGACCTTGCCTTGACCAATGGTGGCTTGAAACTGGACGCGAAGCCGGGTGACCGCTTGTGGATCGAAGTGACCAAGAATGGTCGAGTGGTGGGCGTCGTCGAACGAATCGCGGACGACATTGGGGTTCCGGCCACCGTCGTGACGGAACTAGAACAACTCTTCTCGTTGGTCAACCCCTCCCCTTCCTCGTCAATTCCGGACGGACAACTGCCCAGGGCCACGGTCGTCGTGCCAACCATCTACAAGCGAGCCGATTACCTCATTCGAACAGTTGAATCGATACTGGCCCTCGACTATCCGAACTTTGACATAATTGTCGTTGATAATCGGCCCGGGCCCGAGCGCGCGCCCATAACCGATTTCTTACACAACAGTCGAGTGCGAGTGTTGACCGAGTTGCACGCTGGCGCGGCCAGTGCACGCAATCGCGGCATTGCCGAAGCTGCGGGCGACATCATTGCGTTCACGGACGACGACGCGATTGTCGATTCGAACTGGTTAAGGGCCATTGGCGAGAATTTCTCGCGGAACGAGGACGTCGATGCCATTGGAGGTATGGTTCGCCCTCTAGAGCTCGATACTGCAGCGCAACTGTGGTTCGAGGAGTTCTACGGCGGCTTTACTACGCACTTCCTCCCGAGCAAGTGGAGTGCGGACCTCGTCGGCAACGACGATCCGCTCTTCCCCTACTCCGCCGGCCAATTCGGTGCTGGGTGCAATATGGCACTTCGCCGAGCTTCGATCGATCGATTCGGAAGTTTCGACCCCTTGCTGGGCGTTGGCACCAAGACGAGGGGCGGAGAGGATCTAAAGATCTTCATAGAGGTGCTGATCAACGGAGGGACCGTCGCGTTTGAACCGGCCGCCCTCGTACGCCACTCGCATCGCCAAACCAATCGAGAGTTCTTCTCCCAGGTCTTTGGCTACGGAATGGGTCTGACGGCCATGTACACGGCGTTGGTTCTTTCCGATAGCCAACACCTTCGGGCAATCCTGCGACGCTTTCCCCGTGGCATGATGATGCTGCTGCGTCCTTCGGAGCACCGATCACCGAGCCAAGCCACCAGCTTTCCGCGCCGAACGCAGCTCTACCAACTCCTCGGCATGGCCTGCGGTCCATTCGCCTATTGGCGAAGCGTCGTGTCCTCTCGTAGAACCAAGCGTTGAAGCGCAGTAGTACTGCTCTTCGCCATGAGCCGCGCGTCACGTTAAGAGAGTATTACTGCTAATGAACGACGCTCCGGCAGTGTTCTGCACGCTCACGTCGGCGTGACGTAGTTTTGCCTCCCGCGAAGGATTTCCCTACATTGTGTGGTAGTTGATCTTGCAGGACTTGCCGTTGGCCAAAGTGATAGTGAAGGTGTGTCGACCCTTTGGCGAACCCTCCGCGGCGTCGGGGAACCAGCCCGCCCAGAAGTCGCCGAGGACGAGGTCCAGGTCACCGTGGCGGCTCGTCTGGGATCCCAGCAAGATGTCAAGGCCCCAGCCACCACCGACCCAGTGGGGAATATTCGATGATGCCATGGCCGCGCCGACCCTCTTCAGTTCGGGCAGATCGAACTGCCAGCGACCGCGATCGTCGACCCGATCAAGGACGAGGACTACGTAGCTCCCGATGATGGGAACAGCTGCGAGCTTTGGCAGGAGTCGGACACCGGCGGCCAGCCCCATTCCAATCAAATGATGGATCGCTTTGGCACTACGAATCAGATGAAATTGGCGAAGGGTGTCGCGCAGCGTCCACTCGTTACCGCGAGGAATTCGCTCAATGGTGTGCGACGACACTCGGTCGGCCATCGAGAAATACTAACTGGCCCGCTTGGAGCTGTCGGCGGCCCGAAATCGGCGCCTGCCCCTTCCATGGACCTTGAACATCCTCCGCTGGCGCTGCATTCCCTCACTGGCGGCGTAGGCCTTCTTCCTCCATTCGCCCCGGGCTCGGACGGGAGTCGCCCGACGTTGGAGGACACGACGTCACACAGTGCCGCCCGCCAACGCTGTGGAATGCGCCGATACTGTCACGGATGCCAGACCTCGCGGCGTCGTCCTGATCGCTCCAACATGTGTGTTTGGCGCTAGTAGACGCGGACCATCACTTTCGAACTATTTGCACTCGGTGGGGGCAAGGCTCTCGCAGCGACCGAAGCGAAAGGACGCAAACCCGTCGCAGTGATGACGACGCCGTTGTCTTGCAGTCTGGAGAGTGTTTGGGCGAGAAATTTCCTCACGACGAGCGCCCGATTGGCGCGCACGACAGCGGCTCGGTGCGCCGTCGAGGAGGGGTCGCTGTACGCCGTCACCGCGACCGACAGATCGCCTCGAGACTGAATGCGGTAGGCCAGAAGGACGATGAGCGACTTCAGCCGGGGGCTGAGGAACCAGCTATTGGATTGGAACGGACCAATTGACACCGCGTCATTGGCATTGATGGCGTACTCCGCCACCCAGTCAATCTGCGTCGATTGGGAAGTGGTAGGACAGGCGAAGCCCGACGTACACCAGGTCTGCTGTTGAAGATGCAGAGTCATTGGTTGGTTCGGGATCTCCGACGGTACGGTGAACCGACCCCACACGTTCCCGTCAACCGTGTAGAGCAATGAACTTGGCGTCCAGATGACGCCCCAGGTGTGCCACTGCGTCATGTCGATGGCCAGCTTCACCTGACTCTGCGCGTGGTTGCCACTCCAAATGTTGGTGGCCGACGTGCCCGACGTCAGGCCGCTCGTTTCGTTGAAGTCGATCTCGGGGGGCCAGCCACTAGTCGGCCAGAGTAGTTCCACGATCGTCGGCCCCGTTCCGGACTCGCGCGACCGCACAAAGTACGCGCCGTACGTCATTGGTCGCTCACAGTGGCAGAGTCCCCCGGTGACCCATTCGTTGCCGTACGCCGAGTCGCGCCACGTACTGAGGGTCAGCAGACCGTTCGCCACGACCACGTGCGCACTGCCCCACTGCGAACCCGGATCTCCACTCGCAGTCCCGGTAAACACATCCCACCCCAGCGGCAGGGTGTTGCCGTTGAAGTCGCTGAAATAGGACTGTGAATAACCCGGCAGGTCTGACGCGGTCGGTGGCGACATGCCTGAAGGATTCGACGGATTGATCGTGCCGATGGGAAATAAGTGAGGCTTCACGGTTCCTGGGGAACCGCCATGCTTCGTCGTTGACAATGACGTGGCCGATCCGGCCGGGAGCACGGTCATCAAGAAGCCTGCAAAGAAGACCATTGCGCTGATGGCGCACCCGAAGAGGTAGCGCCGCGAATCAAAACGGCCCCCGCGAGTTTGAGAGCTACGACGCGGCACAAAGAACGACCCCTCCAACTCTTGACCTCCCACTGGTTTGATCACTTTGTGCCGACGAAAGTGAAGGCCGAAATTCGCCGTACGGGACGTCTTCGTTCAGACGACTCTACTCAAGTCACCAACCCCCTCGCCCAGGGACCCGACGGGCCACAGGACTTGTCCAGATCGCCATCAGGGATTCTGATGGCATCGCGGTTGATTTCTGCATCTTTACGTAACTCTTATGCCCAATTCGTCGCCATGGCCACTGAGCGTGCCTCGAAGACACGCAATGCTGCACAGGAAATATTCACCGGAGCTGTCGCACTATTCAAGCCAAACCTGGGACGTCCAGCCGTTGATCATCGTCATTTCCGAACTACAATCGCGGATACCTCGGAACTGGCCGCGAGCAATCGTGTGAGGGAGTGGCGCACCCACGCTGTCAGGCAGGCGTGAACGATCCCTCGAGCCCTTCGGGGAATGCACGGAACGACAGTCCTAGGCGCCGCGCGTAGTCCTGACCAGGGACCACCGGTGCCGGTCGCACGAGACCGAGCAACGAATCAGACCGAACCGGCAGGGGGACACCAATCCGCTCCGCTATTCGCAGGGTGAGGAGGAGGGGTCGCCACGGCACATTGACAGTCCGTTGGGACGAATCGACGCTTGCGGCGATAGTGCGCATGATGACCGAAAAGGGAACGGCGGTCTCATTAGCTAAGCCAATGACTGCCGACGGTACTGTCGGGGCGAGAGCCAACGACGCCACTGCACTGACTACGTCGTCGACGTGGGCGGTGAAGAGATTCGCGTTTCGAAAGACCGGAATCAACGGGAGTTGGGCCAACCGAGAAAGGGTCAGCGCCATGCCGCCCGCCGAGCCGCCATAGACCAGGCCGGGGCGGACTACCACATGATTGGCTTCGAGAATTGAGCGTTCCACCGCGAGTTTCATCAGCCCGTAATCCTGGTGAGTGTCAAAGTAGGCCGACATCGACGACACGAAGACGACCCTCGACACCCCCGCGTCGAGTGCCGCCTGCAGGACCCGTCGTGACCCCTCGACGTTCCGGGTCCAACTCTGGGCCGGGTCGGTTTCGCGTAAATCCCACGCGGCGTGGACGAGACAACTGAGTCCCTCGAAACTGGCTGCGTCGATGGGTGCCGCCAGGTCCAGTGGCCGAAAGTCGGTGGGTCCGGCAGATGTCGATCTCGATCGACCGAAGCCAACGACGTCATGACCTTGCAATCTCAATGTCGAGACGACCGCCCCACCCAAGTACCCCGTCGATCCCGTGACGCCCACGGCTCCGCGGGGGCTAGCCACGACGCGACTCCTCAACCACCTGGCGTGCAATGCGGTGAGCGTTGGCCATGATCGTGAGCGTGAAGGTTGTCGCCGTCACCGTCGGGAAGACCGAGGCGTCGACCAGATGAACGTTCTGCCACGGATGGACGCGACCGAGGACGTCCGACGCCCGGCCCGACTGAGGGCTCCGCGAGTGCGGAAAGCTTCCCCCGAAGTGATAGCTCTTTCCCGGGGCGGAGAACGCCACCATTGGCAAGATCGGGACCACGCCGAGATGCGGGGCCGCGCGTAGCAGGCGGGCATTGACGGCGCGAAGGCGTGTCGATGATTCGTCGTGCGCACTCGTGGACGGACTGATCAGTACCTGCACTGGCTCGTTGGGCGCCGGGGGCTTCTGCAAAGTCACGTCGAAACCTGCGGACCACCACGACGGGAGGTAGCCAAGTCCCACCGTGAGGTGCTTCAACGCAATGTCCTTAAGGCCGCGCAGCATCGCTGAGCGCAGCAGCCCGGGAACCGCGTCCTCCATTGCCTTGTTGTAAGGGTACGCGTGAATCTGCACCAGATCCCGACCGGCCTCGTCGAAGGGTAGGACGATGTTGAATTGATTCAGCGTGAACGAATCATCCTGGGAGAGTTTCTTGGTGCCTCGAAGCGACGCGAAGGGCATGAGGAACTGGACGGACTCCTGCAGGTGAATTGGTTCGGACCACATCTCCAGCGAGCCGCCCACCAGGCGCGTTGTACCAATCGAACCGCAGGCCACGAAGATCTTGTCGGCGTGCACCGTCTCGGTCCGCCCCGAAGCGACGTGGCGGACGTCGACGTGAGGACGACCCGACGACTCACCAAGGGCCAACGCCACGTAGCCGCTGGTGTAGGCGACCCGCTGCTCAGCAATGAGTCGGTCGAACGTTTGGGACGCTGAGTAGACGAGGGAGTAGGGACAGCCCGTCAAACAGAGGCCGCACGACACGCACGATGATCCTCGCAGAGCCAGTCGGCTCTTTCCTACGATGACGCCGTGGCGTCGCACCCGAAGGCGGTGGCGCGCGTAGCGGTCAAGGACCCGGGTGGCGTTCTCGGCCAAAGGGGGCAAGGGATCGGCCGGTCCCCAGAGTGGGAAGTACTCGGCGAGATCGTCCTCCTCCCCCGAATACGGGATCGTGGACAGGATCGCTCGATAGTCGGGTTCTAACTCGGCACGCGAGAAGGGCCAGTCATCAAAACTGGCGCTGCTGTTGACCATTGTCTGGGCGCCCCACGTGTTGGAGAAGCCCCCGTACGCACCCGAGATGACTTGCGTATTGACCGTTCCCTCGCCGTGCACGTCACTGAGTTGACCGAAGTCGTCAAACGGAAACGAGGAGCCGAAGTTCAATTTCTCCGGTAGGCGATGCTGCTTCGATGGTCGTGCCACCTTGCCCACCAGGTCAAGGTCGGTCCCCAGCCACTGCTCGGGTTCGCTGGCGCTCATGCGCTGTCGTGCTTCGTTGTTCCTCTCCTCGAGGCGCCCACCAACGTCCAGCACTCGGATCGTCACGTCCGGATGTTGGCTGAGGGCCATCGCCACGCCCGCGGCGGACGGGCCGCTCCCAATGATCAGAATATCCATCAACGTTCCGATTCGGTCAAGAACGGCGACGACTGCCACCACAGTTGCGCGTTCATCGAAGCCGACCAGCAACCGCTCCCGCCCCACCCAACGCAATGGCCGTGACGAGGGCCAGATATCGAACCGGGGCGTATAGGTCCCCCTTCAACAGCGCTCGCCCTTCGTAGCCCACGGCGCGCGTGAGGGATCGAGCCACGAATCGGAACTCCGCCTTCAGATTCGAAGCCTGGCCCAATTCACGAAATGCCGCGACCTTGCCCTTGTTGACAAAGAAACAGCGTCGCCAGAAGTAGTTCCAGGTCAGTCGAGAGCTCGGAACAAAATGGTGCACAATGGCCGTCGGGTCGTAGATGACCGCCGTCGGGCCGTGCGCGTGTATGGCCCGGTGGCTGAGATCCATGTCATCGTGATTGTCCGACTGAAATCCGCCCCACGACATCAACAGCTCGCGGCGCACCGACATATTCGCGCCAATCATGTGATCAATGGGACCTACGTGCTCGGGCATTCCTCGGTACGCACAGCCAAAGATCCAGTTGCACTCCAGAGGCAGCCACGGTGGACGTTGCGTCTCGTAACGAGCAATTGGCGCTCCCCCTACCGCAACCACGGTCGGATCCTCGTAGTTTTTCGTCAGCATCCGCAGCCAGTTCGGGGTGGCCGCGGCATCATCATCGAGGAAGACCAGGACGTCGCCGGTGGCAATCTCTGCCGCCGTCGTGCGCGCCCCTCCGAGGCGAGTGTCGAATCGATTCTGCATAACTTGCAGCGTCCAGGGCGCCCCGGCGACCAACGGGGGCAGTTCTTCGTCGCAGCGTTCAAACATCGCGGGGTTGTGATCTACGCATAAGAGGACCTCGTGGGGAACCTGGTCTTGTGCAACGACCGAGAGGAGGGCCCGCTGCAAGAGTTGCCAGCGATCGAGCGTGTAGGCGCAGATGATGACGCTCACGCGAGGTTTCACTACTGCCGCTACCGGATCTTCGCTTGGGGTCATTGCTGCGTCCTCTTGCCTCTAGAACATGGTCAAATCGTGCAAACACCGAAGCGCCGACTTAGGTGTCCATCGTAGTATGAGCGCCACAAAACACCACGTCCGCTAGCCCAATTCAGGAGCTGTCGATGACCACCAAGAAATTTTGACGAAGCAGTCGAGCCTACGAGAACTGGGTGGGCCCCGCTTCGTAGGGCGTGGGCCTCTTCGTGAACTGTCCAATCGGCTGGGCGGCGTTGCACATTTCAGCTCAACTCGCGTGCAGTGCTCGGTGTTCGGTAGTGTCGCGCCTACGATGAAGCGCGATACCAACCAGTCGACAGTTGCGGTGCCGAAGCCCGGCCGGAGCCTGGCTCCGTGGGGTTCTCTCGTAGTCGTGCTACTGGCGACCCTGATGATGGCCGGGAGCCCACTCATTCCGGCGGGCGCCGACGGCACAACGGCCGTCTTGGTGAACGTGGACGGCCACTATCCGGTGGGCACGCCCGACCCCTCCGAACCGTCGGGCTTGGCGCCTCCCGGTGCGGGATCGATGGTGGGCTTTCAGTTGACGTACGTCTCTGACTTCCTCGGCACCACGGTGCCACCAGGATGGAATGTCTTCACCGGCATACCGGGTGGTTCTCCCGGGGGTCACTTCGGTATCTCCCACGTCGTCGTGCGCGACGGCGAACTGCAGTTGTTCACGTTCCGCAATCCTCACTACGGCAATCGTTGGATGACTGGCGGGCTGTGCCAGTGCGGCGTTGCGCAGGTTTACGGTGCGTACTTCGTGAGGTCGCGGGTCACCGGTCGCGGTCCGAACGAGGTCGCTCTCCTCTGGCCACTGACCAACCAGTGGCCCCCCGAGATCGATTTCAATGAGACCGGCGGCAGTATTATCGCAACCGGAGCTTCGGTCCATTTTGGGGCGCAGAACACGGTAGTTCGCCGTTCCGTGAGCACCAACATCACCCAGTGGCACACCTGGGGCGTGATCTGGACGCCGACGACGATCACCTACACCCTGGACGGGCGCGTCTGGGGAGATTACAACGTGGCTCGCAACATCCCGACGGTACCCATGACGCTCGACTTCGAACAGCGGACACTCTGTCCTCTGGGACGACAGTGTCCGTCCAGGCCCCAGACGATGTTCGTCGACTGGGTAGCAGAGTATTCGAAGTAGTCGTCATTTGTGGCGCCACTGGGCGCGAGCGACGACGACATTCGACGTCGCTGATCGATGGATGTGCTGGTCTCGTGGCCAAGTGCTGTCAGCTGAATCGTGACGGCTGGGCCAAAGGTTCAGGAATAAATCCGGCCGTCCGATCTGTACCGCCGGGCCCTTCGAGCGCAACCTGGTCCAACGGTCCGCGACTCGGTCGCACGGTCGACCAAGGTCGGTTCGCGAACTCAGGACCATCTTCGCGACCAAGGTGCAACGGGTATACGGCAGCTGCGGTGGCGAGAGGTCAGTGACCGATGACGGGTGGACCAATGGTCGAGCCGACCAGTTTCAAGACTGTCGCGGTACTCCAACGAGCGTCCACCTGGTAGCCGTGGGTCAGCAACGAAGCTTCCAGCGTCCGCTGCCAGCCCTGGGGGTAGCCGGCCACGTCCACGCCGTACGCCTCTTCGGATTTCGAGAGGATGATAAACGACGGCATTGCCTTCAGCAGTTCAGCGCCAATCTGGCGGTACTTGGCCGACGACGAGGGGGCGTTGGCGATGTACTCCGAGACGACGCCCACGCCGCGATGACCAATGGGGAGGTAGTAGTTGGTCAGACCAATCGATTGGCCCGGCTGAATATGGTCGTAGACGTAGTTGACCGCAGCAAGATCACCCGCCGAGAATGAGTCGTAGGCATCGTTACCACCGCGCACGATCGTCGTCACGAGGGCGCAGACCAGTATGGCGGTCGCGATCGTCGCGGGGGCCACCTTGGCGATGACCCGCGACACGCGACCCTCTCTGATCGCCGGCAACAGGCTTCGAACCTGACCCTTGTCGTTGGGCAACAGCGCGGACGCGGCCAGCAGAGCGGTGAAGGGGAGGCCGTAGAGGACGACGCGCAGCAGTCCTTCGCCACCGTAGCTCTGCGCAAGAAAGAGGAGAAACGGTGCGGCGACGAGCACTTCGAGCGTTCGTGAGTCAGTTGACCGTCTCAAAAAGCCGATCCCACCCATCAAGAACAGGCCGCCAGTCAGCAGAATTCTCAGTTTGACCACGACCAAGTGGGTCGCCTGACCGGTCACTCGACTGGTCAGGTTGGAACTCAACTTGCTGCTCAACTGACCGACCGAGCCGAAAATGGCGCCCAGGTGACCGACCCAATAGTTGCTCGCTCCGAGACTCAACCAGCCAAACGTGAGGACGATAAGCAGGATTATTAGTTCCGGTCGGTCCAGACGACGGGTTATGAGGAGTCCCGCGAGCGCAATGATCAATGCGTAGGGCGTCAGCTGGTGGCTCATTGACGAAGCCAGGAAGATGATCGCCAGGAGCAGGAGTGCTCCCACGTACTCGCGTCGTCCCCATTTCGTGGACGAGTGGTGCCCCTCGATGCGGGCACGGGTCAGGAGGAGACGGCTGCGTGCGAAGCGGTCGCGTAACGACCCGGGTACGGCGTTCGCCACAGCGAAGGTGATTGGCTCCCAACAGGCGAGGACCACCGCGATCACCACGAGGAAGAAAAGGAAGTTGAGCGCTTGGGGAGAAAAATAGTCCTGCAGGATCCAATTCGAAGAGAAGTAGAGCGCGATGCCCAGCCAACCAGCTCGTCGTCCCACCCCACTGAAGCGGGCAATGACTAAGAGTGGAGCGAGGTAGGCGAGCTCGATAAAGAGCGGAAACCACCGAAGAAAACCAATCGCGTTGGCCTGACCAACGAAGGACGTCAGTACTGCTGCCATGGAGAAGGCGCCCGGCCAGGAGAATCGGGCGTCGAATCCGTTCAGCGGGTGGCCGTGCACGAGGATGTACTGAATGTACCCGGCGTGAATCCACGAGTCGGTAATTGACGCCACCGGTTCCACCGCCGACGCGGTGGCGTAGAGAAAGACAATCAAGATAATGACGAGGAACAACAGTCGTCGCGATCGCAGTTGCGGGCGCATCAGTTCAACGCAGAACCCGACAACCAAGAGCGTCAATCCCGCGAAGTACGTCCAACCCAGGACCGACACCAACCCGTAGCCGTTCATTTTCGAGAAGTTCGCTCCGTGAACGGCGATGAGCCAAAGTGCGAACGCCATCGTGCCGAGCCCGATTCCCCACTGACCCCGCAGCGAAAATGGGCGACGCAATCGATCAGGGAGGAATCTAGTCATCGATCGGTTCACTCAACCAATGATCCGAAAGCGAAGGACAAAGAAGACCATGAATATGATGAATGTCAGAACAATCGAGACGTCCAGGACGTTAGTAATCAGTCTCGTGAGCGAAATACCCAGCGCCGCTCGGCCCATGCGCACCCCGAGGAGAATCACGACGCTGATCAACAGGACCATGACCACCGGAGCGCTGAGTGCGGCCGCGTCGGCCAAGAAGAGGACACTCATGAGCTGGCATTCAGTCCGATCCAACGACGCCTCGACTGCCAGACCAGTGAGGGTAGGCACAAGAGGCACAGAAACTCTTCGAAGAGAACCAGATGCCAGAAATTGGCGGTGATGAGGATCTGTGCACCTACCAAAATGAGTGCAAAACTCGTCGCCATCGTCAGTCCGATCTCCAATGGGGTGTTCTTCATGCGAAGCAGTCCCACCAGGGACCAGCCCGGGATGAAGACTCCGAAGACCAATCCGAGAATGAACCTCGACGTGCCGTGCACGTTCGCGAGCGCCAACACCAACGTCGCGACGTCGACCGCGACCAATAGTCTCGAGACCACCAGGCGCACGAACGGTCCGTCGGGATGCGGCTCGTCATCGTGCCAGTCGTCATGATCGCCAATCGAGGCCGTTCCGACCGGGACCGCCACGGCTCGCCGCCGACGAGGTCGGTCGGACCTCTGCCAACGACGTTGCGATCGGACCTTTGCATCGGGGGTGGGATCGGTTCTCAGGGTCTGGATATGTATCAGCTCTTCGCGGCAGGCCCGGATGACGACGTCTTCATCCTCGGGGCTGACAATCGGAGGATCACAGTACAGTCCGGGCGTCGCGTTCGCCAGTCCGGAGCGATCAGGACTGATGGACCGGCCCCCGAGGCGAAAGATTTGGATTCCGGCACGCTCGCCATTGATCACGATGACCACGTCGCGCAGTTGGTACTGTGCCGCGACCAGATTCAGAATCTGGTAGATGAACCCGACCCCGCGGTGCAGGGTACGCAGTTCATCGAGCGACTGTTGCATCGGCACACCCGCGCCACCGGGCCGCTGACGGGTGGCTCGCCGACGACCTTGCGCGCCTTTGTGTGACGTCATAGAAGTGCGGGTCCAGTTCTCACAGTGGGTCCTTTCGCACTCAACTAGGTCGGAGGCTGCGTGCCCCAACTCGCTCGTGACCTAGAAGGATTCTAGTGTCCGGGCCCTCTGTTGACCGTTACGTGCGGTGCCGCCGACGCCTCGAACGCTCGCGTGCCACACTCCGTGCGTACGCCACTGGGCCGTACGCCATCCCCAGAAAGTGGTACGCGTAAGTGCGCGTCGGGTACGACGGGTGGGCGCTGGGTGAACGTTCGCCGCGAGGCTTGGTCAGGAGTCGAAGGCCACTCGGCAGTCGGCGCAACATTCGCATGAGGTGTCGGGGGTCGTCGACGATCAACGCCGTGAACATGGCGGTCAGTCCAGTACCGTACCCGAAGACCTGGGACAGGAATTCGTCCTCCGTCTCACGATGTTGGTGGCGCACGAGCGCCCGCGGCTCAAAGGCCAAAGTCCCTCCAGTCAGCACCTGATGCATAAGCAGCGCGAGGTCCTCGCCGCCCCGCGCCAACGTTCCAACGCCCAACGTCACGTCGAACAGACCGTTACGTTCAAGAGCCGAGCGTCGAACTGCCATGTTGCAACCTGCACCAAATCGACCGGTCGAGTAAGGAAAGAGGGGGTCGTTGGCGAGCAACTCCAGACTCAAAAGTTCGGCCGAGAATGTTTGGTTGAATCCTCCGAAGAACTCCTCGAACCAAAGTTGTGCCCGGGTCCGTAACTCCAGAGGCATCACGAGGCCACTCACTGCCTCAACACACGGCGACAGCACGAATCGTGTGCCAATCACTCGTAGCCAGTCCAAGTCAACGACGACGTCGTCGTCGGTGAAGGCAACGAACTCACCGGTGGAATTCCTTATGCCACAGTTGCGCGCGGCCGAGACGCCGCGGTGCGGCTCCCAGAATACGCGCACTCGTCCGTTGCCCGAGAGCGGGGGCAGGGGCGCTCGATTGGGGTCCGGTCGATTGTCGACAACAACGATGTCGAAGTTCGGGTAGTTGAGCTCCAGCAAATGATCGACCGTTGCCTGCAGACGATTGGAATTCTGGCAGATTGTGGGGACGACTACCGAGACCACTGGCAGGTCTTCGTCGGGCAGCACTGTCCGAGGTGGCACGGTGGTCGTCTCCAGTGCCGCGGCCCTGAGTCTCAATGTCTCAATTGCGAGACCGCCGTCGACGACGGGCGATTCGACCACGCCAACAATCTGCCCATCGCGCAAAAGTTCGACCCAGACTCGTTGGCCGTCTGCTACACCTTCGAGCGCGATGTCTATCGGTTGATCGAGGTCGGCTTCAACAATCGGAATCACTGCGGTACTCATGGTCGGGCCGTCGGACTCTCTGACGAGCTATTCAGTACCATTGAAGAAAGGTCGACAACTCGTTGGTCCTCGACGCGCCCGGTCGCGAACGGCGAATCTTGAATCATCGCAAAGTCGTTCATGACTCCACTTTTTCGTCCACTCCCAAGGGCATCGGAGACTACTGAAGCGTCGACGTGGCGTGCGAGCGTGGCGCGAACGCCGGACTAGGAGTAGACGCACGCTCCGAGACGCCAAGGAGTCGGTTCACGAGGTCATTCCAGGCGTCGGGCCTCGGGAAATGCAATTCGGCGAGGCGAAGTGCGTGAGTCAACCCAACGTGTACCGACACGGGTCGGTTCATGTCGGCCAGCAGTGCGCCGATGTAACCGCGACCGACGGCGGGTAACTGCGACGACGCCAACACGACAATCGCGACGCCGCAGTCAACGGCAATGGAGAACGCTCGTGAGTCGAAGGCCGGGTCGGCAATGATGAGCGCCGACGAATCGGTGCACGTACGCTTCAAGTCGGCGGACGAAAGATCGTTACCGACCAGCTCGACGGAATCGGCGTGGTAACTCTCGGCCACCATGCGTTCGGCCTTGTCGTCCGAAAAGCGCATGATGACCTGCAAGTGGTAACTGTCAATCCAGGCCTCGGGAATGGCGTCAAAGGCGGAGAGGAGCGTCGCCAACGTCTCGAAGTTGTCGCGCGGAAGAAACGCCGTGATGCGATGAATCGCCGACCTCTCTCCTCGACCATGGAGCGACAGCGCCTGATGATTCTCGACCACTGGTCCAGCGCCGCGGAAGTACTTCGTCAGGGCGTTGGCCTCAAAGGCATTGCCCGTGAGCACCAGATCCGACCCGATGATCGCATCAGCCATCGCCCCGATCTGGGCGTGATTTGATCTGGGCAGACTGACGCAGACCACCATGGAGGGCGTTTTCGCGGCGTTGGCTGCCGAAAGGAACTGCCGAATCCACGCACTGTCCAGTCCGGGCCACGCGAACGCAATCGCCGCGCGCGAATCTGTAGGGATCCACTCCTTGAACGCTTGCGCCTTGAGTCGAGGGTGCCCCGGTGCTTCGTGCGTGACAATGCTCCCATTGTTGATCGAGTGGTGGGCCGCCGCGAGAGACGGTGATCGGTGCAATCCGGCATCGAAGTCAGTCGTTGAGTCGACGTCGATGCGCACGACGTGGTTTCGTTCGGAGATCGCGTGAACTATTTGGGAGACAATGATTCCAGGAATCGTCAACGAAGAACTTGGTCCAGCCACGACGATGGCCGGGGTGTCGGCCTCTTCACGCCTATTCATGAATCTTTCCTCGCAGCCGCTCCTTCACGATTGTCCGGAAGATTCTCCACCCATCACGCATCGCGTGGAGATTACTGTCACCATGAATACGGTTCGCTTCGAAGCAGGCGACCTCCGCGGTTCTCAGTCCGGCCCGGTGTGCACGAATGCCAATCAAGGTCTCCACTTCGAAGCCGTCCGTGTCAATACCCAGCGTCGCGACGCAGTCCTTGCGTACTGCGATGTAGCCGTAAGTCGCGTCGGTGTAGTGAGCACCAAAGAGGACTCTGATGAGCAGACAGATACCGCTGTCACCGAATCGGCGGAAACGCGTGATGTCCGCCGAACCGCCGCCAGGTCCGAAACGAGTGCCCTTGACGTAGTCCGCACCCGCCGCGAGAGCATCGCGAAACGCACCAATCTCGGCACCATCCATCGATCCGTCGGCGTCCATGGCAATAATGAAATCACCCTTCGCCGCCTCGAATCCAGCGCGCATGGCCGCTCCCTTACCGGGGCGCAGTTCATTGACGACGCGAATCTGGGGGTGAAGGACTTTCGCCACACGAAGGGTGTCGTCCTTCGATCGTCCATCGACGATCACGATCTCGTCAACCCAATTGGGAATCGTGTTGAGAACGTACGGCAGATTGCCCGCTTCATTCAACGTGGGGATCATAATTGAGACCGTCGGCTCGGAACGTGGTACGTGCCGCTCGGAGGAGTCACCGTTTCTGTGCGACGGCCCGCTTGGGTTGATCGTCACCACTTCATTTCTCCTAATCAGCCCTTGCATTGCAAAGAATTGCAAAATTTCAGTGAATTGTCAAGCGCACCACATACGAAGGTGGCGTCAGTATAACGAGGGGTCCTACAGGAAATCCCATCGCCACGGTACTGCGATTCCCCCCCAAACTGCCGATCGCGCCACCCGTGATCAGGTACGCAACCTCTAATTCCACCCCCAGGTTCGATGCCGCACTGCGAAGTCTTCACACAGTTTTCATGTGACGGTTCGCCGCGGGAGAACAGCCTCTCGCGCGACCCTCCCGGCGACTGATCGCCGCCCCCCTGGCACCGAATCACCATTGCGACTCTTTCATCACTGCGGTGGTCAAATCCTCCGCGACGGACGGGGCCACTCTTGGTGAGTCGAACAAAGTTTCTCCGGGCGGCGGTAGGTCGTTGTTGTGACCACTGTCGAGTGTTCTCCAGCGTGGGGTGGTTAGCTCGTCTCATCGTCGTTGCCCTTGCAGTTCTCACTAATCAGTTCGCGCTGTACTCCGCCACCCAGTCGACTTGCATCGTCTGGGGTGAACTGGGACAGGCGAAGCCCGACGCGCACCACGTCTGCTGCTGCAGATCGAGCGTCATTGGCTGATTCGGGATCTCGGAAGGAACGTTGACCGAACCCCACGCGTGACCGTCCACGGTGTAGGTGATCGACGCCGGAGTCCAGACGACGCCCCAGGTGTGCCACTGGGTCATATTGATGTTCAAGTTCGTCTGGACCTGGCTGCGGTCGGAACCCGAGATGGCCCAGATGGTGGTGGCCGAAGTGCCCGTGCTGGCGCCGTTGGTCTCGTTGAAGTCGATCTCTGGCGGCCATGACGGACCCGTCGGCCACAGCAACTCCACGTTCGTTGGTCCTGCGCCGGTAACGCGAGAGCGCACGAAGTAGGCACCGTAAGTACGTGCGACGCCGCACTGACACAGTCCACCGGCGACCCATTCGTTGTTGAAGGCCGAGTCCTGGAAGGTGTTCAGCTGTAGGAGCCCTCCACTCACCGCCACGTGGTTATCGGCCCACTGGGCACCGGGGTCACCGCCGGGCTTTCCCGAGTAGGAAGACCAGCCCGCGGGCAAGGTCGTGCCCCCGAAGTCATTGACGTAGCTCAGCGAGTAGCCGTTGAAGGCGTTGGCGCCGGGAGGTGCCATTCCCGACGGTGCAGATCCTGACGCAATGCCCAGCGGGTAGGGGGAGCCGGTCGCTGGCACGGTCGTGGTCGGGGGCGGCGGCAGGGTGGTCGTGGGAGCGGGGACGGTCGTGGGGGGAGCCGGCAGCGTGGTCGTGGGAGCGAGCACGGTGGTCGTGGGAGCAGGAGTTGTCGTCGGGGACCCGAGGGTGGTCGTGGTGGGGTCGGGGGTTGAAGTGATCGGCCTCGACGGCGGCGTCGTGGTCGGGGTCGTGTGCTTTGGCTTGGTGGTCGAGCGCCGCGGCGAGGACGTGGCCGGGTCGAACGCTGAACTCGTGGGCGTGACGGAATGTGAAGTCGTCGCCGTGACCAACGGCAGCGTGATGGCGGCGATCCCGAGGAACGGCGCCGTCGGCTCGGAGATTGTCCTGATTGGACGTCGCGTCGACGGCGACCTCCGCACGTGGTGACGGACAATATGGGGGATGACCGGTGTCTTGACGGGCACCGTCAACGATCCGACGCCCAAAGAGACGGGGACCCACTGGTTGGTCGAGGCACCGGCGGCGTAGCCCGCCAACGAGATGACCACGGTCGTCGTCGCGCCGATGGCGACAAACTTTGAAACATGACGTGACGTACTGAAACGAATTCTTGAGGTTGCCCTTGCTTTGTTCATGCAACAAAGATCGCGGACCAGCATCAAGTGACCGCCTACGGATCCTCAACATTTCGTCAAATTGACCATGAAGCTTCAAGTGCGACAGACGATCACCTACTGAGTGTGTCGTCCAATGACCGAAGCCTTCGACGGTCCCGGTCGCCCGCAAGTTGATCATCCCGCTTGCGGTGCAACGAATCGAAGGTTGCGGTGGCCGTGGCGTCGGCGTCGCACCCGCCTCGAGCAATTGAAATGCACCGCACCTCGGCGTCACCTTCGGCGCCACCAGTGCCTCACGCGGATCAGATCAACGTCGCGCGCGGGCTAGAGCGTGAGAGATTGGTGCGCGGCCCACGCGTCGGCGACGATGGTCTTGAGATCCGATCGTTCGGGGACCCAGCCCAAGAGTTCACGGGCCCTGACGTTGCTCGCGACCGCCATCGCGGGATCGCCCGGTCGTCGCCCCACCACTCGCAGTTCTAACTCGCGACCGGTGACCTCTCGCACGGTCTCGATCACTTCTCGATTCGAGGAACCGACGCCAGTGCCGATGTTGAGGGTGAGTTCACGAACGTCACCGAGTCCGGCGATCGCGAGACTGTGGGCCTTCGCGAGATCACTCACGTGGATGTAGTCACGCACGCAGGTGCCATCGGGCGTCGGATAGTCACCGCCGTAGATCTCGATATGGCTGCGACGTCCCAGGGCCACGTCGAGCGCAATGGGGATCAGGTGAATCTCCGGATCGTGCCGTTCGGGGTGGGCCAAAGTTCCTCCAGCGGCATTGAAGTACCGAAGTGAGGCGCAGGACAGCCGACCGAGCGCGGCCATCCATCGAAGTGCGTCCTCGACCATCAACTTGGACTGACCGTAGGGACTCTGCGGACCGGTCGCTCGGTTCTCGTCGATCGGCATTTCCTCCTGATCGCCGTAGACGGCGCACGAAGACGAGAAGACGAACCTCTCCAGACCGGTATCGATGAGCGTGTTGATGAGGCGCAGAGTCGACGCCACGTTATTGGCGAAGAAGACCTCGGGAAACTTCATCGACTCCGCCGGTTCAATTCGTGCCGCAAAGTGGACACACGCGTCAAAGACGCCCAGGGAGCGAACGAGATCGACGTCGCCGCAGTCGCCCTCGACGAAATCGGCGCCGATGGGCAGATTCTCTCTGCGACCCGACACCAAACTGTCGAGGGCGAGCACCTCGTGGCCCTCACTCAGCAAGAGCTCCGCGGTGGTCGATCCGATGAAGCCGGCGGCGCCGGTCACGAGGATCCTCATCGAGCGGGCCCGTTCGACGCGGACGTCGCCGAACGCCGTGATTGCTTTACCCTCATTGGCGCTCCAGCTCAGTCGTGTCGTTCGTCCAGCGACTGTACCTCCCGTTTCGCAGCGGCGCCACTACCCCGAACGGTGACACGACGCCGTCGACTCCAGTCTGGATTGATCGACTCCTACGCCGCACAGCGTCGAACCTATGCTCGAGACAGGACCATCTCTGGAGGTGAGTCAATGTCCCCACGAAGTGCGCGCGACGAGTGGCTCGAGGCGTTCAACGCCGCGGCCAAGCGCGCCAGCCAATTCACGACAATGTCGGGCGTCACCCTTGATCCGGTCTATGGTCCCGAGTCCGGTCCGTATCCGGGCCAGTTTCCCTATACGCGGGGCCTGCACGCGTCGATGTACCGCACGCGACTGTGGACGATGCGCATGTTCGCGGGCTTTGGGACTGCGCTCGACACCAACGCCCGGTTCAAGGAGATCATCGCGGCTGGTGGCACCGGGCTCTCGACCGCCTTCGACATGCCGACGCTGCTCGGACTCGACTCCGACGACCCGATGGCCCTCGGTGAGGTCGGGCGCTGCGGGGTGGCGATCGACAGCCTCGACGACATGCGCGACCTCTTTGCCGACATTGAGTTGGACGAGATCACGACGTCCATGACCATCAACAGCCCGGCGGCGGTGATGCTCGCGCTCTTCGTCGCGCAGGCCGAGGAGCGCGGTGTCGCTCGTGCGGCACTCGGCGGCACCTTGCAAAACGATATCTTGAAGGAGTACCAGGCCCAGAAGGAGTTCGTGTTCCCGCCACGACAGTCGATGCGCCTGGTGCGCAACACGATTGCCTTCACCGCCGCCGAGATGCCCAAGTGGAACTCGATCTCTGTCTCGGGCTACCACATCCGCGAGGCCGGATCGACGGCCGCCGAAGAACTGGCCTTCACGCTCGCCAACGGCTTCGCCTACGTGGAGCTGGCCCGCCAGGCCGGGCTCGGCGTTGACGACGTGGCGCCGCGCCTCTCCTTCTTCTTCAATGCCCATATCGACTTCTTCGAAGAGATCGCCAAGTACCGCGCGGCGAGGCGGCTCTGGGCGACGTGGACGCGCGACCACTACGGCGCCCGCGACGAGCGCAGTTGGCAACTGCGCTTCCACACCCAGACGGCGGGCGTGTCGCTCACGGCCCAGCAGCCCGAGATCAATATTGCGCGCACCGCCATCGAGGCGCTCGCCGGCGTGCTCGGCGGCACGCAGTCGCTGCACACCAACTCCATGGATGAGGCCCTGGCGCTGCCCAGTGAGAAGGCCGCGCGCATTGCCCTGCGCACCCAGCAGATCATCGCCTACGAGACGGGCGTCGTGCACGTGGCCGACCCCCTCGGCGGCTCGTACTTCGTCGAGGAGCTGACCGACGAGATGGAACGACGGGCCGAGGCGATTTTCGCCGAGATTGCGGCCCTCGGCAACGGTTCGATGCTCGAAGGCTGCATCCGCGGCATCGAGGAGAACTGGTTCCAGGGCCGCATCGCCGACTCCGCCTACCAACTCGAGCGCCACTTCAACGACGGCACCAGGACCGTCGTCGGAGTGAACAGATTCACCGAGGGCAACGACGACGGGGACCTCGAGATACTGCGCATCACCAACGAGGACGAAACCAAACAGGTGGAGCGCCTTCGTGAGGTCCGACGTCGGCGCGACGATGACCGCGTCCGTGCGACGCTCGAGACGCTCGCGAAGGATGCCGTCGACCCCGAGCGCAACCTCATGCCGGCCCTCATCGACGCCGCCCGCGCCCTCGCCACGGTCGGCGAGATGATGGGCACGCTCGAGAGTGTCTTCGGTCGATACGTGGAGGTGCCGACACTGTGACCGTGCGCATCCTCGTGGCCAAAGTCGGGCTCGACGGCCACGACCGAGGTATCAAGGTCGTGGCGCGCCTCTTGCGCGACGCCGGCATGGAGGTGGTCTACACCGGGCTCTTCCAGACACCCGAGACGGTCGCGATCGCCGCCATCCAAGAGGACGTGGACGTCGTTGGCCTATCGATGTTGTCGGGGGCCCACCTCACCCTCGCCCCGCTCGTCGTCCAGGCGCTGCGCGCGAAGGGCTCGGATATTCCCGTTGTCGTCGGCGGTATCGTACCCCGCAACGACCTAGCGGACCTGGAGGCCGCGGGTATCGCCGGCGTCTTCGGTCCGGGCGCGGGGGCCCAACAAATGGTTGCGGAGATCAATCGACTGGTGGCGACCGCGGACCGCTAGGCGTGGAGGAGGTTCAACTTCGTCGTCCATCCCGGAATGATCTGCTGCGGGTCGGTCGCGAGGACGTCTTGGAGCATTGAGGCGTAGACGTCACGGAAGTCCGTCGTCACCGCGAGGTCCCCGTCGACGAGTTGCGTCAGGGACGGCTGCTCGCCGTAGAAGCCACCCGCGATTCGATTCCCGGCGACGAACACCGGACCGGAGGTGCCGTGGTCGGTGCCCTGCGAGCCGTTGGCTTCGACGCGGCGCCCGAACTCCGAGTAGACCATCACGACGACATCGTTGGCCCTCGCGGTGGCGCCGACCTGAGTGAGAAAGCTGCTGATCGCGTCCGAGACCGTCCCGAGGAGCGCGTTCTGCGTCGTCAGCTCGTCGGCGTGGACGTCAAAGCCGTCAGTGGTCACCGAGTAGACCCGCGTGGGCACGTTGGCGGTAATGAGTTTTGCGACCACGTCGAGTTGCTGGGCCAGATCCGACGCGGTACTTGGCGGGACGTTGGTCAGGACCGGCCCGACGGTGGACGCCAAGGAGAAGAGGTCACCAATGGCGCCCGTCGCCATCGACGTGATGACCGTGTCAGTGGACGACGGTCGACCGAGCAACTGGGCCTCGACGCCGAACGATCCCGAAGGAACGTCGAGTCCGTAGAGCGGCAGGACTGAACCGACGCGGTGGTCGCCCGCCATCAACGGAGTCAGGACGTCGCCGATTCCGATCGCGGTGAAGGGGTCGCGTGGTTGCGCGTCCAGCCATCGACCGATCCACCCGCTCGTGATCTGTTCGACCGGTGACGCCGTCTGCCAGATCGCCATCGACGTGAAGTGCGAGTAGTTGGGCTGGGGATAACTCACGCCGAGCACGATCGCCAGTTTCTGTTGATCCCAGAGCTTCTTGAATCCGGTCATCGAACCGTTCAGGGCGAGGCCGTTCGCGAGAGGCAGGACGTCCGCCGCGCTCAGTGAGATGCCCGGGCGCATCGTCGCGTAGGTCGAGTCTTGGTAGGGCACGACCGTGTTGAGGCCGTCGTTGCCACCGTAGAGCGTGACAATCACCAAGATTGGCGTACCGACGGGCAGCGCGGCGGCGGCGGCCGCCGACGCCACGTCCTCCAACGTCAAGGTCGCGGCCACTGTCCCGAGGGCACTCGCTCCGGTGAATTTGAGGAATTGGCGGCGCGAGAAGTCGATCACGGCTAGACACTCACCACGTACTCGGGGGCGCAGAGCGCCAGGGTGGCCAGGGCACTCGGATCCGACACGGCCTGGCGCAGCGACTGTTCCGTGCGCGGGCTCCACTTCGCGACCCCCAGCCAGTCGGCGGCCGTCTGGACCATCGTCGACTTCGAAGAGCCGAGTGGCGTCACGCTGCCGTGTTGGACGAGGTACGCCGCGGTCTGGAATCGGTACTGGGTCGAAGAGGCGGTCAACCAGGCCTCGTCGAAGGGCCAGCCGCCGACACTCGGCGGACTGAAGGGGAACTGGCCCATCTGGCCGAGATACCACGAGACCGATCCCGAGTCGAGCTTTGAGGGCGTCACGCGCAGCGCCCGACAGGCCGAAACGAACCACTCGACCGGCGACTTTGCCTGGGAAAGGCCCGGGCGTCGCAGCGCGGGATCGCGCGCGACGGCGTACACCAGCGACGCAATATTGCGGCGCGCGAAGGACTTTACGAGGGTGCGGGGCATCGGGACTGAGGTCGAAACGAAGCGGAACCACATCCGGCGCGCGATGAATGCCGCCGACTCTTCGCGTGAGGTCACGAGGTCACTGATGTCCGTCGCGCTGAACGCGTCGTGCACGCCGAGCAAGGAGAAGGGGGCCGGATCATGCTGGGTGGCGTCGAAGGTCACTCGACCACTCGTCTGATCGACCTGGTAGCCGGTCAGTCCGCGCGCCGCCGCCTTCACGTCGTTCTCGGAGTAGTTACCGACGCCGAGAGTGAAGAGCTCCATGAACTCGCGCCCCAGATTCTCGTTGGGGGCGTCGGCGACGTTGACCTCACCGTCGAGCCAGTAGATCAGGGCGCCGTCGAGCACCATGGCTCGCGACAGGTCGCTGAAGTTTCCGAGGGCGTACGTGCGCAGCGTCTCATTTTGTATCTTCATTGGCAACGCGAACTCCACCTTGTCGATGGACGTCGCCCAGTGACCGTGCCAGAACCACGTCATGCGCTCAACAAGCGGGTGGTCGGCGAGCACCATCCGGTCGAGCCACCACATCGCGAGACTCATGTACTGGTCCCAGACGTTCTGCCAGTAAATGCGACTGGCCGCGTCGTCCGATGGCGCCTGACCGAGGTCGGTGATCTGGGGTTCGACCACCCGGGCCAACCCGCGATCGGTCCCGCCGTGGGTGAGGACCGACGCACGAGCCCGCACGATGCCGCCGTCGAGGAGGTGCTTGAACTGACCCGGCTTCGGACCGAAACCGAAACGGTGGACAAGTCGCGCGAGCTCGAGCCGATCGCTGGCGACAGTCATGGGGTGAGATTAGGACGACGATGCTCGCCGTTGGCCCGGATCGCGATGATTTGTCAAGAAGTTGTGCATCGCGGCGAGCGAGGGCGGTGGGGCTCCCGAGGAGAACGACCGGCAATCGCGAACCCTCTACGGGGTAATCAGATTTAACTTGGTCGTCCAGCCGGGCATGATCTGTGTCGCGTCGGTGCCGAGCACGTCCTGGAGCATCGAGGCGTAGACGTCGCGGAAGTCCGACGTGACGGCGAGATCGCCGCTCACCAGTTGGGAGAGCGACGGCTGTTCGCCGTAGAAGCCGCCGGCGACACGGTGACCCGCGATGAAGACGGGACCCGACGTACCGTGGTCCGTGCCGAGCGACGCGTTCGCCTGGACCCGTCGCCCGAACTCCGAATAGACCAGCACCACGACGTCACGGGCGCGCGCGGTGGCGTCCATCTTCGTGAGAAAGTTGGTCACCGCGTCGGAGACCGATCCCACGAGTTGGGACTGAGCGCGCAGCTCGTCGGCGTGGGTGTCAAAGCCGCCGAGGGTGACCGACCACACCCGTGTCGGCACATTGGCCGCAATGAGGTTGGCCACGACGTCGAGCTGCTGGGCGAGCGCGTTGGGCGCGTTGGGCGCCTGGCTCTTGAGCACCGGCTGGACGGTCGCCGCCACCTGATAGAAGTCGCCGATCGACGCCGAGGCGTCGGCGGCGAGCACGGAGTCCGTGGGCGAGACCATCGCCAGCTGCTGGGTCTGTGTGGCGAGTGTGCCGGTCGGCACCACGAGCCCTCCGAGAGGGAGCATTGACGCCACGCGGTGCTCGCCCGCGAGCAGTGGCGTGAGCACCGAACCCATGCCGATCGCGCGCATCGGGTCGCGCGGCTGACCGTCGAGCCAGCGGCCAATCCAACCACTCGAGATCTGCTTGTTCGGCGACGCGGTCTGCCATATCGCCATTGACGTGAAGTGGGAGTGGTTGGGCTGGGGGTAGCTCGCGCCGAGCACGATGGCTAGTCGGTTCTGGTCCCACAAGGATTTGAAACCGGTCATCGAACTGTTGAGCGCGAGGCCCCGAGCGAGGGGGATGACCTGAGCGTCCGACAGCGAGATCCCGGGGCGCGACGACGAGTAGATCGGATCCGCGTAGGGCACGACGGTATTCAGTCCGTCGTTGCCGCCGTAGAGGGTCACGACGACCAGAATCGGCGTGCCGAGCGGCAGCGGGCTCGCACTCGCGGCCCGCGCGACGTCCTGCATCGTCAGGTTCGTCGTCATCGCGGCGAGAGCGCTCGCCCCCGAGTACTGGAGGAATCGCCGTCGCGAGACGTCGCCCACGACTACGCGTTCACTACGTACTCGGGCGCGCAGAGCGCGAGGAGGGCCAGTCGGGCCGGGTCGCCCTGGGCCTCACTGAACGCCTGGGTGGTGCGGGGGCTCCACTTCGCGACGCCCAGCCAATTCGCCAACGACCGGTTCACGTCATTCGAGGCGTTGACGACGGGCGAGAGGTCGCCGTTCTTGACGAGATACGTCGCGAAGGCCAGTCGATACTGAAACGAAGCGGCGGTCAACCACGCCTCGTCGTAGGGCCACCCGCCGACGCTCGGCGGGGCGAAGGGGACCTGACCCATGAGGCTCAGGTAGTTGGCGACCGTCACCGTCGAAGGAAGATTTGAAGGCGTGATCTGGAGTGCCCGACAGGCCGAGACGAACCACTCAACGGGCGATTTTGCTTGCGCGTGCCTCGGATCCTTCATCGCCGGATGGCGCGCAATCGCTTCGACGAGAGAGCGAACGTCGCGGTTCGCAAAGCCCTTCACCAACGTGGTGGGCACGCTCGTTGTCGTCGAGACAAAACGGAACCACAGGCGCTGGGCCACGAACGCCGCGTTGGCGTCAAGTGAGACCACGTAGTCACTCAGGGAAGGCGCCACAAACGGGGCCGTCGCGCCCAGAATCGCCAGCGGCGAATAGTCGTGTACTGACGGCTGGAAGGTGACGAGGCCGTTCGACGTCGTCACGCGGTAGCCAGTAAACGCCGCCGCGACTGCCTTCACGTCGTCTTCGCTGTAGTTCCCGACGCCGAGAGTAAAAAGTTCCATGAACTCGCGGCCCAGATTCTCGTTCGGCGCCTGGGCGACATTGAGCTGGCCGTCTAACCAGTAGATCAGTGCGCCATCGACCACCATCGCCCGCGCGAGCCCGGCGAAACTTCCGAGACCGTACAACCGCATCGTCTCGTTTTGCACCTTCATGGGGAGCGGGTAGACGACCTTACTGATCGACGTCGCCCAATGACCGTGCCAGAACCAGGTCATGCGCTCGATGAGCGGGTAGTCCGCGAGGACCATTCGGTCGAGCCACCACAGGGTCATCGCGGAGAACTGTTGTGACAGCGCCTGTTGGAAGATCGCGCGCGCCGTGCTCTTCGACGGCGGGAAGGGCCCGAGGTCAACCAAACCCGGGTCGACCACACTGGCCAGTCCCGCGTCGTGGGCCGGCGTGCGCAAGAGTCGATTGCGCGCCGTCGTGACGCCCTCGCGCACGAGGTACTCGTACTGTCCGGGCTTGGGCCCGAAGGAGAAGCGGTGGACGAGCCGCGAGATCACTAGACGATCGTGGACGGCGCGCATGCAGCGAACCTACGAGAATCCAGCGTCAAAACGGGGCGCAATCCTTGGATTTGATTGAGAATTGACTGTGACTTGTCGCAACTAAAAGCAGTCGGCCAATTGAAACAGGAACTGCTGGAGCATCTGCACGTATTCGAGGAGATCTTCGTCACAGGCGGCCAACTGCTCATCGCTGAGGAGCCCCTTCGCCTGAGCAGTCGATCGCAACGCGACTTGCAAGGACGTCAGCCACGCCCACGCCTCAGTATCGGTCAGGTACTGCTCGTCGACAGTCAACTGGGCGAGTTCGGCGTTCGTCGAGGTTTCGTTCTGTCGCGCGAGCATCGAGACGGGGTTATCGTGATCGAGGCTCGGGTCGATGGGGCCCGAGAGCGAGACGTGCCACTCGTGATGCGAATCACGCTCCGCCGCCAAGACGTTGGCGAAGGCGTCGCGCACGACCGTGCGGGCGAACTCGTTGAGTCGAGTCTCGATCCGACCGTCACGACGCCGTACGAACAACTTGGAGCCGACCACTAGTTGTCCAGTTCGATGGTGCTCTGTAGTCCCGCGACCTGGAGCTTGACACAGTAGGACTCGGCCCGATCGCGCGCCCCCGACCACACGAGGGCCCGTCCCTCGTGGTGCACGGCCATCATCAGCTGCGTGCACTTGTTGTTGGAGTACCCGAAGATCCGCTTGAAGATGACGACAACGACGGACATCGGGGTCACTGGATCATTCCACACGATGACGTTCCAGGGTTTCTGCGTTTCGACCGCGTCGTCGACTAGAACCGCGCCTTCGGTCGAGGTCGTGTGAAGAGGTTTGGTTAAAGCCACGCCTCCAGTGTCGCAGACCCCCGTATCGGTTAGCAGCGAGAGACCGTAAACTGAAGCAGGAAACTTGAGGAGGGCACGGTGGCAGTGAGGTGGGTCAGCGAGGCGCCGGCCCGACTTCGCCGTCATGTCAACCTTGGTATCCGTGGTGCCGTCGGACTGACGCGGGATCCCCCGCCGCGCTGCGTGGACCCCCTCGAGAGTTACTTCGCCATTGACGGCGTCGCTCGAATCGTCCACGGCGACCTCTCGTCAATGATCGTGGGGGGACTCGGCTCCCTCTTCCTCCAGATGCTCCACCCCCACTCCATGGCCGGGGTGGCCCAGCACTCGCGCTACCAACACGACCCCCTCGGTCGCCTGCTCCAGACCGCGAATTTCATTGGCTTCACGACCTACGGCTCGAGGCCAACGGCGTTCGCCGCCATCGAGCGGGTGCTGGCCGTGCACCAGAGCGTGCGAGGCGTTGCCGACGACGGCGTGGCGTACTACGCGAATGACCCCCATCTCCTCGCGTGGGTGCACGCCGCCGAAACCTCGATGTTCCTCGCCGGCTACCGACGGTACGGTCGACTCTCACTGAGCGACGCCGAGGCCGACGCCTACGTCAACGAAATGGCGACCCTCGCCCGCGACCTCGGCGTCAGCGATCCGCCGCGCAGCGTGGCCGAGCTCAATGCGACGCTGCAGCGATTCCGCTCCGAGCTTCGCCTGAGCGACGACGGAGTCCTGGCACGCGACTTCGTGGCGCGTGGCGTGGTGCAGGGTTGGCGCCAGCGGGCGCCGTACTGGCTCTTCGTGCGTGGCGCCTTCGCGTTGCTCTCGCCCTGGGAACGCGATCTGCTCGGGGTCGCGCACCGTCCGTGGCGCACTCGCCTCTTCGTGCAGCCCGCGACTCTGGTGCTCTGTCGCCTACTGCGCCAGTTCGTGCCACCGACCGAACGCGTCACGTAGCGAGCGAGAGGCCGCCATCGACCACCACCACCTGGCCGGTGACGTACGGCGTAAAGGCGAGCGCGACGATGACGTCGGCCACATCGTCGGGAGTGCCGCTACGTTTCAGTGGCGCGGCACCTTGAACGAAGCCGCGTACCACGTCCCACTCTTTCGTCCACGGCGTGTCGATCAGTCCGGGGGCGACGGCATTCACGCGAACCTCGGGCCCGACGACCTTGGCCAGCAGCGCGGTCATGTGGTTGAGGGCGGCCTTCGACGCGGCGTACGGAATCGACGAGCCCACGGGACGAACGCCCGCCACCGACGAGACGTTCACAATCGAGCCGTTGGCGGCGCGCAACGCCTCCATCGCCGCGACGCTCAAGCTCCACGTCCCAAAGACGTTCACCTCGAAGATTTCGCGCCATACGTCCAGATTCGCGGCTTCGAGATCGCGGTGCGCGATGACCTTCGTCGTGCCGGCGTTGTTGACCAACACGTCAAGTGCGCCGCATCGCTCGAGCACCTCAGAGATGAGCCGAGTACAGTCCTCGGATCGAGCGACGTCCGCCTGCACGTAGTGGGCGCCGGGCGTCGCCCTCGCGAGGCGCTGGCCGGCCTCAACACTGCGAGCAGAGTTGAAGACAACGGTGGCGCCCTCGCTCGCGAATCGTCGCGCGGTCGCTTCGCCGATCCCGCTCGTTGAGCCCGTGACCAGCACGACCTTCTTCGTCACTACCGTCGCCGAAGTCGCCACGAACCCGCCCAGTGTTGACCCGGTTCTAGAACCACGACGTCTTTGCCACTGCGTAGCGCGTCGGGCGGACAGGTCATTGGTTCCACCGCGACCGACGTGCGCCGACGGCCCCGTTCGAGATGGTCGCCGGTGTACACCTGAAGGTAGGGGAAGTTGCGATCGACGCTCATTTCCACCTCGCCGCCATTCGAGTCGGCGAGTACGACCGTCGCGAGTCCCGAGTCGTCACGCACCAGTTCGGTGAAGGTGACGTCGAGCTCATGGCCACTGACCGATTTGCGCTTGGAGAAGTCGAGGTTCTGGCCCGCGATGGGCAGGATCTCCCCGGTCGGCAGCTGGCGATCGTTGACCGCCACGTAGGCGGTGGCGGGAATCTCCAGTTCAGCACCCTCGATCGTGGGCGTGGTGACCGCGAGGTAGGGGTGGAATCCGACACCGAAGGGAATCGGCACGTCATCGCGGTTCGTCACCGTGGTCGTGACCGTCAGTCCAAACTTCCCCAGGTGGTACGTCACATTGATCTCACTGAGAAACGGGTAGTCCGGGGCCGGGTGCAACAGCAGGGTCAACGAACAGCGGTTCTGGTTGACCGAGTCGACTTGAAACGGACGCCAGCGCACGAGGCCGTGGATGGCGGTGGCGTGAACGATGTCGTCAATCTTCGGCTCGGCAATGCGCTCGGAGAACGACCACGGACCGTCGGCGACGCGATTGGGCCACGGGTAGAGTACCTGGCCGCGTGCGCCCGTCGGGACCTCGTCGCCGGCGAAGCCCTCGATCACGCTGAGGCCGCCCTTGACGAACGTGCGAAGGGTCGCGCCGACTTCGGTGATCACCGCGCGTTCGTCACCGTGGGCAATCGCAATCTGTTCACCTGATGGAAGCATCAGCGCGTTTCCTTCTCATCACTGCCCAGTAACCTAGGCCAGTTATCGTACGTCGTATGCGTATTCTCATCACGAACGACGACGGCATCCTGGCCCCGGGACTGGCGGTGCTCGCGCAACACGTCGCCCGGTGGATCAAGCGGTGTCCCCCGGGTGAGATTCGCGAGGCCCTCATCGCCGCTCCCCACACCAACTACTCCGGCATGTCAGCGGCGGTCGGCGACGTCTTCGACCACCCGAGCGTCACCTACAAGCGCCACACCATCGCCGGGGCCGAGTCGATTCCGACCTACGCGCTCGAAGCCCCGCCGGCGCTCTGCGCCATTATTGGCGCGACCGGGGGCTTGGGTTTCCAACCCGACCTGGTCCTCTCGGGCATCAACGCCGGGGCCAACGTGGGTCGCAGCGTCCTGCACTCGGGCACCGTCGGGGCGATTCTGACGGGAGCGCAACTTGGCCTCTCGGGTCTTGCGGTCTCGGTCCAGTGGGGCCTCGACGTGCACTTTGACACCGCGGGCGCCGTCGCGGTCGAGGTACTCGAGGAGTTGCTGCGCGCGCCGTCTCGCACGCTGCTCAACCTGAACGTACCCAACCTCCCCGCGATCGAACTAAAGGGGGTGCGACGGGGCCGCATCTCCACCGCCGGCATCGTGAAGGCCGCCGGACCGAACGCCGGGGGCGCGCCACTCGCCGACGAGGGCGAATTGCCCCTGCGCCTCGGCGCGGCGACGCCCGAACTGGGCGACGTCAGCGACGAAGCCGCGGACGAGGACGGAGCGCTCCTCGCCGCCGGTTACGCCTCACTCACCGCGATCCGCGGCCCCCAAGAGGACACCGATCCGTCCCTCGACGACCTGATGCATTCGGCACTCGAGGCGATCACGCGCCACCTCGAGACGCGGCGCTAGTCGTCGAGGGGACGACGGCGCTGCTCTTTGACGCGGCCGCGGGCCTTCTTCTCGTCGACCCGTCGAACCTTCGAACCCTTGGAGGGCCTGGTCGCTCGGCGCGGCGCCGGGCGGGCGAGGCCCTCGGCGATTTTTTGGGCCAACTGGTTGAGCGCGGCGCTGCGATTCTGACCCTGTGAGCGGAAACGCCCCGCGCTCGAGCGGACCACGGTGCCGACCTTCTCCAGGAGGCGAGCTCGTTCCGCGTCGGAGAGCGCGGTGGAACCATCGACGCGAAACGAGGCGACGACCCGGGTGAGCGAGCGGTTGGCGTGTTGGCCCCCGGGGCCGCCCGACGTCGTCACGCGCAGTTCAACCTCGTCACTCGGGATGACCAGTCGAGCCCGGATGAAGAGTGACCCATCGTCGTTGACGTGCGGAACGCCGTTCGTCATTGGCTAGTGGGTGCTCGGAAAGCGAACCATGGCGATCTGGCTCGACGACGCCACCAGCTCGCCGCGGTCGTCGAACAGTTCGCACCGCTCGTCAACGGTACCGTCGGCGATGACGACGCACCACTGTCGGGCTCGAAGCCACTCGCCCACCGGAATACGCCGCACGTAGGACGTGAGCTGCAAGGTCGGCACCCAGCCCGACGAACCGAGGGGGAACGTGGCGGGCACCATGGCGTCCGAGGCGAGCAGGAGACTCCAGGCGTCCCACGACGCCGCGCCGTCGTCGAGACGTAGCCACCCCTTCACCTCACCGCGTTCGCCGTACTCACCGTTGCTCCATCCCACGCAGGTCGGGTCGAGCCGGCCCTCCACGACATTGCCGATCGCCCCCTCGTCGCCCGTGCGAGCACGTGCGCACTGCTCCAGTGGTGCGAGTGCCGGCGCCACCGCGTCCGAGTAGCGGGAGGTCGAATTCTCGTGCAGCGTGCCGAGTATCACGAGCGATTCGGTCGTGACCGCACCCCCTTGGACGAGCGTCACGTGGACGAACGACACTGCGCGACCGACCCGGCGAACGGCGGTCAGCAACTCCGCCGGACCAGGGAGTGGCGCCCCCACGTAGTTCGTCGTGACGGCCGTGGCGTGCAGGTGGGCCGATCCCTCGGCGCTCGCGGCGGCGAGGGCGGCGTTCGCCATGACGCACTGCAGGTAGCCGCCATTGGGGTATCCCCCGGGGATGGTGTAGTGAGGAGAGATCGCGACACCGTAGCGCCCAACAGCAATTGGCTCTACCGCGGCGGCGTCGCGCAGTGCGCCACTCTCCCCTACCGGACCCATGGCCCAACCCTAATGTTGAAATCACGTGGAACCGTTAGATTGACCGGGAAGAAAGAGGTTCCCATGCGCTCCGTCCCCCATTTCATTCGCGGCGAACGATTCGAAGGGTCCGGCGACCTCGCGGTGTGCAACCCCGCCACCGGCGAGGTCTGTGCGAAGGCACCGATTGCCGACGCCGATCTGGTGGACGACGTCGTGACGGCGGCGCGCGAAACGTTGTTGACGTGGCGC
This sequence comes from Acidimicrobiales bacterium, assembly GCA_025362585.1. Taxonomy (GTDB): domain Bacteria; phylum Actinomycetota; class Acidimicrobiia; order Acidimicrobiales; family RAAP-2; genus RAAP-2. The sequence continues at coordinate 12,801 of JANYFR010000062.1, read as the reverse complement.
GACTCCACCCTCTCGCAACGCACGAACATCCTCTTCACGTTCCGCCAGCTCCTGGTCGCACACGCGACCGAGCTCGCCGCCCTCGTCACCGAAGAGCACGGCAAGACCACCGCCGACGCCCGAGGTGAACTGGCCCGTGGTCTCGAGAACGTCGAGTACGCCTGTGGGCTGATGGAGCACTTGAAGGGCGCGTTCACGAGCCAGGTCGCCGACGGTGTCGACGTGCACTCGTTCCGCGAACCGGTGGGCGTTGTGGCGGCAATAACTCCGTTCAACTTCCCCGTGATGGTGCCGTTGTGGATGACCGCGAACGCTCTCGCGTCGGGCAACGTGGTGATCCTCAAGCCGTCCGAACGCGATCCGTCAGCAGCGGTGCTCCTCGGTGAGCTGCTCTCCGCGGCCGGCCTGCCCGCCGGAGTTTTCAACGTCATCCACGGTAACGCCACGACGGTGCAGGCGCTGCTCGAGCACCAGGGTGTCGACGCGGTGAGCTTCGTTGGCTCGACACCGGTCGCTCGCCACGTCTTTCAGACGGGCACGGCCGCCGGCAAACGGGTGCAAGCCCTCGGCGGGGCCAAGAACCACATGGTCGTCTTGGCCGACGCCGACCTCGACGTCGCCGCCGACGCGGCGATCAACGCGGGCTTCGGCTCGGCCGGTGAGCGCTGCATGGCCGTCAGCGTCGTCGTCGCCGTCGGCGACGTCGCCGATCCACTGATCGCCAAGATTACCGACCGTCTCGATAAATTAGTCGTGGGACCCGGCAACGATCCCGCGAGCGACTTCGGCCCGGTCATCACTCGAGAGAGTCGCGACCGTATCATCCAGTACGTCACGAACGCCCCGGCCGACGGAATCGAGGTCGTGCGCGATGGCACCGCCATGGCCACCCAACCCGGTTTCTTCGTGGGCCCCTGCCTCCTCGACGGCGTGCGGCCCGGCACGAGAGCCTACGACGACGAGATCTTTGGACCGGTGCTCGGCGTGGCGCGCGTGGCCAACTACGCCCAGGCCGTGGCGATGGTGAATGCCAATCAGTACGGCAACGGCGTGGCGATCTTCACTCGCGACGGCAACGTCGCGCGCCAGTTCACGCGCGAGGTGAGCGTCGGGATGATCGGCATCAACGTACCCATCCCCGTACCGGTCGCCTCCTACTCGTTTGGCGGATGGAAGAACTCGCTCTTCGGCCATTCCCACATCTATGGTCCCGAAGGATTCGCCTTCTACACTCGCGCCAAGGTCGTGACCACCCGGTGGCCCCAGCCCTCGGAGTCGCAGATCGACCTGGGTTTTCCAACGACGAGGTAGTTCGTCATCGCCGCGTGAATGACGCCGCGTGAACCGCGGCGGCTCGGTCGGTGAGCGAGGAGGACAGCGAGAACCCTCGCCCGCGCCGCCGTCATCTACTATTTCTTCAGCGATGGGTGTCCTTCGACATCCTGGGCGGGCCCCGCACTGCCCGCGGGCGCGAAGCGAACGGGGACGTCAGTCAAGATGAGTAAGCAACACACCAGCGTCCGATCCTACGGAGTTCTCATCGACGACGGGCGGGTCGCCCTGGTTCGATCCTCAAACCCCCGGCACACGCCTCCACTCTGGTGGCTACCGGGGGGCGGCATCGACTTCGGTGAAGCGCCCGAGGACACCCTCTTGCGCGAGTTTCACGAGGAGACCGGACTCGAGGTGCGCTCGCCCCAGCTGCTCGGCGTGACGAGTGACGTTCGCCGACGCGACAACGGCGACAAGATTCACACCGTGCGAATTCTGTTCACCGTCGAACTGGCCGGTGGCGAGCTCCGCCACGAGGTCCACGGCACCACCGACCACGCCAGCTGGTTTGTGGTGGAGGACCTCGAAACCATGAACGTCGCCGACTACGCGCGCGTCGCGATTGCGACCGCTCAGGCGAAGTAGCGCTGGGGCATCTCGCGCTTCATAAACTTTCCGGCGGCGTTGCGCGGCAGCGACTCGTGAGTAAAACAGACCCGCGTCGGAATTTTGAAGCTGGCGAGCCGCGAGTGCAAGTGGGCGTGCAATTCGTCGTAGGTGAGCGCCGCGCCGGCACGCAGCATCACTACGGCCCCGACCTCTTCGCCGAGACGCTCGCTGGGTAGTCCAATGACCGCAGCCTCGTAGACCGCGGGGTGTTCGTAGATCGCCGACTCGACCTCGGCGCAGTAGACGTTCTCGCCCGCGCGCAGGATCATGTCCTTCAGCCGGTCTTCGATGTAGAGGAAGCCGTCGTCGTCGACGCGGCCGAGGTCCCCAGTGCGCAGCCATCCGTCAACGATGACGTCGGCCGTCGCCTCGGGCTTTCGCCAGTACCCGCGGATGAGTGTGGGTGACTTCATCCATATCTCGCCACTCTCATTGGGACCGAGGGAGTGCAACTGTTCGTCACGAATGTCCACGTCCATCACGATCGTCGGTACCCGCCCGGTGGAGAGTGGGTGCTCGACATAGTCCGCACCGTAGTTACTCGGACCGTACGCGTTGGTCTCGGTCATGCCGTAACCCAGATTCGGGTGACCCCGCTTGAACGAGCCCTCCACGCGCGCGACCAGCGTCGGCGGCGCGGGCGCGCCACCTCCGCCAATCGCGGCCAGTGACGACGTGTCGTACCTGTCGAAATTGTCGTTCTCCAGCAGATCCCACGACTGCGTCGGCACGCCCACGAAATTGGTGACCTTGTGCCGTTCGATCAACTGGAGGGCCCGCTCGGGCTCCCATCGGTACATCATGACGAGCTTGAGGTGCACGGTGAAGCACGACATCATCACCGGAATACAGCCGGTGACGTGGAAGAGCGGCACGATGAGAATGAAGCACGGGGAGAGGGAGCTCACCTCGTCGTCGGGGTCTCGCCGCAGCCCCTGGATCGGACCGCCCGACGAGAAGGCCATAATCGTCTGGCAGATCGTACCGTGGGTGGAGACCGCGCCCTTGGGGAGCCCGGTCGTACCTGAGGTGTACAGAATGGTGGCGTCGGTGTCGGCGTCGATCGCCGCGTCGGGCAGCGTGACGCCACGCACGACGACGTCGTGCCAGTGTTCGACGCCGTGCTCGAGTGGTTCGAGTTCGTCGAGGCGCACGCCGAGCATCGAGATGCCGGCCCGCTGACACGGGCCGGCCGATCGCCGTATCCGCTCGGTATCAGCAATCAAGAGTGAGAGGGCGGCGTCGTTGATCGCGTACTCCAGCTCCTCCTCGGTCCACCACGCATTGAGTGAGACCGAGATGGCGCCGACCGAAAGGATTGCCGCAAAGGCGACAATCCATTCGGGGTAGTTGCGCATGGCGATGCCGACGCGGTCACCCTTGGAGATGCCAAAGTGGTGAACAAGGGCGTGACCGAGCGCGTCGACCTCGTCCATCGTCTCGCTGAACGTCCACTCCTCGTCCTCGTAGGCCAGGAAGACTTCATCGATACCGCGCGCCGTATCAAAAATCTGGCGCAGGGTGGTCGGCGCGTTCTTGAACAGGCGATTCCCCACTCCCCCGTGCTCGCCTTCAACGACTTCGAAGAACTGGCCGGGCGCGGACACGGCCGCAATCGCGTCTTCAATGCTCAATCCCACGGACCCCTCCTCTGTCCACAAATCCTACGCAGAACCATCGAGTACGCGAAACTCTGGTTCGCTCGACAAAGCGTCGACCGTTCGATTCAACGGCGTCGAATGGGCGTGATGATCGGTGTGGACGTTCAAGAGCGTCGGTTCGAAAACGCCGAATGACGCAGTCTTGCAGCGGCCACCAGAGAGCGCGCTACGGCACTGAGCTGACCCGAGACTCGGACGTCGCCCCACTCGAGCACGCCCGCGCCGGGCCATGCCCGACGGTTCGCACCGTTGCGAGCGGCGGCGGTCTATGGGGGCTACTGCGCAACGTGAGGATCGACGAGCTCCGCGACGCGCCGTTGCCTCGAGAGGGGGCGTTAGATTCGGGCGAGGCAGTTCGTTGAAAGGACCCCATGATTGGCACCGGTTACCCATTGCTCGACGTCTTTGTCAACACCCTCTATCTGGTGCTCTTGGTGTTCTGGATCATGCTCGCCTTCCACGTCTTGCAGGACATCTTTCGCAGTCACGATCTTGGCGGTCTCACGAAAGCTCTGTGGGTCCTCTTTATTCTCATCTTGCCCCTCGTAGGTTGCCTGATCTACCTCGTCGCCAGGGGTGGTTCGATGCACGAGCGTCAGTGGCAAGTGACGCAAGCTCATCAGCAGGCTTTCGAGGACTACATCCGCAAGGTTGCCAACACCAAGGAGTAGCCGGAGGGGCAACCGTGGCCGTGAAGGTCGGTGATTTCAGAACACCAACTACCTTGGGAACCACGAGCGCTTCGGGCCGACGGAGGGTTAGGTGTGGTCGGAGCAACGTGCCCTCGCCGAGAGTCCGGTCGCTGGCGCCAGTGACTTAAGAAATCGCCGACGCCACGCCCTGGGCCTTCTGGGCCATTCGATTCACCGTCTCACTCATTTTCGCAATGAAGTCGCGCAGGTCCGCGCGGGCCCTTTCGGCCTCCGCGGAGAGCCCCACGAGATGGTCCACGTCCCAGAGAGTGAGGACCGGATCAAGGACGTCGTTCAAAAACTGGCCGAGTCCGTAGATGCCCTCACGCGCGATGCGCACGGCGTGACGCGTGAAGCTCGGGATTCCGGTCCCCGGCATGGCGAATCCGATGACCTGTTTCGCGACCGCGATCATCATCATCGACGGATCAATTGCGAAGGCGGCGAGGGTGAGATCACGGTAGAAGAGGAAATGCTTGGTCTCGTCACCGGCAATCAGGGCGAGCACGTTTCTTCCGATCTTGTCGTCCTTGGGCAACTTGGCGCCCGTGTTGCGATGAGCGATCTGCGTAGCGCGTTCTTGGAACGACACGTAGGCAATGAGCTCGGCCATGGACGCCGGGTTCGGAACCTCGCCCTTCTTCATCTGGACCCGACGGCCCTCTTCGAGGTAGGTGGGATCGATGCAGCGGCTGATGTGGACCCAGTCACGCATCACCATGGAGTGGCGATTCTCCTCCATCGTCCACTGATGGTTCCAATCAAGGATCGGGTGGCTCTCGGGCGCGTGGGACAAGAGGGTATGGGTGTAGTAGGGCAGATTGTCCTCGGTGAGCAGATTGACGTAGATGGAACTGCGAACGCCGTCGGAGAGCGGGTAGTCCTCTTTGCTCCAGGGACGATCGGTGAAGTCCTCGCCGTCGCCCCAGTTGATCTGCTCGTGCGGGAACCACAGTCGAGGGGCCTCGAGGTGTCGGTTGTAGAGTCGCTCGACGTCAGGAGCGAGTTCGCTCAGAAGATCGACGTTACTCTTTGGTAATCGAGTGTTGGCCATGCACTGCCTTTCGTCCGCGATGACGCGGACCACGTGGTCAATCGTAACGCTGATCTCATTTCGTCCCCCCGCTCTCTTGTGATTCGACGCACAAGCAGTCAACTAGCCTTGGCTCTCCGTGAAACTAATTGAGACACTCGTTCCTGTCGATTTTCGTGGCAGCCTCACCGGTCCCCTGCGCCGGTTCTACACCTGCACCTTCCTCGCCTGCATTGGCAGCGGTCTCACCCTCTCGCTCTTCGTGGTCTACCTGCACAACGTGCGGGGGTTTTCCACGAGCTTCGCCACGTTGCTGCTCGCCGCGGCCGCGTTGTGCGGACTCGCCACCAGTCCGCTCTGGGGCACGACGACCGACCGATTCGGCCCGATTCGCGTCGTGTTGGTGGCGTACTCCGCCGACGCGATCGCCATCGTGGTGTGGGCTTTCGCCCATACCAAGGTGGAGGCGGCCGTCGCGGCGCTGCTGCTGGCGGTCTTCGGCGGCGCCAGTTGGGGACCGAGCAGTACGATGCTGAGCCGACTCGTCGCGCCCGAGCACCGGCAGCGGGCCTTTGGTTTCAACTTCATGCTGGTGAACTTGGGGATTGGCTTTGGCGGACTCGCGTCGGCGAGCATCGTCGATCTGCACCACCCCACGTCCTTCGTCGTCCTCTACATGGTGAACGCGGGGGTCATCGTACTCTCGGGCGCCTACTTCTGGACCCTTCGCGCTTACGGCGGGCCCGAAACTGCCCACCTCGACGATCCGATCAAGAGTGCGGAAGGTTGGCGTGAAGTGCTGCGCGATAAGCGCCTCGTGCGCTACGTCGTTGCCTCCATTGTGCTGATGATCGGCGGCTACGGCTCCCAGGAGGCCGGTTTCAGCCTGTTCGTCGTCAACAACCTCAAGTTGCCGGTCCACGTGATCGGCATCATCTTCTTCTTCAACACCAGCACGATCGTGCTCTCCCAACTCTGGGTGCTCAACAAGATCGAGGGCCGAAGCCGCACGCGGGTGATGGCGACCGTCGGGGCCCTGTGGTTCTTCTTCTGGGTCATCCTCGACCTGGCACTGTCGCTGCCGGCCGTGCTCTCGGTGGTCTCACTCTCCATTGCGATGGTCGTCTTCGCCATTGGTGAGACGATGCTCTCGCCCGTCGGACCGGCTCTCGTCAACGAGATCGCTCCCGAACACTTGCGCGGCCGCTACAACGCGGCCTCGGGAATCTCCTGGGGAATCTCGGGCACCCTCGGTCCGGCGATCACCGCTGTCTACTTCGACAATCACGTCGGAAACTGGTGGCCGTTCGGCACCGGTCTCACGGCCCTCGTCGGTGCGGGCCTGATGCTCAGCCTGCGACGCCATTTGAGCGCGGGCGAGGACGGGCTCGCGGAAGGCCGAGCGGCGGTGGCGGAGTCGTAGGTTGACGCTCCCCTCGCGGTTCGTCCACGGGAGGGGCAACGGCGCTGTGCAATAGTCGCTGCATGGACCGACGCGCTCTGGACGGGACGTCGGAGCCCATGGTTCACATCGAGGGATTCAAGATGGCCTTCGGGAACGAGGTCGTCATCGACGGACTCTCCTTCGACATCAAGCGCGGCGAGACCTTCGGATTCCTCGGCAGCAACGGCTCGGGCAAGACCACCACCATCCGCGCACTCCTCGGGATCTACCTGCCGAGCGCGGGCGTCTTGCATATCGACGGACGGAACTTTCGTCCCGAAGACGGTCGACGCCTCGGCTACCTACCCGAAGAGCGGGGTCTCTACAAGAAGGAGTCGGTCATCGACGTGATGGTCTACTTTGGTCGCCTCAAGGGACTCTCGGGCCACGCGGCACGGGCGTGGTCGCTCGCCTACCTCGAACGCGTCGATCTCGTCGCCCAGACGGGCCTGCGGATCGACAAACTCTCGAGTGGCCAACAGCAGAAGGTGCAGTTGGGCGTCACCATCATGAACGACCCCGAACTGCTCATTCTCGATGAACCGACCAAGGGCTTCGATCCGGTCAACCGGCGTCTCTTGATGGACATCATTGAGGATCAGAAGAAGGTCGGCGCGACGGTGATGATGGTGACCCACCAGATGGACGAGGTCGAGCGACTCTGTGACCGCATCATCTTGCTCAAGGATGGTCGACGCGAGGCCTACGGCACGGTCAACGAGATCCAGGACCTCTACGGCGGTCGTACGATCCACCTGCGCTACGCCGGCGAGATCCCCGACTCGACGCACTACGTGGTGTCGTTGCGCGAGCGCAACTACGCCGAACTGAAGTTCTCCGACGACACCGACGAGGCGACGATCCTGCGCGGCCTCGTCGAGGCCGGCGTCCGCGTCCGCGAGTTCACCACCGCCAAGGTCTCCCTCGACGAGATATTCCTGCGCGTCTACGGCGATGAGCATCGGGCCGAGTTGGCCTCGTGAGATACCACAACTTGCGTACCGTCGTCGGCTTCGAGGTCCACCGCACGATCACCAAACGACGATTCTGGATCGCGACCATGATCGTGCCGCTCGCTCTCGCGATCGTCTTTGGACTCTTGTACCTGAGTAGCACCGCCACAACGAGCAGCATCGCGGCCCAGAAGACCGCGACGTTCAGCTTCGCCTACAGCGACGCCTCGGGAGTCGTGAGCGAACCCGTCGTCAAGGGCCTAGGCGGCGTGAAGTTCGACAACGTCGCCACGGGCGTTGCTCGAGTGCGCGCCGGTCAGCTCGACGCCTTCTTCGCCTTTCCCGCCGATCCACTCACGCAGTCCGTGCGCGTCTACGGCAAGGACGTGGGCCTCTTCAACAATGGCAAGTACTCGACCATCGCGACCGAGATCTTGCGGCTGAGCGCGGACGCCCAGATCGGTTCGCGCGAGCTCGCGACACTCGCGCGCAGCTCCGTGAGCGTCGACATCACTACCTACAAAGAGGGCGTCGCGACCCCGGGTCTGCGTGGCGTCATTCCCCCACTCATCTATCTGGTGATCTTCTACATCGTCTTGATTCTGTTGGGCAATCAGATGCTCAACAGCACCCTCGAAGAGAAGGAGAACCGCGTCACCGAGATGATCCTGACGACGGTCGATCCCAACACCTTGATCACGGGCAAGATCCTCGCCCTCTTCACCGCCGGCCTTCTGCAGATTGCGGTCTTCTCCAGCCCCGTTCTCGTGGGCTACGTCTTCTTCCGATCGGCGCTCAACCTGCCGCACCTCCACCTCTCGAGTCTCGTCTTCAGCCCCGAGCGAATGACGGTCGGGGCGCTGTTGCTACTCGGGGGCTTCACGCTCTTCACGGGCACGCTCGTGGCGCTGGGGGCGATCATGCCCACGGCGAAAGAGGCCGGCGGCTTCTTCGGCGTCATGATGGCGCTCATCTTCACCCCCTTCTACGCCTCCTCGCTCATCGTGAGCCACCCCGACGCGCTCATCGTGCGCGTCTTCACGTACTTCCCCTATACCGCACCAGTGACCGGCATGCTCCGCAACGGCTTCGGTTCACTGAGCGGCGCCAACGCCGCCGGACTGATCGTCGAGGTCTTTCTCTTCGGTATCTTTGTACTGCGTCTGGCGGTACAACTCTTTCGCTTCGGTTCGATTGAGTACACGAAGAAGGTCTCGCTTCGCACGGCCCTCGGTCTCAATCAGTGGCGAGGATCGCGCTGAAACGACCGTGGCCCTCTGACAGTGTGCAGTGGGCGCCGGCGTTGAGGGCCCGACGAGCGTGACTCCTCGATGGCGTCATCCGGCCTGGTAACGCATTCGGGGACCCTGCTCTGCACGACCCCGCCGCCGTCACCGTGCCGGTCGCCGGTCGTGCCCTACGGGTGGGGCGTCGCGCGACGCGTGGTGGCGCGACCGCTCATCTTCTCGGAACGACGCAGGATCAACCCCCGCTCGGCCCCTTCGTGGGCTTCGACGCCCACGGCAGCGTCTCGCCGGTGCTGCGAAAGAGCCCCAGAGCGAAGAAGACCTGCACCAACCCGGCGATCACGGTCAACCAGAGGCCAATGCGTGGACCGACCCCATTGGACAGCGTCAGCCAACGCAACAGCACCAGCAACGTTCCAATCGCCGACGCGCCGAGCACCAAGACTCCCGGTCCGTACGAGAGCTTGGGCACGTTTGAACCCGAGCGCACCAGTACGACGTAGACCGCGGCGGCAATGATCAACAGGGCGCCGACCCAACCGAAGCCCGAGCTGAAGCCGGACACCGAAACGCTGTAGGGACCGACCGTGACACCCTCCCACGGCAAGAACAGTGCGATGAGCGCAACCACGCCCGCGCCGACGACTCCCTTGTCCCCCGTGGACAACTTCTTCATATCGAACTGCGCCATTGACCCTCCTGGTCTCACAATCAACCATGATTACCACAACGAGGGCCGCGGTGCTTAGCTTTGCGCTTGGAATGACTGAATTGCGCCCCGACCGATCGGTGCAGCAAATTACACTCGGGCCATGGACGCCGGCCATTCGGGGACGCCGCTCGCAACGAAACTCGGCGTACAGGTGGGTCACCGCCTCGCGCTCGTGCACGCACCCGAGGGCTGGACGGTGGCGGACCTGCCAGAACGAGTGACGGTGCGGCGCACGAAACCGACCGCCACCGCGAAGGTCGACATCGCGATTGCGTTCTTTTGGGACCTCGCGTCACTCGAAGGATCCGTCGGGGACCTCGCCCAGCGCATCACTCCCGACGGTTCGCTCTGGCTCGCCTGGCCCCGCAGGGCCGGCGGTCACGAGAGTGACATCACCGACAACGAGATCCGCCGCGTCGCGCTACCCCTGGGCATCGTTGACGTGAAGGTGGCGGCCCTGGACGGCGACTGGTCCGGCCTCAAGATGGTCTGGAGAAAAGAGCTCCGGGCCGGGCTCAATGGGGGCCCAACAGCAAAAGTCATCGACCGGGGCGTCGCCCGGACCTAGCAGCCCTGATACGTCGCCAGGTGCCAGAGGCGTGCGACCGGCACCGGGACGATGGAGGGGCAGAGGGGGATGGCGGCGTACCCCTTCATGATCCAGGGCCCCGAGGTGGTGCGGTAGAAGATGCCGTAACTTCCCCCGTCCTGAAACGACACCTGCGCTCGGTAGCTCGCGGGGACCGTCAACGTGAAGTTAGCGAGCGCCCAGTACCGGTGGTCCAGCGCGTCGTAGGCCATCAGCGGTGCGAGCGGATCGGACGGGCGCACGCGCGACCACGTCACGTGGTCACTCTTGGCCATGGCGTTGCTCGTCAGTTTGTACCGAATGAACGTTGCCTTCAGCACTGACTTTTCCGTGACGGACGGATGGACCAGGCGCGAGGTCGCCGGGGAGGCCCCGACGGCGGGACCGACGGCCGCGGAGCAGACCGACATCATCAGGGCCACTGCGAGGACGTTAACGAGTCGCGTGCTCATACCCACTGGAAGATACTCCAGACCGTGCTCCGCTCCGCCCGTGCACCGTCGCCCGAGCGGTGCGAGCGACCCGCGGAGCGTAGGACAGTCCGGCTGGAACGACGTATCCATGGCTGATGAGCTCGAGATAGGAGCGACGGAGCCGACAACATCTCCGTCGGTCGAGGGACCCACTTCGTCGACGGGGCTGCGGTACGTCACTCAACCTCGCGCAGGTGCGCGACGACGCGCGCGCGGTCGTGGGCGTCGAGTGGGTACGGAACGTAGAGGCTGAACCGGTCAATGACGTCGCCGTAGCGACGGGCAATCTCCTGGGCGACGTCGTCGACGGGAGTCACCACGCTGAAGGTCGAGAGCGTTTCGTCGTCGATCAGTCCCGACATGGCTGTCCAGTCGCCCTTCCTCGACAGGGCGTTCAGCTCGGTCTGAAGATGTCCCCACCCGTGCAGTTCGAGGACGACCCGGTACGCCGGCGTCGATCCGTAGAACGCGATCTGGGAACGAACCGCATCCTTCGCCGCCGCCAACGACTCCGGGGTGTCGCCGGTCGCGATCAGGCCCGAATAGGAGATCTGGAACTGATCCCGAGTCCGCCCGGACTGCGCGAGGCCCCGGTCGAGAGCCGGCATTGTTACCTCTCGCAGGTAGCGCTCGGTCGTGAAGGGGTGGACCAGGAGACCGTCGGCGACCTCGCCCGCCACCTCGGTCATGAGTTCGCCCACCGCCGCCAGGAAGACCTTCGGCGCGCCGTAGGGGTTGACGCCAGGATTGAAGAAGGGCGTCATGAGGGTGTGCCGGTAGAACTCTCCACGGAAATTGAGCTCGACACCCGTATTCCAAGACGACCAGATCGCGCGCATCGCCAGGATGTACTCGCGCATTCGAGCGGCCGGGTGCGACCAGGGCATCGAGTACCGCTTCTCGATGTGCGGCTTGATCTGGGACCCGAGGCCGAGCAGGAGTCGACCCTCGCTCATGAACTGCACGTCGTTGGCCATCGTTGCGGTGATCATGGGGCTACGTCCAAAGGCCACGACAATGCCGGTGCCGAGTTCGAGGGTGGTGGTCGCCGGGGCCGCGCCGGCCACGATCAACAGCGGGTCGTGTCCCACTTCCGCCGCCCAGGCGCCGTCGTAACCGGCCGCCTCGACCGCGTGCGCGTGGCGCGCGATATCGCCCGTTCCGAACGAAAGGTCGCCGTCAATCAGCACGAGTCAGTCAGCTTTCTCAAAGGATCATCGCCCTCGACATTTCGAGGGGCGGGTCGTCTCATCTTGGCAGAGTCGCGATCCGAGCGCGGCCCGCCGCCACCGTGGTGCGACGCAGCAGTCCTCGGTCATCTCAGCACACCGGCCCGACGTGACGCGCTCGACCACGAACGCCCGGGCGCGCCAAGCACCTTTCCTCCACTCGGGGCGCAGCCCGCGCGCAGCGGGCAGGCAGCAGCCTTTGTGGAGTTGCGTCCGAGATGCACTCCGAGTTGCCTCCGAGAAGCAGTCGACGATTGTCCGAGAAGGCTAATTATGCCAAGGTGTCATCTTGGGAGTTATGCCCTTGAGTCCGGCCCAAGGCGACAGCTGCCCCCAACTGCCCGCGAGTGCCCTTTCGGTGTCAATGGTGACATGGACCAAAATTGCATCGCCATCGGTGTTAGTCAAATCTGATCGCGCCAACTCAGATACGCGGCGACCAACGCCCTCCCCTCAGGCGTGTAGTCCTGTTGTAGGAAGTTGAACGTCCAACGACGACCATCTCCGACTGACGAATTGAGAGTTGGGGAAGGTGACCGCACCCTCACCTTTCGCCCGACAGAGCTGTAACTCACCTGAACTGCGATCGAACAACGATTCGACAATGACTTATGTAGGGCGATCAGGGGCGTTAGACGAGCACAGATCGGCTCCCTAGGTGAACAATTTCACCAGCAACACGGAGTTGGCTGTTCTACAATTTGGCCACCTATATCAAAGTAGGACCGCATGGCTGGACTAGTCCGTAAGAGTCTCAATGCGCCCGAAGAGACGCGACTGTTCGAGGACGGTAAGGGCAAACTCGAACTCGTGAACGCCGAGGGCGG
>JANYFR010000050.1 GCA_025362585.1 Acidimicrobiales bacterium | reverse complement strand
CTAGTCGACGTCCTCGTCGACTAACGAGGGCCACGTCGCCCACGCGTCCTTCGTTGTTCGGTCCGTCATCGTCGAACGAAGGGCGTCCTGACGCCAACACTCGTAACTCTTTGACTTTCTGCCCTGGGGCAACGCCATCGTTCGTGGTCGCCGCGGGCCCCTTTATTTTGCGGGGTCGCTGGAGCGACGACGCCTCGAACGAACGAAGGACCGAAAAGAAGAATTCCCGGCCTTCGCCATGAAGACCGGGAATTCTCCCTTAGAAACTGCAGTTGCGTTCACCAAACCCCCGGTAGCTCCATGCTTCCCAACGATTCGCGCGCGCGGCGAGAGCTACGAGCCCTTGACGGCCTTTTTAAAGGTCGAACCGATCGAAACCTTCGGGGCGTTGGAGGCCTTCACCTGAATGGCCTCGCCCGTCTGGGGGTTGCGAGCCGTACGGGCCTTGCGGGCCACACGCTCGAATGAGAGGAAGCCGGAGAGAACGATTTTCTCACCCTTCGAAACATTCTTCACCACGACCTCTTCGAAGGCCTTCAGGACTTCGGCTACCGTGCTCTTGGTCGCGCCACTCTCGGCAACAATTGCATCTACCAACTCGGCCTTGTTCACCGGTCGACTCCTTGCTCTTCGTTAAAACGGACTGGGAGATTTCCCAGTAACCGGAGCCATCTTTACCGCAATTTCAGGGAATTATTGGGATTTCCCCCAATATTTCGCCCTAGCGACCGCAATGTCGGCTCTAAAAGTGCTGTTCAGGGCTAATTTCTGAGAGTGCCGTCATCTTTCGTTGGCGGCGGGGGAGCCTACGATGTCCCCATGGACAACCTCAATCGCCTGCAATTGGCCCATTTAGTGGCGCGAGAGCACGGCCGCTACGACGACGAGCACCCCGCGTCGAGGGCGCTCCACGCGGACGCCGAGCACCTATTCGCCCGGGTGCCCATGACGTGGATGAATATGTGGCCCGGTGGGTTCCCCCTTGGCTTCTCGGGCGCCCACGGGGCGATTGTTACCGATCTGGACGGTCACGAGTTGATCGACTTCGCCCTCGGCGACACTGGGGCAATGGCCGGGCACTCGCCCGCGCCGTTGGTCGCGGCGATGCATCGACGCGTCGCTCAAGACGGTGGGGTGACCACGATGCTGCCCAACGAGGACGGCGAATGGGTCGCGGCGGAGCTGACTCGTCGCTTCGGTCTTCCCCAGTGGTCGTTCACTCTTTCGGCGACCGACGCCAACCGGTGGCTGCTGCGTCTGGTTCGTCTCGTCACCCAACGTCCGAAGATTCTGGTCTTCTCCTACTCGTACCACGGCTCGGTCGACGAATCGTTCGTGATCGTCGACGAGCAGGGGCGGGCCGCGTCGCGACCGGGCAACGTCGCACCGGCCTTTGATCCGACGTTGACGACGCGCGTCGTGGAGTTCAACGACCTCGCGGCGCTCGAACGCGAACTGCGCCACGGCGACGTTGCCGCGGTACTGACCGAACCGGCCCTGACGAACATCGGCATCGTACTGCCCGAGCCCGGATTTCTGGAAGGTGTTCGTCGACTCTGTGACGCGACTGACACGTTGCTCGTCCTCGACGAGACCCACACGTTCTCCGCCGGACCCGGGGGCGCGACCCGGCGCTTCGCGCTGGCACCCGACGCCATCACGATTGGCAAGTCGCTCGGCGGCGGCGTGCCCTGTGGCGCCTACGGGCTAAGCGCCGATCTGGCCGCGCGCGTGCTGCGCGCGGTGGCGAGTGGTGCCGACCTGGTTGACGTCGGCGGTGTCGGAGGTACCCTCGCGGGCAACGCCCTCAGTCTCGCCGCGATGCGCGCGGTGCTCGGCGAGGTGCTGACCGATGACGCCTTCACGACCATGGAAGACCTGGCGACGACCTTCACCGAGGGGGTGCGACGCACGATTGACCGCCACGGTCTCGACTGGTCAATCAGCCAGCTGGGGGCGCGCTGCGAGTACCGGTTCGCCCGCCCCGCCCCGATCAACGGCGGGGCGTCCTTCGCCAGTGCCGACGCCCTACTCGAGGAGTACCTCCACCTCTACTGCGTGAATCGGGGCATCCTGCTCACGCCCTTTCACAACATGGCGCTGATGTCGCCGGCCACGACCGCCGATCACGTGGCCCGCCACGAGGTGATCTTCGACGAGGCGGTCACCGAGCTCGTCAACGCGGTCCGGAGGTAGGTTTCGGCTTTGGAAATACTGTGCGCCGACGCTGGCTGTCTCGTCGACCGGGGGCCTTCGACGGTCACTCTGTGGAGACAACGCCAGCTGCCGTGTCACTGCCGTCCGGCGACGCTCGCCGCGCGTCGTCACGGCGAGCGAGGCGTCCAATCTTCCCGGACTGCGCGACGTGCGGGCACCGAACGCGCGCTGGGGCGCATGACGACGACGAACCTTCCTGTCAGAACTGCGAGCAAGTGATTGACCGGTACGCGGGCGCCCGCGAAGACGGTGTGCGCAACCGTCGGGGCCAGTGACGTCGTTGGCAACCACATCGTGCGGGGCTTACGTGAGTCAGGCTGTCGATGAACCGTTCGGCGAATTCGATCATTAGCCGGTGTTGGGTGTTCGCGACGGCCCCGTCACGGAGATCTGCAGTTTCGACGAGCGCGACGAGGCCGGGGCCGGCACGGCGGCAAACCTCAACCAATGGACTTCCTAGCGCCACGTCGCACGGCGCGGCACCGGCGGGGTCCAGAAACCGCTCGCCGTAGGATAGGGCCGTGTCCGCCTTCGTCGATTTCGCGCAATTGCACGCCAAGGCCGGTGACGGCGGGGCCGGCTGTGTCAGTTTTCGACGTGAGGCTCACGTGGCCAAGGGCGGGCCCG
>JANYFR010000029.1 GCA_025362585.1 Acidimicrobiales bacterium | reverse complement strand
GCGCCGCGGGGATCGACGTCTGGGTCCACGCCGAGGACGCCGCCATGTTGCCCAGCTACGACCACCTGTTCGACGACGACACCGTCCACCAGGTGGGCGATCTACGCATCCGCACGCTGCACACTCCCGGACACACCCCCGGCAGCATCTCGTTCGCCCTCGAGAACACTCCAATGCTCTTCACGGGCGACACCCTCTTTCCCGGGGGACCGGGCAACACCGCGAACGAGGAGGGCGACTTCACGACGATCATCACCTCGATCGAAGATCGAATCTTTCGGACCTTCGACGGCGCGACCACAATCTGGCCCGGCCACGGCGCGCCCTCGACAGTCGGCCTCGAGCGTCCGCACCTTGACGAGTGGGTGCAACGGGGCTGGTAGTTGGTCGGCGCTGACAGACCGGCCGGTAGGCTCTTGCCCGTGCCCGCACCCCTGTTAGAACTCCGCAATCTCCACGTCGAAGCAGAGGGATCCCGCATCCTTCGCGGCGTCGACCTGATCGTGGGCGAGAGCGAGGTCCACGCCCTGATGGGTCCGAACGGTGCGGGAAAGTCGACCCTCGCCAACGTCGTCATGGGCCACCCCGGCTACACCGTCACGGACGGACAGATTCTGCTGCACGGTGAGGACATTGGCCGGTGGTCGTCCGACCAGCGGGCCCGCGCCGGCATCTTCCTCGCTTTCCAGTACCCCGAGGCGATCAGCGGGGTCTCGGTGACCCAGTTCCTGCGCCAGGCGATCGCGGCGCGCAAGAACCTCGACGAGTTGAGCATCCTCGAGGTTCGTCTCGACCTCGCCGAATGGATGGACCGGCTCGGCATGGACCCCGCCTTCGCCGAGCGCCACCTCAACGACGGCTTCTCCGGCGGCGAGCGCAAGCGCAACGAGGTGCTCCAGATGGCGCTGCTGGAGCCGATCATCGCGATGCTCGACGAGACCGACTCGGGTCTCGACATCGACGCCCTGCGCGTCGTGGCCCGCGGCGTACGGACGGTCCGTGACGAGCACCCCCTCATGGGCGTGCTCGTCGTCACCCACTACGTCAAACTGCTCGAAGAGATCGAGCCCGATCAGGTGCACATTCTGGTGGACGGCCAGATTGTTCACTCGGGGGGCGCGGAGTTGGCGCAGCTGATCGACCTAGACGGGTACGACGCGTGGCGCCCGGTGACCACGTGAGCGCCTTCAACGCCCGCGCGGTCCGCGCCGACGTCCCCCAACTGCAGCGGGTGATCAACGGTCATCCACTGACCTACCTCGACACCGCCGCCTCGTCGCTCCAGCCCCGCGCCGTGATCGAGGCCATGAGCCGCTACTACGAACTGCGACACGCCAACGTGCACCGGGCGGTCTATCAGACTGCCGAAGAGGCGACCGCCGCGTACGAGGGTGCCCGCGACGCAGTGGCGCGCTTCATTCACGCCCCCGGCGGTTCGGGTGAGGTCGTCTTCACGAAAAACGCCACCGAGTCGTTCAACCTGCTCGCGAAGTCTTGGGGATCGGCCCACCTCGGGTCCACTGACGTCGTGCTCGTCACCGAGATGGAACACCACGCCAACATCGTGCCCTGGTTCCAACTGCGTGAGCAGACCGGCGTCGAGGTGCGGTTCATCCCCGTGACCGACGACTACCGCCTCGATCTCACGAACCTCGACGAGCTGATGGTCGGCGTCAAGCTCGTCTCGGTGACCGGCATGTCCAACGTGCTCGGCACGATTAATCCGGTTCGCGAGCTGGCCCGCGTGGCCCACGCCCACGGAGCGTTGATTGCCGTCGACGGCGCCCAGTCGGTCGCGCACTCGCCAACCGACGTGGAGGAACTCGACGTCGACTTCATGCTCTTTACCGGTCACAAGATGCTCGGGCCGACCGGCATCGGCGTCTTTTGGACTCACGAAGCGATTCTCGCCGCGATGCCTCCCTTCCTCGGGGGCGGCGGCATGATCGCCGACGTGCGTACCGACGGCTACGTGGCGGCCGACGGACCAACGCGCTTCGAGGCCGGGACGCCACCTATCGCCGAGGCCGTTGGTCTGCACGCGGCGATCCGATACCTCGAGGGTCTCGGCGTGGCGAACATCGTGGACCACGAACACGGGCTCACCGGCGACGCCCTGACGCGTCTCGCGCTCGAGTTCGAGGGACGGGTGCGCGTGATCGGGCCCAAGGACACCGAAGACCGGGGCGGGGTCATCAGCCTCGACGTCGAGGGCGTCCACCCCCACGACGTCGCTCAGGTGCTCGACCAGTTCGGCGTCTGCGTTCGTCCGGGCCACCACTGCGCCAAGCCCCTCATGCGTCGATTCGGGCTCGCCGCGACGGTGCGCGCGTCCTACGGCCCCTACTCACTCGCCCGCGACACCGACGTCCTGATTGAGGCGCTCGGCCACGCGCTGAAGATGTTCGGTTAGGCCGTGGCGAACTTCGAGGACCTCTATCGCGAGATCATCCTCGACCACTACCGCTCACCGCGCAACCGCGGAGAATTGACCACTCCCCCAGCCGTTCTGGTCGAAGGGTTCAACCCGCTCTGCGGCGACGAAATCGCGCTCTACCTGGACGTCGACGACGGTGCGCTGGTCAACATCAAAATGATGGGACACGGCTGTTCAATCTCCCAGGCCTCGGCGTCGCTCATGGGCGCGGCGGTGAAGGGTCGCCCAATCGCGACAGTACGCGACACCATTGAAACCTTCAAGCAACTTATGACGGAGCACGAGGCGACCATCGAGCACGACGGCCGGCCGGCCCAGGTGGACCTGCGCGCCCTGGGTGAGCTCGCGGCCCTCCAGGGTGTCGTCAAGTTCCCGGTGCGGATCAAGTGCGCAATGCTGGCCTGGAACACCCTCACTCAAGGACTCGACCAGGTGGCCGCTTAGGGTTTGCAGGGCACGGGGTCGAAGTACTGGTCGCCGACGGTGGGCACCGTGGTCGTCGTCGTCGCGACCGACGTCTTCGGGGTCGTTGGCGTCGTCACCGTCGCGGGGACGCCCGTCGTAGTCGTCGCGACCGGTGGCGGCAGCGGCGTCTGCATCGCAGTGTTCGGTGGCGGGTTCGTGGGACGCAACAGTTGACCACCGAAGATGCTCACCATCATTCGCTGAGCGTCGGGCTGCTTGACGAAGAGGACGCTCCCGACGCTCGGGGCCTGACCGACCTCGGTGGGCAGCGTGTAGGTATGGATCGAGGCCGGGTTGAGGCCGTGGAACTTGAGGGCCAGGTCAATCAGCTCGCCGAGGCTGAAGTTGCTGTCGAGCGAGATGCCCTGTGGAAGTTTCGAGAGGAAGGAGTTGATGGTGAGTGGGTTGTACAGACCTTTCGCGCGACTGAGCATCGCTCGCAGAAAGACGTTCTGGCGCCAGATCCGCCCGAAGTCACTCGTGACGTCGTAGTTCCACACCCCGTGCTCGAACCAGTAGTAGTGGCGGCTACGCGCCACGGCGAGCGCCTGGAACCCCTTGACCTGTTGACAGCCGGTGTGGGTGATCTTCAGTCCAGAGAAGGGGTCCTTGGCCGGGTACGGGAAGTTGAGATAGACCCCGCCGATCGCGTCCGAGGCGTTCATGAGGCCGGCGAAACTGACGACGATGGTGTTCGAGATCGGTATCCCGAAGTTCGCGGTGATGGTCTGGGCGAGTAGCGACGGGCCGCCGCCGAAGTTGACATTAATCCGATTGAATTTGCCGTACGTGGCCTGATTGGCGAGCAGCGTCGTCATCGTGTCACGGGGTATGGACAGCATCGAGATCGTGCCGACGATCGGGTCGACGTGGATGATCTTCACGACGTCGCTGCGCTGGCCCGCGACCGCGCCGCTCGACGCACCCGTTTGGGCGGCGACCGCCCCCGTGAGCCCGGCCCGGGAGTCCGAGCCGATCGAGAGGATGTTGAAGGGCTGACCCGAGATCCTGTGCACCTCGCCAGCGACGTGGAGCTTGTGGATCTGATCGAATCGCCAGTTGGCGTACAGGTAGCCCCCAAAGACCAACCCCACGATTACGACCACGACGACCGCGACGCCAATCAGCCAGTTGCGGCCGCGGCGTACTCTTCGACGGCCACCGCGACGCTGCGATTTCGTCTTGATGCCCGAGCGCTCGTCCACGGCTTGACCCAGCGCCACGAGACGTTTCTCGTTGGCCATCGCGCGCATTTTTGCGGTGGCCGCATCGTCGGCAGCGCCCCGTGAGGGGCCGAAGGGTCCGTCAGCCATTGGGTGAGTTTACCAAGTGAGTTTGAAGGCCCGTGGTCACGTGCTGGCAGCGCGGAACGGCTCGTACCCGTCACGCTCGAGGATTTCGGAGAGCTCGGGGCCACCGGTGGTGACGATTCGACCCTCGCTCATCACGTGAATCATCGTCGGCGTCAACTCTTGGAGTAGTCGGCGAAAGTGCGTGATCGCGAGGATGCCGCATCCCCACTCGGTCGTCGCTTCGGCCAGGCGACGCGCTACCGCGCCGAGCGCGTCGACGTCGAGCCCGGAGTCGATTTCGTCGAGCACGGCGAACTTAGGTCGAAGTATTCCCAACTGCACTACTTCGGCACGCTTGCGTTCTCCCCCCGAGAGGTCAACGTTGACGAAGCGCTCGAGCACGTCGGGACGAAGCTCCACCCGTTCGGCCTCGCGTCGCATACGAACGCGTAGATCCGTCGGATCAGCGCCCGCGGCCTCGAGCAAGTCGATGGGACGAACGCCGGGAACTTCGAGGGGCTGCTGCATCGCGAGGAGGAGGCCGTGGCGGGCCCGCTCGCTCGCCGACAGCGTCAGCAGGTCGACGCCGTCGATGCTCGCCGTGCCGCCCAACACCTTGTAGCCGGGGTGACCCGCGAGCGCGTGGGCGAGCGTCGACTTGCCCGAGCCGTTGGGGCCCATAATCACGTGCACCTCGCCCGAGGAGATGGTCAGGTCGACCCCGCGCAGCACTTCCTTGGTCGCGACTTCGACGCGCAGCCCCTTGATTGTCAATGTCGAGGTCACGGTACGAGCACCTCGAGACGGCCATCGACGTCGCGCACGTCGTAGTGCCCGACCGGCCTCGTCGCGGGTAACGACATCGGTGCGCCGTCCTTCAGGCTAAACATGGCGCCGTGGCGCGCGCACTCGATCTCGCAGTGCTCGACGTTCACTTCGCCCTCGGTGAGGCTGAAATCCTCGTGACTGCAGCGGTCGTCGAGCACGTAGACGTCGTTCTCAATGCGCACCACGACCAGGACGCGGTCCAGAATACGGACCTGGCGAGGGACGGCGCTCTCGTAGTCGTCCAGCGTGCCGATGTCACAGAGCGTCACGGCGCCACCACGTTGACGGCCGCGAGTACCGCGGTCACTTCGCGCTCGACGATGGCGGCCAGTTCACTCGGCAGTGTCGCGAGCATCTCGTAGAAAAATCCCTGGATCATGAGCCGCTCGGCCTCCTCGCGGCTGATTCCGCGCGATTCGAGATACCAACGCTGGAGCTCGTCGAGGGGGCCAACGCTCGACGCGTGCGCACACATGACGTCGTTTTCGCGGATATCGAGATTGGGCACACTGTCGGCGTGCGCGCTGGGCGCGAGCAGCAGATTGTGATTGGTCTGGCGCGCGTCGGTCCGCTTGGCACCCTTCTCAATTTCAATCAGTCCCGTGTAAATCGAACGGGACTCGTCGGCAACGGCGCCCTTCGAGAGCAGGGTTGAGCGTGAACGCGGGGCCAGGTGGAGCTGGCGAGTACGAAAGTCGTGGACCTGGTGGCCCGATCCGAGGAACGTCGTGCGCAGTTCGTTCTCCGATCCGGCCCCGAGCATCTCCGCGTCGTTGCGCGAGCGATTGTAGTGGGCGCCGATGCCGATGACCGCCTGGCGGAGTCGGCCGTCGCGCTCGATGAAGCCGGTCGTGCGCCCCACGTGCCACGCCGTGACGTCCAGACGCTGGTAGGTGATTAGTTGCAGGACCGCATTCTCACCAATGCGGTACTCGCTCAGCGGAACGACCAGCGCGTTGGCGCCACCTTCGAAGTACTCCACAATGGTGGCACTCGCCCCGCGGCCGAGCACGATCTGGGTACGCGAGAACGCCGACGTGGCGTTGGCGACGTGCAGCACGACAATAGGCTCGGCGACGTTGACGCCAGCGTCGACGCGGATCACCGTGGTGGCCGGTGCCAGTGCGGCGTTCAGAATCGCGAACGTGTCGTGCTCGTAGCGACTGGTGAAGGTCCCGCCCGCGAGAGACTGGTTGGACTGATCAATCTCCACGTTCACTCCGTCGACGCCTTCGCCGGCGCTCGTGCAGTAGCCGTCGACGACCCTCACGACCAGACCGGCGCGCTCGCCGAGTTGCGCGGCGAACGCCGAGTCGTCGCGCGCCAACGGCGCCCGCGACACGTCGAACCGATCGAGTTCCAACTCACCGAGCGGCGCGTATCGCCACACTTCATCGCTCGTGGTCGGCAGTCCCGCCACCTCGAAGGCCGTCCACGCCAACTGGCGCTCGTGCGCGTCGGGTCGTTCGGCAATATAGGAAGTAGCTGAATCAGCGAAGATTTTCATAGGTATCGAGACCAAGGCAGTGTACCGGGTGGTTCTCGCGTCTCCGCGGGTGACGCGTAGGCTGACCGACGAACGCGAAGGGGGCTGCGTGGAATTCTCATCCGAGGTCTTGTCACTCGAAGTGAACGGACACGTCGCGACACTCTGGCTCGATCGCGAAGAGGCCCGTAACGCCATGGGCCGTGCCCTCTGGCGGGACCTACCCCGTGCCGCGGCCGCCGTCGAAGAGAACCCGTCCGTGCGAGTGCTCATCATTGCCGCACGGGGTCCCCACTTCACCGTGGGACTCGACCTGAAGGAACTCGGGGGCGCGCTCGTCGAGAGCCCCGACCGGGCCCCATCGAGGGCCGCGTCGAACGCCTCTTCTTACGGCGCCGTGCGCACGATGCAGGACTCGGTCACCTCGATCGCCAGTCTCAGTATGCCGGTCATTGCCGCCATCCACGGCTACTGCATCGGTGGCGGGGTCGACCTCATTAGCGCCTGCGACATCCGTCTCTGCGCCGAGGACGCGAGGTTCTCGGTGCGTGAGACCAAGGTCGCCATCGTCGCCGACCTCGGTACGCTCCAGCGTCTGCCGAGGATTGTCAGTGCCGGCCACGTCGCCGAACTGGCGTTCACTGGTAAGGACATCGACGCGAGTCGCGCTGCCGCGATCGGCCTCGTGAACTGGGTGCACGGGGCGAGCGGCGACGAGGTCCTACAGGCCGCGATTCAGTTGGCCAACGAGATCGCGGCGAACTCGCCCCTCGCCGTGCGCGGTACCAAGGCGGTGCTCGCCGCCAACGACGGGCACACCGTCGCCGAGGGACTCGAGTTTGTCGCGCGCTGGAACACGATGTACCTCCAGAGCAACGACCTACGCGAGGCCATGACCGCGTTCATTGAGAAACGACCGGCGGTCTTTACCGGTACCTAGCGTCGCCAGAACTTCCAACCGCGTCGATCGCGCTTCTCGCGTTCGTCGAGCTCGCGGCGGCGCTCTTCGAACAGTGCGGGGGCGACCGCGTTGACGATGTCGCTCGCGGCGTTCAGTAGATCGCGGCGCTCGTCGAGGGTGGCGCTCGTCTCGGGCGGCGGTTCGGCCGACCTCTTCACCAGTGAGCCGTGCGCCCAGCCCACGTCGGCGAGGCGACGCTCGTAGGTGAGACAGTTCTCGGGGCACGACCACGGCTGGTCGGGCGCGTTGCCGAGGACGCAAAAACGTGCGACCTCACCCGACGAATAGGTGCGGCTCTGAAAGTGCTTGCACTCTTCACGCATCCCCATGGGGCCATTGTTCCACGTCGAGCGCCGTAGGTGCGAGGCATGCTCCGCGCTCGGCTGGTCCTTCGTGGGCCCACCGAACGGCCACGACCGTTTGACGTGGTCTCGCGGTGTGGCGCGTCCGCACAGCAGCGGGCGACGCGTCAGCCGATGGAGCCCTCCATCTGCAGTTCGATCAGGCGCGACCACTCCACGGCGTACTCCATGGGCAGCGTACGCGTCACGGGCTCGATGAAGCCGTTCACGATCATGCCCATGGCCTGGCTTTCGGTGAGTCCCCGGCTCATGAGGTAGAACAATTGGTCGTCGCCGATCTTCGAGACGGTCGCCTCGTGGCCAATCGACGCGTCCTGCTCGCCGACCTCCATGTAGGGCTTGGTCTCCGAAAGCGACTGCTCGTCGAGAATCAGCGCGTCGCAGCGCACGAAGGCCTTGGCGCCTTTGGCACCCTCCTCCACCTTCACCAGGCCGCGGTAACAGGTCCGGCCGCCATCTTTCGAGATGGACTTGGAGATGATCGTCGAGGTGGTCTCGGGGGCGCAGTGCACCATCTTGGCCCCAGCGTCTTGGACCTGGCCGGGACCGGCGTACGCGACGGAGAGGACTTCGCCCGACGCCTTCGGGCCCATGAGGTACACCGACGGGTACTTCATGGTGAGTCGAGAGCCAATGTTGCCGTCGATCCATTCGACGTGGGCCTCGGCCTCGGCACGGGCGCGCTTGGTCACGAGGTTGTAGACGTTGTTGGACCAGTTCTGGATGGTGGTGTACGTGATGCGCGATCCGGGAAGGGCGACGAGTTCGACGACGGCGGAGTGCAACGAGTCGGTCGAGTAGACCGGCGCCGAACAGCCCTCCACGTAGTGGACCTGGGAGCCTTCGTCGGCGATGATCAGCGTGCGCTCGAACTGGCCCATGTTCTCGGTGTTGATTCGAAAGTAGGCCTGCAGGGGCTGGTCGACCTTGACGCCTGGTGGCACGTAGATGAAGGAACCGCCACTCCACACCGCGGAGTTGAGCGCGGCGAATTTGTTGTCGTTGGGTGGGATGACGGTGCCGAAATACTTTCGCACGAGGTCCGGGTACTCACGGATGGCCGTGTCCATGTCGCAGAAGAGCACGCCGAGGCGCTCGAGGTCCTCGCGATTGCGGTGAAAGACCACTTCGGACTCGTACTGCGCCGTGACGCCAGCCAGGTACTTGCGTTCCGCTTCGGGGATCCCGAGGCGCTCGTAGGTGTTTTTGATTTCGTCGGGCAGGTCCTCCCAACGGTTGACCTGGTTCTCCATTGGCTTGATGTAGTAGTAGATGTCGTTGAAGTCGAGGTCGGGCATCCGGTCGGCGAACCACGGCAGCATTGGCTTCTTCTCGAATCGCTTCAGCGCGTTCAGACGAAAATCGAGCATCCACGGCGACTCGTTCTTGATTCCCGACATCTCGCGCACGATCGCCTCATTGATACCCTTCTTAGGTTTGAACACTGGAATCTGTTCGTCGGACCATCCGAGTTGGTACCGGCTGAAGTCCAGATTGTCAACGGTCATTGCGCTCCTTTGGGATTAACCCTACGGCCATAGTACTAACTCGTTCAACGATTATGTCGACAAGATTCCTGTCAGAGTGGAACAGTGCCAACGCCCCCCGCAGCCCCGCAACGACCCCACACGATCCTTCGACACGGCGACGCCCGGTCCGACCCCTACTACTGGCTCATGGAACGCGAGGATGAGCAGGTCCTCGAGCACCTACGGGCGGAGAACGACTTCTTTGCGGCGACCCTTGCTCCGCTAAAGCCCCTCGAGGACGAGCTCTTCGCAGAGATCAAGGCCCGCATCGAAGAGACGGACATCTCGGTGCCGGTGCGGCGGGGCTCGTGGTGGTACTTCGAACGGACGCGCGAGGGCCTTAACTACGCCACGAGTTGTCGCGCGCCAGCGACGGGAGACGAACTCACGCCACCGGTGGTCGAACCGACGACCACACTGGCGGGCGAGCAGGTCGTGCTCGACGAGAACGCCGAGGCCGCCGACCGGTCCTACTTCTCGGTCGGGGTACTCGCGGTGAGCCCCGACGACGGATGGGTCGCTGTGGGCACCGACTTCGACGGCGACGAGTTATTCCGTCTCACGATTCGCCCGCTCTTCGGCCAGGACCCCGTCGCCGACGTCCTCGAGGACGTCTACTACGGGTTCGCCTGGGCCAACGACAGCCAGCACTTCTTCTACACGCGAGTCGATGACACGATGCGCCCATGGCAGGTGTGGCGCCACCGCGTGGGCACCGATCAAGCAACCGACACGTTGGTCTACCAAGAGGAGGACGGGCAGTACACCGTGTCCGTAGGGCGCAGCCGCGACGACGCAGTCATTCAGGTGGTCGCGAACTCGACCACGACCACGGAGGTTTACTACATCGCGGCCAACGACCCCACGGCGCACTTCCAGTTGCTCGAGGGTCGCCGGCACGGCATCGAATACGGCGTGGAGCACTTCGTCGACGGGCGGGGCTCGGCGTGGTGGCTCAAAGTCACCAACGAAGGCGCCACGGACTTCCGGCTCCTCGCGCGACTCGTCAGCGACGTTGAATGGCGAGAGGTGATCCCCGAGCGCCCCGGCAACCGCCTCGACGGGGTCGACGCCTTCGCGTCATTCGTGGCCGTCAGCGAGCGCCTGGACGGCAGTGCGGCGGTGCGCACCTTCTCCACGTTGCCCGGCGAGGACCCTTTCGGTGGCGACGTGCTGGAGCGCTCGACGCTGGTGGGCGCCGAGGTGACACCAAGTTCGGTGTACCTTTCGGCGAACCCGAACGTCGACACCACCCAACTGCGCGTCGTGATCACGTCGCTGGTGACGCCGCGCCTCGTGGCCGACGTGGTCGTCGCGACCGGCGAGCTCATCGTGCGTAAACAGCAGACCGTGCTCGGTGGCTACGACGCAGCGAACTTCGTCACCGGGCGACTGTGGGTGCAGGCCAGTGACGGCGTGGCGATTCCGGTCTCGATTGTCGCACGACGCGACGTCGTGACTGTGGCACCCGACGGGACCCTTGGGCCGAAGGGACCCTCACCGCTCCTCCTCTACGGCTACGGGAGCTACGAGATTTCCATCGATCCCTCGTTTTCGTCGCTGCGACTGAGCCTGCTCGAACGCGGCGTCGTCTTCGCCATTGCGCACGTTCGCGGCGGCGGCGAGATGGGTCGCTCGTGGTACGAGATGGGCAAACTCGCCCAGAAACCGACGACCTTCAGCGACTTCGTCGCGGTGGCGACGGCCCTCGTCGAAGAAGGGTGGACGACGCCTCAGCAGCTGGCGGCCCGTGGCGGATCGGCCGGCGGCCTCTTGATGGGCGCGGCAATCAACCTCGCCCCGAACCTCTTTCGCGCGGTCGTCGCCGAGGTGCCCTTCGTCGACGCGTTGACGACGATGCTCGACGCCTCACTCCCGCTCACTGTTGGCGAGTGGGAGGAGTGGGGCAACCCCGACGCCAGTGCGACGACGTACCGGACGATGAAGGGCTACTCGCCGTACGACAACGTGGTGTCGACCAACTCGGACGGATCGCCACGGGTCTACCCCCACGTCTTTGCGTCGGGCGGTCTAAACGACCCGCGGGTCGGATTCTGGGAACCGGCGAAGTGGGTGCTGAAGCTGCGCGACGCCAACGGGGAGAACGTCGCGCTTCTAAAGACGGAGATGGGGGCGGGCCACGGGGGACCGACCGGTCGCTACGACGCGTGGCGCGACGAGGCCCAAGTGCTCGCGTGGCTCCTGAGCGAGATCAACCCGGAGTAGCGCCGACGAGTCGCAACGTCAACGGGGATGGCGGCGGCGACGGAAAGACGACGGGACTGCCACCGACGGTGACGCTCGCGTCACGGGGCGCACCGATGGTGATGATTGCGTTACCGGTCAAGCGCAACGATTCGCTTTGACCGCGTGCGAGGGTGCCCTGCCACTCGATCGTCTGCTGTGGTCCCATCTGGTAGAGGGCGTACGTCGCACCGAGCGCTCCGGTGACGACGACCTGGTAGGTCGACGACGGTATCCGGTAGGTCACGAACTGCCCGCTACGCGACACCGCGACGAACGATGACGGCCACCGCGGCGGCGTGGACGTCGTCGAGTTCGCCGTCGCGCGCGACGTCGTCGTCGTGGTCGAGCCGGTCTGCGCACTCGAATGGTGTTGCACGAGGTAACCCACGGTGCCGACGGCGAGCACCGCGATAAGGGCGAACACCGCGACGCGCAGTCCCGTCGACGAGAGCGACGATCGTCGGTCTGATCGGGAGAGTGCCCAGTCCACCTGGTGGCGCTGCGCGGCAGGGCGAACATCGTCGGGGGCCGACATCTGGGTCTCACTGAACACGTACGACCGGTCGGTCTCGAGTCGAGGACGCGCGGGCTGGCCGGGCTGCGTCGCTTCGATCGGTCCGTCGAGCAGACGAAAGCCCTTGGACGTCGCGTAGGGCGACGGCGGTGGCGTCATCAATCGTCGCTCCACCGGCTTCGACAGTTCGCGCATCTCGTCACGGCGCAGTTTCCTGATGCGTAGCGCAGCGCCGGCCAGCAGCACGAGAACCACGACCGCAACGACCACCTTCCACGCCACGTTCACCGACGACCCGTTCGATTGCCCTCGACGCCGACCTGAGTGTCCACAGGACGCAGCGTAGTGACGTCGTCTCGGTTAGGCGAGACGACGGTAGTCACCTCGGTAGTACGAGAGGGGTGTCCCATCGCTGCGTTCGGCGAAGTCAATCGCGACGACCACGAGGTCGTGGTCCCCGTGTCTCGCGAGGCTGACGACCCGCCCCTCGAGGTGCGCGAGTGCCCCCGCCAAGAACGGGGCGCCTCCCGGCGCACGTGACCACTCGACACCTTCGAATTTGTCCACCCCACTGGTCGAGAACGCCCGCGCCAACGCCTCCTGTCCTTCGGCGAGGACGTTGATCCCAATCGTCGTGGACTGGCGCACCCGCGGCCACGACCGACTGGCCGCGTTGGCACTGAATGAGACGAGCATCGGTTCGAGCGACAGCGAGCCAAAAGTCTGGCAGGTGAAGCCCGCCGGACCGTCGGGCGCCTGGGCGCTGACGACGACGACGCCCGTGACGAAGTGGCCCAGTACGTCGCGAAAGCCGGCCATGTCGAGCGAAGTCACGAGGTCGACACTACCGGTGAGCTCTTTGGCCAGATCGGCAACCGTCACGGCGACCCTTCCGCCAACCTCCAGCTCCGGCCGACGCGCTCGACGAGACCGTCGCGGACGAGGCCCTCGAGCACGGTCGCGTACCGAGTCGCCTCGATGCCGTCGCCGACCCGCGCAAGTTTCGCAGGGGTGAGTTCGCGTTCTCGCAACGCCGCGAGGACCTGGCCCCGTACCTGTCGGTCCGATCCCTCGAAGGGCGGCTGGCGCCGCGAGACCCCCGCGCTTCGTGGCGCTGGGTCGGGACCACCTTCGCGGCGCCACCGACAGGCGTTAGCGAGCGGGCACCCGGCGCATCGCGGCGTCGACGTGCAGTACTGCGCGCCGAGGTCGAGGAGGGCCTGATTGAATGACGCGACGTCGCGTCGCGGCAACAGCGTCGCGGCGGTCGCGCGCGCCTCTCTCAATCCGAGGGTCCGATTGGCGATCGCGCGCGCCAGCACCCGTCCGACATTGGTGTCGAGCACCGCAACCCGGCGCGAGAACGCGAACGACGCCACCGCGTTCGCGGTGTACTCCCCGACGCCCGCCAGAGTGCGTAGAGCGGCGACGTCGCTGGGCACCGCGCCGTCGAAGTCGTCACGTATCCGACGGGCGGCCTCGTGCAGCGCCTTCGCACGCCGGTGATATCCGAGTCCGGACCAGAGTCGCAGGACACTCGAGAGTGGCGCGTCGGCGCACTGGCGTGGCGTCGGAAACGCCTCCAGGAAGCGTCGCCAGGGCTCTTCGACCCGCGACGTCTGGGTCTGTTGGAGCATCACCTCGCTCACGAGCACGGCCCAGGGGTCGTCGTGGCCAATCCACGGCAGCGGCCGGGCTAGGTGCGGGGCGGCCCGACGCAACGCACGGCGAAACGCCGCCGAGCCGTCACTCCCAGACGCCGTCACCGTACGGTCGACGTCGCGCGGGGGCGAAGTCGCGTCTCCAGACCATGACCTTTCGACGGAAGTAGCAGACCTCGAGTCCATCCTGGTTGAAACCTTTCGTTTCGACGATGACGATACCGCGGTCGTGCTTGGACGACGACGGGGTCGTGTCGAGCACGCGCGTCTCGGCGTAGATCGTGTCGCCGTGGAACGTTGGGTGTCGGTGGACCAACGTCTCGACTTCGAGGTTGGCAATGGCGGAACCAGAGACGTCCGGGACGCTCATGCCAAGGACCAGGGAGTAGACAAGATTGCCGACGACCACGTTGCGTCCGTGCACCGTCTCGTGCTCGGCGAACCAGGCGTTCGTGTGCAGCGGGTGATGGTTCATGGTGATCATGCAAAAGAGGTGGTCGTCCGCCTCGGTGATGGTCTTGCCGGGCCAGTGCCGGTAGACGTCCCCGACCTCGAACTCCTCGAAGTAACGGCCGAACGGTCGATCGAAACTGGTCATGGTGCCATCTTGCTTGACCGCACTGAGTCCACGCGACTTACTCTTCGTCGAGAGCCTCGGGCGCGGGCCGCGTCGTGAACGACACGGTCGCGCCCGGCAGGGCTTCGCCGTCGATCACCATCCGCCAGGTGAATCGGGCGCCGGTCTGGAGCGGAATCGGTCCAAAGTTGACCGCGATGGGCACGTCGACCGGGGTGCCGACCGGCACACCCTCGGGGGCGGTCGCCGAAAAGTCGCCACGCACTTCAATGGCCTGCGGCCCCTCGGGCGTGTCAAAATGCACCGGCTGGCCGTCGGCGTCCTCAATGAAGAGCTCCCAGTGATGCTCCACGTTGAATTCGTGCGAGTCGACGCCGACCTTCATGGCGACGGCCGAAGGGGTCGGCTCGGGACCGGTGACTGACCATCCCCCTCCCAGGATGTAGAGCTTGCCGTCGGCTACCTGAGCTGAATCCGCGAGGAGCATCGTTACGTTCACGTGGCCAGCCTACGTCTCGTCCGACTTCTTGCCCGAACCGATACATTTCACGTATGTCTATGACGCCCCTCGATCACGCCGGAGCCCGCGAGCTCGTCGAACGCGCGCAGGCGGTCATCGATGCGGCGCTGCGGGAACTGGCCCGACGCGGTGGCGTCGACGCCAACCAGTCCCTCGCCTACGACGTGGCCCACGCCGCGAGCGCCATTGCGACCGCGCGCTCCTGCCTCTCGTACGCCGCCCATGGCGAAGTGGAGGCCAACCTCGTGGCGGCGTTCCTCGCGCTCGCGCTCTCGGACCTCGCGACGCGGGTCCTCGGGCGCGAGGCCCTGTGGGCGGCGCCGCCCGATTGGTACGAGCCCTTCGCTCACTTCGTCACGACTTACCGCGATCCCGGCTTTGTCGCCACCCTCGCCGAGAGTCCCGGGCCCCGCCACCTCGGCGACGACTTCGACATGGTGTCCGCGACGTTCCACCGATTCGCCCTTGAACAGGTCCGACCCCACGCCGAGCACGTGCACCGCGCCAACAGCGATATCCCCGAGTCGATCATCGAGGGTCTGAGCGAACTGGGCGGATTCGGACTGTCGATCCCCGAGCAGTTCGGAGGATTCGCGTCCGGCGGCGAGTCGGAGTACCTGGGCATGGTGGTCGCCACCGAGGAGCTCTCCTGGGGCGGACTCGGCATCGGCGGCTCCCTGATCACTCGTCCCGAGATCATGACCCGCGCCCTGTTGCACGGGGGCACCCTGGAACAGAAGCAGCGATGGCTACCGCGCCTCGCGAACGGCGAAGTCCTGGCCGCGATCGCCGTCACCGAGCCGGACTTTGGCAGTGACGTCGCGGGCATCAACACGACCGCGACCAAGTCCGACGGTGGCTGGCTCGTGAACGGCACCAAGACCTGGTGCACCTTCGCTGCGCGGGCCGAGGTCCTCGTGCTGCTCGCGAGGACCGATCCCGACCGGGCGTCGGCGCACCGCGGCCTCTCGCTCTTCCTCGTCGAAAAGCCGCGAGGTGACAGCCACGGTTTCGTCTTCGACCAGGCCCACGGTGGTCGGCTCGAGGGGCGGCCGATTGACACCCTCGGCTACCGCGGCATGCACTCCTACGAACTGAGCTTCGTCGACTGGTTGGTCGACGACGCCAACCTCGTCGGTGAAGAGAACGGGCTCGGCCGGGGGTTCTACTACCAGATGGCCGGCTTCGAGAACGGCCGGATCCAAACGGCGGCGCGCGCCGTCGGCGTGATGCAGGCGGCCTACGAGGCCGCGCTCGACTACGCGAGCAGTCGCGTCGTCTTTGGCTCGCCGATTCTTGAGTACGAATTGACGAGGGTGAAACTCGGCACAATGGCGGCAATTATCCAGTGCGCCCGACAGTTCTCCCTCGACGTGGCGCGCCTGATGGGCGCCGGGGGGGGCGCGATGGAGGCCTCAATGGCCAAGGCCTACGTCTGTCGCGCCGCCGAGTGGGTGACGCGCGAGGCAATGCAGATTCACGGCGGCATGGGCTACGCCGAGGAGTACCCGGTCAGTCGCTACTTCGTCGACGCCCGCGTGCTCTCGATTTTCGAGGGCGCCGACGAAACGCTCTGCTTGAAGGTCATCGCGCGCCGACTCCTCGGCGACGTGACTTCCTGACTACTGCTCGTCGATGGTGAACGGCCGGTGCACCGCGCCGAGCGTGATGCCGGCCGAGTGTAGATCACTCTGCTCACCCCTCGCCGTCTGCGCGCGCAGGGCGGCGCGCTCCCAACGCTCCTCCACGTGACCGTAGTGCCAGTACAACAGGGCGAAGGCCCACGTGGCGACGAAGATAATGACGATGGTGATGCCGGCGGAGTTGATGTTGAAGTGCGCCGCGTAGTTCCACAGTCCCCCGTGCAACTTCAACTGGGAGGCGAGCACCTGCATCAGTTCGAGCGTCCCAATGTAGAAGGCGACGAACACGCTGAGGCCGGTGATCGCGATGTTGTAGTAAATCTTGCGCACTGGCTTGGAGAAGGCCCAGCCGTAGGCGAAGTTCATGAACGATCCGTCAATCGTGTCGAGCAGACTCATCCCGGACGCGAAGAGGATTGGGAGGCTCAGAATCGCCCAAAACGGCAGTCCCGCTGCCACTGCGGTCCCGGCGAGCACGAGGAACGCCACTTCGGTGAAAGTGTCAAAGCCGAGTCCGAAGAGGATGCCCAGTGGGTACATCTTCCACGGCACGTCGATCGAACGCGCGACGGGCCCGAAGAATCGCATCATGAAGCCGCGCGAGTTGAGGTGCTTCTCCAGTTCGGAGTCGTCGAAGCGACCCTGACGCATCTGGATGAAGAGCCGCACGATCCCCGCAAGGACAATGAGGTTAAGCGTGGCAATCAGGTACAGGAAGCTTCCCGACACGACGGTCCCCACGATGGTGCCGTAGTGGTGAAGTGGCGAACTGGCGTTGCGCACCTGGCCCCCCAGCGCCTTCGCCCCCAGCCCGAGGAGCACCGTCAGTCCAAAGACCACCGACGAGTGGCCGAGCGAGAAAAAGAATCCGACCGACATCGGCCGCTTGCCTTCGGACATGAACTTTCGCGTGGTGTTGTCGATGGCGGCAATGTGGTCGGCGTCGAAGGCGTGACGCATACCGAGGGTGTAGGCCAGGATTCCCGTGCCGACGCCGAGTGTCTTTCCCGAGCCCACCCCGAAGTGGTAACTGGCCGCGATAAAGAGCAGCGAGAAGCCGGCGAGGTGCAACAGCACAATGAAGCCGAACATTCCGTAAAGCCGTCGCCACTCCGAGGGCGTGAACGCGGCACGCATTCGACTGCGCCGGCTGGTCGATGCAATCGTGGCTGTCGTCATGACGCCACCTTAATGGGAAAACGTCCCATTAAGAAACAAAATTTCCGTGACTACTTGTTGGTGCGCTGCATGCCCGATCGGTGTCCACGCGCGACGAACGATTGGGCGATCTTCGCCGAGGCCTCGTCGATCATCTCGTCGCCGAACATCAGTGCGCCGGTATGGTCGTGCTCGGTCGCCACCTGGTAGGCGTCGAGAATGTCCCACGACTTGTCAAAGAGTGCCTGTCCGGGCGAGTAGACCTCATTGAGCACCAACGCCTGGTCGGGCGTGAGGGCCCACTTTCCGTCGAATCCGTACGAAGCGGAGATGGCGGCCGCGTACCGCAGCGCGTCGAGGTCACGTACTTTGAGAAACGGACCGTCGATCACGTGGAGTCCATTGGCTCGTCCGGCCATCAGGATTTTTGCGAAAACGTAGCTGAACGGATTGGACGGTCCGTCGTGAATTGTCTCGTCGATGGTCGTCACGGGCATCCCGATGGAAGCGGCGAAGTCGGCCGGGCCAAAGACAATAGATTCAATGCGGGGCGACGCCGCGCAGATCGCCTCGACATTGATCAGCCCTTGCGCGGTCTCAATTTGGGCCTCGATTCCGATGTGGCCGATCTCGAGTCCAGAGTTCTTCTCCACCTGGGTCAACAAGAGGTCCATCGCTACCACGTCCGACGCCCGCTGAACCTTGGGCATCATGATCTCGTCGAGGCGCGCTCCAGCGTTTCCCACGACCTCTATCACGTCGCCGTACGTCCACGGGGTGTCCCAGGCGTTCACGCGCACGCACAGCACCCGATCGTCCCACTCGAGGTTACGAATGGCACTGACGACCTTGGCCCGTGCGCCGATCTTCTCGTTGGGCGCCACCGAGTCCTCGAGGTCAAGGAACGAGAAGTCCGTCGTGGCCGTGGGGGCCTTGGCGAGGAAGCGATCCGACGATCCCGGTGTGGAGAGACAGGATCGACGGGGCAGATGGCGTGAGCGCAGCGACATGCCCACGAGCCTATTCTCGGGCCACAATGGTCCCGGCTTCGCGGCCTCTTCGCTCGGGCGGCGGCTCGATGAACGGTCCCCATCAGGTACTTCATAAGTTCTTACGGAGTTCGAGTCGCTTCGACGCGACCTTCTCCGCTAGATTTGGCCCGTGAGATTCGTCGGGCGCGCAGCGCCTCCGACGCTACGGCCGACAAGGGGACTTAAGCAGTTCCGGTGGATCGCTTCCATTTTGGCTGTCGTCGCAGTGTGCTTCAGCACTGTGGCCATCTCTCCGCGACCGTCGGGCGCAACCGCCATCTCTTCGGACCGCGCGAAGGCCGCCCTCCTCCTCCATCAGGTCGATACCATAAACGGACAGGTCGGACGGCTCGGTCAGATGTACGACGCCGCGCAGATCAAACTGAACCAAATCCGCAACGTCATCAGCAATACCAAGACGGTGGTGGCGGGTATCGAGCGCAACGTCGCCAAAAGGAACGTCCAGCTGCGTAGCGACGCCATCTTCGCCTACGTGACCAACGGGGCTGCCGCGAGCAACAACCCCCTCTTCACCACCAACGCATCCAATGTCGGCGCCGCCAGCGTCTACAACCAGCTCGCTGCGGGCAACGTCAGTTCGACCATCGCCAGCCTGAAGAACTACCAGATCAAACTGACCCAGGAGCGCGGCCTCCTCGCCACCGAAGACGCGCAGGCTGCCGACGCCACCCGATCAGCGGCCAAGACCTTCCACTCCGCCATGCTTCTCCAGGCCGGACTGAAGAACGCCCTCGCCCAAGTAAAGGGCCAAATCGCCACCTTCTACGCCCAAGCCCAGGCCGCCGCCGCGGCCCAGGCCGCGGCCACGCTCGCGAGCGCTCAGGCAGCGACTGCCGCAGCCTCGGCGCCAGCGACGTCGGGCACCGTCGCGACGGGCGCCGCGGCCGCCGGTATCACGCCACCGCCGCCCGATTCGCGTGCCAACATCGCGGTGGGCGCGGCCGAGTCGTACCTCGGCGTGTGGTACCGCTGGGGCGGCGCGAGTCGTTCGGGCGTCGACTGCTCGGGGCTCGTGATGCTCGCCTACCAGGCGGCCGGTATCTATCTGCCCCACTACTCCGGCGCTCAGTTCAACGACACCCTGCCCGTACCCCTCGCCGACATTCAGCCGGGCGACCTTCTCTTCTGGGGCTACAACGGTGGCGACCACGTCGCGATGTACGTCGGTAACGGCCAAATGATTGAGGCGCCCTACACCGGGGCCCAAGTGCACATCACGCCGTTGCGCTTCGGCTACGGCTTCGCGGGAATCGGTCGCCCCCGGGGTTAGGGGTGTCGGGCGTACCCACTTCGTTCCATCTGGGTCCGTTCGTCTTTCACCTCTACGGCCTGGGCCTGGCGCTGGCCGCCTACGTCGCCTACCTCTACGCCCGGCGAAGGCTCACTCAATGTGGGGTTGAGCTCGAACCGTTCGGTCGCTTCGCCGGCGCCCTCATCGTCGCCGGTCTGGTCGGGGCCCGTGTTGCGCACGTGGCGACCAACTGGGGCTACTACTCGGGCCATCCCGCTCGATGGTTCGCCGTCTGGCAGGGCGGGCTCGCGAGCTTCGGCGCCATTGCCGTTGCGCTGCCGGTCGGTCTCTACCTGCAACGCAGATGGTGGCCCGCGACGTCCCTCGCTCACTTCAGTGATGCGCTGATCCCGGCGCTCGTGGCGGGATGGGCCCTTGGCCGGGTGTTGGGGCCCCAGTTTATGGTGAACGGCGGCGGTCACCTGACCCACCAGTGGTTCGGCATCCACTACGCGGGCCAGTTCGGCGAACGCGTTCCGGTCCCGCTCATCCAGGGGTTTGAGGACGGGCTCTTGTGGCTCGGCCTAGTCGGCCTCGAACACTGGCGCCCACGAAGGGCCGCGGGCATTGTCACGGGCGTCGCACTTTTCGTGTGGGGAGTCGTGCGCTTTCTCGACGAGCGATTGCTCCTCGCCCAGCAGTCGCGGAGCGGATCGGCCGGCGTGCAGATCGCCGCACTGGTCCTCGCGGTCGCCGGTCTGGTCGTGGCCCTTCGCGCGCTCAGAGCAGCGCGTTCCACTCCACCACATTGAGCACCCCGAGGCGCGCTAGCGACGAGCCGGATGCCACGAGGGCGACGCGTGCGTCGTCAATGTACGACACGTGGTCGAGGCCGAGGCGGCGCCACGCGAGAAAGACCCGTCGCGCCGGCGCCGGACTGGAGTAAATGGCCCGCACCAACAGGGCGTCGTCGTTGGCCGCCACCACCAGCACCGGACGCTCCTTCGATCGCACTTCGGGCGTCATCGGGTCAACAGCGTCATAGGCAACGTCGGCCACGACCACCGATCCCGCGAGTGGATGGTCGACGTCGAAACGCTCCGACTCCGCCGGTGTCAACAACGGTCGGCGACGTTCGTTCGGGGCACCGCCAGTGCCCGGCACCTCGGTCGGCGTTCGCGACGGCGGCGCACCTTTCACGCGAGGGGCCTTGCCGCTGTGCGAGGGACGCGGCGTGCCGGGACGTTTCTTTCGTTGCTTTTCCTGTTCGCGCCGCGCTCGCCGTTCCTCGCGCACCCTCGGGTCGGTGGTCTTTGGAACGAGCAACGTGGGGACGGCCGTGACGTCGGGCAGTTCGGGCAACTGGAAATCGGGACGCTCGCTCAGCAGACGCCGACAGTGGGCGCTTGCGGGGAACTGCTCGATGATCGCGTACGCCAAGAGGGCCACCAGGTCGTCGTTGGACGTGCCGCTCGCGAGAAGTTCATCGACGGTCGCGGACAGCTGGTCGAAGGTGGGGCTGTCCGCGTGCTCGCCCAGGCTTTCGATGACGAGTCCGAGCGGCTTGGTCGCGAGGAGCTCGAGTAGTCCGCGCAACGCCGCCATGGGAGCGGTCGCCGCGAAGGTGGCGACCTCGCGGCGCTGCTGGAGGGTGCGTAGCGGCAGTCCCACGACGGCGCTGACCTTGCCGTGACCGCGTAGATCGAGTGAGTCGACGCAGGCCAGCACCGACGACGAATCGATTCTCAAGAAGGCGCGACGTACGATCTCGTTGGGACTGCTGGTCGTTGGGGACATGGTCACCCACTGTAGGAGCCGACTGGAGGGGCCGCTCGCGCCTACGGACCTGCGCCGCCGATGTCCCCAGGGGCCACTTTGGCTAGTGCGGGGCCGGGTCCAAGGAACCTTCTCGCAGAACCTCCATGACCTGAAGGTCGGAGTTCGACCGGCGCCGGGACCGGCCCCGCAACGCTCCTCGACCCGATGAAGTCCTCCCGATACTGTTAGGGGACGGGCAACCGGCCACGACTCGAGGTGGCCGAAGGCGAAACGACTCAAGGAAGGCTCCTCGACAGTGAGCGCACGAAGGAGATTGGCAGTGCAACACTGCACCGGCACGAGTACCGGCAGGGCGAGGTAGGAACCAGTGGCGAAGAGCCGACTGCTTCGTCAGATCTGGAACGCGAGTCCGCTCAGGATGATCGGTCCAACGGGCCAAGGTGACCTTTCGCTGCGTCCGACGGCGATTGTCAAGAACGTGCGGGCCCGGCTCGCCGAGTTCGCCGAAGCCGATCCGCCGATCCAGCCGCCGCTGCTCCCCTTCGCCGTGTTGTGCGTCTACCGCCGACGCAACGCCGCGCGAGTGGCCGCCCTCGATCTGCCGGTCGAGTCGACGTTTCTCTGGGCGCTCGACGAGTCGGCGCCGGCCCTCGCGCACATGACCCGGGGTCGCGGCGTCGGGACGCGCTTTGAGTTGCTGAACCGCCTCGAAGCCATCCGTGATGAGACCGACCGTTGGCTGGTCGTGATTGATGATGACGTCGAATTGACCCGAGGCACCTTGGCCCAAGCGGTCGCCACGGCCGCACTGGGAGAGTTCGACCTTTGTGCGATCTCGCACAGCCGCTGGAGCTACCTCAATTGGGGCTGCACGCTCCATCAAGTGCAGTCGATTGCTCGGCTCATGTCCTTCGTCGAGATTGGACCATGCCTCCTGCTCAGTCCTCAAGCGCAACGAAAAATCTTGCCGTTTCGCCAAGACGTCGGCATGGGTTGGGGCGTTGAAGCGGTGTGGGCTGGCCATGATGACCTTCGCATGGGCATCCTCGACGCCGTGCATCTACGCCACGTCCAACCCGTCAGCGACCTCAACTACGATTCCAACGCCCAATGGACGCAGGCGTCGCGCATCTTGGACGCATCGGGCTTCGCCAGTTGGTCCGAGATGCAAAAAACCGTCGCGACCTGGAAATACGGCGAGTGCACGCCGCCCTGGCTCGACGGATGGACACAGTGACGGTCGCGCGCCAAACGCAGCAATCGCCGTCGGACAACACACATTCACCGTAAGGCCGGACCGTCTGGTACCCGGTCTCTGGTTTCGTCGGCCTCGGTCGTCGTCGACTCGCCTCGGGGGCATCATCAACAACATTCCGAGAACCCCGTCTTTACATCGTGAAGACGCAGATGGGAGCGGTGACGGGCAACTTCATTCAAATCTTCGCGTTCATATCCATCTTTTCAGCGCTGTTAGTCAATCTGACGGTGGCAACGAGGATGTGTTACGCCCTGTCCCGAGACAACGTGCTGCCCGGTTCAATGATCCTCTCCAAGGTCTCGAAGGGCGACAAGGTGCCCGTGAACAGTGTGCTCCTCGTCGGAATATTCGCACTCGGGATCAATCTTCTGTCACAGGGTTTGGTGACCAAGGTGCTCTCACTTGTGGCGGTCGCCGGACTCGCGCAGCAAGATTCCTTCGACGGACTCGGGGTACTGCAACATGGGAAAGTGGCTGCGACCAATGGCCTACATCGGCATCGTCTGGTCGGTCATCGTCGTCGCCTACGGCACCCTGCCCTCGGTCAATCGCGTGGCGGCCGAGTACTTCGGCTACGCCCTCGCCCTTGGCGTTCTCTGGTGGATCTTCGTGCTGCGCCGTCGTCTAACCGAAGGCAAGGCCGGA
Organism: Acidimicrobiales bacterium; assembly: GCA_025362585.1. GTDB lineage: Bacteria > Actinomycetota > Acidimicrobiia > Acidimicrobiales > RAAP-2 > RAAP-2. The sequence continues at coordinate 8,343 of JANYFR010000029.1, read as the reverse complement.
ACGCCAGATCACAAGCTCTCCGTCTCCCAACAGATCCAGGAGTGATAGCGGTAGCCCGAATCCGAGCCGGCTCGGGCGCGGCTTACTTTCTTCACAAAGTACGGTTGGACCAAAGGGGAGCTGGTGGCCACTGATCGAGCCGGAGAGGAACGAACGCTCGGAAGGTTCGAGCGACTGGCGGAGCAACGTGTCCATCTGGACGGCTTCGCGCTCGAGGATCCCGAACTCGGTTTGGTGGCCCTGCACTCGCCCTTTGACCCTGAGCCATCCCTCGTGGTCCGTGACGGGCTCGTCGTCGAGATGGATTCGAAGCAACGTGACGAGTTCGACACCATCGATTTCTACATCGCTGATCACGGCATCGACTTGGAAATGGCCCCTATCTCGATGTCGTTATCGGACGAGACCATCGCGCGCAGGATTCTCTCAATGGACACACCACGTGGTGAGGTCGCGGTACTTACGAGCGGCCTCACGCCGGCCAAGCTGGCGCGGGTGGTGGCGCTGCTTCGTCCCCACGAACTTATCTACTGCCTCGCGCGGATGCGTGTTCGACGCACACCGTCCAACCAGGCGCACGTCACCAACCTCCTGGATGACCCGTTATTGCTCGCCGCCGACTCGGCGACCGCAGTGGCCTACGGCTTCCGTGAGCTCGAGACCACCGTGCCCGTACTCGAGGACGCGCCCTCGAACGCGGTCGCACTGCTCATCGGCTCCCAAGTGGGCCGGGCCGGTGCAATCACCCAGTGCAGCGTCGAGGAGGCGATGGAGCTCGAACTCGGGCTCCGCGGCCTCACCACGTACGCCGAGACCATCAGCCTCTACGGCACCGAGCAGGTCTTCGTCGATGGCGACGACACCCCGTGGTCGAAAGCCTTCCTGATCAGCGCCTACGCGAGTCGTGGTATCAAACTTCGGGTCACGTCCGGAGGAGGAGCCGAGGTCCTAATGGGAGCGGCGGAGCGGTGCTCGACGCTCTATCTCGAATCGCGCTGCGTCTCGCTGGCCCGTGCCGTTGGCTCGCAGGGCGTGCAGAACGGCGGCATTGACGGAGTGGGGGTCGTCGGAAGTATTCCCAACGGCATGAGGTCCCTGATCTGCGAGAACCTGATGGTGATGATGCGCAACATGGAGTCGTGCTCGGGGAACGACACCCTGGTCTCGGAGTCAGACATCCGCCGCACTGCTCGAACGATGCCGACATTCTTCGCCGGCAGCGACTTCCTCTTCTCGGGCTACGGTTCCATCCCCCGCTACGACAACATGTTCGGACCATCCAACTTCAACGCCGAGGACTTGGATGATTTCCTCGTCCTCCAACGCGACTGGGGTGTCGATGGCGGACTGCGAGCCGTCGAACATGATGAGGCCCTTCGCGTGCGCGTGCGTGCCGCGCAGGCCACCAGGGCCGTCTACGAGCACTTGGGGCTCGCCCACTTCGACGACTACCACGTGAACGAAGTGGTCTACGCGAGCGGCTCGAAGGACCTCTCGCCACGCGACCAGCGCCTGGCGCAGGTGGCGTCACAACGAATCGTGGAGAAAGGCATCACCGCACTCGACGTGATTCGGGCTCTCCACGCGACCGGCTTTGGGGTCGAGGCGGGCCGCGTGCTGGCCATGGTCAACGCGCGACTGGATGGCGACTACCTTCAGCCCGCGGCCATCTTCGACGAGGAGATGAACGTCTTGTCGTCGCTGACCGATCCGAACGACGACGACGGACCGGGTACCGGGTACTGGCCCAGTAGCGATCGCCGTGCCGAGATTGCCTTCTCCCCCCTCGCCGGAAGCGTTCAATCTCTGCAGGGCGAGCAGAAGGCCGCGACCCACCGTTTGCGCGTCATCAATGAGGGACCGGCGGTCACGGGGGTGGACCCCTCGGAGGTCGTCATTGGCGTGTCGCCGGCCCTCGCCCGCAGCATGTGGGTCTCCTCGGGCGGCCACAACGTGGCCGACATGCTCCGCGAGATCCTGGCCGGTCTCGAGGAGGGTGGTAGCACGGGGAGGCTCGTGCGCGTACACCGAAGTATCGACCTCGGCGTCATCGGTCTCACCGCCGCAAAACTGAGCGGTTCGGGAATAGGCATCGGTCTTCAGGCGAAGGGCACGGTCCTCATCCACCAGCGCGATCTACCTCCGCTCGCCAACCTCGAGCTCCTCTCAATGGCGCCCCTCATCTCGCTCGAGATGTATCGCGGCATCGGCCGTAACGCCGCGATTCGAGCGCGCGGCGGCCGGACGATCCCGATCCGCAATCCGTACACCAACGAGGCAATCACGGCTCGCTATCACGCGACGACCGTGGCGATGGTGGCCATGGAGCGGATGGCGACGTCGGACGAGGATCCCACTGAGTTCGAGATTACGGGGCTGGAATGACCGTGCGAAAGTGGCGCCTGGAAGAGGTCGTCGCGGGCGACGTCCTGTGGAGCGACATTCGTATCGGACCAGCGCAACTGCAGCGCCAGGCCGACACCGCGCGCGCGGCCGGCAATGGGCAGTTGGCCGAGAACTTCGAGCGCGCGGCGGAGTTGGTCTCCGTAGACGACGTCCGACTCCTCGCCATTTACGAGGCGCTCCGGCCGGGACGCAGCTCCGCACGGGACCTTGAGTTACTGGCCACGGAGTTGGAACGCGACGCCGTCCCGATGTGTGCGAGGTTGGTGCGAGAGGCCTCGACGGTGTACCTCCGTCGAGGCCTGCTGAAGTCGTAGGCGCGAGATCCGTGCCGACGACTCTCGATGTTGCGTGCGGTGTCGGTGGCCTCCGCGAACTTCGAGGGCTGACCGTGCTCGTCGCGCACAGCGCATCCAGTCGGTCGAACCGCGGTAGCGCTCGTGACAATGGGCGAAGCCCCGTGGAGTCTGGCGCATGACGCGGTCCCCTATGAACATCTTCGAACGACCGGTCCCGCCTCCCGCCATGACCGTTCACTACGGCGACGATCCCGATCAAGTCATCGACGTCTACGGAAAGCAGAGCGGCGGACCCACCGTCTTCATATTGCACGGGGGATTTTGGCGTCCCGAGTACGATCGATCCCACTTGAGTCATCTGAGTCAGGCAATTGCCGCCTCTGGACGGTACGTTGCGCTCGTCGAGTACCGGCGGATTCCGGGCGACCCCGACAGCACAACGTCCGACGTCGCTGCGGCCCTGGCTGCACTCGACGCGAAGGGTGGTATCGTCATCGGTCACTCGGCTGGGGGTCACCTGGCCCTGTGGGCCTCCTCATTCGTCAATGACTTGGCGCGGGTCATCGCCCTCGCGCCCGTCGCCGATCTGCAGCGCGGCGAATCACTGGACCTCGGTTCGGGTGCGGTGCAGGCCTTTCTCGGCGGTCACGCTTCCGAACGACCTGACCTTGATCCGATAAGGAACATCCCCCAATGTCAGGTCGTGGTCATCAGCGGCGACCTTGACGATCGAGTACCGATTGAGATGTCGCGGTCGTACGCCGCGGCGAAAGAGGTCCAGATAATCGAGCTGGAGGGGTTCGACCACTTCGCCCCAGTGGACCCCACGTCAGCGTGTTTCACAACAGTCCTTGAAGTCCTCCGTTAACTTCCATCAATCTCGCTATCAAAGCGACACCGAAGAGGATGAGCACCAGGCACTGTGATTCCTGCGTTCCCTCTACTGCGCTGCGCCAAGGAATGGGCTCTGAGCGCTAGGGACACTCGGGTCAATTGACAATGATGAGAATCTGATGACTTTGACGTTTTGTCGACAGGGACGACGAACCGTCTTGAGGCCAGTCGCCTCGCGCTGCAGGTCTATGACGACGTACCGCGACGAGCACTCCCGACGCCTGACGGTGCTGGAGACACTTTGTGCAACATGTTTTGACGATATCGAATTAAGCAGAATGGTGAACCGGTGGTGACTCGTGCGGAACCGGCTCCACCTCGACTCGTCGGCGCGAATTGACCAGGGTCGTGATGGCGATCACGATCAGGACTAGGCCCGCCCCGAGCAGGTAGATGCCGCGGTTGTTCTGGAACGCCACTGCGACGTAGCCCAGCAGTGGCAAAGTCCAGCGCACTCGATAGACGTATTGACCTCGAATGGTTAACGTCCATGGGTCTCGAACGCTATTCACGTCACCCTGCGTACGAATCAAGACGCGGCCCGCCTTGTCCTTCAGAATTCGAACGATTCGGTGAACCACCACTTCGGAGGGCTTGGACGGATTCCGGAACACAATCACGTCGCGCAGGTTGAGTCCATCAATTGGGACCCGCTCACTTATCGCTACGCCGCCGACTGGCAGTCCCGGTCGCATGCTGCCCGAGACGACGGGGCTCACTGCCCAAGTGCCCCGGACGAGCGCTGCGGTCCCGACCCCCGCCACGAGAAGAATCACGAGTACCGCAAGTGTCGCAACGATCTTCCTCGACCACATGACGACCAACAGGATCCTCGAGCGAGGGGGTCTGGCCTCAGTCACGGTCTGACCATTGTGGGTCGCCTCGGACGCCGTCGCGGTCGCTCTCTCGACATCGTGCGGCGTATCCGGCACCGCCGCGTGGGCTGTGGTGGCCCGGAGTGTCGAATCTGGCACTGCACCATCCAAAGTGCGGGCCCCGAAGAGGCGCTCGGCCCAGTTGTTCGAACTCCGATCGACCGCCGGGGTTGCGATGTCATCATTGGGCGTCGGATACTGCGACATCATGATCCCCTCGATGGCGACGACCAAAAGAAGGGCCGCCAGTCTGACTTAGCCACACCTACAACACGTCTGTACAACGGAGCACGAATCGGTTCGCGGTCTCACCGCTTTGCAACCTGTCCAGCGCAATGAGGCAATTATTGATGCGAATACCGCTTACCGCTCTGCTCCTGGAGCTCGGTCCACTTCATACCCTCGCCGGTTCCTCCACTGCCGATTCTCGAACCGGTTCCCGTGATTGTCTCCGGGCCAATCCCAGAGCCAGTTCCCGCCTGCGTCCCCGGGTGATCCTTATGGTGGTCCCCTTGTTCACCTTGTTCACCTTGGTCTCCTTGGAGGTCGCACTGGTTTCCTTGGTGGTCCTCGCAGTCGTCCCCCGACTTCGGATTGTTCGACCCCAGATAACTCACCGTGACGGTCGCTAATAGGGTCCCACCTTCCGCTGGGTTAGTCATCGATGCAGCGGCCAAATTCGTGGTCCCCGCCGGGTACGACTCACCGGCACCGTAGTGGCCGGAGTAGCCGTCACTGCTCAGCGTGTGATAACTCGTGAAGGCACTGCCGCATCCCGTGTTTTCGGACGAGCCCGCGTAGTACACGACCGTGTAGGTAGCGGTGGCCTGCGGCGCGAGAGTGAGATTCGAAATTTTGGTCTGCCCGTACCCCTCGACGACTGTCAAGGGCTCGTTGACGAACAGGCCTGCGCTGCTGAAGAGGCATACCCAGGTCTCGCCTCGGAACGTGACGTTGTTGCTGTGGCCCGTCAACTGCAAGGCCACTGCAGTGGCCGTCGCGGGGCCGTTGTTCGTGATAGTGACTGGTGTCAGCGTCGTCATGAATGACGACCCCGTCGGACCGAGCGACGCGAGCGTGATATTAGGGGTGCCGTTCCCAGTTGCGCCGCTGGCCGATAGCACCACGTTGGGATTCTGAGAGGCAAATGTCTTCGAAGGTGAAGAGCCTTCATTTCCAGCGTAGGCACTGGTGCCGATTAGGGCGACCCCAGCAAGAGCGGTGACGCCAGCCACCGCCATCGTACGAATTTTGATGTCAATTTGCATTTCTGCGCCTTTGCAACTTCATGGTACTGCCCACGTGCCTCGCGCAGATTGCTCCAAGCTCGCAGCGGCCGATTGCAGACTTCGGTCCCAATGAAGGCTTCCGGTGAGGGGGATCTCTGAAGATTCCCCTCACCGGTGTTCAAGCCCCTAAGCCGTGTAGTTGTACGTAAACGTTGTTGCGAGAGTGCCACCTTCGGCAGCGTTCGTCAAACTAAGCGGCGTTGTGTAACCGTGACCAATTTGAGTGGCCCACGCTGCATTGGTGTTGGTACCGTCGCTGTAGCCGTGACCGTTAGGGGAGCACGCAGAGTCCTGCCCCGCGTAGAAGTCCATCGTGTACCAGAGCTGCTGTCCCGGCGCAATGATGATTGGATTCTCTACAACGGTCGGGCTGAGGGCTACGGCGGTTGTCAGAGGACCAGTCGCCTCGACCCAGCCTGGGACCGGGGCACCCGAGTCCCAACTGTGGAGACACACGTTCACCTCGTTGTACAGGGCAATGTCAGCCGCAAGAACTGGGGCCGTCACACCAATCTGGATTGACGTTTCAGTCACCGGAATGTTGCCATTGTTGTACATGTAGACCTTGCTGGCGGGCGTCTCGAACGTCGAACCCACCGGTCCCACTGCCTTCAAAGGAATCGTGTTGTTGCAGGTCTGTGGATTCCCCTGCGCGATGGCAAGTGAAGTGCAGCCGTTGCTAGCGTCAGCCGACCACAGCAATATCGAAGGCGTCCCCGCCGTGATCGACTGTGCACTGACCGACGATGTCGTGAACACCGCGTGAGCGCCGACACCGACCAGGCCGAAACCGGCAACGCTGAGCGCTCCCGTCATCGCGAGGTTCTTAAGTGATAACAATTTCATTTTGTGTGAGCTCCCTAATGATTAGTTGGTTGAAATGCATACTTGATACGGGAGTCGGTTTCGCCATTGGCTCCCCACGGGTCGGGCGACCAAAGATGGCCCGTGGATCAACGCTTCACCCCTTACTGCCAGGGACAACTCGGAAAAGAGCCCCCCGTTGAAGTGCTCCCGCCGGGGTACGTCGCCGTAGCCCGTGTGCGAAAGACGCAACACCTTGTGATACAAGATCATCGAACAACTTGACGGCGGATTGTTTGCCCGTAGTCGTCGTGAGAGTTCGGCAATAGGAGATTCGAGAGTCGACCCGCGATCGCACACACGGGCAATCGAAGTCACAATGTCACGTGACTTGAACCAGTGAACTTGGCGAGTGCAAATAGTTCATCAAAGGCCAGCAGTCGTGTTTGACAACGCTTGCAAATTAATGTTGCAAGGACTCGGAGTGACATGCTTGACTCCTTCTGCCCTTGCTCTTCACACCATCTCACGTTGTGAGTGAATTGTCAAAACGTTGTGAGTAGTTTGAAAGCAAACGAAAATGTCGTTTGGGGTCCAACGTGATCAATTCTTCGTACCATTACTGGACTTCGCTATTTTCTCGTGTCATACACGCGTGAGTTGATTGCTCTTCAAGATGTGCATATGCCGTAATTGCGTGACTTTCCACCGCGTGATCGATGGTTGTTCAGTTACCCAGAGTTGCGGGTATCCCTTCGCTGCCGGGCTCGGTCGATAGCCGCGGGTCATCGGGATCGCTTGGGGGCCCCGCTGGCCCTCGCGCTGGCGCACCTGCGTGCCGTTGACGACCGTGCTATTTGAGCAGGTGCTTGGCGACCACGACCCGCTGGATCTGGTTCGTGCCCTCGTAGATCTGGGTGTACTGGCAGAAGTGTCCACCCCGTCCTCTGTGCCTGCAATTGTCCGGAGATTCGTCCACAGTGTCCACACGATCAACGGAGGATGACTCGATTTGTAGGGATGAAAGTAGGGATGCGATCGTCGGAAAACATATGTTCATGTCCAGTTGACGAATACACCGATCTCCAATGCCAGGGAGGCTCTTTGGAGACATCGAGAACGCTAACGGCAAACAGGGAGCCGCGCGTTGATCGGAAACTCCGATGACTCTCGATGACGTTCCGAGCTTTGCATTTGCCCTACAAGTACGAAGTTATCGCGAGCAATTCGAAAAATGCCGTTCAGATTCATATCCGAAACTTGAACTATGTGCTTCCATTAATGTTATGGAGATCGAATTGAACGGTACATCCGGGAATGTTCTTCAAATCTGGCCTCACCATCTATCAGACTTTCGATTCCTGATGTACCGAATAAACACACCATTTTGGAATTGAAATGGTCTTCAAAACCTTCGCCACGACTCATCTATTAGCCCGATTATTGACTTCAAAGAGTCCAAGAAGTCCATTTCCGCGAGTGACAAAAGATCGGTGCCACTTGGCCAATCAAATGTGCCCTACTCGTCTCTTGTGAATCAAATCATCGGCATTTCCTGGCGAGCGGTTTACTTGATCAAGCACTAGGCCTGTTCGCACAACGTGTGTTACATTCACCGCAAGTGCCTTAGTTGGAAATGAGGATCAAGATGAATGCAGCAACACATCGATCCAATCGCAAGACGAATCGAAAATTACGATTGAGAAATTCGTTTTGTGCAATGGCCGTGGGGTTGAGTACATTCGTGGCTACGCCGTTGATCCTCAGTTCCAGCGCTTC
>JANYFR010000014.1 GCA_025362585.1 Acidimicrobiales bacterium | reverse complement strand
ACAAATTCAGGAAAAACATTGTGGAGGTACGGGGATTCGAACCCCGGACCCCTTGCATGCCATGCAAGTGCTCTACCAGCTGAGCTATACCCCCAAAGGTTCAAAGATGTTAGCAGTTGGTTTCGGGTCCTTGGGCGGCTTAGGCGAGCAGGAGGTCGCAGAGTCTCGACGGCTGTGAGAGAAATGGTGAGTGATCACTGTCCAGTGTCATTGCAGAACTGCATCGACTGGCCATCTCGACTTGGAGTTGTGGATCGATTGCCCGGTCGCGAGAGCACCGAATGTAGAAGGTCGGGACCTGAATCTCCATTGACGTTCGGGCGCTCTTAAAGGAGGCAACGGTCTGGGTGGTGAGTTGTGAGACGGCCCACCGAGCGACTTCTGGGTCGCACCCGTTGTAGAGGGCGTCCGCGGCCCGTTCGGGGTTCAGCTGGAGGAAATCGCCATCGCGCTCGATAGCGTTGTCGAGCATGGTTCGCTCGTAGCTGATCTTGGACGTCGTCGAGGGGCTCTGGCCCAATAGGGGAACGAGCGCGGCCACGTAGATTAACTGTCGCAAGTCATCAATCGCCGGGGCGGCTTCCGTGACGACTGCTCCGCCGTAGCTGTGGCCCACGACGACGACCGGTCCCGCATGCTTCGTCGCGGACACGACGCAGGCGGCGTCGTCGGCGAGCACGGTGGCGGGATCGGCGTCCAAGCGTGAGCTGGGCAGGTCGAGCGCCCTCCACGCCACACCCCTTCGGTCGAACTCCGCGCCGAGATGGCGCCAACACCACGCTCCGGACCACGCGCCGTGCACGAGGAGGTAGGTTGCGCCACGCATTGCTTCGCCACTCATAGGGTGAGACTAGGTCCTCATTTCCGTAGAATGTCGTAATGGCCCGCCCCTTCGACGTCACAGCGGTAGAAACGAAGTGGCAGGCCCGTTGGCTCGACGAGGGTACCTACGAGGTCGACAACGACGACTCCCGCGATCGCTTCTACGCGCTGTGCATGTACCCCTACCCGTCGGGAACGGCCCACCAGGGCCACATCCGCAACTACACCTTCGGGGACCTGGTCGTGCGCTACCAGACGATGCTCGGCCGGGCGGTCCTCTCGCCCCTCGGGTTCGACTCGTTCGGCCTGCCGGCGGAGAACGCGGCCATCAAGGCCGGTAGTCACCCGCGACCCTTCACTGAAGCGCGGATGCAGGAACTCAAGACGTCGCTTAAGCGCCTCGGTGCCGTCTACGACTGGCGTCGCGAGGTCTACAGTCACGACCCCGAGTTCATGCGTTGGTCCCAAACCATCTTCCTTCGCTTCTTGAAAGCCGGCCTCGCGTACCGGGCCGAAGCCCCAGTCAATTGGTGCCCGGGATGTCTCACCGTCCTCGCCAATGAACAGGTTCTCGCCGACGGGACTTGCGAACGATCGGGCGATCTCGTCGAGCGCCGCAACCTCGAGCAGTGGTTCTTCAAGATCACGGACTACGCCGATGAGCTGCTCTTCGACCTTGACTCGCTTGAGTGGCCCGAACGCGTGAAGACCATGCAGCGCAACTGGATTGGTCGCAGCGAGGGTGTCGAGTTTGACCTGCCGCTACTGAGCGATCCCACCAAGGCGCTGCGCGTCTTTACGACGCGTCCGGACACGGGCTTCGGGGTCACCTACGCCGTGGTCGCGCCCGAGCATCCGCTGCTCGAGGAACTCACGACCGAGGACCAGCGTGCGAGCGTGGAGGCGCTCGTCGCCAGGGCCGCGACCGAGAGTGATCTCGAGCGGACCGCGTCGTCAGATTCGGGCGCGGGGCTCGAGAAGCGCGGCGCCTTTACCGGAAGCCACGTGCTGAACCCCTTCACCAATGAGCCGGTACCGGTCTTCGTGGCCGACTACGTGCTCGGGACCTACGGAACTGGCGCCATCATGGCGGTACCGGCCGAAGACGAACGCGACCACGCTTTCGCAATGGTCCATAACCTCGCCGTCGTGCGCACCACGGAACCACCCGAGGACTTCGAGGGTGGTGCTTACGCCGGCGATGGCCTGCACATCAACTCTGGATTCATGGACGGACTCGACGTCGCGAGTGCCACGGTGTTGGCGACCGAGTATCTGGCCGAGCACGCGCGCGGCGTCGCGAAGGTCAACTACCGCCTGCGCGACTGGCTCGTCTCACGCCAGCGCTTCTGGGGCTGTCCGATCCCCATCGTCTACTGCTCGGTCTGTGGCATCGTCGCGGTTCCCGAGGACCAGTTGCCGGTGCTCGCTCCCGACGACGTGTCGATGACGGTGAGCGGGCAGTCCCCGCTGGCGACCCACGAGGCCTTTCGCACGACCACGTGTCCGGTCTGCGATTCGCCCGCCGAGCGCGAGTCCGACACCATGGACACGTTCTGTGACTCCTCGTGGTACTTCATGCGCATGGCCGATCCCTTCACCGCCAACGCGGCCTTCGATCCAACGCAGGTGGCCAAGTGGATGCCCGTCGACCAGTACATCGGCGGCATCGAGCACGCCATTCTGCACCTCATGTACGCGAGGTTCTATTTGAAGGCGATGATCGATATCGGCTTCGCTCCGGGACTGGCCCGTGAGCCGTTCCGACGTCTCTTCACTCAGGGAATGATCCGTCTCGATGGGACCAAGATGTCCAAATCCCGTGGCAACCTCGTCGCCCCCGAGCAGTACTACGACACCGTGGGTGCCGACGGTCTGCGACTCTTCCACCTCTTCGCCGGTCCACCGGCCGACGACGTCGACTGGACCGATCAGACCGACGAGGTCATCGACGGCTGCGGCCGCTTCATCGATCGCTTCTACCGACTCAGCCAACTCGACGGGGTCAACTTCCACGAAGAAGTCGACGACGTTGATCAGGAGGTGCGCCGAAGCGTGCATCGCACAATCGCGAAGGTCACCAGCGACTTCAATCGATGGAGCTACAACACCGCGGTCGCCGCGATCATGGAGCTACTGAACACCGTTTCCAAGTGGGCGCGCAGCGAGCACGGCGCGCAGCGAGCCACGTTCGACGAGGCCATCGACGCCATGCTGAAGCTGCTCGCCCCGATGGCCCCGCACGTCACGGCCGAGGCCTGGGAGAGGCGCTACCCCGGCCGCGATGGTGTCCACCAGCAGCACTGGCCGGTGGCCGATCCCGACCTGGTGAAGAGCGCGACCATCACGATGGTCGTGCAAGTGAACGGCAAGGTCCGGGCCCGCCTGGAGGTGCCGCCGGACATCTCGATGGCTGACGCCGCTGCCGAAGCGCTGGAGGACGCCACGATCAACGCCACCCTCGCTGGCGCGACGCCGAAGCGCATTGTCTCGCGGCCGCCCCGTCTGGTCAACATCATCGTCTGATGTCCAAACACAAGGGTCCCCCCTCCGACACCGTCGTCACGATTGAGTCGCCGCGTTTTGATCGGCCGGAGGTCGAGGTCCGTGCGTCGTCGCGGCGAAAGAAGACTGGCACGGCGCACTGGTCCGGAAGCCGCATCGTCGTGCAGATCCCCGGACGGATAAAGGGCCGCGAACGGACCGTCTTCGTCGACGACCTCGTCGAGCGGCTCCTGACGCAGCGACCCCAAAATTCGGCCGGCGACACGTCGCTCGAAGAGCGCGCTCGGGTGCTCGCCGGTCTCTACAACGACGGCGTCGAACCGAACTCGGTGCGCTGGGTGAAGAATCAACAGGCCCGGTGGGCGTCGTGCTCGCCGGCCTCGCGCGAGATTCGCGTTTCGAGCCGACTGCGCCAGTGCCCGGCGTGGGTGATTGACGCCGTCTTGGTCCACGAACTGGCCCACCTCCAAGAGGCCGACCACTCCGCGAAGTTCAACGCGATTGCCGACCGCCATCCCCGCCAGGCCGACAGCGCGCTGTTCCTCGAGGGCTACGCCCTGGGACTAGGCCTGCGCATCGAGGAGGGCGACGTCGACGCACCCTCGGATTAACCGAGGTTGAGCGACGCGAGGTTCATCTGCTCGAGAAGGTCTTCGGGGACGAAGTTGTTCTCGGACGTCGTCTCGGCCCCGACGAGTTCGACCAAGCGGTTCGCCACCTCGACGGGGTCGCGCTGATCCGTCGTGACGAAGTTGCCAATGACGCGAAAGAGATCGGCCTCGGCGCCGTTGAGTGACTTCTTACCAAACCACTCCCACATCGATTCGGCCATCCGGTCGTTGAAGCCCGTGAGGTACGGACCCGGATTGATGAGCGTGACGTCGATGCCGAGCGGGGCCAGTTCGGCGCGCATTGCCTTGCCCATGGCTTCGAGGGCGTGCTTGGTCATGGCGTAGGGGCCAAAGGCCGGGGCCGACAGAACGCCCGCGATTGACGACATGATGATGATGCGCCCACTCCTTCTAGCGACCATCTGTGGGAGCACCGCCTGAGTGACCGCCATCGTGCCAAAGACGTTGACCTCGAAGAGGTGGCGGACCCGGTCGAGGGGAATGTCGGCGATGGGCCCGGTCTGACCGGCACCGGCGTTGTTGATCAGAACGTCGATCTCCCAGTCGAGTACTTTGTCGACGTCGTCAGTCGTGACGTCGAGCTTCTTGACTGTGAGTTGGGGGGCCTCTCGTCGCAGGGCCTTCGACTGGTCCTTCGTTTCGGTGGTCGCAATGACGTGATGGCCGCGCTCGGCGAGGGCGAGTGCCGTCAGCTTCCCAAATCCCGAACCGGCCCCGGTGATCATGACGTTCTTCATAGCCGTCACGATAGGCGACTCAGCTGGCTTCGCCTCGCAGGAATTGCTCGAGTTCGGCGGCCAGTTCGTCACCGCTCGGCAACTCTTCGCCCAGTGACGTTCCCTCGACCTCGTCGGCGGCCTCTTCGAGCTGTTCGACCATTGAACTGTGATCGGGGTTATTGGTCACGAGGTCGTCGACGCGCTGACGGGCTTCGTCGGCCGAGGCGCGCAGGTGACTCGCGTCCAAGGTCAGTCCGGCGATTCGCGCGAGACCCTCGATGAGCGCGGCCGACGCCTGCGGGTAGGGCATGGCCGCCACGTAGTGAGGGACCCTCGCCCAGAGCGTCACAATATCCATGTCGACCTCGGCGAATCCCAGTTCGAGGGCCGAGCTGATGCCGGCGGGCACCTCGAGCTCGCCCGTGACCGAACCGACGAGGGCCAGCACGTGCGCACTCGACGCGGGGGCGGTACCGATGACGCGTACCGGTCGAGTGTGCGGCGTCGGCGCGGGGAACGCCCCGAGGCCGACGACCAGTCGCACGTCAAAGCGCCCGGCGGCGTCAGTGACGACGTCGACGAAATCGCTCCAGTGGAAGTCGGGCTCCGGACCGACGAGGAACAGGATGTCGGCGCCGTCGCCGTCGCGCCCGTAGCGCAACTGAATCTCGGGCCAAGTGAGTTCGGTGGTGATCCCATTGACGATGCGCGCAATCGGTCGACGGGCCCGCTGATCGATGAAGTACTCGGTGTCAAAGGTGGCGAGCACCTCGGTGCGGATGGTGTCGAGCATCGTGCCGATGGCGTTGGTAGCGCCGAGTCCGGCGTCAATCCAGCCCTCGAGAGCGACCACCAGGACCGGCTCGCTCAGCTCGGGGTCCGCGAGGAAGATGATGCGGTCGTAGATCTCTTCGTCCATCAGTGTTGCTCCAAAGTCTGCTTCGCCGTCGCGGCGAGCATTGCGATATGTGTCGGGAATTCAGCGACGCTGCCCTGATCGCCGCCGACGGCTCCGGCGCGGTAGCGCGCGAAGACGCCCTGCAGAATGCAGGCCAACTTCCAATATCCGAATGCTTGATAGTAGGCGACGTCACTGACATCGAGATCTGAGTGGCGCACGTAACTCTGGAGTACCTGATCGCGCCCGACGAACCCGTCGGCCGTGGTCGGGGCGGCCCCGAGCAGCGCGACGGTCTCGTCGTCGGGCTCTGCCCAGTAGCAGAGGAGCACGCCGAGATCGGCGAGCGGATCGCCCAACGTACAGATCTCCCAGTCGAGTATTGCGCGGACCCGGCCGTGATGGTCGAGCACCGTGTTGTCGAGCCGATAGTCACCGTGAACGACCGCGACGCGCTGTTGGGTCGGGATGGACGCCGCCAACTGATCACCGACGGCCTCGATGATGCCCCCGTGATCGACCCCGTCCACGCGCATCTGTTCGTACTGGCTCCGCCATCGTCGGAGTTGGCGTTCGATGTAGCCGTCGTGGCGCGCCAGGCCGCCGAGCCCGGCGCCGACCACGTCCACGTCGTGCAGCTGAGCGAGGGTCGTGGCCAAATGGTCGCCGATCAGGCGGCGCGTCCCCCAGTCGAAGTCCTGCTCCGCCTGAAGGCGATGGCGCAGGATTGAGCCGTCCACGAACTCCATCACGTAGAAGGGCCGATCGTTGACCCCCTCGTCAGTGCAGAGCCCGAGGGGCTCGGCGACCGGAACGCCGAGCGGATAGAGGGCGGAGATGACGGTATGCTCGCGGACCATGTCGTGGGCGGTCGGCAGTACGTGGCTGAGCGGGGGTCGGCGCAGCGCAAAGGCTTGATTCTTGGCGTCGACGGCCCGGTACGTAAGGTTGGAACGGCCCCCGGCGATCAACTCGAAGGTGACCGGCGACGCGGCTCCGACGTTTTCTACCATCCACTTGGTGACGTTGTCCTCATTGATGCCCACCACCGGACTGTCCATTAGGGCCGAGGCTAACAGCGGCTCGCCACCCCTTCGGCGCACCGCCGTCAACGTTAGGCTGGCCGACGTGAGTGACGTGACCGATGCCACCTTCAGTACTGCCGTTATCGAGCGATCAATGACCGTGCCGGTCATCGTGGACCTCTGGGCGGAGTGGTGCGTACCCTGCAGGACGCTCGGACCGATACTGGAAAAGGTCGTTGACGAGACCGGGGGCACCGTCGAGCTCGCAAAAGTTGACGTTGACGCCAACCCCCAGATCTCCCAAGCCTTTCAAGTCCAGTCGATTCCGGCCGTCTTCGCTCTTCGCGATGGAAAGATTGTCGACTCCTTCGTAGGGGCGCAACCCGAAACGGCCGTGCGCGAGTTCGTCGAACGGCTCGCGCCCGGCGCGTCGGTGGTCGACCAGCTGATTGACGCCGGCGACGAAGCGTCGTTACGTGAAGCTCTCGCACACGACGCGACCAACGAGCAAGCGGCGGTAGCCCTCGGCGACCTGCTGCGCCAAAGCGACCGGTGGGACGAGGCCGAAGCGGTCCTCACCCCGTTCGCTCACGTGCTGGCGGCGAAAACCGTCCTCGCCCGCCTGCACCTCCAGCGAAGCGGCGTACCACTGGACGGTGATCTCGACCTCACACTCGAACATCTCCTCGAGCAGACGTCGTCGGATCCGAGCGCCAAAAAAAGTCTCCTCGAGATCCTCGACGCACTCGGCCCGGACGATCCGCGCTACGTGTCCTATCGCCGCCGTCTCGCGAGTCGCCTCTACTAGTGCGGATTTTCCGCCCGTACCGCCCCCTCTCGCTGGCCCTCGGCACGCAGTGCTTCGACCTCACCTCGCGTGCGCTGGTCATGGGAATACTCAATCGCACGAGGGATTCGTTCTACGAACCGGCCGCCACCTTCAACCTCGACGCCCTCTACGAGCGGGCCGATCAACTAATCGCCGACGGGGCCGATCTACTCGACATAGGCGGCGTCAAGGCCGGTCCCGGTGACGACGTCGGCGAGGCCGAGGAGATTGATCGTGTGGCCCCCGTGGTCACCGAACTCGTGCGGCGTTTTGAGGTACCGATCAGTATTGACACCTGGCGGGCCGCCGTCGCGCGCGTGGCGTTCGCCGAGGGGGCCTGTGTCGGTAACGACATCAGCGGTTTCGCCGACCCCGACTACCTGAGCGTCTGCGCCGAGGCCGGTGCCAGCGTCGTCGCGACGCACATCCGACTTCGTCCGCGCGTCGCCGATCCGACTCCCCACTACGACGACGTCACCCAGACCGTAGCGACCTTCCTCGCCGAACGCCGCAAATGGGCAATCGACGCCGGGATCGCGGAGGACCGGATCATCCTGGACGCCGGCCTCGACCTCGGTAAGACCGCCGCCCAGTCCCTCCAGTTGCTGCGCGACTCGTCAACGTTCGCCGAGCTGGGATCGCCCTTGCTACTGTCCGCGTCGAACAAGACCTTCCTCGCCGAACGCCGCAAATGGGCAATCGACGCCGGGATCGCGGAGGACCGGATCATCCTGGACGCCGGCCTC